>NZ_NINW01000038.1 GCF_002188465.1 Pigmentiphaga sp. NML080357 | reverse complement strand
GCAGATTCGTCAGGCTGACGTTGCCGCGCTGTCGCGGCAAACAGTGCTCGATCTGCTGATATTGGGCTTCGGTGATTTCCATACCCGAAGTATACGAGCAAATTCATTTAGTGTGAACACGCCCTAGGAGCCTTGTCCGAGGGCCATCAAACGATTTATTCTGGAGACATCTTGAGTTTTTGGAATGAACCCATGCGGCGCAGGCTGCCCAGTATTGGTGCGCTCACGGCGTTCGATGCCGCGGCGCGGCATCTCAGCATTACTCGCGCGGCCGACGAACTCGCCTTGACCGAAAGCGCGGTCTCGCGGCAGATATCGCTGCTCGAAGAACAGTTGGGCGTCAGGCTTTTCCACCGGATCAAGAAGCGTATTTCGCTCACGCGCGCCGGCGCCATGTACAGCGCGAGAGTGGTCCAGACCATCGAGCGCATCGAGCGCGACACGCTCGAGGTCATGGGGCATGAAGGCGACGGCGCGGTGCTGGAGGTGGCGGCGTTGCCCACCGTCGGCTCGCAATGGCTGGTGCCGCGCCTGGTTTCCTTCTATGCGCAGCGGCCGGGCGTGACGGTACACGTCAGCGCGCGCAGCACGCGCTTTTTCTTCAGCGAAAGCGCGCTCGACGGAGCCTTGTACTTCGGCGCGCCGGATTGGGCCGGGGCGCGCACCGACTATCTGTTCGACGAAGTGCTCCTGCCCGTCGGCAGCCCGGCGCTGCTCGAAGGCGCGGCCTCGGTCAGCCCGCACGCCATCGTGCGCCGGCGGCTTCTGCACCTGATGACCCGCCCCGAGGCCTGGCGCCGCTGGTGCGGGGCGGCGGGCCTGGGCGACGTCAATGTCATGCGGGGGCCGCGCTTCGAGGTGCAGTCGATGCTGATCAGCGCCGCGTGCGCGGGGCTGGGCGTGGCGCTCCTGCCGCGCTTCCTGATCGGCGACCAGCTGCGCTCGGGCAAGCTCAAGGTCCTGTCCGATCTTCCCGTGCGCAGCGAGGGGGCCTATTACTTCGCGTATCCCGAGGAAAAGGCGGCCGATCCGGTGCTGGCCGAGTTCCGCGCCTGGCTGCAGGCGCAGAGCGAGGCCTTCAGGCGGCGATCGGCAGGCGGTAGCGGTCCAGCAGGCCGCGGTCTATCCAGCCGTCCGGGTCCGGCGCGGCGGGCAGCGCGACGCAGCCCTGCCGAATGAGCGGCGTCCGGGCCACGATCTGCTCGGACAAGGTCAGGAAGAACGTCTGCTCCGCCGGAAAGGCGCAGGCCTGGGGCGAAACCGCCGCCGCTTGTTGCAAATTGACCAGCGTGCCCAAGGCGCTCTCGGCATAGATGCCGGTTGCGACACCGGCGCCGTGCCGGGCGGCGAGCTCGCCGATGGCCAGCGTTTCCGCCATACCTATGCGTCCCGGCTTGGCGCTGAGTGCCCGCGCGCCGCGTTCGAGGAACAGGGCGGCGTCGGCCGCCGTGGTGCAGGCGCTGTCCACGATAATGGGTAGGCGCGTGCCATGCTGCAAGGCCTCGAAGTGCGCGTCCGGACGCAGCGCGCACGGATCTTCCGCCGCCTGCACGCCTTCGTCTTCGAGCAGGCGCAGGTAGGCCGCGGCCGTGCCGCGATCGTAGGCCGAGTTGGCATCGACGTTGAAGATCGCGCCGTCGCCCACCGCGCGGCGTATGGCGCGCAGCGCCTGCCGGTCGGTGTCCATGCCTTGCCCGCCCTTGATCTTGAATGCGCGTATGCCATGGCGTTCGGCGGCTTGCGCCGCATCCCGCGCCATGGCCTCGGGAGGCTGCCGGGTGACGGTCCAGGCCACTTCCACGTCCTGTCGCCCGCCCCAGAGCTGCCACAAGGGTTGTCCGGCATGCGCGGCTCGAAGCATCCAGGCCGCGCTTTCCAGCATGCCCTTGGCCAGGCGGTTTTCGGGCAGCGGCGCCAGCGCCTGGCGAAGGGCTTGCGGATCGGAGACGTCCATCCCCGCCACCGCTGGCATCACCAGATCCTTGAAGGCGGCCGCCAGCGACGCCGGCGAGACGCCGGACCATGTCGCCTTGACCGTGCCTTCGGCCAGGCCTGCCAGGCCGTCTTCCGATTCGATGCGCAGCAGGGCGTAGACGCCCGCGTCTTCGATGGCGTTGGCCCAGACCACCTGGCGGCGATAGGCCAGGCGGTAGAAGTCCAGCGACCAGCGAGCGATCTTCATGGCCGGGCGCTCAATCCATCCGGATGCTGGCTTTCTTGACGAGCTTGCCCCAGGTCACCATCTCGCGCTCGACGTGCGCCTTGAATTCCGCCGGCGTCGTACCGAGCATCTCGACCCCTTCGGACTTGAACATCTCCTTGAAGTCCGGCGCCTGCACGATCTTGTTCAGTTCGCGGTTCAGCTTGTCGACGATGGGCTGCGGCGTTCCGGCCGGCGCGACGTAGCCCCACCAGCCGGAGGCGTCGTAGCCCGGGTAGGTCTCGGCGATGGCCGGCACGTCGGGCAGCACCGACATGCGCTGCTTGCCCGTGACCGCCAGCGCCTTCACGCGTCCGGGCTTGAGATAGGACATGGCCCCGGTGTAGGTGCTGAACGACAGGTGCACCTGGCCGCTGGCCAGGTCGTTCAGGCCCTGGGCCAACCCCTTGTAGGGCACGTGCATGATGTCGACCTTGGCCATGTCCTTCAGCAGCTCACCCATCAGGTGGGCGCTGCCGCCGTTGCCGGTGGACGCATAGGAGAGCTGGCCCGGCTTGGCCTTGGCCAGAGCGACCAGTTCGGGCACCGTGTTGGCCGGCAGGTTCGGGGTGGCGATCATGACATAGGGCGAGGTGCCCACCAGCGTGATGAAGCTGAAGCTCTTGATCGTGTCGTAAGGCAGCTTGGACATCAGGTTGGGGTTGATCGAGTGAGCGGCGGCGGTTTGCAGCAGCGTATAGCCGTCGGGATCGGCGCGCGCGACGTACTCGGTGCCGATCACGGTGCCGCCGCCGGGCTTGTTCTCGACTACCACGCTCTGCTTGAGCGATTCGGAGAGCCGCTGGGCGATGCGGCGCGCCAGCACGTCGTTGATGGCGCCGGGCGTGTAGGGAACGATGATGCGTATCGGCCGAGACGGATAATCGGCGGCGGATTCGCCTTGCGCGGCGGCCGGCAGTGCGAATGTCACGGCCGCGGCGGCCGCGCCCAGCTTGAGGGCGAAACGGATGCTCATGGGGTCTCCTCGTAAAGGTCCTGTCGCGGCGTCGGATCACCGCATGATCAGGACGCCTTAGATCGTTGCTTTTATCAACTATGGATTTTATCAACGATACAGTAACAAGTTGCCATTTTCAACTACATGGGCGCGGGTCTGGGGAAAACCCGGGCTCCGCCGCTTTCCGGCGGCGGGCTCCGCGATCAGGAGTAGGAGAGGTCGTCGAACAGCGGCTGCAGCCGGCCGCGGGGCATGCCGGCGCCGAGCGCCAGCATCAGCGCGATGCGCGCCTTGTAGGGATCGAGGCCGGACGCGTTGACGAATCCTGCGGTTTCATCGCGCCAGACCCGGCCGGCGCCGACGCGACTGGCGCGTACGATCGCCAGGCCCCGCCGCCGCGCTTCGTCCAGCATGGGCTGGACGGCCGAGCTGATCGAGCCGTTGCCGTAGCCAGCCCACACGAGCCCTTGCGCGCCGCCATGAATCACGGCGGCCACCAGCGCGGGCGAGACGCCGGGGTAGTCGGCCAGGATCTCGACCTGCCCCAACGGCGTGTCCGGCGCGAAGCGCGGCGCCGACGCGCAAGGCGTCGAGAGCCAGCCCACGAAGCCGTCCTGCACCACGCCGGCAGGCCCGGCGTCCGCGCTGTCGAACGCATCCACGTGGTAGGAATGCGCCTTGCGCAGGTGCCGCGCGTGGTGGATGCGGCTGTTCATCACCACCAGGATGCCGTGCCGGGCGGCCCGGGGTTGCGCGGCCACGCGCAGGGCCTGCAGCAGGTTCATGGGGCCGTCGGCCGACGCCGCCGTGGCCGGGCGCATCGCTCCCGTCAATATCACGGGCTTGGCGAGCGGCAGCGTCAGGTGCAGGAACCACGCGGTCTCTTCCAGCGTGTCCGTGCCGTGCGTGACCACCACGCCGTCTATGCCGGGATCGGCCTGGACGCGGGCGATCTCCCGCGCCAGCGCCTGCCAGAACTCCGGCAGCGCGTCCTTGCTGTCCAGGGAAAAAGCCTGACGCGCATCGATCCGGATGTCCTCCTGCTCCGGCAGCGCCGCCATCAGCGCTTCGACCGGCAAGGCGCCGGCGCGATAGCCGCTGGTGTCGTGCGGCGAGGATGCGGCGCCGGCGATGGTGCCGCCCGTTGCAAGGACGAGGATCCGCCGCCGCTTCATGGCGCCCCCGGCGAGGTCAGGCCGATTCCGCGGCCGGCTGCGAGGTATGCTCCCCGTTGGGCGCGCGATCGCGCGCCGCAGTCAGGACGACCCGAATGCACGACGCGACACACCGGCTGCTGGCCGCGCTCAGGATGCGCCAGCTGGAACTGATCAGTACGCTGGCCGATGCCGGCAACATGCGAGCCGCGGGCGAGCGGCTGCACATGAGCACGGCGGCGGTCAGCAAGGGGCTGCGGGAGGTCGAGGCCCTGTTCGGCATGCCCGTGTTCCACCGCCTGCCGCGCGGTGTGGTCACGACCGCTGCCGGCGATCTCATCGTTCAGCGTGCGCGCGTCCTGCTGGCGGAAGTGGCCCAGCTTGCCGACGAGCTGGCGGCGCGGGGCGTGCCGGCCGACGATGCCATCCGCATCGGGGCGCCGCCTTTCATTGCCTGGACGTTGGTGCCGCGCCTGCTGCGCGATATGGCCACCCATGGTGGACTGCCGCCCGTGCGGCTCGTGGAGGGCCGGCTGGCCGACATGTGCCAGAAGCTCGAGGCCGGCGACATCGACGTGCTGGTGACGATGAACACGCCGTCCGAGCTCGGCGGGCTCAGGCCCGATGGCTTCGTGATCGACCAGATAGGCGCCGAGCAGTGGTCCGTGGTCTGCGCGCCCACGCACCGCCTGGCCGCGTCCCGCGCTATCCCGCAAGACTGGCGGACGCTGCGCGACGAGGCATGGATACTGCCGCCTCGGCCGACCAACGCGCGGATGATGGTGGAACAGGTGCTGCTGCAGCATGGCCTGGCGCCCATCGTGCCGCAGATCGAGTCTACCAACGCCATTACCAACCTCCAGCTGGCGGAGCAATCGCTGGGCCTGACGCTGGCGGCGCGCTGCGTGATCGAAGACCGGCTCGAGCGAGGCACGCTGGTGCAGATCGCCGTGGAGGATCTGCCTCCGCCGGTGCCGATCGCCATGGTGTACCGGTTCAGCCGTGCTCATCGAGGCAGCGTGTCGGCGTTGTGCGAGGCCGCGCAGCGGTTGCGGAGCGCGGCGATGCCGCCCGTGGCCAGGCCAAGCTCGTCCACCAGGAAATTCTCGGTGCGGAAATCCCGCCCGTAGGCCGCCTGCAAGAGATCGATGCAGGCGGACAGGAGCGGGGACGGGACGTCCGCGGCACGCGCCAGCGCTTCCTGGAACACCAGCCCGAAGGGCGCGTCTTCAAGGACGTAGCGGTGGGCAAGGCTTGCCGGGCCGGCAGGCCCCATGCCGCGGGCCTGGATTTCCGCCGCCATGTCATGCAGCGGTCCCTGCCGGATATGGTAGGAACGGCTGTAATGCTCGGCCAGCGTGGGTAGGGCAAAACCCAGCGCGGCGGCAAGGGCGAGCCGTTCCCTGTCCAGCTCTGCCGCCAGGCGCGCGACGACCGGCGTGAAGCAACCGAAGAGCGGCCAGTCTTCGCCCTTGTCCATGCGCGTCAGGTTGGGAATCACTTCGGCGGCATGGGCGATGGGATTGATGTTGGCAAGCGTGGGCGCGAGCAGGTCGCCGGCATCGACGAAGCGCGGGCCGAGCAGCGCGGCGCATAGTGCCAAGGCCCCTGCGCCGCGCTCGGTGCCGGCCATGTCGATGCGATCGCGCAGCGGATTCGCATGCAGCCTCCCGTCCGCCAGGAAGTGGGCGGTGGTCGGGGTGGTGGCCCAGCCCACGGCGTGCACCTCCCGGCCACGCCGCGCGGCGCTGTCGCGCAGCCACAGGGGGCACAGGCTGAGCGCGCCGCTGACGACCATGGTCTGGCCGTTGCGCCAGACCGCCGAGAGCGGTTTCAGTACGCTGGCGTAGGCATTGCCGGGGAGGCATACGATGACGACGTCGAAGCGGGCCAGCTCGCCGGGCGCGCCGAGCCACTCCAGCTCGATCCAGCCGTCCAGCGACCCCGTGCAGGCATAGCGGACCGCGGCGCCGTGCCGCCGCAGCCGGGCCGCGGTGGGCGACCAGAGGGCGGGGCGATGACCTTGCTTGAGCAGGTAGGCCGCTGTCGCGCAGCCGATCGGGCCGGCGCCGACGACGGCGACGTTCATGGCCGCGCCCATGGAAATTCCGGAAGCAGGCATGTCAATCCAGGGCGATACGGCGTTCGCGGATGATGCGGGCCCATTTCGCGCTTTCCGCCGCTGCCGCCCGGCGCAGTTCATCAGGCGTGCTGCCTACGATCTCGACGCCTTGCTTGCGCAGTTTCTCCCGCATGCCGCCGCCGGACAGCGCGGCGAGCACGGCCTCGTGCAGCCGGTCGACGATGGGGCGCGGCGTGCCGGCCGGCGCGAACAGCGCAAAGGTGGTGGTCGATTCGAAACTGGGCACGCCGGATGCGCCCACCGTGGGCACGTCGGGCAGCAGAGGCGAGCGCGCCGCGCCGGTTACCGCGATGGCTTTCAGCCGACCGGCGGCCGCGAACGGGGCCGCCACGCCGAGGTCCAGGAAGGCCGCGTCCACTTCGCCCGCAGCCACGGCGTTGTTGGCCGGTCCGCCTCCCTTGTAGGGGACATGCGTCATGGCGGTGCCGGTGAGGCTCATGAACAGTTCGGCGGCCAGGTGGCTGGTGGAGCCGTTCCCGCCGGATGCGATGTTCAGGCGCCCGGGTTGCTTGCGTGCGAGGTCGACGAGGTCATTCGCGCTGCGCGCCTCCAGCGTGGGCCGTACCGCCAGGATGAGGGGGCTGGAGGCAAGCAGCGAGATCGGCGCCAAGTCGCGCTCGTGCCTGTAGGGCAATGATTTGTACAAGTGCTCGGCGATCGCGTAGGTGCTGTTGGTGGCCAGGATGAGGGTATAGCCGTCGGCAGGCGCGGCGGCCACCTGCGCATGGCCGATGGTGCCATTGGCGCCGGGCCGGTTGTCCACCACGACTTGCTGGCCGAGCTGGTTGCCCAGTTCGGCGGAAACCATGCGCGCAAGGATGTCGGTTGCCCCCCCGGGCGACCATCCGACCACCAGCCTGACGGGACGCGCCGGGTAGCCACCGGTCTGGGCTTGGGCGGGGGCGGCGACGGCGGCGAGCGCTATCCATAGACATATCGCTTGTAAGGTTTTCATCGGGCGTGGTCCAGGGTGAAGGGTACGATGAGTGTATTGAGCATGCCCTTGCTGGACGAGCGACGTCTTTTCAAGTCTCGTCAACCGGCAGTTAACGCAGCGCGGCGATCCGCCGCCGCGTGCCCGCGTGGGTGCTTCCTTCTTCGAGAGCCGCAATGACCGCGTTGTCCGTACTGGATCTTTCCCCCATCCGAGCGGGCGGCGACGCCGCCGAGGCGTTCCGCCACACCCGCGACCTGGCCCAGCATGCCGAGCGCTGGGGCTATCGGCGCTACTGGCTGGCCGAGCATCACAACATGCCGGGCATCGCCAGCGCGGCCACCTCGCTGGTGATTTCCCACGTGGCCGCCGGTACCCGGCGCATACGCGTGGGCGCGGGCGGCATCATGCTGCCCAATCATTCGCCGCTCGTCATCGCCGAACAGTTCGGCACGCTGGCGTCGCTGTATCCGGGCCGCATCGACCTCGGCCTGGGGCGCGCACCCGGGTCGGACCAGGCCACCGCGCGCGCCCTGCGCCGCAGCCAGGGCGATACCGCCGACCGGTTTCCGCAGGACGTCCTCGAACTGCAGAACTACTTCCGGCCGCCGCATCCGGGCCAGGCCGTCCAGGCGGTGCCGGGCGGAGGACTCGACGTGCCGTTGTGGCTGCTGGGATCCAGCCTGTTCAGCGCGCAACTGGCAGCCCAGATGGGATTGCCGTTCGCCTTCGCGTCGCATTTCGCGCCCGGTTACCTGACGGCCGCGCTGGACCTGTACCGGACGCGCTTCCAGCCGTCCGAGGCCTTGCAGCGTCCGTACGTCATGCTGGGCATCAACGTATTCGCGGCCGACACGGCGGACGAGGCCCGGCGCCTGTTCACATCGCTGCAATTGCAGTTCGTCAGTCTCATTCGCGGCACGCCTGGCAAGCTGAGCGAACCGGTCGATGACATCGACGATATCTGGAGCGGCGCCGAACGCGCGCATGTCGAGCGGTCGCTGTCCTGTTCCATCGTCGGCGCGCAGCCCGACGTCGAGGCGGGCCTGGCGGCATTCGCCCGGCGCCATGGGGCGGACGAACTGATGGTAACGGCGCAGATCTACGACCATGCCGCGCGGCTGCGCTCGTTCGAGATCACCGCCGCCGCCGGCGCGCAACTGGGCTGGCTCGAGAACGCGGCGTGAAGGGACGGCCTCAGTCGTCCCGTTCGGGAAGCCGGTCGGCGTTCAGTGGCAGCGCGCGGCCCAGCCAGAAGCCGTGAACCAGATGATCGCGGCGGGGGAAACCTGTGTCGGGGTGCACCAGCACGTCCAGGCCGCGCCGGTTCAGCATGAGCCAGGGAACGAGGGTGGCGAAGGTGTCGGGCGCGAACAGCAGTTGGTACATGGCCTGTGTATGCGGGCCGACGGGCACGTCGTGCCAGCGGCCGGCACGCACGGGAAAGCGCGCGGTGACTTCGTCCCGCACGGCGGCCGCGGTGTCGCGGGTCGCCGCGGGATCGTAGTAGACATGGGCATGGAAGACGCGAATGATGCCGATGTCGTGAAGGTCTGCTTGCATGGCGGTAGGCGCTGAAAACGCGGTCGCGGCAGGGCTGCGGCGCGCAAGTCGAAGGGCGCGGCGATCGCCGCGGGAACATTTGATTCTATGACGGAGCGATAAGTGGATCTGGGACTCGAAGGAAAAGTGGCGGTGGTGACGGGCGCGACCGCGGGCATCGGGCTGGCGACGGCGTTGAAGTTCGTCGAGGAAGGGGCCAAGGTGGCGATCTGCGCCCGCAACGCCGACAAGCTCGCGGCCACGGTGGAACTCCTGCGCGGCAAGGGCGGCGACGTCCTGGGCGTGCCGGCCGACATCGCCAGGCCGGAACAGGTCGAGCGTTTCTTCTCGACCGTGGCCGGCCACTTCGGCCGCATCGATATCCTCGTCAACAATGCCGGCACCTCCATGCGCGGCCCGTTCCTGCAGGTCAAGGACGCCGACTGGGACGCCGACCTGGAGCTCAAGCTGTACGGGGCCATCCGCTGTTCGCGACTCGCGGTCGAACACATGAAGCGGCAAGGCGGCGGCCGCATCGTTAACATCTCCACCATAGGGGGCAAGCAGCCGGCGGCGACTTCCATGCCGACCTCGGTGTCGCGCGCGGCGGGCCTGGCCCTGACGAAGGCGCTGTCCCGCGAGTTCGCCGCCGACAACATCCTCGTGAACGCCGTCTGCATCGGCAAGATCAAGGCAGGCCAGCACGAGCGCGCGGCGGCCTCCAAGGGACGGGAACCGGATGACCTGTACCGGGAGTTCGCCCGCGACATCCCGCTCGGCAGGGTAGGCGAGGCCGAGGAGGCGGCCAATGTCATCGTGTTCCTGGCGTCGAAGGCCGCGAGCTATGTGACCGGTTCGAGCATCAACCTGGACGGCGGCGCCTCCGGGGTGATGTAGGAATGAGGCAAAAGCCGCGCATCCGCGCGGCTTGCCGGCGAACCGCGTCCTTGCAATTTCCGGACTGCGGCTATATAGTTAGTTCAACTAACTAACTGTTTATCGGGCGATCCGGCATCCTCGGTCGCCTTCCGCCATTGCCATGCAGGATCTTTCAAGCAACGACGCCATCGAACTGGCCGCGCAACTGCGCCCCGCCATCCTGCGGCTGAACCGGCTGCTGCGGCGGGAGACCCAGGCGTTCGACGTGTCGCCGCTAATGGTCATGCTGCTGTCAGCCATCGACAAGGAACCCGGCATCGGCGTCAACGACCTGGCCAACCGCGAGAACATGCGCGCAGCCACCATGAGCAATCACGTCAAGCAACTGGAGGCCGCCGGCTACATCCAGCGCGACCAGACGCTGCATGCCGACAGGCGCCGCGTCGGATTGGCCGTGACGCCGCAGGGCCGCAAGCTGGTGGCCGATGTGCGCAAGCGCCGTACCGATTGGCTGGCCGGCCGCATCGCCAAGCTCGAGCCCGACTCGCGCGCCGCGCTCGGCGCCGCGGTGGAAGCCTTGCGGCGCCTGGGGGAGTGAACGACATGTCCGTGTCCACCGGCAACCGGCTTCCCTTCTTCGCCCGCATCGCCCAGCGCCTTTCGCCCATGGTGGTGCCGCTCATCGTCGGTTGCGCGCTCTTCATGCAGATGCTGGATTCCACGGTCATCGCCACGGCGCTGCCCGCCATGGCGCACTCGTTCGGCGAGGACCCGGTGAAGCTCAACGTGGCCATCACGGCCTACCTGCTCAGCGCCGCCGTGTTCGTGCCCATCTGCGGATGGGCCGCCGACCGGTTCGGCGCGCGCCAGGTGTTCGCCTCTGCCATTGTCCTGTTCACGCTCAGTTCCACCCTGTGCGGCCTGTCGCAGACGCTCGGCCAGATGGTCGCCGGCCGCATGTTGCAGGGATTCGCGGGCGCGATGATGGTCCCGGTGGGCCGCATCGTGCTGCTGCGCACGGTACAGAAGTCGGACCTGGTGCGGGCGATGTCCTTCCTGAGCATGCCCGCTCTGCTCGGCCCCATATTCGGGCCGGCCGTGGGGGGCTTCCTGGTCGAGTACGGTTCGTGGCGCTGGATCTTCTTCATGAACCTGCCCATCGGCATCCTGGGCGTGGTCCTCGCGCTGCGCTACATCAAGGATACCGAGGGCGGCAAGCCCCAGCCCCTGGATCTCGTCGGTTTCCTGCTCACGGCGGTCTGCCTGGGCACGCTCGTTTTCTGCTTCGAGGCCGTGGGGCACGGCGTGTTGTCGCCGGCGATCGTGGGGGCGCTGCTGGCGGTCGGATGCCTGTGTGGTGTGCTGTACGTCAGGCATGCCGAACGTTCGCCTCATCCCATTCTCGATTTCCGCCTGCTGAAGATCCCGACTTTCTCCATTTCGCTGCTGGGCGGCAACCTGTGCCGCCTGGCCGTGGGAGCGGTGCCGTTCCTGCTCGCCATGCAACTGCAGGTCGCATTCGGCATGGGCCCTTTCGCCGCCGGGATGCTGACTTTTGCGGGGGCGCTGGGCGCGCTGTTGATGAAGATGAGCGCCAGCCCCATCATCAAGCGGTTCGGATTCCGCCGCACCCTGGTGGCGAACGCCTTCCTGACCGGCGCCTCCATCGTGGGATGCGTCCTGTTCACGCCGTTGACCCCGCACCTGGTCATCATCGTCGTGCTGCTGCTCGGCGGCTTCTTCCGCTCGCTGCAACTGACCGGCGTGAATTCCCTGGCCTACGCCGACATCGGCCCGGACCAGATGGGGAGAGCCACCGGCATGGCGAGCGCGGTCCAGCAACTGGCCATCAGCCTCGGCGTGGCCATAGCGGCTTTTGCGCTCAAGCTCAGCATGGCGGCGCGCGGAACCACCGTGCTGGATTCCTTCGATGTCATTCCCGGCTATCTCGTCATAGGCGGCGCCATGGCCTTGTCCGTTCTCTTTTTCCGGCGCCTCGCCCCCAACGCCGGCGCCGAAGTGAGCGGTAAGAAGTAGGCCCTCTTCCGGCCCGCGCCTCAGGTCATGTCGCCTGGCACGACCCACTGGTCGAACTGTTCCGCGGTCAGGTAGCCCAGCGCCAGCGCCGCTTCCCTGAGCGAGAGGTTTTCCTTGTGCGCCTTCTTGGCGATCTGCGCGGCCTTGTCGTAGCCGATGTGGGGATTGAGCGCGGTCACCAGCATCAGCGAGCGTTCCACCAGTTCGGCGATGCGTTCGCGGTTGGGCTCCAGGCCTGCCACGCAGTTCTTGTCGAAGCTTTCCATGCCGTCGGCCAGCAGCCGTACCGATTGCAGGAAATTGTGGATCAGCAGCGGCTTGAAGACGTTCAGCTCGAAGTTGCCGCTGGCGCCGCCGATGTTGACCGCCACGTCGTTGCCCAGGACTTGCGCGCCCAGCATGGTCAGCGCTTCGGATTGGGTGGGGTTGACCTTGCCCGGCATGATGGAACTGCCCGGCTCGTTTTCCGGAATGCGGATCTCGCCCAGCCCCGAACGCGGGCCGCTGGCCAGCCAGCGAACGTCGTTGGCCAGCTTGATCAGGCCGGCGGCCAGCGTTTTGAGGGCGCCATGCGCGAACAGCAGGCCTTCGTGCGAGGCGAGCGCCTGAAACTTGTTGGGCGCGGATTCGAACGGCAGGCCGGTTTCCTTGGCCAGTTCGGCGGCCACTCGCGCGCCGAATTCCGGATGGGTGTTCAAGCCCGTGCCCACCGCCGTTCCGCCTATGGCCAGGAGCAGCAGGCCTCGCTGCGCGTAGCGGACTTGTTCTTCCGCCAGCACGAGCTGGGCTTCGTGGCCCGAGAGCTCCTGGCCCAGGGTCAGCGGCGTGGCATCCTGCAGGTGGGTGCGGCCGATCTTCACGATGTCGGCATAGGCCCGCGCCTTGTCGCCGAGCGTCTTGCGCAGGCGCGCAAGCGCGGGCAACAGCCGGGTATGGACCTGTAGCGCGGCGGCCACGTGCATGGCGGTGGGGAAGACGTCGTTGGACGACTGGCCCCGGTTGACATGGTCGTTCGGGTGTACCAGGCGGCCTTGGCCCCGTTCGCCTCCCAGCAGCTCGGAGGCGCGGTTGGCCAGCACTTCGTTGACGTTCATGTTGGTCTGCGTGCCCGATCCCGTCTGCCAGACGCTGAGCGGGAACTCGTCGGCCCAGCGGCCGGCGATCACTTCGTCGGCGGCGGATTCGATGGCCTTGGCGAGCCTGGGTTCGAGCAGTCCCAGTTCCGCATTGACCCGCGCGGCGGCACGCTTGACCTGCGCCAGGGCGACGATCAGCGGTTCGGGCATCTTCTCGTTCGAGATCGAGAAGAACTGCAGCGAGCGCTGGGTCTGGGCGCCCCAGAGGTGCTCGGCGGGAACGTCGATGGGACCGAAAGTGTCTTTTTCAACACGGCTGCTCATGTCTATCTCCTTGCCCGGCCCGCGCCCGTCGCGCAAGCGGCTCATTCCATTTGACCCAGGGCACCGCGGAGGCTTCGCCGGTCCGCCAGTGCCGCCCCCCACGGGGACGCGCGTAAGCGCGCAGGGGGGCGTCATAGGGCCTCACCTTCCACTTCAGGTTAGCAGAAGACGCTTGCCACCCAGCTTGTGCCCCTGCGAGCGACTGTGGTAAAGCATGGGCGGTGCCCATTCTTGGAGAGCCCCCAGGTGTTCCAGCGAGCCGAACTCGATCCCTTCATGGACGAGGAGGAGTACGAACGGCGCGAACCGGCCCTCAGGACGGCGCTCGTGCAGCGGCAATACGAATTGCTGAAGAAGCGCGATCGCGCGGTGCTGATCGTGGTGGCCGGCGTGGATGGAGCGGGCAAGGGCTCCGCCATCAATCTGCTCAACGAGTGGATGGACCCGCGCCACATACGGACGCTGGCCTTCGGCGAGCCCACGGCCGACGAGGCCCAGCGGCCGGCCATGTGGCGCTACTGGAACGCGCTGCCTGCGCTGGGCCAGGCCGGCATCGTCTTCGGATCGTGGTACGCCCCGCTTTTCAAGGAGGCGGCGCGCAAGCGGCCAGACATGGACCACATCGAAGCCATGGCGGCCGAGATCCGCCGTTTCGAGGCCATGCTGGCCAGCGAGCGCGTGCGCATCGTGAAGCTCTGGTACCACTTGTCGCGTGCGGCGCAGGTCGCGCGCATCGACGCGCAGCTTGCCGATCCGGGCACCGCCTGGCGGGTCTCCGAGGCCGACCTGAAGGTTCGCAAGAAGTTCGATCGCCTGCGGGCCGCGGGCCAGATCGTGCTCGAGGCCACGCACGCCGGGCACGCGCCGTGGCACGTGGTGCCGAGCGCCGATCCACGACTGCGCGCCGTGGAAACCGCATCGGCCACGCTGGAGGCTTTGGCCGGGCCTCTTCCCGCACCGGCCAGGCCGGCGGCCCGTCCGGCGCGGCGCGTCGGCCATGGCGGCACGAGACTGGAACCGCCCCCCGGCGGCGGAAAGCTCGACGAGGACGATTACGAGAAGCGGCTCGCGTCCTTGCAGGCGCAATTGTCGGCCCACGTGCGCCGCAAGCGTTTCGGGGAGCGTTCGCTGGTACTGGTGTTCGAAGGCGTGGACGCGGCCGGCAAGGGCGGCGCGATCCGCCGCGTGTCGCATGCCCTGGACGTGCGCGACTTCGAGATCGTCCCGATATCGGCGCCGAGCGACGAGGAGCTCGCCCATCCCTATCTGTGGCGGTTCTGGCGCCGCCTGCCGCTGCATGGCCGCGTCAGCATATTCGACCGCTCGTGGTACGGCAGGGTCCTGGTGGAGCGCGTCGAGTCGCTCATTCCCTCCGCCACCTGGCTTCGCGCCTATGGCGAGATCAACGACTTCGAGGAACAACTGCGGCGCAGCGGCGCGGTGGTGCTCAAGTTCTGGCTTTCCATCTCGCGCGACGAGCAGCTGCGCCGCTTCCGGGAGCGCCGCGATTCGCCGTTCAAGAGCTTCAAGCTCACGGCGGACGATTGGCGCAATCGCCGCAAATGGGACGACTACATGCTGGCCGCGCGCGAGATGCTGGCCCGCACCGACACCGCCCACGCGCCTTGGGTCGTCGTCGCCACCGACGACAAGCGCACCGCGCGAATCAAGGTGCTCGAACACATCGTGAAGGCGCTGGATGACGCCAGGTAGCGCGCGGCAGCCAAGCACGGCCTGGGTGCTGGCCGTGACCCTGGCCATCCAGTCCCTGGCCTCGGCCGCCACTATTGCGCCGGCGGTCGTCGGGCCCGTGGCGACGCGCGAACTGGGCCTGCCGTCCGGCGCCGTCGGTTTCTACATGGCGCTGGTCTATCTGGCCGCGATGTTCACGAGCGTGGTCGGCGGCACCCTGGTCAATCGCCTGGGCGCCGTCCGCTGCAGCCAGGCGGCGCTGTTGTCGTGCGGGCTGGGCATGGGCTTGCTGTGCAGCGGCAACGTGGCGCTCGCGGTCGTCGGGGCACTGGTGATCGGGGCGGGATACGGGCCCATCACGCCGTCCAGCTCCTACTTGTTGATGCGCAGCACGCCGCCGCACCGGATGTCGCTGGTTTTCTCCATCAAGCAGACCGGCGTGCCGCTGGGAGGCGTGCTGGCCGCGCTGGTGAGCCCGCAGATCGAGCACGGCCTGGGCTGGCGCGCCGCGCTGGTTGCATGCGCCATCGCCTGCCTGGCGTGCGCGCTGGTGGCGCAGACCGTGCGTGCGAACCTGGACGCGCAGCGCGACCCGGCGACGGCGCCGTGGCGCTGGCTGGACCTGGCGCGGCCTGTGCGGCTGGTGTGGCGCACGCCGGCCTTGCGCATCATGGCGGTGTGTTCGCTGCTGTTCTCCTTCATCCAGCTGGCGGTCACGGCCTATCTGGTCACCTACCTCAATCTGTCGCTCGGATGGACCCTGATCGCCGCCGGCGTCATCCTCTCGCTGTCGCAGGCGGCGGGCGTCGCGGGCCGCATACTCTGGGGCGTCGTGGCCGACCGCTGGGCGCCGCCGCGCAAGGTCCTGGGCGGGCTGGCGCTGACCATGGCGGCGTCCTGCATCGCCACCGCCCTGCTGCAGCCCGCCACGCCCTGGATGGTAGTGGCCGCGATTTCGGTGCTGTACGGCGCCTCGGCCATAGGCTGGAACGGCGTGTTCCTCGCCGAGGTGGCGCGGCGCGCGCCGGCCGGGCAGGCGGGCGCGGCCACGGGCGGCACCTTGCTGTTCACTTACTTCGGCGTGCTGGCGGGACAGCCTTTGTTCAGCTATGTCGCGTCGGCGGGAGGCGGCCCCGGGGGCCCAGCCTATGCACTGGCGTACGGGCTGCTGGCGATCCCGGCGCTTGCCTGCGCCGCGTGGCTGTTGCGGGCGCGGGGGTAGCGGCCTACCGGACCTGGGCCACCACCTGGGCTACGGCGGCGGTCAGCTTCTTGACGTATGGAATGTGCAGGAACTCGTTGGGGCCGTGGGCATTGGACTGGGGGCCCAGCACGCCGGTGATCAGGAACTGGGCCTCCGGGAATTTCGCGCCCAGCATGCCCATGAAAGGGATGGTGCCGCCTTCGCCTATCCATGCCGCGCCCTGCCCGAATGCCGCTCGCGATGCGGCATCGAGGGCGCGTTCCAGCCATGGCGCCGTTGGCGGCGCGTTCCAGCCGCTGGCGGCGCCCTCGGCTTCGAAGCTGACCTTGGCGTGATAGGGCGGGGAGCTTTCCAGAGCGACCTTCATGGCTCGTACGGCCCGATCGGCATCCACGGTGGGCGGCAGGCGCATGCTGAGTTTCAGGGAAGTCTTGGGTCGCAGCACGTTGCCCGCGGCATCGATGGCGGGCAGGCCCGCGGCGCCCGTGACCGACAGGGCCGGTCGCCAGGTGCGGTTCAGGATGCCTTCGGCGGGATCGGTGGTGGTGGGCTGGGCATGAGCATGGCCCTCCGGGCCGTGCGAGCACCCTACCCAGGGGAACTGTTTCCAGACCTGGTCGCCGAGAATGTCGCCCGCCGTGCGCGCCTGGGCCAGGCGTTCGGCCGGAATGTCGGCGTGCAGCTCTGGCAGCACGACCCGCCCCGTGGCCGGGTCGTCCAGCCGGTTGAGCAATTGGCGGGCGATCCGGAAGGACGAGGGCACCAGGCCGCTGGCCATGCCCGAATGCACGCCTTCGCTGAGCACCTCGACGGTAAGCACGCCCCCGGCAAGCCCGCGTAGCGAGGTCGTCACCCAGAGCTGATCGTAGTTGCCGCAGCCGGAGTCCAGCCCGACCACCAGTGTGGGCACACCGATGCGCGGGGCGAGCAGGTCGAGATAGGCGGGCAGGTCGTAGCTTCCGCTTTCCTCGCAGGTCTCGATCAATCCCACGCAGCGGGGACGCGGCACGTCCTGGCTGTCCAGCGCCGCCAGGGCGGTCAGCGCGGCGTAGACGGCGTAGCCATCGTCGGCGCTGCCCCGCCCGTAGAGCTTGCCGTCCTCGATCCTGGGTGTCCAAGGCCCGAGGCCTTCGCGCCAGCCGGTCATTTCCGGCTGCTTGTCCAGGTGCCCGTAGAACAGGATGGTCCTGTCGCCGCCCAGGCCCTGGGTGGCGGGTGCCTCGAAGTAGAGGCAGGGCGTGCGGCCGTCGATGGACACGATTTCCACCTTCAGGCCGGCGACCGGCTGGGCGCGCGCCCATGCGGCGGCGGCGTCCACCACGGCGGCCAGATGGCCGTGTTCGGCCCAGCTCGCGTCGAACATCGGGGATTTCGCCGGAACGCGCACGTAGTCGGTCAGCAGCGGGATGAGCTCTTCGTCGTAGCGCCGCGCAACGAGGGCGGCGAGGTCGGACAGGTCCATGACGGTCTCCATTCAGGCTTCCAGTGTAGATCTTGTACGGATGGGAGGCGGCGCCCGTTTTGCTTGCAAAAATTACATGTAATTCTTACCTGAACCGTGGCAGGGGGGGTATGCAAATCTTATAAAGACAGCGGGATATTTCTTCGCTTTCCCAGGCGTAACAGGCTTTTCAACGAGGCATGCCGACATGGTACGGAATCTGCTCGTTACTGGCGGGACGTTCACCGTGTCCCGGAAAAGATCCCGCCACGAGCGGACGCGGAGTTTACGGGAAAGCCAAGGAGATGAACCATGTTGCGTTGGGCTACTATCTTTTTCGTGATTCCCTTACTGGCTGCCGTCGCAGGTCTGACCGACTTTGCGGCGAGCGCGGCCAATATCGCCCTTATCCTGTTCGTGCTCTCGCTGGGCGCTTTCCTCGCCACGTTCTTCCTCGATCCGCCCAAGGACCCGGAAGATGCCTACGAGCATGAATGGTCCAGTCAGCCCTGAACCCAGAGGAGCCCATGACCATGCCGTACCTCGTTCCTCGCTGAGCTATGGCTGCACGACGACCTTCACCGGCCGCCTCGGCTTCCGATTCCCCGTTCCGCCGCCTGGCCGACCATGCGCCCTGCGTACTGTGGTCGGCCGCCGTCGATGGCGCGTGGAGCTATGTCAATCCCGCATGGACCCGCTTGACGGGCCAGCCGGTGGAGCAGGCGCTGAATTGGGGCTGGACGGACCGCATACCCGAGGGCCAGCGCGAACGCGTAAAGGCGGCTTTCGCCAAGGGGGCAGCCGCGGCGGCGGCGTTCGACGTGGTCCACGGCCTGCTGGCCGCGGACGGCACGCTGCTGAACGTACACACGCAGGCCCACCCGAGCTTCGAAACCAATCATCAATTCGTCGGTTTCAGCGGCACTTGCCTGCAATACCAGGAGGCCGCCGCCGACCTGGAAGCTGATACGAGCGCCGGCGCCGGCGATGCTCTCGCCCCGCAGATGCTCGAGCTGGTTTCCTATGCCGTCATGGCCTACGATCCGGCCTTGCGGCATCTCTACGCGAACCGGGCGGCTGGCGAACTGTTCGGCATCGAGCCGCAGGCCTTTGCCGGGAAGACGGCCCGCGAACTTGGCGTGGCGCCATACATTGCGGCGGCCTACGAGCAGTCCGTTGCCGAGGCGCTGGCCTCCGGGACCGTCCAGACGTTCGATTACCGTATCGATACGGGCGCCGATACGCGCCACTTCCGGGTGCGCGTCGCGCCCGAACAAGGAGGTGCCCGCGCCGTGGCCGTGACCGCCGACGTCACGTCATGGGTGCGGTCGCAGGTGGAGCTCGACACCTTGCTGCTGCGCGAGCAGGCGGCCCGCACACAGGCCGAAACCGCCGCCAATGTCCGCGACCAGTTCCTGTCGGTGGTATCGCATGAGTTGCGTTCGCCTCTCAACGGTATCCAGAGCTGGGCACATGTCCTGGAAAGCCGGGTCGACACCGGCGTGTCGGGGGTGGCCCGGGCACTGGCCGGCATCAAGACCGGCGTGCAGCAGCAGGTCCGGCTGATCGACGAACTGCTGGACGTGACCCATGCGATGACGGGGCGCCTGCAGTTTTCCATGGCGTTGCTGCCCTTGTCGCCCTCCGTGCGGGGGGCGATCGCCAAGGCCGAGAAGCAGGCGGCCGAACGCAGCATCGCCCTGCGGGCGGAAATGCCCGACACCGAGATCCAGGTCTGGGGGAGCGCCGAGCGGCTCGAGCAGATGGTGGGCCACCTGCTGGCCAATGCCATCAAGTTCAGCGCGCCGGGCAGCGAAGTATCCGTGCGCATAGAGGCCATCGGCAGCGAGGTATGCATCGCGGTAGGAGACACCGGCAGAGGCATTTCCAGCGACGTCATGCCCTATCTGTTCGATCCGTTCCGCCATCTGGACGGGCTGCGCGCGCGCCGCTCGGAAGGCCTGGGGCTGGGGCTGACGCTGGTGCGGCACCTGGCCGAGCTGCATGGCGGCCGCGTCGCGGCGCAGAGCCGAGGAGAAGGGCACGGCGCGGTGTTTTCGATTTACCTGCCGGTGGCGAGCGAAGAGGCCGCGATAGAATCCGCGCCCTCGGCGGCCGAGCCGGCCGAATCCCTGTCGGACGTGCGTATTCTCCTGATCGAGGATCATGCCGAGGCAAGGGCCGCGCTGACCGAATCCCTGCGGCTGGCCGGCGCCGCGGTGACGGCCTGCGACTCGGGAGCGCAAGCCATCGAGCACCTGCGCGACACGGACGCATGCGCGCTTCCGCACGTCGTCGTCAGCGACATCGCGATGCCCGGCATGGATGGCTGCGATACGCTGGCTCGCATCCGCGAGCTCGAACGAGGTGCGCCCGACCGCTTTCCCGCGCCTATTCCGGCCATCGCACTGACTTCCGCGACCCAGCGGGAAGACCGCATCCGCGCGCTGGCGAGCGGATTCCAGGTCTATCTGGCCAAGCCCGTGGAGTTCGTCCAGCTCGCGGGATTGATACAAAGCCTGGCCCGTACCGCCTCCGTCGAGCGTCGCTGAAGGGGGCGGCCACGGGCGGCGGGAGCCGCTACGCGTGCGCGCGCATCCTGTCGCGCAGTTCCCGCACCTGGTCGTGATTGCGTATCACCCCTTCGTACTGCAGTTGTACGAGCGCAAGGAGCTGCGGCGGGAGGTCTTCCTGCAGGGCAGCCTGGTACCGGCTCTTGGCCACGTCCTCGCCGCGCTCGCATTCCTCCAGTATGGCAAGGTCGGTTCGGCCGGCTACCGCGGTCTTCAGGCCTATCCAGCCGCGATGCAGCACGCCGGCCGCGGTGCCGCTTTCCTCCGGTTCGTCCCCCAGGCTGGCCACCTGCTCCTGCAGCTGGGCCGCGCCTGCCGCGCAATCCGCGGCACGGCGGGAGAACAAGGTCTTCAACTCGGGATCGTGCGCGTCCTGGGCGGCTTGCCTGAAGCCGTATTCCCCGTCCTTGCAAGTCTCGATCAGATCGTTCAGTACCGTCGTGACATCTCGGGCCATCGTCATCTCCTGGGTAGTACGTAGGCGCCGGGCCAGATGTGCGGCCCGGCGTCTTGACTTAGCAGGAAACGGGCCCGGCCGTCACTTCTTGGGATGCTCGGGTTTGAGTTCCCAATCCTTGTCATCTTTGCCGGTCTTGACTTCCCGATCGGCATCCGCTGCCGCGCCCGGAGAAATCGGATCGCTCGCCGGAAAGGTGCCTTCCAGCGAATCGTCCAGCAGTTCCTGGTATGTGGGTAGCCCTTCGTCGGCCTGCTTGGCCTTGTCCTTCGGATCCTTGTCCGAGCGGTTCTTCGATTCCGTCTTCATGCCATGCTCCCGCAAGTTCTGACGTGGTCGAGTCGGCAAGTGTCGTGCCCGGGCAGCGAGCCGGCCGGCGCCGTCTGCCGACGGTCACGGCGCCGGGGCGTCCTCCTGTCGCGTACGCGATTCGGCGGTTTCCCTGTCGGGAATGAAACGCGCCTGGGGATTCGCCAACTGTATCCCCATCTGGCGGAAACGGCGATAGATGCGCTCGTTGAAACCGCGCTGCACGGCCCATCGACCACGGTCGATGGAACGGATCTGCCCCGCCAGGGTGATCGACGCGCCATCCACCTGGTCCACTCCCCACAGTTCCAGGTCGCCCAGCATCAAGGGGCCGAGCTGCGGATCGTTGCGCATCTCCTCGCCGACGTTGCGGATCGCGGCCGTGACCTCGTCCAGGTTGGAATCGGCGCTGACGCTGACGCGCACGGAGGCGTTGCCGATGCCGCGATTGGTGTTCGTCACCGTGCCGACGGAACTGAACGGCACGACGTGCAGGGAGCCGTCGCCGGCACGCAAGCGCACCGTGCGTATGGACAGGTATTCGACTGTTCCGGAGACGCCGGCCAGGGTGACGGAATCGCCCACCTGCATGGCGTTTTCCATCAGCAGGAAGATGCCGGTAATGAAATCCTGCACCAGCTTCTGCGAGCCGAAGCCGATCGCCACGCCGATGATGCTTGCGCCGGCCAGCAGCGGCGCGATGTTGATGCCGAGCTCGTTGAGGGCGGTGAAAAGCACGACCATCGCGATGGCGATGAACAGCGTGGTGCGCAGGATCGGCACCAGCGTGCGCAGGCGCGTGGCGCGTACGACGTCCCCCGCCTGCGTCCAGCGTTCCATGCGGCGGTTGATCGACAGATTGGCG
Organism: Pigmentiphaga sp. NML080357; assembly: GCF_002188465.1. Classification (GTDB taxonomy): domain Bacteria; phylum Pseudomonadota; class Gammaproteobacteria; order Burkholderiales; family Burkholderiaceae_B; genus Pigmentiphaga. Next base: position 209,311 of record NZ_NINW01000038.1, on the reverse strand, counting down.
GCCTCCCAGGCGATGAAGGCCAATACGCAGGCCACGGCGATCGTGGCGGTGGCCGATGCCAGCCGGCGGCCCACGGTGCCGGGATCGAACCAGTCCAGCGCGCGCACGCCCCAGACCTCGAGCAGGGCGACCGCCGCGGCGAGAAACACCAGGGCGAGCACCACGCGTTGCGCCAGCGTCTGATAAGGGCGCGGCCCCGCCTGGCCGTCGCCGTTGGCGGACCCGCTGCCGCGGAAGACCCGGTCGAGCGCGCCGAGCAGCACCATGGACACGACGACGGCGATGAGCATGACCAGCGCCGTGCGCCAGACGTAGTGCAGCAATTGCAGGAAACCGCTGGCCGCCCCGAGGGCCCAGACCACCCAGAGGCCGGCGATGATCGCGATGGCGGTGGGAGCCCAGGCGTCGGCCAGTACCGCGCGCAGGCCTGTGTCCTGCCTGCCGCGTATCCAGCGGGCGACGGCGTGGCGCCGCTGGACGACCATGATGATGAGCATCGCGTGCACGGCCAGGCCAACCAGCTTGGACAGGGCATTGCGCCCGTCGGCGCTGGCGCCCAATTCATAGGCGATCTCGGTGGCCGCGACGCCGAAAGCGGCAACGATCACAATGCGCCGCAGCCATTTGTCGAGGTAGCCTGCCGCTTCGTCGCCCAGGCCGGACAGCCGCAGGCCGGCGCTCGCCGGGAACACCAGCAGCCGCAGCGCGGCCATCGTCAGGCGCGTCGCGACATAGGCGCCGATGAGCGGCAGGATGAAGGGATAGAAGCCGGCGCCCGGGCCGCCGAACAGGGCGGTCAGTATCGAGGTGGCGGCCAGGAACCCGGCCAGCGGCAGGAGCGCCAGGACGGCATGCGCCAATGCATAGGGCAGGCGCCGCAGGACGCGCAGATGCCGGTCCCCGTCGGGCGGGGCGGCTTCGCCCGCGGCCGGGACCGGCCCGGTGCCGGCCGGGGAGTCTGGCCTGACAGGCGTCTCGGCGTGGCGACGCGCCGCGTGGGCGATGAGCATCGTGCGCGGACGCCGCAGCAGGCGGGCCACGAGCGCTTCCGCGCCCAGGGCCAGCGCGAGGACGAAGAGGAGGATGCCGATCGCCTGGAACGTGGCCGCCCGGGCCTCCGGGGTGCCGAGGTATTCGCGCCACCAGGCGCCCGCCGAGCGCAATTCCAGCACCGTCGAGGTGGTCAGCCGCAATTCGTCGTAGACCGAGTCCATCCATCGGCCGGCCTGCGCGAAAGCCTGGGCGATCACGCTGTCCTTCTCGATGGCCACCGGCTTGGCCGGTTCTTCCGGGGCGGCCGGGGCCTCCGCCTGGGCGGCTGCCTGGGAAATCACGCTCAGCGTCCGTTCCAGCTCCGCGCGCCGGGCGTCATCGCGCAGGATGTCGAGGACCTGGTTGGCCTGGGCGGGCGTGATGGCGGATTCGGCTTGCGCCTCGGCGGCGTGCAGCGGTTGCAGCCAGGCCGCGGCGCAGAGCAGGGCCGGGGCGATCCAGAGAAGCGGGCGTCGTGTCGGCATGGGAGCGGGCGAAGTGGGGGGATAGCGCGATTCTACCCATGCGCCATCTCAGGGAAAGACGCCTGGTTCGGCCGGCGCCTCGCGCAAGAAGAAAAAAACGCTATACTCTCGCTTCTTCGGGCTGTTAGCTCAGTTGGTAGAGCAGCGGACTCTTAATCCGTAGGTCGAGTGTTCGAGCCACTCACAGCCCACCAGAATTCATAAAGCCTCCGCAATAGCGGGGGCTTTTTGTTTTACGCGGCTCATGGCGGCGGTCCAAGGTCCGCGGCCTGCATCCGCGGCAGAGGGGGCCGACCCTATCGGCCTGAGCCGGTTGCGAAGAAGGCCGCCAAGAGCCCGCCTGGATATCCATCCAGTGTCCCGGCGGCCGGCACGCCGCCAACCCGACCGACCCCGTATAGAGCGATACGCCTGCGACGCCGCTGAAACCAATGTATCCGCCGGGGCGGGTAATCTTGTGTTGCAATTCCTGCTCTACGCCGCTATTCATCCAGGGAAGGAATTTGCTTCCATATCCTGAACAGGCTCCTTGAGTCGGGCCATAACCGGTGACGGGATCCATGTCATCAGACAGTACAGACCGAGCCGCCAAGGCTGCTGACTCCGAATCGTACGATGGGGAGTACACGGGCGGCGGCTTGCCGGCGGCGCCCGCCTTCATCAGCCTCTCGCCGCAGAAAACCGCTCCCGCCCGCCGGTCCGGACGCGAGCGAACCGAACGCGCCCTGATCGAGGCCGTGCGCAAGACCAACACCCTCTATCGGCTGACGGACCGGCTGTACGCCGCGCACTCGCTCGACGACGTCTATCGCGCCGCCTTGCAGGCGATCTGCAGCGGCCTGGTCTGCGAGCGCGCGTCTATCCTGCTTCATGACGAGCGGCAGGTCATGCGATTCGTCGCGTGGGAGGGGCTGTCGGCGGGCTACAGGCGGGCGGTGGAGGGACACACGCCCTGGGCCGTCGATGATCCCGATCCCAAGCCGGTCTGCGTGGAGAATGGCTGGACGAGGAGAAGGCCACCGACGAAAAGCTCACCGAGCTTGCCGAGAGCGAAACCAACGTCCAGGCCGCGAAGAAGAATGCCGTGCCGGCCTGAAGCCCGGCCGACGATGGAACGCGCGCCCTCCCGGATGGCGGGGTGCGCGTTCCGCGCTCCGGCGGGACCGGTCAGGTCCCGCCGATGTTGCGCATCAGCCCGCCGTCGACGAAATAGCTGCTGCCCGTGACATAGCTCGCGTCGTCGGAAGCAAGGAAAAGGACCACGTTGGCGACTTCCTGGGGCTTGCCCGGCCGCCGCAGCGGAATCTGCGCGGCCGACTTGCGGGCCTGTTCCGGATCCTCCAGGCGATCCTCCGTCATGGGCGTGGCGATCATGCCCGGCGCGACATTGTTGATGCGTATGCCGCGCGGCGCGAGTTCGAGCGCCAGCGTCCGCGTCACTGAGCGCAATCCCGCCTTGGCCGCATCGTAGGAAGCGCTGCCGGGCAGGGAAATTTCTTCATGTACCGACGTAATATTTATGATGGCGCCGCGGCCGGCGGACAGCATGTGGCGGGCGGCGGCCTGGCATAGCAGCCAGGGCGACACCAGATTGACGTTGATCATCCACGAGAACTCGTCGGGAGGAATCTCCAGCGAGTTCTGGCGCGACGCGCCCGCGCCGGCGTTGTTCACGAGTATGTCGAGGCCGCCGATCTTCTTGAAGGCCTGCTCGAAGAACGCCTGGGTATGGGCCGGGTTGCCGAAATCCGCCTGCAGGATCTCGGCCCGGCGGCCGGCAGCCCGCACCTGGGACGCGGTGGCGCGCGCACCTTCTTCGTCGCTGTGGTAGTGCACCAGCACGTCGGCCCCTTCCCTGGCGAACGTGACGGCCACGGCCTGGCCGATTCCGCTGTCTGCGCCGGTTACCCACGCGATCTTGTCCTGGAGTTTCATGACGGCTCCCGAATCGGTACGGAGAGCCCGGCGCTACGCAAGACGCGTGCCGGGGTGACGGCCGAGGACGCACCACTATTCGTCTGGCGCATAAAGCGAATGACCCTTGTCTATTGGACACGGGCGAAGGGGAGCGCCTATCTTTCGTCTCCGACAGGCGGTGGATGCCGCCTCAGAACAAGTCCACCAAAGTGGAGCGGGAGACAGCATGAGCCGGAACCGGCGGCCGATCCGTAGCGGCATGGGGCGCAGTACGCCCGATCGCATTTTCGTCCAGGGCCTGGACCTGACGCGGGACATCATCGGCACTCTCAACTTCGGCGACATGGCATACCTGGAGATGACGGGACGCCTGCCCGATGCGCGGCAGTCCCGGATATTCAACGCCATCCTCGTCACCCTCGTGGAGCACGGCATGACGCCCATGGCGATTGCCGCCAGGCTGGTCTACCTGGGCGCGCCGGAATCCCTGCAGGCTGCGGTGGCGGCCGGGCTCTGTGGCATGGGAACCACCTTCGCGGGAACGGCGGAAGGGGCCGCCAGGCTGCTGGAGTCCGCGTGGGCGGAGGCGCCTGATGGACACCCGCAGGACCTGGCGCGGACGATCGTCGCCGATTTCCAGCGTCGCAGGCAGCCCATCCCGGGCATCGGCCACAACCTCCACAAGCCGGTGGATCCGCGCGCGCTCCGCCTGTTCGAGATCGCCGGCGAAGAGGGCTACGCGGGGCGCTACGTCGACTTGATGCGCGCCATCGGCCGGGAGGCGGAGACGGCGTACGGCAAGAGCCTGCCCGTCAATGCCACCGGCGCGATCGGGGCGCTGTGCTGCGAACTGGGTATCTCGTGGCGCGCGGCCCGCGGCATCGCGGTCATGGGCCGGGCCGTGGGCCTGGTCGGCCACCTGGCCGAGGAGCAGGCGCGTCCCATCGCCTCCGAGATCTGGCTGCGCACGGAAGAAGAGGCGAGCGAACAAGACATGCCGCCTGGTGGCGGACGATGAGGAGGCGACATGCAGCGACTACCCGTACGTCTAGTGGCTCTTGCTGCGACAGGCCTGCTCCTGGCCGCGCATCCCGCGCTCGCGGACTGGCCTGACAAGCCGATCCGCTTCGTCGTCCCCTATCCGGCGGGAGGCGGTACCGACATCGTGGCGCGCGCGGTCGCCAAGAAAATGGCGGAAAGCCTGGGGCAACCCGTGATCATCGAGAATCGCCCGGGAGCGAGCACCATCATCGGTACGGAGGCTGTGGCGCGGGCCGAAGGAGATGGCTACACCATCGGACTGGTGACGGACTCCCACGCGTTGAATCCGATTTTCTTCGGGCAGAAGCTGCCCTACGACTCGAACAAGGATTTCGCGCCGGTCAGCCAACTCGTCTTTGTGCCGTTCATCCTGGTGGTGAATCCCAAGGCCCGCGTGTCCACCGTGCCGGAACTGATCGCGGCCGCCAAGGCCAGGCCGGGAAAGATCACCTATGCCTCAATCGGCAACGGCACCCCGCACTATCTGGCGATGGAATGGGTCAAGGCCCTGGCCGACATCGACCTGACCCACGTCCCCTACAAGGGCGTCGCGCCGGCCCTGGCGGACGTGGTGGGAGGCCAGGTGGACGTGATGTTCACCGGGATGTCGTCGGGTGTGCCGCACGTGCGTTCGGGCCGGCTCAAGGGACTGGCCGTTTCCGGCGACCAGCGCTCGGCGATCGCGCCGGAGATCCCGACGGTCGCCGAATCGGGCCTGAAGGAGTTTTCCTTCATGACCTGGTATGGAGTCCTGGCGCCGGCGGCGACGCCACCCGACATCGTCGATCGCTTGAGCAAAGAGATCCGCAAGGCGTTGGAGAGCCCCGAGGTGAAGGACCAGTTCGTGAAGCTGGGCGTGGAGGGAGCGCCCTCGACGCCCGAGGATTTCGGGCGCTTCCTCGGACGCGAGTCGGCGCATTACCAGCACATCATCAAGTTGACCGGGGCGAAGGGCGAATAGTGGAACTGACACAGGAACAACGGCTGATCCGGGACACGGTGCACGCACTGGCGCGCGAACGGTTCGCTCCGGGGGCCGCGGCGGCCGACCGCCAGTACCGGCCTCCGGTGGACAATCTGAAGGTGCTGGCCGAACACGGCTATACCGGCATCTTCCTGCCCGAGCGCTATGGTGGCACGGGGCTGGGCCTGCTCGAGACGGTATTGGTGGTGGAGCAATTGGCGCGTTCGTGCGCCAATACCGCGATGCTCTATTCCTGCACGGACGGAGCGACGCCGCGCGCCATCCTGCAGATCGGCGGCGAGCCGGTCAAGCAGCGCTACCTGCCCTCGTTCGCCAGGGCGGAGCGGTATGCCGCATGGAGCATGTCGGAGGCGAATGCCGGCTCGGACGTCGGCAATGTGCAGACCCGGGCCGTCCGCCAAGGCTCGGGCTATGTGATCAACGGCAGCAAACTATGGTGTACCGCCGCCCAGGTGGCGGACGTGTTCCTGGTGCTGGTGCGGCTGACGGACGATCCCGGCATGAAAGGCGTGGGCGCGATGCTGGTCGAACGCGGTACCCCGGGGTTTTCGGTAGGCAAGCATCTGGACCTGCTGGGGCTGCGCGGCACCGGCATGGCGGAACTGGTTTTCCAGGATTGCAGCGTGCCGGCGGAAAACCTGCTCCTGCCGGCGGGAAGGATGAAGGATTTGCTGCACGTCCTCGACGCCGACCGCATCACCGGCAACCCGCCCATCTGCCTGGGCCTGGCCCAGGCGGCGCTGGGCCAGGCGGTCCAGCACCTGAAGGACCGGGTCCAGTTCGGCCGTCCGCTGGCGGACAACCAGGGGTTGCAATGGAAGCTGGCCGACATGGCGATGGACATCGAGGCTGCGCGGGCGCTCGTATACGGGGCGGCGCAATCGATCGACCAGGGACGGCAATCGGTGGCGGAGGTTTCCATCGCCAAGACCTATGCCAACGAGATGGCGGTCAGGGTGACCAACCAGGCCATGCAGCTCGCCGGCGCGTACGGGCTCTCCGAGGAATATCCCTTCGAGCGTCATTTCCGCGACGCGCGCGGCATGTCCATCGGCTACGGCACGACGGAAATCCATCGGAATTCCATCGCTCGGGAACTGCTCAAGGGCAACTATCCCGTCTGACACCAACGAGGAGCGTCATGCAAACCGGAAGTATGACCATCGATGCCGGCGATGGACGGCGTTTCGCCGCCTATGCCAGCATGCCCGCCCAGCCCAATGGCCATGCCGCGATCATCCTGCAGGAGATATTCGGCGTGACCAGGACCATACGGGAGCTCGCCGATCGCTACGCGGCCGAGGGCTACCTCGCGCTCGCCCCCGATCTCTACTGGCGGATCGAGCCCGGGGTCGAACTGAGCCATTCCAAGGCCGACATCGAGCGCGCGTTCCAGTATTTGGAGCGGTTCGACGAGGAAGCGGGCCTGGCCGACATCGGCAGGACCGCCGCGCACATCCGCGCCTTGGAGGGATTTCGCGGCGGCGTCGCGGTAGTGGGGCTTTGCCTGGGCGGGAAACTGGCTTTCCGCTGCGCGGCCAGGTTGGAAATCGATGCCGCGGCCGTCTTCTATGGCGTCGGCGTGGAAGACCATCTGGACGAGGCAGCGGCCTTGCGCTGTCCGATCGTGCTCCATTACGGCGACCAGGACCGCTATGCCTCCCCCGACGCGCAGGCGAAGATCGAGTCGGCGCTGCGGCCTAGGCCCGGCGCAGCGTTCTACCGCTATCCCGGCGCCGGGCACGGCTTCTACACGCGCGGCGAGCCGGAAGCGGCAGCGCTGGCCCATGGGCGGACCACGGCGTTCCTTCATTCCGCATTGAGGGCTGGAAATCGATGAAAGTCCTGCAAGGCATCCGGGTGCTTGACCTGGGAAACTTCATCACCGCGCCGTTGGCGGGCATGTTGCTGGGCGAGCTGGGGGCTGACGTCGTCAAGGTCGAGCGGCCGGGCGGCGGCGACCCTTTCCGCGCGTTCAAGGGCGGCCTCTACAGCCCCCAGTTCCAGGCCCACAACCGGAACAAGCGCAGCCTGGCCCTGGACTACACCCGGCCCGAGGGACTGGGCGCGCTGGACGAACTGGTCGCCGGCGCCGACGTGCTGGTCCTGAACATGCGCCCCGGCGTGGCGGAGCGGCTGGGGCTGGGCGCCGTCCGGCTGCGGCAATTGAATCCCGGCCTCGTGTACTGCGCGATCACGGGATTCGGTTCCAGCGGTCCGTACGCCGGGCGGGCGGCCTACGACAACGTTGGACAGGCCGCCTCGGGTTGGCTGTCCATGTTCCATCGCAGCCATGATGCCAGGGTGGCCGGTCCCGCGGTTTCCGACGCCGTGACGGGCATCCATGCGTGCCTGGGCATCCTGGGAGCGCTGGTGGAGCGTGCTTCGACCGGGAAGGGGCGCACGGTCGAGGTCAGCATGCTGGAATCCATGATTTCCATGGCTTGCGAACCCCTCGGCTCGATGCTGGCGACGGGGCAGGTTCCCGGCCTGTATGGGCGGGCGGCCATGTCGCAGTCGTACATCGTGACTTGCCGGGACGGGCGCCGCATCGGGCTGCACCTTTCTTCGCCCGACAAGTTCTGGCGAGGTCTGGCGCAGGCCATCGGGCGCCCGGATCTGCTCGCGGCGTATCCGACGCGCCGCGACAGGGTAGAGGGCTATGACGAGCTGGCGCGGATACTGGCGGAGATATTCGCCACCCGGGACCGCGACCACTGGCTGCCTCGCCTGGAGGAGCACGACGTGCCGTTCACCCCGGAGCGCGAACTGGACGAGCTCGAAGCGGATCCCCAGGTGCGCCATCTCGACGTCTTCTACACGCAGCAGCACCCGCGCCACGGCGCCTTGCGTGCCACCCATCGGGCCATACGCTACGACGGCGATCATCACAGCAATTTCCTGCCGCCACCCGATCTTGGCGAGCATACGGAAGAGATTCTGCGCGAGGCGGGTTTTTCCGATTCCGCCATGGACGCGCTCAGACAGGCTCGCATCATCTAGACGCAGATCCATCTGCACGAGGAGACGGTCATGGGGTTGGCACGCATAACAGGCGCGATAGCTGCATTCACCGTGGCGGTTGCCGCCGGGGAGGTATGCGCGGCAGATTGGCCGGACCGTCCGGTTCGCATCGTCGTCTCGTCAGGCGCCGGCGGGACCGCGGACATCCTCGCGCGCATGCTCGCGCAGCGGCTCGAGGCAGCCTTCGGCCAGCCGTTCATCGTCGAGAACAAGCCAGGGGCCGGTGGGCACGTCGGCGCGGCCCAGGTCGCCCGGTCGCCCGCGGACGGCTACGTCTGGCTGATGAGCGGCAGCCCGACGCACTCGGTAGGGCCGCATCTTTACAAAAATCTTCCGTATGACCCGATGCGGGACGTACCCCCGGCCGCCATGGTCGCGATCGCGCCGAACCTGCTGGTGGTCAATCGCGAGCTGCCGGCTCGGTCGGTTGCGGAGCTGGTTGCACTGGCCCGCGAAAAACCCGATGCGCTGACCTATTCGTCGGCGGGGAACGGTACGTCCGGCCATCTGGCGGGCGCGCTGTTGCAGAACATGGCCAAGGTGCGCATCAAGCACGTGCCGTACAAGACCGGCCCCGAAGCGGTGACGAGCGTCATCGGGGGCGACGTCTCCATGACGTTTTTCACCCTGCCTGCGGTGTTGAAGCAGGTGCAGGCCGGCCGGTTGCGGGCACTGGCCGTGACGTCGGGTACGCGGACTTCGCTCGCTCCCGACATACCCACCGTGGCCGAGGCCGGCTACCCGGGATTCGACGTACTGGCCTGGTACGCGCTGTTCGCTCCGAAAGATACGCCGCCCGCCATCGTGGACCGGGTGAGCAACGAGGTGGCGCGGATCCTGGGTCAACCGGATGTGCGCGAAAAACTGGCGCAGCTCGGCGCTGAGCCGCATTATCTCAACGCCCGCGACCTGACTGCCTTCGTGGCCGTGGAGTCGCCGAAGTGGAAGGAACTGATCAGCGAATCGGGCGCGCGGGTGGACTGATGGACGGGGCCGGCAACCACGAGCGCATCGAGCGCTGGGACGTGTTCCTCCGCAGTCTTCCTTACGGCAGGGAGGTGCGCTGGAGCGACATGGTCGAATCGGCGGCGCAGTTCGTGATCCTGCGCATGCAAACCGAGTCCGGCGTCGCGGGAGCTGCCGAGGTCGCCGTCAAGCCGACCTGGGTTGGCGCCACGGCCGCCAGTCTCGTTTCCACGTTGCGCGAGGTGTTCGAGCCTGTCGCGAGAAAGGCGGGATTGTCGCACCCGCGACAGCTGCGGGACGCGCTGGAGGTCATCCCCGGAAATACCGTCGCCAAGGCGCTGATCGACAATGCCGCTTGGGACTGGGAGGCCGCGCGGCAGCGGCGGCCGTTGTGGCGCCTTTGGGGCGGCCGTCCGGTGGTGGAGCTGTCCTGGGCGGTCACGCGCCAGGCTCCGCCCGCCATGGCCAGGGAGGCGGCAGATATGGTGCAGGCCCACGGTTTCCGGACCTTGAAGATCAAGGGCGGACAGGGGCTGGACGCCGACCGCGCGAGCCTGGCGGCGGTTCAGCGCGTATTGGGCGATGGCGTGCGGCTGTATGTGGACGCCAATGGCGCCTATCCGTTCGCGGAAGCGGACCGTTACGTGCACGTCATGGCGCAGGAAGGGGCCCAGGCCGTCGAGGATCCCTCTGCGCTGGCGCCCGATCGCGGATTCGAGCGCCTGCAACGCGACGCTCCCGTGCCGTTGCTCGTGGATTTCGGGATGGCTTCCTTGCGCGACGCAGGACTTTTCCTCGAGCGCGGTGCCCGCATGCTGAGCGCCAAGCCGGGCCGGTTCGGTCTTTCCGATGCGCTGGCGATGCGGGATCAGGCCGGGCGGGCGAAGGCCGGCACGGTGGCCGGCCTCATGGGCGAGAGCGCGATGGGAACCTGGTGCGGCCTGCAGTTCGCCGCCACGCTCCATTCCCATTCGTTTCCTGCCGAATTGAGCTGGTTCCTCTCCATGCGGGAACAGTACGTCCAGCAGGTGCCGCAGATCGTCGACGGCACCGTGGCCCTGCCCGAGACGCCTTCCGTCGCCGAGCTGGTGGACTGGGATGCCATGCGGGAGTACGAGGTCACCGCATGAACACAATTGCCTTGCCTTATCGGGAACTCGCCATAGGCGCCAGCTATGAAGGGACTGCCCGCACGCTGACCCAGACCGATCTTTCCCTGGCTTGCATGTTGAGCGGCGACTGGCATCCCATCCATGCCGACGCCGAATTCTGCAGGGCGGCGGGGATGCCGGGCCCGATGTTCCACGGCCCCTACGGCATCCTGCTGGCGATGGGAATGGCGACGAGTCTGCCCGCGTTTGCCGACCGGGTGGTGGGCGCGACCGGACTGGCCGAATGGCGGTACCGGCGTCCATTGCTGGTGGGACATACGGTTCGAGTCAGGGCGACGATCAGCGGCAAGCGAATGACGTCGGACGGGGTGCGAGCCATTGTCGACCGGCGGTTCGAGCTCCTTGGACCGGACGGGGAAATCTTTCAGGAAGGAGTTGGAGGAACCATGCTGCAGCTCGCATCCGAGGGGGAGCAATCATGATTCTTGGCGATGTCATCGAGCGCAACGCACGCTGCTGTCGCGATCAGCCGGCCTTCGTCTTCGAGGGCCGGCGCGTGACGCACGACCAGTTCGCGGAGCGGGTGAGGCGGCTCGGCAACGCGCTCCTGGCCCTGGGGCTGGCGCGCGGCGACCGTATCGTGATCCTTGCCCAGAACTGCCCCGAGTACATGGAGGTCTATGGCGCGGCAGGCATGTGCGGATTCATCGCGGTCGGGATGAACTACCGCCTTTCGGCGGCGGACCAGGCCGCCATCCTGCGCGATTGCACGCCCGCCCTGCTGGTTTACGACCCCGAATACGAAGAGCGGGTCCAGGAACTGCTCGGCGCGCTGCCCGCGCAGGCGCGGACCCTGAAGCTGGGGCCCGATGCCGGCGAAGCGGGCTACGAGGCGGCCGTCTCGCGAGCGGACGCCTCGATGCCGCCGCTGCGGGCGCGAGACGACGACACCATTTTCCTGATCTATACGAGCGGGACCACCGGCGCGGCCAAGGGTGTCATGCTCGGCAACGCCGGCCAGGTGGAGCAGGCGCGCATGCTGGCACTGTCGCACGGGGCGCAACCCACCGACCGGATGCTCATCGTCATGCCGGCTTACCATATAGGCGGCACGACCGAGTTGCTCAGCTATCTCGTCTGTGGCGCGACCATCGTGCTGCATCGCCGGTTCGATCCACGCGAGATCCTGGAGAGCATCGAACGCCACCAGGTAACGGCCGCGCATTTCGCGCCCATCATGATCCAGGCCTTGCTCGACGAGCAGGAGAAGCGGGCCGCGGATCTCTCCAGCCTGCAGACCGTCTGCTACGCATCGGCGCCGATGTCGGTGGCGCTGTCCCGGCGAGCGCACCGCGCGCTGGGCCCTATCTTCATGCAGGTCTATGGGATGACCGAGCACGGACCGGGAAGCGCACTCCTCAAGCACCAGCACGAACCGGAGGGAAACCCGGTGCAAGCGGCGCGCATGGCGTCGGCCGGCCAGCCCATACTCGGCGTGGAGATGAAGATCGTGGGCGATGACGGCCGGGAGCTGGAAACGGGACAGATCGGCGAGATCGCCATGCGCTCGGCCGCCATCATGCAAGGCTATTGGGGCAAGCCGGCGGAAACGGCGGCGGCGCTCGAAGGCGGATGGATGAAGACAGGAGACCTCGGCTATTTCGACGAGGATCACTATCTGTTCATCGTCGACCGCAAGAAGGACATGATCATCTCCGGCGGCGAGAACATCTATTCGCGCGAAGTGGAGGAGGCGCTCCTGCTCCATCCCGCCGTCCTGGAAGCGGCCGTGATCGGCATACCCGACGAGAAATGGGGCGAATCGGTGAAAGCCTTCGTCGCCCTCAAGCCCGGCGCAGCGGTCGATGAAGAAACGTTGATCGCGCATTGCCGGCAACTGATCGCCAGCTACAAGAAGCCCCGCAGCATCGGATTCATGGCTGCGCTGCCGCGCCTGCCAAGCACCAACAAGATCGACAAGAAGGCATTGCGGGCGCCGTACTGGGCAAACAATGCCAGGCAGGTCGCCTGACGCGATGAACGGAGGAGACGGACATGAACGTACGCAGGATTTTTACGCGCATCGCGGTGCTTGCCTTGTGCGCCGCCGGCACGGCGCATGGTGAAGACTTTCCCGCCAGGATGGTGCGCATCGTCGTGCCTTTCACCGCCGGAGGGCTGGCGGACGTGGTGGCGCGCGGCCTTGCCCAGGAGCTGACCACCCGCTGGTCGCGGCCGGTCATTGTCGAGAACCGGCCGGGGGCCAATACCATCATCGCCGCGGAGTATGTGGCCCGCGCTGCGCCGGACGGCCATACGCTGCTGATGGCGAACGATCCGACGCTTTCTTCCAACCAGTATCTCTACCGCAAGCTGTCCTACGATCCCGTCAAGGACTTCATGCCTGTGGTCAACCTGGTGCAGACGCGGGAGATCCTGCTGGCGAGCAACGATTTTGCCGTCCGCAGCGTGGAGGAGCTCGTTGCCCGCGCGAAGGCCCGCCCGGGCGAGGTGACCTACGGCTCGTACGGCGTGGGCAGCAAGGCCCAGCTCGACGCCGAGGCTTTCTCGTCCATGGCGGGCATACGGCTAAACCATGTTCCGTATAAAGGCGTGGCCGACGTCATGGCGGCACTGGTGGGCGGCCAGATCGACATGGCCTGGGTCGGCGTGCCGCCTTCCATACCCATGGTCAGGGGCGGCAAGGTGAAACTGCTGGCGGTGGCGGCGCCGCAGCGCATTGCCGCCTTTCCCGAAGCGCCGACTTTTGCCGAGCTGGGTTTTCCGAAGATGGTCTCGCAGGCGTGGTTCGGGCTGGTCGCGCCGAGGGGGACGCCGGATGAGGTGGTGCGCAAGATTGCCGCCGACGTGTCGGAGGTGGCTTCCCAGCCGGCTTTCCAGGAAAAGTATGTGACGGGCGTGGGGTTGGAGCCGTTGAATCAGGGGCCCTCGGAGTTCGCACGCTTTCTTGCGCAGGATCGCGCGGAGTACGAAGCAAGCATACGGAATGCGAATGTGAAATTGGACTAGGGGTCGGTGCTTGATCCGGCCAAGGACTACGGCGGTGATGAGTGACGATCGCAGGTCGGGTTTAAGAACTCAACCCGATGTAATGGATGACGCCTTGGCGGGAGAACAAAGATGGATTTCGAATTAGCCCCGGAGCTGCGCATGCTTCGCGACGCGGTCCGCCGCTTCGTCGAGCGCGAGCTGATGCCGCTGGAAAGCCGCTACGCGAACGAACCCGACATCCCGGACCAAGTCCGGCGCGCGCTGCAGGACAAGGCCAAGGAATTGGGGTTCTGGGCGTTCGATCTGCCCCCGGAGGCCGGAGGAGGGGGGGTGGGGGCGGTCGGCATGTGCGTCGTGTTCGAGGAACTGGCCAAATGCAATGTTCCCTCCTTCCGGGCGCCCACGGTACTGACGCCTTATCTGGGGCCGGTGCTGTTCCATTGCGATGCCCGGCAGAAGGAAAAGTACCTGCTGCCTGTCGCCAGGGGCGAGAAGCGCACCTGCTTCGCCCTGACCGAACCGGGCGCGGGATCCGATCCTGCCGGTATGCGGACGACCGCGGTGGCCGACGGCGATCACTTCGTCATCAACGGAACCAAGATATTCATCACCGGCGCCGACAAGGCCGATTTCGTGCAGGTGTTCGCGAAGACGGTGAAGAACGGGGAAGAATCGGGCGTTAGCTGCTTCCTGGTCGACAAGGGCACGCCGGGCATGAGTCTGGGGCAGAGCTTCGAATTGATGTCGCCGGACCGGCCTTGGGAGCTGCTGTTCGACAACGTCCGGGTGCCTGCGACCCAGCTGATCGGCAAGGTGGGGCAAGGCTGGGAGCTGGCGCGCGAGTTCCTGGATATGGGTCGCCTCATCCACGGGCCGAAATCCGTCGGCCGCGCCCAGCGCGCCCTGGACCTGGCCGTCGCCCATGCCAACGCCCGCCATACCTTCGGCCTGCCGCTGGCCAAGCGCCAGGCTATCCAGTGGATGATCGCCGATTCTCTGGTGGAGCTGCATGCGGCGCGGTCCATGGTGTATCACGCGGCGTGGAAGGTCGACCGCGGGCTGGACTATCATCTGGAAGCCTCCGCGGTGAAGCTGTATGCGGACGAAATGCTGGTGCGGGTCGTCGACCGGGCGATCCAGATCCACGGCGGCCTGGGGCTGTCGCGCGAGCTGCCGCTGGAACTGATGTACCGCGACGCGCGCAGCCGGACGATCACCGAGGGGTCGTCGGAAATGCAGCGGATGATCATTTCGGCGGGCGTGCTGTCCGGCCGGTACGGAGCCGATCGCTTCGATATCTGAGCCGGCGATGCGGATGCCGCCGGCGATCTGTCGCGTTCTACAGAGGGCGGCGATGAATATCGAGAGCATCGATCTCAATTTGCTGGTGGCGTTCGACGCGATGATGCAGGAACGGAACGTGACCCGGGCGGGGCTGCGGGTGGGGCTTTCCCAGCCCTCGATGAGCCACGCCTTGACCCGGCTGCGTGCCGTGTGCGGCGACCCGCTGTTCGTCAGGGTGAAGACCGGCATGGAGCCCACGCCGTTCGCGCTGCGTATCGCGCCCAGCGTGCGGGCCGGGCTGTCGATCATGCGAACCGGCCTGGAGGGAGCGGTCGCCTTCGATCCCACGCGATCCGAGCGGATCTTCCAAGTACTGTTGAGCGACCTGGGCGAGGTGGTGTACCTGCCTCGCCTGATGCGGCACCTCAAGGAGGTCGCTCCGGGAGTCGGTCTGCGCATACTGCAGTTGCCGCGCGAAAGCTATCGCGAGGCGCTCGAATCCGGAGACGCCGACCTGGCGGTCGGTTTCCTTCCGGGGTTGGCGGCTGGCTTCTACCAGCAGCGGCTGTTCAGCGACCGCCACGTCTGCCTGCTTCGTGCCGACCATCCCCGCATCGGCCGGACGCTGAGCCTGCAGGAGTTCGGCGAAGAGTCGCACATCATGATCGAGCCCGCGGGTTCGCGTTATAGCCGCGTATCGCTGCATTCGTCGACCACGACGCTGATCGAGCAGTACCTCGAGAAAAAAGGATTGCGCCGCCACATCGCGCTGAGGGTTCCCCATTTCACGGTGGTGCCGGACATTCTCCAGGCCACCGAGCTCCTGGTCGTCATCCCGAGTACCGTGGCGCGGTTCATGATGCCTCTCCGGCACGTCAAGATGCTGCCGCTTCCGTTCGAGGTGCCGGAATTCGAAGTCAAGCAGTTCTGGCACGAGCGTAGCCATCAGGACGGCGGAACGCGCTGGTTGCGCGGTGTGATGGCCGACCTGTTCATGGAGCGGCACCCGCCTTGCGGCGCGCTGCGGGTTGCGCCGGACCTGCGGGCCTAGGGCCCTGTCCGCCGCCGTCAGATTATTCCGGGCACCAGCCGCCGCCGCTTCTTCGGGGGAACCAGCCCGGCTTCCTTCTCGAAGTCCGCCCCCTGGCTTTGCACCTGGGTGTAGGCATGTTCGCGGAACAGGTTTTCGGCCCGGTCGGCCTGGCCGCTTTCGATGGCCGTGACGATGGCGTGGTGTTGCCGATGGGCGTAAAACAGGAAATTGAACATCACCTCCCGGCTCTGCGTATCGAAAGCCAGCGTGAGCGGGGCGGTGAAGGGCACGACGTTGCAGCGGCTGACCAGGCTGGACAGGAGCGGCATGTCGGCGCCCTCCAGGATGAGCGCATGGAAGCGTGCGTTCATTTCCGCATAACGGATTTCATCGTCGTCCGAGAGGGTGTGGTCCTTGAAGATCCGATCGCCTTCGGCCAGGCAGTCCTTGAGCTCGGCCAGCAGCTCGTTGCTGGCGCCGTTGGTGGCCAGTGCGCGCGCCGCCAGTCCCTCGAGCGCGGCGCGAAGGTGCAGCGCTTCCATGCTTTCCCGGGCGGAGAAGGCGCGGACCGCAAACCCCCGGGCGCCCGACGGCACCAGGAGCCCTTCCTGGGCCAGCGCGGGCAGGGCCTGGCGCACGGGCGTGCGTGAAATGCCCAGGCGGGCGGCCAGGTCGGCCTCGCGTACCCGTTCGCCGGGCGCCAGTTCGCCGCGCAGGATCATTTCACGGATATGCAGCATGGTCGTGGTCTGCTGCATGCTGGAGCTCCCTTGGTGGTTCGACGCCCGCTTGTTCGCTTGGGGCGGAGTGGCGCCAGTATAGAGCGTTTGGGATCCTGTATTGGATCCCAAACGGCCGATACGACCCCAGAAAGACCCGTTATTGCTTTATTTTGGGATCCCATATAATCTTCGCTCCACATCGCCGTCCGTCCCCTCTACGGAGTATTCGCATCATGGCAAGAATCATCGGCGGCATAGGCAGCTCGCACGTGCCGACCATCGCCGTCGCCTATGACAAGGGCAAGCAGAACGACCCGGCCTGGGCGCCGCTGTTCGACGGCTACAAGCCGGTTGCCGCCTGGCTGGCCGAGAAGCAGGCCGATGTGCTGGTGTTCTTCTACAACGACCACTGCACGACCTTTTTCTTCGACATGTATCCCACCTTCGCACTGGGCGTGGGAGAGCGTTTTCCCATCGCGGACGAGGGCGCGGGCCTGCGCAATCTGCCGGCCATCCGCGGCAACGTCGACTTCCAGGCGCACATGGCCGAATGCCTGGTCAATGACGAGTTCGACATTACCGTCTTCCAGGACAAGCCCATCGACCACGGCTGCGCCTCGCCCCTGCCGCTGCTGTGGCCGCACCAGCCCGACTGGCCGGGCAGCGTGGTGCCCATCGCCATCAACGTGCTGCAGTATCCGCTGCCCACGGCGCGCCGCTGCTATCGATTGGGCCAGGCCGTCCGCCGCGCGGTGGAGTCCTATCCCGAGGACCTGAAAGTGGTGGTGGTGGGCACCGGCGGCCTGTCCCACCAGATCCATGGCGAACGCACCGGCTTCAACAATACCGAGTGGGACCTGGAATTCCTCCGGCTGCTGGAAGAAGACCCCGAGGCGTTGATGCGGATGACGCATGCCGACTATGTCCGCCTGGGCGGGGCCGAGAGCGTGGAGCAGATCATGTGGCTGGCCATGCGCGGCGCGCTGGGTAGCGGGCCGGTGCGCAAGCTGCACCAGAACTACTACCTGGCCACGACCACCGCAATGACGGTGGTGCTGTACGAGGAAGGCGCGCCGGTCGCGGCGCAGCCCGGCCAGGCCGCCACGGCGGCGGCATGAGGGGGACGCCATGAATCCGCAACTGGAAGGTATCGAGGAGATCGCGGGCACCTACGCCTTCGACCTCCGTACCAGCAACCGCACGCTCAAGATCAACCGCTTCTTCTGGAACATGATCGGCGCCGACTGGCGCGCGCGGTTCGTGGCCGACGAGGAAGGCACGATGGAAGCCGCCGGGCTCACCGAGGAAGAGAAGGCCCTGGTTCGCGCCCGCGACTGGCTGGGCCTGGTGAAGTACGGCGTCAACTTCTTCGTGCTCGAGAAGTTCGGCCGGGTCGTGAAGAAGACCAACCTCGAGATCTACGCCATCATGCGCGGCGAGACCTTCGAGGAGTTCATGAAGACGCGGCAGGTGCCCGAGGCCCGGTAGGGGAGGAGAGGTCCCCCCTACGCGCTGACGCGTGCCCCCCAGGGGGCTCTACTTACGGACCGGCGGAGCCGGATCCGCTGTGTCCTGGAGCGGGGGGCACTTCTTCCATGCGGTGCGGGTCGCGTCGCCATCACATTGCAATACCACTGACAAAGGCGCACCGCGCCAAGGAGAGAGACTATGCGAATCGCGAAGCGCGTTGCGGGGCTGCTGTGCGCCGCGGCAGCCGTGGCGGCGACGGGAACGGCCGCCGCGGCGGAGATCAAGGTCGGCTTGCTCAGCCAGTTTTCCGGCGCCTACACCTGGTGGGGCAAGGAATACCAGCGCGGGGTCGATCTGTACCTGGCGCAGCGCGGCGGCAAGTTCGGCGAGCATACCGTCACCGTGGTGTCGCGCGACGAAGCCGGCTCCAATCCCCAGCGGGCCCGGCAGCTGTCGCAGGAGCTGGTGGTGCGCGACAAGGTGCAGTACCTGATCGGCGGCGTGTTCACGCCCACGGTCCTGGGCGCGGTCGACGTCATCAACCAGACCAAGACGCCCTATGTCATTCTGAATTCCGGCACCTCGAGCGTGACCGACAAGTCGCAGTACTACGTGCGTGCCGGCTTCACCCAGTGGACCGTCAGCATTCCGCTGGTGCAGTGGGCCTATGACCAGGGCATGAAGAACGCGGTCATCCTGGCGGCCGATTATGCGCCCGGCCACGATGCGCTGGAAGCCTTCGGCCAGACCTTCACCAAGCTGGGCGGCAAGGTCGTCGGCGAGATCAAGGTGCCGATGGGCACTACGGACTTCTCCAGCTATCTGCAGCGCGTGCGCGACCTGAAGCCGCAGGCGGTCTTCATGTTCATGCCGGTGGGGCCGATGTCGGCCGGCATGATACGCAGCTTCAAGGAGCGCGAACTCGACAAGGCCGGCATCACGCTACTGGTGACGAACGAGGCGCAGGAAGAGGACATCGCGCCCATCGGCGATGCCGCGCTCGGACTGACCTCGGCGCTGCATTACTCGCCGTACCTGGACACGCCGATCAACAAGGAATTCGTGGCGGCCTACAAGGCCAAGTACGGCAAGGACGAACTGCCGAGCGTCGCATCGGTGGCGGCCTACGACGGAATGAGGCTGATCGAGCAAATGGTGCGCGCGACCAACGGGACCAAGGACGGCGACAAGGCGATGGCGGCCATCAAGGACTTCAAGTGGGACAGCCCGCGCGGGCCGGTCAGCATCGACCCGCGCACCCGGGAGATCGTGCAGAACGTCTACATGCGCAAGGTCGAGAAGATCGACGGCAAGCTGGGCAACAAGGTGTTCCATACCTATCCGGCGGTCAAGGATCCCTGGCACGAAATCAAGAAGTAGCGTCGGCGCGGGCGAGGCCGCCGGCCTCGCCGCCCTTTTTCTTCCCTTTTTCGCGCCGGTTGACGCATGACTTCGACGCTTGCCACTTTCCTCAGTCTCACCGTGGACGGCATTGCCTACGGCATGATGCTGTTCCTCATTTCCGTTGGCCTGACCATCACGCTGGGCGTGATGCGGGTGGTCAACCTCACGCATTCCGCCTTCGCCATGATCGGCGGCTATCTCGCCCTGTGGTTCATCCGCGGCGCGGGCGTGCACTTCTATCTCGCCGTGCCCCTGGCCGCGCTGGCGACCATGGCGATTGGCGCGCTGCTCGAACGCACGCTGTACCGCTGGGTCTACGGCACGAACGGCCTGGGCCAGCTGCTGATGACCATAGGACTGACTTTCGTCATCACCGCCATCGTCAAGAACCTGGCCGGCACGCAATTGCAATCCCTGCCGCTGCCTGCGTCGCTGCAAGGCAATTTCAACGTCGGCACGCTGACGTTGTCGGTCTACCGCGCCTTCCTGGTGGTAGCGAGCGCGGCGGTCGCTTTCGCGTTGTGGCTGGGGATCGAGCGCACGGCGTTCGGCGCCCGCCTGCGCGCGGCGGTCGACAACCAGCGCATGGCCCGCTGCGTGGGCATCAACGTGCCCGCGGTGTTCTCGGCCACGTTCGCCATCGGCTGCGGCCTGGCCGCGGTGGGCGGCGCGCTGGGCAGTCCCATGCTGCCGCTCGAGCCCTACTACGGCCTCAAGTACCTGGTGATCGTGCTGATCGTGGTAGCGGTGGGCGGCCTGGGCAGTCTGCGAGGTTCGCTGTATGCCGCGCTGCTGCTGGGTCTCATCGATACCTGGGGGCGCTACTACGTGCCGGCGCTTGGCGCGTTCGTGATCTACCTGGCCGTACTGGCGATCCTGCTGGTCCGTCCCCGCGGCCTGGTGGCGAGTTGAACATGAAGACATCCCATACCGATCCGGTCGCGCGCGCGTTCGCGCAGCACCGCTACAACGTGGTCGACCTGGTGCTGCTGGCGGCGGCCGTGGCGACCTTTTTCCTGGCCGACCTCTACCTGGCCCTG
This sequence comes from Pigmentiphaga sp. NML080357, assembly GCF_002188465.1. Taxonomy (GTDB): domain Bacteria; phylum Pseudomonadota; class Gammaproteobacteria; order Burkholderiales; family Burkholderiaceae_B; genus Pigmentiphaga. Next base: position 188,784 of record NZ_NINW01000038.1, on the reverse strand, counting down.
GCCACCGCCGTGCTCATCATGATCGTGTTCGCGCTGTCGCTGGATATCGCGCAAGGTTATGGCGGCGTCGAGACCCTGGGACACGCGGCCTTTTTCGGCACCGGAGCCTATGCCGCCGGACTCTACGCCATGCACGTGTCTTCCGAGCCCCTGTCCGGACTCGTCGTGGGCATGGTCGCCGCCGCCGTGGTGGGCCTCGTCTCGGGGCTGGCCGTGCTGCGCACCACCGGCCTGACGCAGATCATGCTTACCCTGGTTTGCGCGACGCTGTTGCTGGAGCTGGCCAACGTGGCCAAGCCGCTGACCATGGGCGACGACGGGTTGACCGGTTACTCGGTCGCGCCGGTACTGGGCTTGTTCCAGTTCGACATCGAGGGGCGCACCGCGTACTGGTATGCGCTGGCCGTGCTGGTCCTGGCATACGCCTTCTGCAAGTTCCTCGTCAGTTCGCCGCTGGGACTGACGGCGCGGGGCGTGCGCGAGAACCCGACGCGCATGGCGCTGCTCGGCGTGCCGGTGCGCCGGCGGCTGCTGGCGTTGTATGCGATCTCGGCGGCGCTGGCCGGCGCCGCCGGTGCGCTGTCGGCGCAAGTCAACAACATCGTCGGTCTCGACAGCCTGGGCTTCACCATGTCGGCCAACGTGCTCGTCATGTTGGCGCTGGGCGGAACCGGGCGCCTCTATGGCGCCTTCCTCGGCGCCATCGTCTTCATGCTGCTGGCCGACCGCGCCGCGGCGCTCGATCCCACCAACTGGCTGGCCGCGCTGGGCGTGCTGCTGATCATCGTGGTGCGGTTCGCCCCCACTGGCCTGTCGGGATGCCTGGCCCGCTGGATCGGCAAGGAGGGCGCACGATGAGCGCGCCGCTGCAACTCGTGGGCTTGTGCAAGCAGTACGGTGCCCTGGCCGTGACGCGCGACGTGAACCTCGCGCTGGAACCTGGCGCCAGGCATGCGTTGATCGGTCCCAACGGCGCGGGCAAGAGCACGCTGGTGCACCAGATCACCGGCGTCATCCGGCCCAACGCCGGCAAGGTACTGCTGGACGGACGGGACGTGACCGACATGCCCGCCGAGCAGCGGGTCAAGCTGGGCCTGGCGCGCACCTTCCAGATCAATTCCCTGTTCACCCACCTGAGCGTGGCCGAGAACATCGGCCTGGCGCTGTCCGCCCGCGGGGGCCTGGACGGGCGTATCGGGCGGCCGCTGCCGGCACGTGCCGAGTTCGTCGACGAGGCGGCGGATTGCCTGCGCGAGCTGGGATTGCTGGAGCTGGCCGGCAGGCAGGTGAGCGAACTGGCCTATGGCCAGCGCCGCCAGATCGAGATCGCGCTGGCGCTGGCGCTCAAGCCCAAGGTGCTGTTGCTGGACGAGCCGGTGGCCGGCGTGCCCTCTACCGAGGGCAAGCGCCTCTTCGAACTGCTCGAGCGCCTGCCGGTCGACGTGGCCGTGCTCGTGATCGAGCACGACATGAGCCTGGTGTTTCGCTTCGCCAGGCGCATCACCGTCCTGGTCGAAGGCGCGGTGCTGCTCGAGGGTGGCGTGGACGAAGTCCGGACCGATCCGCGCGTGCGCGACGTATACCTGGGCAAGCGAGGACACCATGACTGAACGCGTGCTGGAATTGCAGGACCTGAGCGCAGGCTATGGCGAGACCGTCGTGCTGGAGAACGTGTCGCTGCACCTGGCCGCGGGCGAGGCGCTGGCGGTGCTGGGCCGCAATGGGGTCGGCAAGACCACGCTGCTGACCACGCTGCTGGGCCTGAACACCGTGCACGGCGGCGCCTTGCGCTACCTGGGGCAGGACTTCTCCGGCTGGCCGGCGCACCAGCGGGCGCGCCGCGGACTGGGGCTGGTGCCCCAGGAAAGGGAGATATTTCCCTCGCTGACGGTGCAGGAGAACCTGACCGTGGCTGCGGCTCCGGGGCCGTGGAACCTGGAGCGGGTCTACGATCTCTTTCCCAGGCTGGCGCAGCGCGGCCGCAACCTGGGCTACCAGTTGTCGGGCGGGGAGCAGCAGATGCTCGCCATAGGCCGGGCCCTGATCGGCAACCCGAAGGTATTGTTGCTCGACGAGCCCTTCGAAGGGCTGGCGCCGGTCATCGTCGACGTGCTGGTGGACGCCTTCGGCAAGCTCCGCGAGGGCGGGGCGCTTTCCATCGTGCTGGTCGAGCAGCATGCCGAACTGGCGCTCGACCTTACCGAGCGCGCCATCGTGCTCGATCGCGGGCGCATCGTCTGGCAGGGAGCGAGCCCGGAACTGCGGGGCGATCCGGAGCGCCTGGCGTCATTGATAGGTTTGGAGGAAGTGCAATGAATCGGTCGAAGCCGTCCCTGGTCCTGTTGCCGGGACTCCTGTGCGACCGCGCCGTGTGGGATGAGCAATGCGCGCGCTTCGGCGCGCAATTCGAATGCGTGGTGCCGGACTACGGTACGCTGGACACGATCACCGCGATGGCCGAGCACGTACTGCGGCATGCGCCGGCCGGGACGTTCCATCTTGCCGGCCATTCCATGGGCGGGCGCGTCGCGCTCGAAGTGATCCGCCTCGCACCGGAGCGCGTCCTGCGCCTGGCCTTGCTGGACACGGGCTACAAGGGGCTTGCACCGGGCGTGGCCGGGGAGTCCGAGCGCGCCGGCCGCATGGCCCTGCTGCGGACCGCCCAGGAGAAAGGCATGCGCGAGATGGGACGCATCTGGGCCCGGGGCATGGTGCATCCCGACCGTATCGACGGGCCGGTGTTCGAGGCCGTCCTGGCCATGCTCGAACGCCGCACCCCGGAGGTGTTCGCGGCGCAGATCCGCGCGCTGCTGGCGCGGCCCGACGCCTCCGCGCAATTGCCGCGCATCGCCTGCCCGACGCTGGTGCTGTGCGGCCGGGAGGATACCTGGAGTCCGCTGTCGCGCCACGAGGCGATGGCCGCCGAGATACCCGGCGCGCGGCTGGTGGCCATCGAGCATTCCGGACACATGACTACGATGGAGCAGCCCGGCGCCGTCAACGACGCCTTCGCGCAATGGCTGCAGGCCGAGGCGCGGCCCTGATTTCGCAACCCTTCGCGTCCCGCGGAGCAAGACACGCGCGCCGCGAAGTCATTCCACAGGAGACTCACATGTCGTCCAACCGCGGTGTCGTCTACGTAGGTCCCGGCAAGGTCGAGGTGCAAAGCATCGCCTTTCCGAAGCTGGTGAATCCCGCCGGCAAGTCCATCGAGCACGGTGTCATTCTCAAGGTGCTCTCCACGAACATCTGCGGTTCGGACCAGCACATGGTGCGGGGCCGGACCACCGCCCCCGCCGGCCTGGTGCTGGGGCACGAGATAACCGGCGAAGTGCTGGAGGCCGGACGCGACGTCGAGACGCTGAAGAAGGGCGACATCGTTTCCGTGCCGTTCAACGTGGCATGCGGCCGCTGCCGGCTGTGCAAGGAGCAGCAGACCGGCGTGTGCCTGAACGTGAATCCTGCCCGTGCCGGAGGCGCCTATGGCTACGTCGACATGGGCGGCTGGATCGGCGGCCAGGCCGAGTATGTGATGGTGCCCTACGCCGACTTCAACCTGCTCAAGTTCCCCGATCGCGCCCAGGCCATGGCGAAGATCCGGGACCTGACGTGCCTGTCGGACATCCTGCCTACCGGTTATCACGGCGCGGTCACGGCCGGCGTCGGGCCGGGCAGTACGGTCTACGTGGCCGGCGCCGGGCCGGTGGGCCTTGCCGCCGCCGCGTCGGCACGACTGCTCGGCGCCGCGGTGGTGATCGTCGGCGACGTGAACCCGGCGCGCCTGGTCCATGCCCGCAAGGTGGGCTTCGAGACCGTGGACCTGTCGCAGGATGCATCCCTGGCAGACCAGATCGCGCAGATCCTCGGCGTGCCGGAAGTGGACTGCGCCGTCGACGCCGTCGGTTTCGAGGCGCGCGGCCACGGCCACGAGGGTGCCCGCCAGGAGGCGCCGGCCACGGTACTCAACTCCTTGATGGAAGTCACGCGGGCCGCCGGCAAGATCGGCATTCCGGGACTGTACGTGACGGACGATCCCGGCGGCGTCGACAAGGCAGCGCAGCACGGTTCGCTCAGCATCCGCCTGGGATTGGGCTGGGCCAAGTCGCACAGTTTCTTCACGGGGCAGACGCCGGTGATGAAATACAACCGCTCCCTGATGCAGGCCATCTTGTGGGACCGCATCAAGATCGCCGAGGTCGTTGGCGTGGAAGTCATTACGCTCGACGACGCTCCCAGGGGCTATGCCGAGTTCGACGCGGGCGCGCCCAAGAAATTCGTCATCGACCCGCACGGCCAGTTGCCCAAGGCGGCCTGAGCGGCTTGCCCGCGCCCGGTTTCATGCCGGGCGCGGCGGCACTCGCGTGCCGTCCCTCCATCTCTCCACCTACGGCGCATCGCCGCCCGCCAGTCGCGCGGGCGCGCGCTCTCAACCATGCCGAGGCCCGCTGCGGCCGGCGGCAATCCTAGGGAATGTACTGAGGCTCCTGAGCCGTGGCAGCGATTGACGCCGCCGCCGCCGTATCTCATCATTCCTGCAATTCACTAAAAGGTGAATTGCAGGCGGGCGATCCGCTGGCGAGATCGCCATGGCCGCGATCCCCGCGTCTATGCTGCGCCTTGCACGCGTACAAAGAGATCCGCACCAGGAGACAACCATGAAGTTCGTTCGCGCCGCTGCATTCGCTCCGGTGTCCTGCCTGATCGCCCTGGCCCACGCGCCGGCGGGTGCGCAGGAAGCCGCCTATCCCACCAAGCCCATCCGCGTAATCGTGCCGTTCACCGCGGGCAGCACCACCGACATCATCGCCCGCGCCATCACGGACAAGCTGGCCGCGAGCCTGGGGCAGCCGGTGGTGGTCGAGAACCGCGCCGGGGCGGGCGGCACGATAGGCGCGGCGCAAGTCGCGCAGGCCGCGCCCGACGGCTATACCGTGCTGATCCACTCTTCGTCGCATACCGTCAATCCCTCGACCTTCGCCAGGCTGCCGTTCGACACGGTCAAGGACTTCGCCGGCGTGACGCCGATCTCCACGCTGCCCAACGTGCTGGTGATCGCGCCATCGAAGAACATCAAGTCCCTGTCCGAGCTGCTGGCCACGGCCCGCAGCAAGCCCGGCAGCCTGAACTACGCCTCGTCCGGCACCGGCAGCGCCACGCACCTGAATGCCGAGCGCTTCCGGCTGCAGGCCAAGATCGACGCCACGCACATTCCGTTCAAGGGGTCGCCCGAGGCGGTGTCCGAAGTCATCAGCGGGCGCGTCGATTATTACTTCTCGCCCGTGGCGCCGGTCATCGGCCAGATCAAGGAAGGCCACCTGGTGCCGCTGGCGGTGGGATCGCCACGGCGCTCCAGCATCCTGCCTAACGTGCCGACCACGGCGGAAGCCGGCGTTCCGGGCTCGGAATTCAATTTCTGGATAGGGATGATGGTGCCGGCCAAGACGCCGCGGCCCATCGTCAACAAGCTGCAGGCCGAAGTGGCCAAGGCGCTCGCCTCGGAAGACGTCAAGACGCGCTTTGCCGCGGTCGGCGCCGATGCTTTCGTCCTGACGCCGGAGAAATTCGACGCCTACATCAAGGACGAGATCGAATCGAACGCGCAGCTGGTGAAGGCGGCGGGCATCGAGCCGATGTAAGGAGCCTGGGCGCAGGCCGGGCGTCTAGGCGGGACAGCTCTAGAGCTGGCCGGGCGCGGGATGCGTCCAGAGCGCAGCCCTGTCGATGTCGGCAAGGGTCCTGCAGCCGGCCAGCGCCATCGCGATCTCGAACTCGGTGCGCAGCATGTGCAGCACGTGGATCACGCCGACCGTGCCGGCGGCTGCCAGGCCATGCAGGTAGCCGCGCCCGATCAACACCGCGGCGGCGCCCAGCGCGATCGCCTTGAAAACGTCGGTGCCGCGGCGTATGCCGCCATCCATCAGGATGGGAATGCGGCCGCGCACTTCGGCGGCGATCCATGGCAGGGCCTCGAGCGTCGCCGGCGCCGTATCCAGCGTGCGCCCGCCGTGGTTGGAAACGATGATGGCAGACGCGCCGGCTTCCACCGCCAGCCTCGCGTCGGCCGGCGCAAGAATGCCCTTCAGCACCACCGGCAGCCCCGTCATGGTGCGCAGCCATGCGATGTCCTCCCAGGACGGCGCGGCGTCCAGCGCGCCGCTGCCGAAGACGGCGCTCTCGCCGGCGCGCGCAACGGTCTGGGCCATGGGGCGCATGCCTCGCAGGTTGACGGCTTCGATGCCGGCGGGCAGCGCGAATCCCGCGCGCTGCTCGCGATTGCGTACCCCATTGACCGGGGCGTCCACGGTGACCACCAGCGCCCGGTAGCCGGCCGCTTCCGCTCTCCTGGCGAGCCGTAGCGTGTCGTTCCGGTCGGCCTGGAAGTAGAGTTGGAACCATAGCGGCGTCTCGGCTGCCCGCGCCAGGTCTTCCAGCGCGACGCTGGCCTGGGTGCTGACCACCATCGCCGCCTTCATGGCCGATGCCGCCAGCACCGTGGCAAGTTCTCCCTGCGGATGCGCGAGCTTCTGGAAGGCCACCGGCGCCAGCAGGATGGGATAGGACAGCCGGACGCCGAGTAGATCGAGCGAGGTGCCGCCGCCCGTCATGTCGCCGAGGACCCGGGGCTGTATCCGCACGCGGTCGAAGGCTTCGCGGTTGGCGCGCAAGGTCAACTCGTCGGCCGCGCCCCCCGCGAGGTAGGCCCACGCGGCATCGTCGAGGCGCTCGCGCGCATAGGCTTCGTAGTCCGCGACGGCGGCGATCTGCGGCGGGATTTGGGCGAGCGGAGGCAGGGGCATGGACGGGCCGCCGGTCAGGTCTGCGACCATTGCCGCAGCAGGTTGTGATAGATGCCGGTCAACTGGACCAGGGCCTCGCTGGCCGGGACCTCGCGCGCGAGCTGCTGGATGGCGGTGTCCATCCGGTAGAGCGTCTCGCGCTGCGTTTCGTCGCGCACGAGGCTTTGCACCCAGAAGAACGCGGCGATGCGCGCGCCCCGGGTGACCGGCGTGACCCGGTGCAGGCTGGTGCCGGGGTAGATCACCATGTGGCCCGCGGGGAGCTTGACGCGATGGATGCCGTAGGTGTCTTCGACGACGAGCTCTCCGCCGTCGTAGTCTTCGGGCGGTGTCAGGAACAGCGTGGCCGAGATGTCCGTGCGTACCCGGTGCGCGCTGCCTGGCAGGCTGCGGATGGCATTGTCGACGTGGTTGCCGTAGTTGCCGCCGCCTTCGTAGCGGTTGAAGGCCGGCGGCAGCACTTTCAGGGGCAGCGTGGCGGAGATGAACAGCGGGTTGGCCCCCAGGACGTCGAGAATGAGATTGCCCAATCGCGCGGCGAGCGGATCGTCGGCCGCCAACTGCAGGTTGTGCTTGGCATGGACCGCCATGTGCCCGGCCGTGGACCGGCCGTCGATCCAGTCGGCCCCGGCCAGCGCCTGCCGGCATTGCGCCAGCTGCTCGGCCGTCAGGACGTCGGGAAGGGTCAACATCATGGCAACGCATCCTCGCATGGAATCCCGGCAAGTTTACCCTTGCCGCCCTAGGGCGCGTCTTTCCCGTCGGACGCGGATCTCAATACACTAGATGCTGTGCATGCCGATGGAGCGCCGCGCCGGCCCGCCCGGGCCGCAGGCAGCCCGCCCTGGCAAGGAGCCCGATATGTCCGCCGATACGCCCGACCTGCAGTCCCTCTGGATGCCCTTTACCGCCAACCGGCAGTTCAAGGCCGCGCCGCGGCTCCTGGTGTCGGCCAAGGGGATGTACTACACCGATGCCGATGGCCGGCAGATCCTGGACGGCACGGCGGGCCTGTGGTGTTCCAATGCCGGCCATTGTCGCGACGAGATCGTCGAGGCCGTGCACCGGCAGATGCGCACCCTGGATTACGCGCCGCCTTTCCAAATGGGGCATCCGCTGGCCTTCGAGGCCGCCAGCCGGCTCGCGGCGATCATGCCTTCCGGCCTGGACCGCATTTTTTTCACGAACTCCGGTTCGGAATCGGTCGATACGGCGCTGAAGATCGCGCTCGCCTACCATCGCGCCCGAGGAGAAGGCCAGCGCACCCGGTTCATCGGCCGCGAGCGCGGCTACCACGGGGTAGGTTTCGGCGGCATGTCGGTGGGCGGGATCGGCGCCAACCGCAAGGCCTACGCAGCCAATCTGATGCCTGGCGTGGATCATCTGCCCGCTACGCTGAATATGGCCGAGGCCGCGTTCTCCAAGGGCCAGCCCACGTGGGGCGCGCACCTGGCCGACGAGCTCGAACGCCTGCTGGCCTTGCACGACGCGTCGACGGTGGCCGGCGTGATCGTGGAGCCCATGGCGGGTTCGGCGGGCGTGATCGTGCCGCCGCGCGGCTATCTCGAACGCTTGCGCGAACTGTGCACCCGCCATGGCATCCTGCTGATCTTCGACGAAGTCATTACGGCGTTCGGGCGGCTCGGGGCGGCCACTGCGGCCGGGCGCTTCGGCGTGACGCCGGACCTGCTGACCATGGCCAAGGGAATCAACAACGCCACTGTGCCGATGGGGGCGGTGGCCGTGTCGCGCGCCATTCACGATGCCATCGTCGAAACGGGACCGGGCAACGCCATCGAGCTGTTCCATGGCTATACCTATTCCGGGCATCCGGCCGCCGCGGCGGCGGCCGTGGCGACCTTGGACTTGTATGCACGGGAAGGACTGTTCGAGCGGGCGGCCCGGCTGGAGCCGGTGTTCGAGTCGGCGGTGCATGCGTTGCGGGGAGCGCCGCATGTGAAGGACATCCGCAATATCGGGATGGCCGCGGCGGTCGAGCTGGAACCCCGTCCCGGAGAGCCTGGGGCACGTGCCTACGAGGCTTTCCTGGCTTGCCTGAAGGCGGGCGTGCTGGTGCGGTTCACTGGCGACATCCTCGCATTCTCGCCGCCGCTGATCATCGACGAGGAACAGATCGAGACGTTGTTCGCGACGGTGAAGAAAGTGCTGGAGGGGAAGCCCACCCCTTAGCGCTTCCCGTCAGCGCGTAGGGGGGGGACTATAGTCAGGCTGCCTGCCCGGAGCGGCCTGCTGGAAGGCCGGTTGCTTCTGGCAATGCTCGTACACCGCCATCACGCGCTCATACGCCGACGTATCGCAGCCCATGCGCTGGGCGTTGCCCACCTGGGGAACCAGGCAGCAGTCGGCCAGCGTGGGGGCGTCGCCGAAGCAGTAGGGGCCGGAACCGTGGGCCTGCAGCAGGCGTTCGACCGCGGCCAGGCCATCCTGTATCCAGTGATCGTACCAAGCCTTCTTTTGATCCTCGGTAACGCCGATCACGTCGGTCAGGTACTTGAGGATGCGCAGGTTGTTGATCGGATGGATGTCGCAGGAGATGGCCAGCGAGACCTCGAGCACCCGCGCGCGCTGCATCTTGTCTTCGGGGATCAGGCGCGGGGTGGGATAGGTGGCGTCGAGGTAGTCGATGATGGCCAACGACTGCCCCAGCCGGACCTCGCCGTCCACCAGCAGCGGCACGTTGGCCGACGGGTTCTTGGCCACGTAGTCGGCCGCGCGGTGCTCCAGCGTGCGGATGTTGACGCCGCGGTACTCGTAGGCGAGGCCCTTGAGCGCCAGCGCGATGCGCACCCGGTACGAGGTCGAGCTGTTGAAGAAACTGTAGAGTTCCATGTGAGCTCGTCCAGCCTCAGACCACGCGCACGTTCAGCTTGCCCAGCCCTTCCACGCCGCCTTCCATCACGTCGCCCTTGACCACCGGGCCGACGCCTTCGGGCGTGCCGGTGAAGATCAGGTCGCCCGGCTCGAGGCGGAAGTACTTGGACAGGTAGGCCACGGTCTCGGCCACCGACCAGATCAGCTTGGAGGTGTCGCTGCGCTGCTTGTCCTGGCCATTCACCTTCAGCCAGAGCTCGGCCTTGTCGAGATGGCCGACGTCGGACGCCTTGTGCAGCGGCGCGGTGGGGGCGCTCTGGTCGAAGGCCTTGCCGATTTCCCAGGGGCGGCCGACTTCGCGCATCTTGATCTGCAGGTCGCGGCGGGTCATGTCCAGGCCGACTGCATAGCCCCACACATAGTCCAGCGCCTGTTCGACCGGAATGTTCGCGCCCGACTTGCCGATGGCGGCCACGAGTTCGATCTCGTAGTGGAAGTTGGAGGTCTCGGCGGGGTAGGGCAGGTCCAGGGTCGTGCCGTAGGGCACGGCGACCACGGCGTCGGCCGGCTTGCAGAAAAAGAACGGCGGTTCGCGGTCGGGATCGAAACCCATCTCGCGGGCGTGCGCGGCGTAGTTGCGGCCGACGCAATAGACGCGGCGCACCGGGAATTGATCGTTGCTGCCGGCGACGGGAAGCGTGGTGACCGGTTCGGGTTGGAAGACGTACGACATGGGTCGGAAACCTCGGTGGATGGATGAAGGAAGATCAGGCGATGCGCTCTTCGCGCAGCAGCCCCAGCGCGGCTTGCACCGGACGATCAGAATAGCTGAACAGCACGGCGTCTTCGAGCGCGGCCAGTTGCACCGGCTGCCACGGCGGCACCACGAATACGTCGCGCGGACCGAACTGGAAGACTTCGTCGCCGATGCGGGCGCTACCCTGGCCCTCGACCACGCTGAAGACGGTGGAATCGGAGGTGCGGTAGGTCTTGCCCTGGAAGCCGGCCGGCAGCCATTGCATGAAGGTGGCCATGGTGGGCATGGGGTAGCCGCCGGTGGCCGGGTTCACGTAGCGCAGCTTGACGCCGTCCCAGGGATCGAGCTCGCCGCGCCGGCCCAGCTGGTCGAGCGCTTCGCGCGAGCGTTCGTACGGATAGTTGAAGATGGGCGAGGAGGTTCCGCTGAAGGTATGGCGCACCGGGGCCATGTTGTAACCGTAGCGGGCGAAGCTGTCGCCTTCGGGACGCATGACCGGCTGCGAGGCCTCCGGATAGTTCTCGGCGAAGCCGGCGTCGAGCGAGCGCAGCAGCGGGATGTCGAGGCCGTCGAGCCACACCACCGGCTCGCCGCCTTCGGCTTCGGTGGGGTTGCCGTGGTCGTGCCAGGTCCACGACGGCGTGATGATGAAGTCGCCGGGATGCATGGTGGTGCGCTCGCCGTTGACCGCCGTGTAGGCACCCTTGCCTTCGACGATGAAGCGCAGGGCGGATTGCGTGTGGCGGTGGCTGGGCGCGATCTCTCCGGGCAGGATCAGTTGCAGTCCGGCGTACAGCGTCTGCGTGATGGCCGATTGGCCCGCGAGGCCCGGGTTCTCCAGGATCAGCACGCGTCGCACGGCTTCCTCGGCGCTGATGATGGAGCCGGATTCCATCACGTCGGCGCGCAGCTTCTCGTATTTCCAGATGGCGGGCACGCAGCGCGGCTGCGGCTGCGGCGGCACCAGGGTGTGCAGGGACTCCCAGAGGGGGCTCAGGTTCTTCTGGGCGATGCGGTCGTAGTAGGCGCGGCGCGCGGCATCGGGAGCGGTCTTGTCGAGCATGGATGTCTCCGTGTCTGGCGGGCGGCGCGGGGCGATGCCCCGCCATGCTGCCTCGGGGCCGCGCGGGGCATCCCTGCGGCGGCGGCTCCGGCCATTGTATTCGGCGAGGTATGTGAAAAGATATGAAATTATCTTATCAACCATATCGCGCTGAGTATGGTCGAGCGGCGCTTCACCCTACGGGCATCATGTTGGTGCGCTCTCGACCCCGCAAAGGGAATGCGGTTTCCGGACTGGTGCGGCGCCCGGGGGGACGGCGTCCTTCATGCGCCCACGCCGCCCGGTATGGCCCTTGCTTGAGCAGCTTCGGATGCAGCCATAACGAAGGTGCCCATGCTTTCCTATGACGAGATGCAGTTCGAGACCGGCGCCGTCCGCCGGCACTACAAGCGGTTCTGCGCCTGGCTCGACCGCCAGCGTGGCGAGACCCTGGCCAGGAAGCGCGCCGAGGCGGACCTGGTGTTCAGGCGGGTGGGCATTACTTTCGCTTTGGGGGGCGACGCGGGTGACGTGGAACGGCTGATCCCGTTCGACCTGATCCCGCGCATTATTCCCGCTGACGAATGGCAACTGTTGCAGCGAGGCATGGCGCAGCGGGTGCGTGCGCTGAACCTGTTCATCCACGACGTCTACCATGAGCGGCGCATCGTGCGCGCCGGCGTGGTGCCGGCCGAGCAAGTCTATACCAATGCCCAGTACCGGCCGGAAATGCAGGACGTGGACGTGCCGCGGGACATCTACGCACACATCGCCGGGATTGACATCGTCAAGGCCGGGGGAGATCGGGACGGTACATTCTATGTGCTCGAGGATAATCTGCGGGTACCGTCCGGCGTCTCCTATATGCTGGAGAACCGCAAGATGATGATGCGGCTCTTCCCCGAACTGTTCGTGCAGAACCGGATCGCGCCCGTGGCCCACTACCCGGACCTGCTGCTGGATAATCTGCGCTCGGTGGCTCCCGTGGGCGTGGACGAACCCACGGTGGTCGTGCTCACTCCGGGCATCTACAACTCGGCCTATTTCGAGCACGCGTTCCTGGCTCAGCAGATGGGCGTGGAGCTGGTGCAGGGCAGCGACCTCTTCGTCTCCGACAATACCGTATTCATGCTTACTACGCGCGGCCCTCAGCGCGTGGACGTGATCTATCGGCGGCTCGACGACGACTTCCTCGACCCGCTGGCCTTTCGCGCCGACTCGGCGCTGGGGGTGCCCGGACTGCTGTCGGTGTACCGGGCGGGGCGTGTCACGCTGGCCAATGCCATTGGCGCCGGCGTGGCCGACGACAAATCCATCTATCCCTTCGTGCCAGACATGATTTCCTTCTATCTGTCGGAGGAACCCATTCTGCAGAATGTGCCGACCTGGCAGTGCCGCAAGCCGGACGAGCTGTCCCATGTGCTGGCGCACCTGCCCGAACTGGTAGTCAAGGAAGTGCACGGCGCGGGCGGCTACGGGATGCTGGTGGGGCCGACGGCCAGCCGTGCCGAGATCGAAGCCTTTCGCGCCCGCCTGCTAGCCAGGCCTCAGGCCTATATCGCCCAACCCACGCTGGCGCTGTCCACTTGCCCCACCTTCGTCGAGGAAGGCATTGCACCGCGCCACATCGACCTTCGACCGTTCGTGCTGTCCGGCCACAGCATCGCGATGGTGGCCGGCGGGCTGACCCGGGTCGCGCTACGCCAAGGGTCGCTGGTCGTCAATTCCTCGCAGGGCGGGGGAACGAAAGACACCTGGGTACTCGATGCCGCCGGTGGCGCTGCCATGGAGGAGGGGACATGCTGAGCCGCACGGCCGATCACCTATTCTGGATGGGGCGCTATATGGAGCGTGCGGAGAATACGGCTCGTATGCTGGACGTGACGCTCAAAGCACTGCTGCTGCCCCAGACCGACGAGAGCGCCCTGCGCAGCCAGCGGGCCGTGCTGTCGATCTCGGAGCTGAGCGATGCGTTCGCCGCCCGATACGACGCGGTGACGGCCCACAATGTGCTGCGTTTCATGGTCGCCGATCCTGACAATCCGTCCAGCATCCTGTCCAGCCTGCGTGCCGCCCGGGAGAACGCCCGTGCGGTGCGCGGCACGCTGACGACCGAATCGTGGGAAACGATCAACCATACCTGGCTCGATTTCAATCGCCAGGTCGACGAGGGAATGCTGGCGCAGGATCCCGATTCGGTGTTCGAGTGGGTCAAGCTGCGCTCGCATCTGTCGCGAGGCGTGACACTGGGCACCGCGCTCAAGGACGAAGCCTTCTATTTCACCCAGCTGGGCACCTTTCTGGAGCGGGCCGACAACACGGCGAGGATCCTGGACGTGCGTTTCGCCGATGGGGATGGGGCGCCGGGCTCGCGTTCGGCCGTCGGCGGGCAGCTCGACGACTTCTACTATTGGACCTCCATCCTGAGCTCGGTGTCCGGACTGGAGATCTACCGCCAGGTCTATCGCGACGTGCTGGTTCCCGAGAGGGTGGCAGAGCTGCTGATACTTAATCCGTCCATGCCGCGCTCGCTGCTTGCATCGCTGGACCATGTGTGCGAGAACCTCGCTATGTTGAGGACCGGCAACTCCCGCGAATGCGAACGCTATGCCGGCAAGCTGCGCGCCGAATTGCTGTACGCCGAGATCCGGCCCATCCTGGCGCGCGGGTTGCATGCGTACCTGACCGAATTCCTGGCTCGTATCGCCACCTTGGGCAACAAGATCAGTTCGGCCTTCCTCCTGCCCTTGACTTCCTGAAGGGGTGCGCCATGCGTCTGTTCATCCATCATGAAACCACGTATCGCTACGATGTCCCGGTGCATTACTCCATCCAGCAATTGCGACTGGTGCCTGGGTCCGGCTCGGCCCAGGTCGTCGTCCATTGGGACCTGAACGCCCCCGGCAAGCTCGACGCCGCCACGGACGCCTATGGCAATACGGTCCAGACGCTGGTCATGACGCGGCCCTTGTCGGAAATGCGGTTCGTCGTGCGCGGCGAAGTCGAGACCACGCTCCTGCGCGAAGGCCGGCTGCAGGAAGGTCCGGGCCGCATTCCGCTCGAACATTTCACCTGCCCGACGCGGCTGACCGAGGCCGACGATGCCGTGCGCGAGCTGGCCCAGGCCACGGGACCGCTGAACCGGCCGGCGGCGCTGGTCGACCTCGCACGGCACATTCAGGAAAGGGTGGCGTATGGTTCCGGCATCACGCAGGTGACGAGTACCGCGGCTGAGGCACTGGCGCTGGGGCAGGGGGTCTGCCAGGATCATTCCCATTTGCTCATCGCCTGCTGCCGGGCTTTGGGGGTGCCGGCCCGCTATGTCAGCGGCTACATCGATCCCGGCGACGTGCCTCACGCGGCCAGCCATGCCTGGGTGGACGTCTGGCTGGACGATGCGGGCTGGGTGTCGGTGGACGTGACACATGGCCGCTATGCCTCCGGCCCCTATTGTCGCGTTGCCGTCGGCGCCGACTACGGTTCGGCGGCTCCAGTGCGCGGCATGCGGGTAGGCGGCGGCGCCGAGGCCATGACAGTGGACGTGAAGGTCGGCGCAACCGGGCAATGAGCCCCGCTGGCGCGCGACCCATCCATGCGATCCCTGTCCCGACGCGCTAGAATCGTCCGATATTCCGATGGCGTGAATCCGGTATGACCTATTGTGTGGCGATGCGCGTGGACCGGGGCCTGGTGTTCCTGGCCGACACCCGCACCAACGCGGGCGTGGACCACGTCAGCACTTTCCGCAAGATGACCGTGTTCGAGCAGCCCGGCGAGCGGGTGATGGTGCTGTTGACGGCGGGCAATCTGGCGCTGACCCAGTCCGTCGTGCAGCTGCTGGCCGAGCCGGCCGACCCGGAGCAGCCCACGCCATGGAACGTGCCGAACATGTTCGAGGCGGCCCGGCTGGTGGGCAAGGCCGTGCGCGAGGTCTACCAGATGCACGGCAGCGCGCTGCACGATTTCAACATCGAATTCAATTGCAGCTTTATCCTCGGCGGCCAGATCCGCGGCCAGGGCATGAGGCTGTTCCAGATCTACGCGGCGGGCAACTTTATCGAGGCCTCCACCATGAGCCCGTATTTCCAGATCGGCGAAGCCAAGTACGGCAAGCCCATCCTGGACCGGGTGCTGACTCCCGCCATGCCGCTGGACGAGGCGGCCAAGTGCGCGCTGATCTCCATGGATTCCACGCTCAGGTCCAACGTGTCGGTCGGATTGCCGCTGGACTTGCTGGTCTACGAGAAGGACAGCCTGCGCGTGACCAAATTCGCGCTGATCGACCATGACAACGACTATTTCAGGATGATCCACACGTCCTGGGGCGAACGGCTGCGGCAGGTGTTCGCCGAGATCCCCGACCCGCAGTGGACGCCGGTGTCGGCGTTGCCGCCGGGCAAGTCGCCGATGCGTTCCGAGCCGCCGCTGGCGCCCGGGACCGGACCCTACAAATCGGTGCACGAACCGGCGCTGGCGCAGACCCTTGCCCAGTCCCAGGCGGGGCCCGCCGAGCCCGGCTAGCCGATCGGCGCGAGCGCGTTCTCCAGGGCCTGCGCCGTCAGCGGCCGCGAGAACCAGAAGCCCTGGGCTTCGTCGCAACCCAGCTCGCCCAGCCGGCGGGCATGCGCGGCGGTCTCGACGCCTTCGGCCGTGACCTTGATGCCGAGCGCATGCGCCATGCCGATGATCGCGCTGATGATGGCGTCGCCGTTCTTGACCGACGAAATGGCCCGCACCAGCGAGCGGTCGATTTTGATGCGATTGACCGGGAAGCGCGTCAGGTAGGCGAAGCTGGAGTACCCGGTGCCGAAGTCGTCGATGGCGATCTCCACGCCGAGCTTGCGCAGGCTGTGCAAGGTGTCCACCACCTGGCGGGTATTGTCCAGCAACAGCCCCTCGGTGATCTCGAGCTCGATGCTGCCCGGCGGCAGCCGCCAGCGTTCCAGGACCGCGGCCACGATGCCGTAGAGCTTGCGGTCGCGCAGCTGCGTGGGGGACACGTTGATCGCCATGCAAGGCGACTGGCCGAATTTGGCGAGCAGGCGCACCGCCTGCTGGCATGCGCCGTCGAGCACCCATTCACCGAGTTCGTCCATCAGGCCGAGGTCTTCCGCCATGGGCACGAATTCGGCGGGCCCGATCGCCCCGAGCTGCGGATGCCGCCACCGGAGCAGCGTTTCCGCGCGAGTGATGCGGCCGGTGCGCAGGTCGACCTGCGGCTGGTAGGCCAGCGAGAACTGACGCGCCTCGACCGCCTCGCGCAGCAGCGCCTCGAGGTGGTTGCGGCGGACAGATTGTGTCTGCATGCCGAAGTCGAAATGGCGGGCAGTCCCGCCGCCGCTGCGGCTTGCCGCATTCAGGGCCAGCAGGGCCCGCTGCAGCAGGGCGCGCGGATCGTTGCCGGCGGTGGGGTAGGAGCTGATGCCGACGCTGGCGGTTACGTGCAGCGTCGCGGGCGTGAAAGGAATGGGCCGCGACACCTCGGCCAGCAAGGCCGCTTCGCGTTCGGCGGAAAGCGTGTTGCGGCCGCTCGATATCATGACGAACAGCGATCCGCGCATCAGGCCGAGCACGTGATCGTCGCCGCACAGCCGCTTCAGGCGTGCGGCGACTTGCTTGACCGCGGCGTCGGCCGCACCCTGGCCCAGCGTATCGCGCAGCGTGCGCAGGTTGTCGAGTTCCAGCAGGACCAGCAGGACGGGTTCGCTTCTTGCCTTGGCGCGTTCAAGAGCCAGGCCCAGGCGCTCTTCCAGCAATTCCTGGTTGGGCAGGCCCGTGAGGGGATCGTGGTGCAGCAAATGCCAGAGTTGCAGGCCATTGCGATGGCGCCGGGGATTCTCGAACACCGTGCCCACATAGCCGGCGGTCTGTCCGCGGGCATCGCTGAGCCGGGTGAGCGCGAGGGTGACCGCCAGGCGCGAGCCGTTGCGGCGCAGGTAAGTCCAGTCGGCTTCTGCGCCCTGGTTGGCCATCAGCGGCGCGCCCGGCAGCACGCCGACGATGTCGCGTACCGGAGGGTTCGACAGCTCGTCCTGGCGGACGGCCACTTCAGAGGGGTCATGCAAGGCGTCGAAGCGGCACTTGCCGATCAATTGGGCTGCAGGATAGCCCGTGATGCGCTCATAGGCGGGATTGACCATGGTGAAGACGCCCTGGGCGTCGCACATGAACATGCCGCAGGGCGCCGACTGCATCGCCAATTGATAGGCAGCGGCGGCCAATTGCTGCGCGGACCACGCCGTCGTGGCTTGCGCATCGATCTGCACGGTGTCATTCCTCCACGACCAGGACTCTACGCGGCGTCCGCCGCGGCCCCTATTGAATCACAAGCGGTCGTGGCCGGGCAGGGCGGAATGGCGACAGATCGCGGTTTCCAGGGGTTTGCCCTGGGTTCCTGCCGACTGTGTCCCGCGCCCCGCCCTTCCGTGGACGTCAGGCCTTCAGGCGGGCGTCCATGGTGATCTGCGCATTCAACACCTTGGAGACCGGGCAGCCGGCCTTGGCGGCGTTGGCCGCCGCTTCGAAGGCCGCCTGGGCCGCGCCGGGTATGGAGACGGTCACGTCCAGGTGTACGGTGGTGATGGAGAAACCGTCGCCGACTTTGTCCAGCGTGACCGTGGCCGTGGTCTCTATGCTTTCGGCGGTCATGCCTGCCTTGCCCAGCTCGGCCGAAAGCGCCATCGAGAAGCAGCCGGCATGGGCCGCGCCTATGAGCTCTTCGGGGTTGGTTCCCTTGCCTCCCTCGAACCGGGTATGGAAGCTGTAGGGCGTCTGGGCCAGCACGCCGCTTTCGGTGGACAGTGTGCCCTTGCCGTCCTTGATGCCGCCTTTCCAGACGGCCGATGCCGTTTTCTTCATGAGCGCCTCCTGGATGACTGGCCGATTAGCTTAACGCCACCCGTGCGCCTTGCGGGCGAGCCGAATCGCAAGCGGCTGTAACGCGCTCAGGCTTGCTGCAGGCTGCGCAGCGCCGCTTGCCACGCGGCGCTCTCCAGCAACGGGGACAGGTGTCCCGCGAGGCCGGGAACAGTGGCCTGCCGGATAGACGGCGCGGCCGGGTTTTCGTTTTCCGGCGGAAAGAGCAGATCCCCGGCGCCGCGCAGCCAGGCGAGCGGGACGCGGCAGGATGCCAGTCGCGCGCGCACGTCGAAGGCCATGGCCGCGGCGCGCAGGGCTGCCAGCGACCACGGCGAGAACCGTTCCGCCCAGGCCTTTGCCTCTGCCGCGATGCGTGCGGCAGGATCGGCGCATCCCTGGGCGGCCAGCCAGTCGGCCATGCCGTACCGGGCCAGCGTCGCTTCGCGCAGCCGCCGCCACTGTGCCCGCCCCCGCGGGTCGTCTTGCCGGCAGGCGCGGGCCAGCGCGCGCAACCTGTCCAGCTCCGCCGGGGACCCGCTGCCTAGCGCAGAGGAGGCAAGCACGGCGATCCGCCCGGTTTCGACGGGGCCGCCCACGGCCCATTGGAAGGCCTGGTAGCCGCCGTAGGAATAGCCGATCACCTCGTCCAGCCGATCGATGCCCTGTGCCGCGAGCCATCTTCCCTGCAGGCGTACCGTATCGCCGATGGTGATGGCGGGAAAGCGTTCGGGATCGGCGTCGGCCGGTCCGCTCGAGCCGAAGCACGACCCGAGGGCATTGGGCACGAGCACGCAGCAGTCGCGGGTGTCGAAATGGCGGCCGGGGCCGATCCAGTCCGCTCCCCAGCCCGTATCGGGCGCGGGCGCGGCGCCGGGCACGGGCAGGGCCTGGGGGCTGGCGGAGATGCCATGCAGGAACAGCACGATGCGCCTGGCCCGCGCCGGCTCCGGGCCATAGCGGCACCAGCCGAGAAGCGCCGGTGCCAGGCGCGCGCCGCTGTCGAGCGGCAGTTCCGGCTCGGCATGAATGCCGGTCGAGGCGACGACGTCGGGCATGGCTTCCGTAGGCGAAGAGGAGGTCAGACCGGCCGGTCGCCCAGCACGGTCGTGCGCAGGATGGTGCGCTTCAAGTGCGCCGGCAAGTCCCGCGTGGTGGCCTTGTGCATGACGCAGCGATTGTCCCACATGACCACGTCGCCGGGCGACCACTGGAGCGCATATTGGTAGCTTTCCTGCGTGCAGTGGGCGAACAGGTAGTCCAGCATCCGGCGGCTTTCCTCTTCTGGCCACCCGACGATTTCCGCCGTCATGCCCGGATGGACGAACAGCGCCCGGCGGCCGGTCTCGGGGTGAGTGCGCACGATGGGGTGCACGACGTCGGGCGTCTGCGCGAGCTGGGCGCGGTCCATGACCACGCGTGTGCCGTCGTCGGTCTTGTCGCGGCGCGGGCGATAGCGGTGCACGGCGCGCTGGCCTTCCAGCCGCGATCGCGTTTCGTCGTCGAGGTCATCGTAGGCGCGGTACATGTTGACGAACAGGGTATTGCCCCCCTCAGGGGGAATGACCTGGGCATTGAGTATCGTGGCCTTGGCGGGTTTTTCGCGGAAGGCGAAGTCGGAGTGCCAGTAGGAGCCGCCGTCGGCGATGCCGGCGGGCACGCCGTTCTTGACCTCGTTGGACAGCACGAAGATCTCGGGATACTCGGGGTGGTTGTATTGGGACAGCACGTGGATGTCGAGCGGACCGAGACGGCGGCTGAAGGCCAGTTGCCGTGCCGGCGACAGGGCCTGGTCCTTGAACACGAGCAACTGGTGGTCGAGGAACGCCTGGTAGATGCGGTCGTACGTCGCATCGTCCAGGTTGCCGAGGTCCACGCCGCGAATGGCGGCGCCGATCAAGGGGCTGAGCGGAGTGGCTTGCATGGATGGCTCCTCGTGTATCAGGAAACGCGCTGCACGCGCGCGGGCGTGCGCACCAGCGGCTCGGCGCCTTGTTCGCCGATGAGGACGGGATATTCGAGCCGCAGGCCGCCCACGCCCGGCTGGTAGAGATGCGTGCCCAGCGCGGCCACCATGCCGGGCCGCACGACGTCCTGGCTGCGCAGATTGATGAAGGGACGCGTGCGGGCGCAGGTGCCCAGCCCGTGTCCGAACAGCGGCAGGCCGAATTCGCGCAGGCCGAACTTCTCGAACACCGCCAGCCCCTCTTTTACGCAGTCGGGAATCGGGCGCCCCGGCCGCAGGCCGGCCAGCATCGTGTCCACGGTCGCTTCCCAGCAATCGATCATGGCTTGCTGGCGCGCGTCCGGCTTGCCCAGGAAGACCGGCAGCGCGGTATCGGCCAGGTAGAGGTCCAGCATGGGATGCAGGTCGAGGATGACGAATTCGTTGTTCCGGATGGGACGGTCGGTGGCCTGCTGGGTGACGCCACGCAGGAAGCCGGTGCGTTCGCCGGCGCCTACCTCGGTGCCGCCGGTGACGGCCCACGACCACGTGCTGCCGCGCCGGCGGATGGCGCGTTCGATTTCTCCCGCCACCTCGTTCTCGGTCGCGCCGGGCCGGATGGCGGCCAGCCCCTGCTCGAAGCCATGGTCGGATACATGGGCCGCGTGGCGCAGGCGCTCGATCTCGGCGGCGTCCTTGATGAGCATGGCTTCGTCGATGAGGTCGACGCCGTTCTCCAGCTTCGCATTGGGCAGCTGTTCGGCGATCTCGAAGTACTCCGCCGCGGTCAGCATGCCGGGCGCCACTTGCGCGGCGCCGGGGTGTGCGAGATCCAGGCCGACGCGACCGGCGTCCAGGCCGTGATGGCGCAGGCGCTGCGCGATCAATTGCGGGAAGTCGGAGAACTCGAAGGTATGCATGTCGATCTCGTGCCCCTCGGCCGAGACCCGGGCCGCGTCCATGGCCCAGTAGAGGAATTCGCACGCGCCGTCCGCCGTGACCAGCACGGCGCCGCGCCACGGCATGAAGGCGCCGCTCAGGTAGTGCAATGCGCCTTGGCGCGTGCCGAGATAGGCGTCGAAGCCCGCCTCGCGAACGTGGCGGGCGACGTTGCGGCGCCGCGCCGGGAAATCGATGGCCTGCATGGATGTGTCTCCGTGGTTCAAGATACCGACGCGCCCGACGCCTTGACGATGGGTGCCCATTTCCGGGTTTCCTCGCGGACGAAGCGGGCGAAGTCGTCGGGGGTGCTGCCGACCGGGTCGGCGGCTTGAGAAACCAGTTGTTCCTTGATCTTGGGGTCGGTGAGCGCCTTGGCGATCTCGCGCTGCAGCCGGTCGACGATGGGGCGGGGCGTGCCCGCCGGTGCGAACACGCCTATCCACGAAGTCATCGCGTAGCCCGGCACGGTCTCGGCGATGGCCGGCACGTCGGGAGCCGCGGGCGAACGCTGCGGGCCGGTGACGGCCAGGGCGCGCAGCTTGCCGGCTTTGACCAGCGGCAGCGCCACCACCATGCTGTCGAAGGCCAGGTCGGCCTGGCCGCCCATGACGTCGGTCAGCGCCGGCAGGCTGCCCTTGTAGGGGATGTGCTGCATGGAAATGCCGGCCATCTCATTGAAAAGCTCGCCGGACATGTGCATGGACGTGCCGCTGCCGCCCGAAGCTCGGTTCAGCACGCCGGGATGGGCCTTGGCGTAAGCGATGAGCTCGGCGACGTTGCGCACCGGCAGCTTGGGATTGCAGACCACCATGAGCGGATACGACACGACCTGGGTGACCGGCGCGAAGTCCTTGATCGGATCGAAGGGCAGCGAGCGGTAGAGCGTCTGGTTGATGGCGTGCGTGCCTATGGTGCCCATCAGCACCGTGTAGCCGTCGGGGGCTGCCTTGGCGACGGCGTCCGCGCCGATGTTGCCGCCGGCGCCGGGCTTGGCTTCGACGACCACGGGCACGCCCATGCTGTCGGACATTTTCTCGGCCAGCAGGCGCGTGACGATCTCGGTCGGGCCGCCGGCGGCCGCGGGGACGATGAAGCGGATCGGCTTGGCGGGATAGGTCTCGGCCGCGCCCGCCGCGGCGGCCGAGACGAGCCCGGCGAGCGCCGCGCAGGCCAATCCCAGCTTGAACGTGTTGGTCATGATGTCTCCTCTTCGGGGTTCGATATGCACCCCTCAATTAGCGAACAAATGTTCGCTAATTCAATTTACGCCCGGAGCGAGGCGCTGTCAAACTACAATCCGCGACACTGCCTCGGATACGGATGAACATGACGCTGAGCGAAGAAAAGGAAAAGAAGGAGGAGTTCCTCGATGGCCTGGCCAACGGGTTGCAGGTGCTGCAGATCTACGCGAGCGGGGTGCCGGCGCTGACCATGCAGGAGGTGGCCGAACGGCTGGACGTGACCCGCGCCGCGGCGCGGCGCATCCTGCTGACGCTCGAGAAGCTCGGCTATGTGAATCAGGCGGGAAGGCAGTTCTCCGTCACGCCCAAGGTGCTGGACCTGGGCTACGCCTATTTCGCGGCGATGAAGCTGCCGCAACTGGCGCGCGCGGCCATGCGGCAGGTGGCCGATACGCTGGGAGAGACGTGCTCGCTTGGCGTGCTCGATCGCGAGGATGTCGTTTTTCTTGCGCGCGAAGATGCGCCCAAGCCGTTCCGCCTGGACCTGTCGGTAGGCAGCCGGCTGCCCGCCTATCCCCACTCGCTGGGCCGCGTGCTGCTCTCCGGCCTGGAGGATGCCGCGCTGGAAACCTATCTCCAGACGGTGGAGCTCAAGCGCCTGACTTCGAGCACCACCGTCTCGAAGACGGCATTGCGCAAGCTCGTCAGGCAGGTGCGCAGCGACGGCTATTGCATTTCCGTCAGCGAGCTGGTGGATGGCTTTGCCGGCGTGGCGGTGCCGCTGCGCGGGCACGACGGACGCATGGTCGCGGGCCTGAGCGTGAGCATGGTGCTGGGCAGCCGCAAGGCAGCCGAGTTGAAGAGCGAGTGCCTGCCGGTGCTGCTGCGTGCCGCCGGGCAGATCCAGTCGATGATGCCCCGGTGAGGCGGCCCGGGAGCGCATGGCAACGGATTGAAAATTTCGCAATTCCCCGGCGCCACTCCACGACGCCGGCGGCCGTCTTGCCGGCGGGCCGGGCCAGTTTGCCGCTTGGCGCGATCTTGCGGCCTACTTGCCCGTTGTGGCCGGCATCTGGACGGATCTTGCGCGCGAAAAGGGGACCGGCCGTGGCCCGCATCCCCCCACCAGGCGATGCCGCGGTTTCCTCATCCGCCGTCCGTGGGGCGTGACGCCTGGTAAAAGCGTTACACATAAGAAAACAACACAGGCGCGAAAATCGATTGCCGGAGAAGATCCTGCATTAAGCTCATTGCCAACCTGATCTCAATTGGAGGGCATGATGCTCGAGTGGCTTCGCAGATGGGTTCTGAGTCACGCCCCAACGCCGGAAAAGGAAGCCGAGAAGGCGCTGTACGAGGCGAGAATGGCGCTCTATCGCGCCGAACAACGCGTGCGCGACGCGGTCATGTATGCCGAGTATTACCGGGAGCGCGTGAGCTTTCTGAAACGGGTCAAGGACGAAGGGATCGAAAACGTGACGGATATGCGGGCGATGCGCCCGTATGCCGCGCAAGGGCCTTCTTCCTCCCAGGCCACCTTGCGGCTGCATCCCAAGGCGGTTACGAACGAATAGAGGCTATCGAGCCATCCTGAGCCAAAAGAAAAGGCCCCCGCCATGGCGGGGGCCTTTTTTACATCTGGTGGGTCGTGCGCGACTCGAACGCGCGACCAACGGATTAAAAGTCCGCTGCTCTACCGACTGAGCTAACGACCCGAAGCCCGAAATTATGGCAAGTTCACATGAGCTTGTCAAACAAAGCGTGCGCGATGCGGGAGGGCAAGTGCGCCGCGAATGCCTTACTTCAGGAACTCTACTTCAGGAGCTCGAGGCGATCCTTCGCGGTCTGCGCGGCGGGGACGCCGGGATAGTCGCGAATGATGCGTTCCAGCGTGCTGCGCGCGCCGCGCCGGTCGTTCAGCTCGACCTGGCTGCCGGCTATGACGAGCAGCGCGTCCGGCGCACGGACGTTGCTGGGATAGTTCTTGACCAGCGATTGCTGCTGCGCGATCGCCGCCTTGTAGTCCTTGAGCGCGTAGTGGCTGCTGCCGATATAGAACTGCGCGGCCGGCGCGTAGGGGCTTTGCGGATACTGGCGGACGAAGTTCGACAGGGCGGGGATGGCGTCGGCGTAGTTGCCGTTGCGGAAGAGGTCGATGGCGGCGTCGTAGGCGCGTTTCTCGTCCGCGCCCACGGTGGCCTGCTGTCCGTCGATCGAGGCCGTTTGCGGCTCCAGGCGCTTCAGGCGGGTGTCGACGTCCAGGTAGATGTCTTTCTGGGCCTGCTGGGTATCGGCCACCTGCTTAGTCAGGATTTCGATCTGACCGCGCAGGCGGGCGATTTCCTGTTGCAACTGTTCGATCTGCGAAGCGAGCTGGAGCTGGCTGCGCTGGCTCTGGGCCAGATCGTCGGCCAGCTTGCGGCTTTGCTGATCGGCTCGCTCGCGCACTTCCTTGCGCAGGTCGATGATGGCCTGGCGCGCCTCGTCGTCGGAAAACAGGGCCGCGTGGGCCGAGAAACCCGACAGGCTGGCGCCGATGCAGGCGGTGGCGGCCAGCAGCCGGAGGCGGGAAATGCGGAGCGTCATAAGGCGGATCCTTAGCGGTAGGCGATGTCGGCGCGGCGGTTTTCGGCGCGGGAGGCTTCATCCGTACCGGTCGCCTTGGGCTTTTCCTTGCCGAAGCTGATGGCTTCGACCTGGTCGTCGCGCACGCCCAGCAGCACCATCATGCGGCGGACGGCTTCGGAGCGGCGCTGGCCCAGTGCCAGGTTGTACTCGCTGCTGCCGACGTCGTCGGTGTTGCCCTCGATCACGACCTTGCGGTTGCGGTTGTTGTTCAGGAACCGGGCATGGTTCTCGACGATGGGACGGTACTGGTCCTTGACGACGTAGCTGTCGAAGTCGAAGTACACGGACCGCTGCGCCAGCACGCCCTTGGGATCGTTGAGCGGATCGAGGCCTTGCTGGGTCGTATCGACGCGCGCCACGCCGTTGGGATTGGCTCCGGAGGTCTGGCCGGAACGGTCTTCGACCGGGACGTTGCTGCTCTCATCGAGCTTGACGGGGCTGCTGCAAGCCGAGACTACCGCGACAACGCTCGCCACGACGAACATTTTGAATGCACGAGTAGACATGATTTTTCCTTGGGTTTCGACGACGATAGTGGGTTTGGAAAGACAATGACTAGCGGAAACGTGATCCTAAAGTGTCACATGGGCCACACGGCAGACAACGTTGCAAGACGTGACAACGATGCGGAGCCGCGACAGCATGGCCCATTCCAGGTAATCAATTGTTGAGGAAAGGCCCCCAGGTGGGTTCGCGCACGTCGCCGTTGAGCACCGACAATGTCTGGGTGACGCGACCGTCGCTCGAAACCGCAGCCAGAACACCGCGGCCGGACTGCGATGTTGCATAAAGAATCATCTTTCCGTTGGGTGCGAAGCTGGGGGATTCGTCCCTGCCGCCGTTGGTGAGGACGAGCTCATTACCGGTGGCAAGGTCTAGCGAAGCTATCTGGAAGCCGGCGCGGCGGGTGACGTACAGCAAGGTTTTGCCATCAGGCGACAACTGGGGAGAAATATTGTAAGCCCCTTTGAACGTAACGCGCTCGACTTGGTTGTTGTCCAGGTTGAGCCGGTAGATCTGCGGGCTGCCGCCCCGGTCGCTGGTGAAGAGTATGGCGCGTCCGTCGGTCGTGAAAGTCGGTTCCGTGTCGATGCCCGGCGACTGGGTCAGGCGCCGCAGGCCGGAACCGTCGGCGTTCAACATGTAGAGCTGCGAGAGCCCGTCGCGCGTCAGAACGACCGCCAAGCGGTTGCCGTCGGGCGCCCAGGCGGGGGCACTGTTGTTCCCCTTGAAATTGGCAACAGGAATCCGCTGGCCCGTGGTGATAGTGTGCACATACACAACCGGTTTGCGGGATTCGAAGCTGACGTAGGCCAGCCGAGAGCCATCGGGCGACCACGAGGGCGAGATGATGGGCTCGCGCGAACGCAGGGCGGTCTGGGCGTTCTGCCCGTCGGCGTCGGCGATCTGCAGTTCGTAGATGTTGTCGCGCTTGAGCACGTAGGCGATTCGTGTTGCGAAAATGCCACGGTCACCCGTCAACTTCTCGTAGATGCGGTCGGCGATCTGGTGCGCGGTACGGCGCATCTCGTTGGCGCCGGACGAGAACGCGACGCCGTCGATCTGGGCCTGCTTGACGGTATCCACCAGCCGATAGCGGATGTCGTAGCGGCCATCGCCGGTGCGCTGCACGCTGCCCACCGCAAGCGCGTCGGCGCCGCGGGTCTTCCATGCGGCAAAGCCGATCACGGCGGAGTCGGACAGGGGCGTTTCGCCGGCGTCGATGAGGCGAAAGAGGCCGGTGCGGTTCAGGTCGGCGCGAATGATCTCGGCAATGGCCCGGCCTTGCGGATCGGCCGATTCGAAATTGGCGATGGCCACGGGATACTGGTTGGCCCCGGCGCCGGAGATCTGGACGGTGAGCTGGGCCTGGGCAGGCGCGGCGCCCAATCCGAAGGCCGTCGCGGCAAGCGCGGCGGCGCATTGCAGCAGCCGCCGTCCTAGCCGGGTGCCGAGGTCTCGCAGGCGGATACTGCCGGACGTGGCGGACGAGGAGGGGAAAGCGGGATTTGCAAATGTCATCAGTCGAACATCCGATATTGAACTTCTATGTTGGACTCGTACCGGCCGGAAGACGGCCGCGGGAAGGGATCGCAACGCCGGATACCGTTTTCCACCGCGCGGTCGAAAGCGGCGACGCCGGAGGAGCGAACCAGGCGCGGCCCGCCTGCCTGTTCCCCGGTGGGTAGCAACTGGACCCGGAACACGGCCGTAGGGTTCCCGTCGGCGGAACTGCCACTTGCACTATAAATGACTCCGGGCTTGATGCAAGCGCGCACCAGGTCGGCATAGCCGGGATCGCCGCCCCCGCCGCCGGCCTGGTTGCGATTGGCGGTGCCGCCTTCGCGGCCGCCCTCCAGACCGGCCGCGCGGGCCGTGTCGTTGCGGAAGGCCTCGCGCAACTTGCGGTCGCGCTCGGCCTGGGCTTTCTTCTCGGCCGCGGCTTTCTTTTCCGCGGCGGCTTTCTCGGCCGCGGCTTTTTTCTCGTCGGCGGCTTTCTGGGCGGCCAGTTGCTCGGCCTTTTTCTTCTCGGCCTCGCGCTGCTCCGCTTCCTTCTTTTCCTGCGCGCGTTTTTCGGCCAGCTTCTTTTCCTGCAGCTGCTGCTCGCGCTTGCGTTCGGCTTCCTCGGCTTCGCGGCGCTCCCGTTCCTCGCGGCGTTTCTTTTCCTGCTCGATGGCGATGTCGGGTTTTTCCTGCGTCAACTTGGGTTCGGGCGCAGGCGGGGGCGGCGGAGGCGTGGCCGGCTGGGGTTCGGGCTCGGGGGTGGGGGCGGGCGGCTCGGGCTGGTTGGGCGAGGGCAGCGCGGTCCATAGTTCGGCCTGTACGGGGCCGGGAGCGCGGCGATTCCAGTTCAGGCTGAAGATCAGCGCGGCGGCCAGCAAGAGGTGCATCAGCACGGCCAGGCCGAAAGCCTTCCATTTGCCCGGTTCGGGCGGTTGACGGAGAGGTCGGTTGGAGCGGTCGTTGGGCGCCATGGGCAATCAGGAGCCTTGTTGCTTGACCAGCAGGCCGACTCGCTTGACGCCCTGGCGCTGCAATTCGTCCATGACTTTCAGCACGGACTCGTACTGCGCCTTGCGATCGGCGGAGATGACGACGGGCTGGTCGGGGTGCTGGGATTGGCGGTCGCGCGCGACGCGCGCGAGATCGCTGCGCGGAATGGCTTGCGGCGTGCTGTCGCCGCGTTCCCGGTCGCGGATGGTGACGGTGCCGTCCGCGGCCAGGATGACCTCGAGCGGCTTGACCGGGACCTGCGACGCCTTGCCCACCGTGGGCAGGTCGATGACGCCGGGCGACATCATGGGCGCGGTGACCATGAAGATCACCAGCAGCACCAGCATGACGTCGATGTACGGCACCACGTTGATCTCGTTCATGGAGCGGCGTCCGCCGCGGCCGCCGCGATTGCTGGAGCGGGTCGAAGGCATCAGCGCACCTGTCTTTGCAGGATGTTCTGGAACTCGTCGATGAAGCTGTCGAAGCGGATGGACAGCCGGTCGATGTCGTGCGAGAACCGGTTATAGGCGACCACCGCAGGAATCGCCGCGAACAGGCCGATGGCGGTGGCCACCAGGGCCTCGGCGATGCCGGGCGCCACGCTGGCGAGCGTGGCCTGTTCCACGTTGGCCAGGCCCCGGAAGGCGTGCATGATGCCCCACACCGTCCCGAACAGGCCGACGTAGGGACTGACCGAGCCGGTGGAGGCCAGGAAGGCGAGGTGCGATTCGAGCGAGTCCATCTCGCGCTGGTAGGCGGCGCGCATCGCGCGGCGGGCGCCGTCGAGCAGCGTGTTGACGTCGTTCAGCTTGTTCTGCCGGCTTTTCACGAACTCGGCCATCCCGGCCTCGAAAATGCGCGCCAGCGCGCCCTGCTCGCCGCGCCGGGCGGTCACGGCCTGGTGCAGCATGTTCAGGTCGCCGCCCGACCAGAAGTCGGCCTCGAAGCGGTCGGTCTGCTGCTGGGCGCGCTTGATGGCGAAGCGCTTGCGGAAGATGTAGGTCCAGGACATCAGCGAGACGATGGCCAGGATGGCCATCACGCACTGGACGGTAAAGCTCGCCTGGGTAATCAGGGACAGGATAGACATGTCCTGGTTGACGTTCATGCAAAGTCCTTTGGGGGGCGGATGGGAAGAAAGTGCCTGAAGGGTTGATCGAGGGTTAATCCGTTGCGGGCTCCGCCGCCAGCGGGGCGAGCGTGCGGGCCAGGCCCGCCGGCAGGGCGCGCGGGCGCATCGTCGCCCGGTCGACGCACCCTACCTGGACCTTGCCGGCCGCCAGCAGTTCATCGCCGCGCTCGCAGAACTGCGAAAAATCGATGGAAGCCTTGCCCAGTCGCGATACCTTGCTGCGTATGGTCAGAAGATCGTCCAATGCGGCCGGCCGGCGGTATTGGGCCTCGATTCCGCGTACCACGAAGATGCAGCCCGTTTCCTCGGCCAGCACGCGCTGCTCTACGCCCAAGGCGCGCAGCCATTCGGTGCGCGCGCGTTCGAAGAACTTCAGATAGTTCGCGTAGTAGACCACGCCGCCGGCGTCGGTATCTTCGTAGTAGACCCGGATGGAAAACCGGAAATCGTCACTGGCGGGGTTGGACACGAGGTGAACCTTGGTATGAGTCTAGCAAGCTTGGAGGCGGGGTGGCCCCGGGGCGAAATTGTAAACAACCCGCCGTCGCCGGGCATCCGGTCCGGATCCTACCTTTCCACCAATTGTGACGGCTTGTAAAGGGGGAAACTTTAGCGCGGCCTGGTCGTCAGACCGCAGGGAGCGTTGATGCAAGCCTGTGCGGCTTCGGGTGCGTGGGTGGCGCCGTTCGGGTTATCGACGCTTCCACCTTCTTTTTATGGATCGGACGGTTTGCTGTCATGGCCGCGTCATCGGTGCCGTGCATGATCTCGTCCGACTTGATGTCAACTGCGCGTTGCGCAGCGAAGCCCGTGAACTGGGGGATGCCCAGCACGGGCTTTTGTGTTTGTATTACCCCCCCTACGCGCTTACGCGCGCCCCCCAGGGGGCGATGCGGGTGGACCGGCGGAGCCGGATCCACCGCATCCTGGGTCTAGGACCGCTTTCTTGGGTTGAGGCGCCTTTGCTTCGCTGGCTGCCAGCGGTAGCAACGGTGTGGCAATTGGAGAAAGCGGTACTAGACCCAGGGCGCCGCGGATCCGGCTTTGCCGGTCCGCCAGCGCCGCCCCTTGAGGGGCGGGGCCACAGGCCCCGTGGGGTGGACTTCCCTGCCGGTCCGCCAGCGCCGCCCCTTGAGGGGCGCGGCGTAAGCCGCGTGGGGTGGCCTCTCCTTCCAGCGCCGCCCCCTTGAGGGGGACGCGCGAAGCGCGGAGGGGGTGGGCTCCCCCCCCCCCTCTAGAACAATTCGGCGCTGCCGGCCTGGGGTGGGGGGGCGAGGCCCAGGTGCCTGTAGGTGCCTTGCGTGGCGATGCGTCCGCGCGGCGTGCGTTGTACGTAGCCGTGCTGGATCAGGTAGGGTTCGATCACGTCCTCGATGGTGTCGCGTTCCTCGCCGATGGCGGCCGACAGGCTGTCCAGGCCTACCGGGCCGCCGTCGAACTTGTAGACGATGGCTTCCAGCAGCTTGCGATCCATGATGTCCAGGCCGGCCGGGTCGACGTCCAGCATGGAGAGAGCCGCCTGCGCGACCTCGCCGGTGATGCGGCCGCCGGCCTTGACTTCGGCGTAGTCGCGCACGCGGCGCAGCAGCCGGTTGGCGATACGGGGCGTGCCGCGCGAACGGCGGGCGATTTCCCGGGCGCCGTCCTCGGCGATGGCGGCGTTGAGCAGGCCCGCGCTTCGGGTGACGATGGACGCCAGTTCCTCGGCGGTGTAGAACTCCAGGCGCGCGATGATGCCGAAGCGGTCGCGCAGCGGGTTGGTCAGCATGCCGGCGCGGGTCGTGGCGCCGACCAGCGTGAAGGGCTGCAGGTCGAGCTTGACGCTGCGCGCCGCGGGTCCTTCACCGATGAGGATGTCGATCTGGAAGTCTTCCAGCGCGGGGTAGAGGATTTCCTCGACCACGGGCGACAGGCGATGGATCTCGTCGATGAAGAGAACGTCGTTTTTCTCGAGGTTGGTAAGCAGCGCGGCCAGGTCGCCCGGACGTTCGAGCACCGGCCCCGAGGTCTGGCGCAGTTGCACGCCCATTTCACGGGCAATGATGTGGGCCAGGGTGGTCTTGCCCAGGCCAGGCGGGCCGAACAGCAGCACGTGGTCCAGCGATTCGTGGCGGTTGCGCGCCGCGGCGATGAAGATTTCCAGTTGTTCGCGGATGCGGCGTTGGCCGACGTATTCGTCGAGTGCCTTGGGGCGCAGGGCGCGTTCGATCGCTTCCTCGTTGGGCGAGGAGGCGCGGGGAGAGATGACGCGTGTATCGAGGGCGTCGTCTCGGGCGGAAAGTTTGTCGGGCTGTATCGCCATGGGGGTATTCTGCCTTGAACTGGCTGTATGTTAGCCCGTTCCGCCAGCGATTTTTCTTTTTCCCGGCCCGCCGGCCGCCGTCGGCGGCGCTCCGGTCCGGACCCGCGACGTGCCGTCAGTAGTCGAGCTTGCCGTACAGCTCGCCGAAAGGCACCATGACGTGGGCGCGGTAAGGCTGCCGCTGCTGCAGCCGCTGGTACCAGGCCCGGACGTGCGGTATCTCGGGCCGTTCGATGTCGATCTCGAAGTAGCGGTACAAGGCCGTGCCGGCGGGGATGTCCGCCAGCGTAAGGACCGCGCCGCCGAGAAAGGGCCGGTCGCGCAGGACGCCGTCCAGCAGCGTGAAATACGCCGCGCTCAGCTCGACTTGCTCACGTATCCGCACGGGGTCGCGCAGCGCCCGCGGAGTCCGGTAGTAACCCCAGAATACGCCGCCGAGGAAGGCCGGCTGCAATGCGGTTTGCGCCCAGTCCATCCAGCGCTCGGCCTCGGAGCGTTGCCCAGGGTCTGCGTGCCAGAAACGCGGCGCGCCGTAGCGGGCGGCCAGGTAGCGCAGGATGGCGTGCGACTCCCACACCACGGTGCCGCCGTCGTCGATGACCGGGACCCGGCCGTGGGGATTCATGGCCAGGAAATCCGGGGTGGAAACCAGGCCGAAGTCGCCGCCGGCGGAGATGTGCTCGTAGGCCAGCCCTAGTTCGCCCGCGAACCAGAGGACCTTCTGCACATTGAACGAACTGCGCCTTCCCCAGATCCTTAGCATGCCGTCTTCCCTCCGCGTGCCGGCGACTGCTGCCGGCCGGTCCGCTAGCGCGCCAGGGCCTTGAGCGCCAGCTTGATGCCTTCGGATACGCCCACGCCTGCCGGCAGGTTCTTCACGGCGGCCACGGCCTCACGATCGGAATAGCCCAGCGCAACCAGCGCATTGAGGATATCGGCCTGGCCATCCGCGGCCACCGTGCCGCCGGCGGCGCCGAGGTCGGCGCCCAGCTTGCCCTTGAGCTCGAGCAGCAGTCGTTCGGCGGTTTTCTTGCCGATGCCTGGCACGCGCGTCAGCCGTCCGGCTTCCTGCAGGGTGACGGCCTGCGACAACTCGGATACCGTCATGCCGGACAGCACGGCCAGCGCGATCTTGGCGCCGACGCCGCTGACCTTGATGAGTTCGCGAAACGTCGAGCGCTCGGCGGCCGTGCCGAAGCCATACAGCACGTGCGCATCCTCGCGTATGGCGAGGTGGGTCAGCAGCGTCACCCTGGCCCCGAGCTCGGGCAGGGAGTAGAGCGTGCTCATCGGCACGTCGAGTTCATAACCGACCCCGTTCACGTCCAGGCACACGGTGGGCGGCTGCTTCTCGACCAGGGTTCCGGTCAGGCGTCCGATCATGAAATGGCCTTCAAAAATTTCCCCGCAGCATACGCTATCTCATTTCTTCAAGCAGGGCGCCGCGGTCCGGTTTTGCCGATCCGCCGCGCCCCAGGGCGGGCCCTACACCAGTCTTCCGGCGCGCAGCCGGGTGCCGCGGCGGCCGAATGCGGGATGACCGTTCTGTTCGCGCAGTCGGTCGGCCAGCGGCGCGACGTGCGCATGGCAGATCGCGCAGGCGAGCGCATCGGCGGCATCCGCCGCGGGCGAGCCATCCAGCGACAGCAGGTGCTGCACCATGGCCTGGACCTGCATCTTGGCGGCGCGGCCCGTGCCGACCACCGATTTCTTGATCTGCAAGGCCGTGTACTCGTGCACCGCCAGGCCGCTGTCGGCCAGCGCGCACAGCGCGGCGCCGCGCGCCTGCCCCAGGAGCAGGGTCGAAACCGGATTGGTGTTGACGAAGACTTTCTCGATCGCCGCGAAATCGGGCGCGGTATCCCGCACGACCTGCCGCAGATTGTCGAGAATGACCTTCAGCCGCCCGGAGAGATCATCGTCCGCGGGCACGACGATGGTGCCGCTGGCGACGTAGCGCAGCCGTGCCCCGTTCGATTCGATCACCCCGAAGCCGGTACGCCGCAGGCCGGGATCCACACCTAATATGCGCACGATCTCAATTCCATCAGATCACCACCCCACCCGAAACGCCTGAAAACGCTGCCCCCATCCAGGGCGCCGCGGATCCGGCTCCGCCGGTCCGCCAGCGCCGCCCCTTGAGGGGTGCGACGTAAGCCGCGCGGGGTGGGCCCATCAATGACGGAAGTGCCGGGTGCCGGTCAGCACCATGGCGATGCCCCGCTCGTCGGCGGCGGCGATGACTTCCGGATCGCGCATGCTGCCGCCCGGCTGGATGACGCAGGTCGCGCCGGCGTCCACCACCACGTCCAGGCCGTCGCGAAACGGGAAGAAGGCATCGGACGCCACCGCCGAACCCTTGAGCGAGAGGCCGGCGTTCTCGGCCTTGATCGAGGCGATGCGGGCGGAATCGACGCGGCTCATCTGGCCGGCGCCCACGCCCAGGGTCATGCCGCCGCCGGCGAAGACGATGGCGTTGGACTTGACGAACTTGGCGACTTTCCAGGCGAACAGCAGGTCGTCCATTTGCGCTTCGGTGGGAGCGATCTTGGTGACGACCTTGAGCTGGTCGCGCGAGACGTTGAAGGCGTCGGGCTGCTGCACAAGCCAGCCGCCGCCCACGCGCTTCACGTCGAAGGCGTTGACGCCGTCGCCGGGCGGCACTTCCAGCAGGCGCACGTTCTGCTTGGCGGCGAAGATCTCGCGCGCGCCATCATCGTAGGCGGGCGCGAGCAGGACTTCGACGAACTGCTTGCTGACGGCCTGCGCGGTCGCGGCGTCGACAGGGCGGTTGAAGGCGATGATGCCGCCGAACGCGGAAGTGGGATCGGTCTTGAACGCCTGTTGGTAGGCGTGGAGCGCGTCGGTGGAAACGGCCACGCCGCACGGGTTGGCGTGCTTGATGATGACGCAGGCGGGCGCCTCGAAGGTGCGCACGCACTCCCAGGCCGCGTCGGCATCGGCGATGTTGTTGTAGGAGAGTTCCTTGCCCTGCAACTGCCGATAGTTGGCGAG
Organism: Pigmentiphaga sp. NML080357; assembly: GCF_002188465.1. Taxonomy (GTDB): domain Bacteria; phylum Pseudomonadota; class Gammaproteobacteria; order Burkholderiales; family Burkholderiaceae_B; genus Pigmentiphaga. The sequence goes on along the minus strand of NZ_NINW01000038.1, from coordinate 154,359 downwards.
CAGGCCGGCCGCCGGCGCCGGGTCCCGGTAGAACGCCGCCGACTGGTGGGGGTTCTCGCCATAGCGCATGGCCTGGCTCTTGGAAACCTGGAAGGTGAGGATTTCCGGGTAGGCCTCGCGCGCGGGCACCGCTTCCTGCGCGGGAGCTTCGGCCAGGCTGGTGAGGTAATTGGCGATGGCGCCGTCGTAGGCGGCGGTATGGGCGAACACCTTCTTGGCCAGGTTCAGGCGCAGTCCATACGAGGTGGCGCCGGTGGCGTCGATTTCCTCGAGGACTTTCGCGTAATCGGCCGGGTCGATGACGACGGTGACGCCGCCCGCCTCGGTGCCGTGGTTCTTCGCGGCCGCGCGCAGCATGGCCGGACCGCCGATGTCGATGTTCTCGACCGCGTCGGCGAACGTGCACCCGGGCTTGGCGACGGTTTCGCGGAAGGGATAGAGGTTGACCACCAGCAGATCGATGCGGCCGATGCCGTGACTGGCGATGGCGTCGAGGTGCGCCTGCGCATCGCGCCGGGCGAGCAGGCCGCCGTGGATCTTGGGATGCAGCGTCTTGACGCGGCCGTCCATCATTTCGGGAAAGCCGGTGTAGTCGGATACTTCCTGCACCGGCAGGCCGGACTGGGCCAGCAACTTGGCGGTGCCGCCGGTGGACAGGAGCTGCACGCCACGGTCGTGCAGGGCCCTGGCGAAGTCGACGATGCCGGATTTGTCAGAAACGGAAAGAAGCGCGCGTTCGATTTTCATATCAGTTGGACAGGATGGCGTGCCAGGGCCGGCACGGAGCAATGGGATGAGGGCGGCCGCGTCAGACCTTGATCTGGTAATGGTCGAGCTTCTTGCGCAAGGTATTGCGGTTGATGCCCAGCATCTCGGCGGCGCGCGACTGGTTGCGGTCGGCCTTTTCGAGCACCACTTCGAGCATGGGACGCTCGACGGCGGTCAGCACCATGTCCCAGATGCCGCTCGTGGTCTCGCCTTCGAGATCCTTGAAGTAGCGGTCCAGAGTATGGCGTACGCATTCTTCAAGCGTATGTTCTTTCATGTTTTTGTCCTTGAAGCGCGGCCTAGGCAGCGAGTCGCGGCGAGGCGTGCGGCCCGATCGAACGATCGAACCATGCGGCCACCGCGTGCCATTGGTCGCGCGTGTTTTCTATCAAATTCAGTTGTGCACAGAACTGCGGCCCGCCCGGCAGGGAGCTCAGATACCAGCCGATGTGCTTGCGTGCGGTGCGCACGCCTGTGTATTCGCCGTAGAAACGGTAGTGGTCGTCCAGGTGCTGGAGCAGCAGGTCGCGCATTTCAGCGAGCGTCGGCCCCGGCAGGAAGGCGCCGGTGCGCAGGTAGTGATCGATTTCCCGGAACAGCCAGGGGCGGCCCTGGGCCGCGCGGCCGATCATGACGGCGTCGGCGCCGGTCGCCTCCAGTACCTGGCGCGCTTTCTCGGGCGTATCGATGTCGCCGTTGGCGATGACCGGGATGGCGAGCTCGGCCTTGACCTCGGCGATCGTCTCGTATTCGGCCTGGCCCATGTAGAGGTCTTCGCGGGTACGCCCGTGCAGGGCGAGGGCCGCGATGCCGATGTCCTGGGCGCGGCGGGCGACCCGCAGCACGTTGCGGTCGGCGCGGCACCAGCCGGTTCGGGTCTTGAGCGTGACGGGCACGCCCAGGGGCGCGCAGGCGCGCACGACGGCTTCGAGGATGCGGGCGACCAGGTCTTCGTCGCGCAGCAGCGCCGAGCCGGCGGCGACGTTGCACACTTTCTTGGCTGGGCAGCCCATGTTGATGTCGATGATGCGCGCGCCCTTGCCGACGTTGAAGACCGCGGCCTGGGCCATCATTTCCGGGTCGCTGCCGGCGATCTGGACGGCGATGGGGTCGCTTTCCCCGGCATGGTCCAGGCGCCGGGAAGTCTTGACGCTATTCCACAGCTTGGGATTGCTGGCGGCCATTTCGGAAACGGCGTGGCCGGCCCCCAGGCGTTTGCACAGTTGGCGGAACGGCCGGTCCGTGACGCCCGCCATGGGGGCGACGAAGACGTTGTTCGGGAGGTCGTAGGGGCCAATGCGCATGACTGAATGCGCCGTCTGCCTCGATCATGGAGGAAGCGGCGCGCGTGGGCAAAAATGTCTGAGGAAGGCGGGGATTGTACCGCTGTCGGGGGGGGAGAGTTGTTACGCGAGAGAGTTGGCTTTCCGGGGCGCCGCAAGGTGCGGAGGGCCGCGGGCGGCGGGCCTGCCGCGCCGCCCCAAGGCCCGGGCCCGGCCCCTTTTGGGGGGCTGCCGCGTCGCGGCTGGGGGCCACCATGCCGGGCGCGCGTCAGCCCGTAGGGGGCAATCTACTAGCGCAAGCCTTCCATCAATTGCCGCGCGAGCGGCCCCCGCACCGTGCGCGACAGGTCCAGCCCGAGCAGGGCGAGGCCGCAGGCGTGTTCGATCGGTGCGAGGCCGGTGGCGAAGATGCGGGGCATGAAGTCGGTCAGGCCGCTGGTGACCCAGCGGTCTGCGGCCCGGGCGCGGGCGTAGGCGGCGAGCAGGGGGGCGGCGGGGGTGGCGGGATTGCGCAGCAGGGGGGCGAGAGCTTCCGCAAGGCCGGCGGCGTCGCGCAGGCCGAGGTTCATGCCCTGGCCCGCGACCGGGTGCAGGGTCTGGGCTGCGTTGCCGATGGCGACGCGGGTGCCGTCGACCACCTTGCGGCGCAGGTTGATGCCGAGCGGGTAGCGGTGGCGCGGCCCGGCCGCGGCGAAGTCGCCCAGGCGGGCGCCGAAGGCACGGCCGAGCGCCTGGGCGAAGCTGGCGTCGTCCAGGGATGCCAGCCGTTCGGCGTGCTCGGGGCGGCAGCACCAGACCATGGCATAGCGGCCGGTGTCGCGGGCCGCGCCGGCGGGGTAGGGAAGCAAGGCCAGCGGGCCTTCGTCGGTGAAGCGTTCCCAGGCCCAGCCCGGGCGGGGCCGGCTGGCGCGGACGATGGCCAGTATGGCGTGCTGGCGGTAGCTGCGGTGCAGGTCGTTGCGAGCCTGGTGGTCGAAAGTGCCCCCTTCGGCGTGGACGCAGACCGTGCTGGTCCATTCGTCGTCGTCCTGGCGGACGACCGCGCGGTCGCCATCGTGCCGGAGGATGGCCGCCGGCGCGCCGGCGCGGATGGTGATGCCGCTTAGGTCCAGCGCGGCATCGAGCGCCTCGACGATGGCGGCATACGGCAGCACCGTGCCCAGCGCCGGCACGCCGAAGTCGGCGTGGGAAATGTGCGTGCGGCCCAGGCGTCCGCGTTGCGAGACGTGGACGTCGAGGATGTCGGCGCCGCCCTCGGGCCAGGCGCCGAGCGAGGCCAGCAGGACCCGGCTGCCATGGTTGAGCGCCATCGAGCGCGGGTCGGCCGCCGTGGCCGGCGCCACCGACGGCCGCCGCGGCCGGCACAGCACGATGTTCTCGGGCCGCGCGGCCGCCCGGGCCAGCAGCAGCGCCAGCGTGGCCCCGACCGGCCCCCCGCCCAAAATAGTAATGTCCGCTTGCATGTAAATACCTATGGCACGACCCGCTCTTGCACCACGCCACCATCCGGGGCACAGCGGATCCGGCTCCGCCGGTCCGCAAGTAGAGCCCTCGGGACCCGCCGCCGGGCCGCCCCAAGGCGGGTCCCGGCCCTTGGGGAGCTGCCGCGTAGCGGCCGGGAGGGCGCCATCTGGACGCGCGTCAGCGCGCAGGGGGTCAACTCATCAACGCTTCGATCTCGTCCGCGGCGACGGGCACGCCCCGGGTGATCAGCTCGCAGCCGGTCTCGGTCACGACGGCATCGTCCTCGATCCGTATGCCGATATCCCAGAAGCGCTCGGGCACGTCGGCCGCCGGACGGACGTAGATGCCCGGTTCGATCGTGAGGACCATGCCGGGGCGCAGCATGCGCCACGGGCGCGTTTCGTCGGCGGACGGCGGCGCGCCTGGTTCCCGGTAGTCGCCGACGTCGTGCACGTCCATTCCCAGCCAGTGGCCGGTGCGGTGCATGTAGAAGCGGGTGTAGTGCTGGGATTCCAGCACGCCATCGAGGGTGCCGCTCAGCAGTCCTTCGTCGATCATGCCTTGCGCCAGCACGCGCACGGCGGCTTCGTGGCCATCGTTCCAGCGTGCGCCGGGGCGGGTGTGGGCCGTGGCGGCCTTCTGCGCTTCCAGCACGATGTCGTACAGGGCGCGCTGTGGGCCGCTGAAGCGGCCGTTAACGGGAAAGGTGCGGGTGATGTCCGAGGCATAGCCGTCCAGTTCGCAGCCGGCGTCGATCAGCAGCAGGTCGCCGTCTTTCAGTTCGGCGTCGCCGGCCCGGTAGTGCAGCACGCAGGCGTTGTGGCCGGTGGCCACGATGGAGTTGTACGCGACCGATTGCGAACCGTGGCGGCGGAATTCGTGCAGCAGTTCGGCCTCGATCTCGTATTCGCGCAGGCCCGGCCGCGTCGCGCGCATGGCCCGTACGTGGGCGCCGGCCGAAATGGCGCCGGCGCGGCGCATGGTGTCGATCTCGCTGGCATCCTTGACGAGGCGCATTTCCGCCAGGATGGCGCGCAAGTCGTGGGCGCAGCCCGGCGCCGTGGCGCCGGAGCGGCCCATGGCGCGCACCTTGTCCAGCCAGGTGCGCAGGCTCAGGTCGAACAGGCGGTCGCCGGCCAGGGGGACGAACAGCGCGGGCTGGTCGGCGATGAGCTTGGGCAGTTCGTCGGCCAGCGATTCCACCGGGAAGGCCTGGTCGAAGCCGAACTGGTCGGCGGCCGCTTCGGGGCCGATCCGGTAGCCGTCCCAGATCTCGCGTTCGAGATTCTTGCCGCGGCAGAACAGGATGCTGCGGTCTTCGCGGCCGGCGACCAGCACGACCCAGGCTTCGGGTTCCGGAAAACCGGTCAGGTAGAAAAAATCGCTGTCGAAGCGGTACGGGAATTCGGCGTCGCGGTTGCGCACGGCTTCGCGCGCCGTGGGCAGGATCGCGATGCCGCCGCCGCGGGTCCGCATGATGTCCATCAGACGCTTGCGACGCGCGGCGAAAGGGGAGAGGTCCTGGGCGGGAATGCTCATGGCGGCGTATCCGTACGCGGAATGACGAGGACTATTGTAGGCTCGCGTCGAGCCAGGCCAGGCGCTGCGGCGTGCCGACGTCGGTCCAGCGGCCGGCGTGGCGGGTGCCGGCGACACGGCCCTCGGCCATGGCCGCGCGCAGCAGCGGCGCCAGCCTGGCCGGTTCGCCCGGGGGCAGGGCCGCGAACAGCCGAGGCCGGTAGACGCCTATGCCGGCGAACGTGAGCCGGGGCTCGCCGTCCTGCACCAGGCCGGCGGGGTCGAGGCGAAAGTCCCCCGCGGGATGATGCTCGGGATTGTCCACCAGCACCAGCCAGGCCAGCCGGTCGTCCCGTTCGAGCGTCTCGGCGGCGGCATGCGCCCCGGCCGGATCCCAGTCGGTCCAGATGTCGCCGTTGACGACGAGGAACGGGTCCTCGCCCAGCATGGGCAGCGCCTGCCGGATGCCGCCGGCGGTTTCCAGCGCCCGCGGCTCGGCCGAGTAGCGCAGGCGCGCGCCCCAGCGGCTGCCGTCGCCGAGCGCCTGCTCGATCAGGCCGCCCAGCCAGGCGTGGTTGACGACGATGTCGCGCAGTCCGGCGTCCACCAGGCGTTCGATGTGCCAGACGATCAACGGCTTGCCGCCCGCTTGCAGCAGCGGTTTGGGGACCGTGTCCGTGAGCGGCCGCATGCGCTCGCCGCGCCCGGCCGCGAGAATCATCGCGCGCATCAGAAGGTGTATCCCGTCGCCGCCTGCCGTCCGTCGAGCTTGTCCAGCAGTTTCATCAACGGCTTGAAGGCCAGGTAGCGTCCGGCCACCTGCCGCACGTAGGTGTTGACGCGCGGCATGTGGTCCAGGTAGTGCCGCTTGCCGTCGCGGTGCGCGAGCCGGGCGAACACGCCGAGGATGCGCAGGTTGCGCTGCAGCCCCATCCACTCGTAGGCGCGATGGAACTCGGCAAAGTCGCCGGGCACCGGCAGCCCCGCCTTGCGGGCCATCTCCCAGTAGCGGATGCCCCAGTCCAGCTGCTGCGCTTCGTCCCAGGTGGTGCGGGCGTCGGTGAGCACGGACGCCAGGTCGTAGGTAATGGGCCCGACGACCGCGTCCTGGAAATCGATGACTCCGGGGTTGGGGCCATAGTTCGGCCCGTCCGCGGGCAGGTCGGTCACCATCAGGTTCGGCGAGTGGAAGTCGCGGTGGACCAGTACGAAGGGCTGGGCGAGGTTGGCGTCGATCAGGGTGTCGAAGACCGCGTTCAGGGCATCGCGGTCGGAGGCATCGAGGGGCAGGTCGCGGTAGCGGGCCGCGTACCAGTCGGGGAAGAGCTCGAGTTCGGTCGCCAGGCGGCCCTTGTCATAGTGCACGAGGCCGGTGGTTGCGCTTTGTTGCAACTTCACCAGCGACGCCAGGGCGTCCATGTAGATGCGGTGGGTGTCGTGCGGCGTCGGCTGGCCGCGCAGGTAGTCCACGTAGGTGGTGCGCCCCAGGTCGGACAACAGCAGGAAACCCTGGGCGGGATCCTGGGCCAGCACCTGCGGTACGTGGACGCCGGCATCGCGCAGGAGGCCGGCCACGTGCAGGAACGGGCGGCAGTCCTCCTTGTCCGGCGGGGCGTCCATGACGACGGCGGTGCCGGCGCCCATGCCGAGCCGGAAGTACCGGCGGAAGCTGGCATCGCTCGAGGCCGGCTGCAGGGAAGCGGGGTCGAGTTCGAGTTCGGGGGGAAGTCCGGATATCCAGGCGGCGAGCCGGGTCAGCCGGGGGTCGGCGCCGGACTGGCCGGCGGCAAGGTCGGTGGTGGCATTCATGCCTCCTATAATACCGACCGATATCGGATCCCGGAACGAAGGCCGCTCCTCGAACATGGGGAGTCCGGCACCCGCCGAAGGACGCGGGCCGCTATCTTTTTTTACCGCGCGCGGCCGCCGGGTCGCGTATTCTTCGACTTTCCGTTTTTTTCATTCCTGAAGGCCCGTGCGATTGATCCGGTGGTTCAGCCTATTTGCAGCGTTCGCGGTAGCGCCGTTGGCCTATGCGCAAGAAGGTTCGCCCGAACAGCCGGCCGCGGCCGGCGGCGTCTCCGGGCCGGGCCTGCGCCTGTCGCCCGGCCTGCGCATGCATACCTATGATCCCGATCAGTTGCCCGTGTTCATGGAGGCCGACACGCTGACGGCCGAAGGCCAGGACACGCTCAAGCTCGAAGGCAATGCCCAGGTGCGGCGCCGCGACACCATCCTGAAAGGCGACAGCATCGAGTACGACCAGGTCGAGGACGAGCTCGAGGCGCTTGGCAGCGTGCGGCTGATCCGCGACGGCAACCTGCTGACCGGGCCGCGCCTGAAGCTCAACATGAGCAGCGGCACGGGCGAGATCAACGACGCGCGCTTTTTCTTCGGCGTGAATGGCGGCAGCGGCTCGGCCCAGCAGATCCGCCTACTGGGGCAGAACCGGATCCGTGCCGACCGCGTGCGCTATACCGGGTGCGCGTGCGAGGATCCGGATTGGGAGTTGCGCGCAAGGCGGGTGGATTTCGACTACAACGCCGGCCAGGCGCTGGGCTACGGCGGGGTGCTGTATTTCAAGGATGTGCCCATCCTGGCCTCGCCGATCATGTCGTTCCCCATCACGAACGACCGCAAGTCGGGTTTCCTTTCGCCCACGTTCGGACTGACGAGCAAGAGCGGCGCCGAATTCGCCATTCCGTACTACTTCAACATCGCGCCCAACCGCGACGCCACGCTCACGCCCAAATTCATGGTGCGCCGCGGCCTGCAGCTGACGGGCGAGTTCCGCTACCTGGAGCCTTCGTTCAGCGGTGAAACGCGCCTGAGCTACCTGCCGGACGACCGCGTCTCGGGGCGCGACCGCTATCTGTTCAGCTCGCAGCATCGCCAGCAGCTGACGCCGAACCTGGGCTTCAACTGGAACGTCTCCAAGGCGTCGGACGACGCGTATTTCCGCGACTTGTCGGTACTGGGCACCGGACTGGCCTCGACCGCCACCCTCGAGCGTTCGTTCTCGCTGAACTGGCAGAAGGGCTACTGGAGCGCTTTCGGACGCATGGTGAGCTACCAGACCCTGCAGGATCCGCTCGCGCCCATCGTGCCGCCGTACGGCCGCGAGCCGCAGTTGCACCTGACCGGCCAGCGCTACGACTGGAACGGCTTCGACCTGCGCCTGGACGCGGATGCCACGCGCTTTCGCAGCAATGACAGGGTGAACGGATCGCGCGCCTACGCCTATCCGTCGGTGTCCTATCCCATCATCCGGCCGGGCGGCTTTTTCATTCCGAAGATCGGCATCCACTCCACCCGCTACAACACCGATTCCTTCCAGGGCGCGGCATCCTACGACGCCACGCGCACCGTGCCCATCATGTCGCTGGATACGGGGCTGATATTCGAGCGCGACAGCTCGCTGCTGGGGCAGGCGGCCAGGCAGACACTCGAGCCGCGCCTCTATTACCTGCGCGTGCCGTACCGCAACCAGTCCAACCTGCCCATCTACGACACCGCGCTGGCCGATTTCAACTTCGCGCAGATCTTCTCCGAGAACCTCTATTCGGGGTGGGACCGGATCGCCGAGGCCAACCAGCTGACCGCCGCGCTGACCACGCGCTGGCTGGACCCCAAGACCGGCATCGAGCGGGCGCGGATCATGGGCGCGCAGCGCCTGTACTTCAGCGACCAGCGCGTTACGCTGCCCGGCGAGGAGCCGAACTCCGACGGCCGTTCCGATTTCCTGGTGTCCGTGTACGGCGCGCTGACGTCCACGCTCAGCGGCGAGACCACGGTGCAATACAATCCCAAGATCGACCGCGTGACCCGGTCCACCATCGGCGCGCGCTGGAGCCCGCAGCGCCTGAGCACCATTTCGGTGGCCTATCGCTACAAGCGCGAATCCGTCAGCGTGCCCGGCCAGGAACTGATCGACGTGGCTTTCCAGTGGCCCCTGGCGCCGCGCTGGTTCGGCATCGGTCGCATCAACTATTCGCTGTTCGAGAACCGGATCGCGGAAGCGGTGGCCGGCATCGAATATAACGGCGGATGCTGCTGGGCCTTCCGTCTGGTCGGCCAGCGCTACGCGGTGGCCAAGAACAATGCCACGACCGCGATGTTCTTCCAGCTCGAGCTGACCGGATTCGGCGGCATCGGGGCCAGTCCGATGACCACGCTGCGCCGTAGCATCCCGGGTTATCAGGTAATCAACCCGCCGCCTGAGAAAGGGACGGTGTTCGAAAGGTACGAATGATGGTTTCCAAGGTATTGCCCAGTATGACGAAAGCGACGCGCGGCGTCGCCCTTTGCTGCCTGGCCGCGCTGGCCAGCGGGCCGGCGGCCGCGCAGGGTCTGCGCCTGCCCGGCGAGCTCGGCGGCGGCGGGCCCTCCTTGACCGCGCCGCAAGCGTCGCCCGCTCCCGCGCCCATGGCGCCAGCGCCGGCGCCCACCGCTCCGGCAATGACCGCTCCGGCAATGACCGCTCCCGCGGCGCCGGCGCCGGCCGCGCCCCGTGCAAGCTCGGGCTCGCGCATCCAATTGGGAGATGCCATCGTCGCCGTGGTCAATACCGATGTCATCACGCGCCGCGAACTCGACACGCGCGTTCAGGCCGCCGTGGCGACCCTGGCGCGCCAGCAGATCACGCCGCCCGACCAGAAGACCTTGGAGCGGCAGGTGCTCGAACGGATGATCGTCGAGAAAACGCAGCTGCAGGAAGCGGCGCAGAGCGGCATCCGCATCGACGACATGCAGCTCGATCGCGCCATCAGCCGCATCGCCGAGCAGAACAACGTCTCGGTGTCGCAGATGCGCGACCAGATCGAGCGCGACGGCCTGCCGTTCTCGGTGTATCGGGAAGACCTGCGCCAGGAGGTCACGTTGCTGCGCCTGCGCGAGCGGGCGGTCGACAGCCAGATCCAGATTTCCGAACCCGAGATCGACGCCTACCTGGCCGAACAGCACGAGGCGGCGCCGGCCGAACTGACCTTGTCCCAGATCCTGGTGCGGGTGCCGGAAGGCAGCTCCTCCGACATGGTGGCGCGCCTGCGCCGCAAGGCCGAGGACCTGCTCGGTCAGGCCCGGGGCGGCGCCGATTTCGCTCGCCTCGCGGCCGCCTCGTCCGACGGCGAGGAAGCGCTGCGCGGCGGCGATCTCGGCACCCGGCCGTCCGACCGCTGGCCGTCGATGTTCGTCGACGCCGTGGCGCAGTTGAGCCCGGGCGGCATCAGCGAGATCGTCCAGAGCGGCAACGGTTTCCACATCATCAAGCTGGTCGACCGCAAGACCGCCAGCGGCGGTGCCGGCGCCGCCGCGATGCCGGTGCAGCAGACCCATGCCCGCCACATCCTGATCCGCACCACCGCAGTCCTGACCGCCGAGCAGGCGCGCGACCGCCTGGTCAACATCCGGCAGCGGATCGTGCAGGGCGGCTCCAGCTTCGCCGACATGGCGCGCCAGTATTCCAACGACGCGTCGGCCCCGCAGGGCGGCGACCTGGGCTGGCTCTCGCCGCAGGAAACCGTACCCGAATTCGAGCGCGCCATGGATGCGCTGCAGCCCGGGCAGGTGAGCGAACCGGTGCAGTCCCCGTTCGGGTGGCACCTGATCCAGGTCATCGAACGCCGCACGCAAGACGTCGGACGCGAACGGCAACGCTCGGAAGCACGCCAGACGCTGTTCCAGCGCAAGCTGGACCAGGCCTACGAGGACTGGGCGCGCGAGCTGCGCGACAAAGCCTACGTTGAAATCCGTCTGGATAGGTGACCCCCCCTACGCGCTGACGCGCGCCCCCCAGGGGGCGATGCGGGTGGACCGGCGGAGCCGGATCCACCGCATCCTGGGTCTAGGGCCGTTATCTTGGGGGGGGGCACCTGTGCTTCGCTGGCTGCCAGCGGCAGCAACGGTGTAGCGGCCTGAGAAATTCGCACTAGACCCTGGGCGCCGCGGATCCGGCTTTGCCGGTCCGCCAGCGCCGCCCCCTTGAGGGGGAGCGGCCGGAGGCCGCAAGGGGGTGGGCTTCCCTCAATTGGAATTGAAATGAGCCAACGACGCACACTGGTGTTGACCACGGGCGAGCCCGCCGGGATAGGGCCCGAGCTGTCGGCCGCTGCCGCCGCCTGGTTTGCCGGGGCGCGGGGGCGGGGCGACGTGCCGGCGGATGCCGAGCTCGTCCTCGTCGGCGACCGCGACTTGCTTGCCCGGCGCGGCGGCGTGGACCTGTCCGCGCTGGCTGGCGTGGCCGTGCACCACGTTCCGCTGCGAGCCGCGTCCGAGCCGGGGCGGCTGGCCGTCGCCAATGCGCGCTATGTGCTCGATACGCTGGATGCGGCCATTGGCATGGTGGCGGAAGGCCGGGCGCAGGCCATCGTTACGGCGCCGGTGCACAAGGGCGTGATCAACGATGCCGGCGTCGCGTTTTCCGGCCACACCGAATACCTGCAGGAGCACGCGGGCGTGGACAAGGTCGTCATGATGCTGGCCGGCGGCGGCCTGCGCGTGGCGCTGGCCACCACGCACTTGCCGCTGCGCGCCGTTCCGGACGCCATTACCGCCGAGACGCTCGACCGGGTCCTGTCCATCCTCGATGCCGACCTGCGCCGGCGCTTCGGGCTGGCGCAGCCGCGCATCGCCGTGTGCGGCCTGAATCCGCACGCGGGCGAGGGAGGCCATCTGGGGCGGGAAGAAATCGACGTCATCGCGCCGGCTGTCGCCCGGGCCCGGGCCGCCGGCATCGACGCCCGGGGGCCGCTGCCCGCCGATACGCTCTTCGTGCCTTCGCACGTCGCGCAGTTCGATGCTGCGCTGGCCATGTTCCATGACCAGGGATTGCCCGTGCTCAAGCACGCGAGCTTCGGGCACGGCGTCAACATCACGCTCGGCCTGCCCTATGTGCGCACCTCGGTGGACCACGGCACCGCCCTCGACCTGGCGGGCACGGGCAAGGCCGATCCTGGCAGTCTGCAGGAAGCCATCGTGACCGCCATCCAGATGATACGCGCCGGCGGCCATACGGGCCCCGGCGCCGGAGTCCCCGCATGAAGCATCAGGCGCGCAAGCGCTTTGGCCAGCACTTCCTGGTCGACGACAGCATTACCGAATCCATCGTGCGCGCGGTGAACCCGCGTCCCGCCGACAACGTGGTGGAGATCGGCCCGGGCTTGTCGGCGCTCACCCGTCCGTTGCTGGAACGGCTCGACAGCCTGAAAGTGGTCGAGATCGACCGCGATCTCGCGGCGCGCCTTCGCGGCCAGTATCCGCCGGAGCGCCTCCAGGTGACCGAGGCCGACGCGCTGACGGTGGATTTCGCGCAATTCGGCCCGTCCCTCAGGGTGGTGGGCAACCTGCCGTACAACATATCCAGCCCGCTGCTCTTTCACCTGATGGCCTATGCGGACCAGGTGCGAGACCAGCATTTCATGCTGCAGCGGGAAGTGATCGACCGCATGGTGGCGCGCCCGGGCGATGCCGACTACGGGCGCCTCTCGGTCATGCTGCAATCGCGCTACGACATGGAGAAGCTGTTCGACGTGCCGCCCGAGGCCTTCGATCCTCCGCCGCGCGTCGTGTCGGCGGTGGTGCGCATGATCCCGTTGCCGCCCGACCGGCCGCGGGCGCGCAGCGACGAGGCTTTATCGGCTACCGTGGCCAAGGCGTTTGCGCAGCGCCGCAAGATGCTGCGCCGCGGGTTGGGCGACTGGGCGGCGCTGGTGCCCTGGGAGGCCCTGGGCATCAAGGAGACGGCGCGCGCCGAGGAATTGTCGGTGGTGCAGTTCATTGCCTTGGCCGACGTTCTGCACGAGGCGGGTGTCGTCGGCTGAGCGGGCGTTCAATCGCTGGTTGAGTTCTTGAACCGTCCTTGGTCGGTGGGGCGGTGCCAAACGGTGCAGGTCTTGTCCGATGCGCGGGGGCCGGGCGGGCGGTGGAGCGCAGCGAAGCCGGTCCCGCTACGCGGGACTTCCCGGAATTGGCGCGGTCGGCGGGGCGGGCGAGAACTCGCGCGGGAACAGCCCCCCGGGCTGTTCCTACTACCGCGCTCAAACATGCACGCCCTTGCTTCCCCGCCGACCGCGCCAACTCCGGCGGCTCCGAATGCGCTCCACCGCCCGCCCGGCCCCCGCGCATCGGACAAGACCGATTTAAGAACTCAACAAGCCGCCCGACGCTTTCACCCCATTTCACTCGGGCTGGATGCCCGCCTTGGCGACGATGTCGCGATAGGTGTCCACGCTGCCCGCCAGCAGGCGGGCGAACTTCCCGGGCGAGGGATGCGCCTCCACTTCGAAACCGGCCGTTTCCAGCCGGGCCTGCAGCTCGGGCGAAGCCAGCGCCTTGTCGATGCCGGCGCGCAGCCGGTCGACCACGGCGGCAGGCATGCCGGCGGGGCCCAGTAGTCCGACCCAGGTGTCCGGCACCGCGAATCCCGGGATGCCCGCCTGCGCCAGGGTGGGCACCTCGGGGGCGGCCTTGGCCCGTTCGGCTTGCAGGACGCCGAGCAGGCGCAGCCTGCCGGATTTCACATGAGGCAGGACGTTCGAGAGCACCAGGATTCCGACTTGCACCTGCCCGCCGACCACGTCGTTGAGAGCCAACGATCCGCCCTTGTAGGGAACGTGGGTCATGTCGATGCCGGTCGCGGCCTTGAGCAACTCTCCGCCCAGCTGCTGGGAAGATCCCACACCCGAGGTTCCATACGACAGCTTGCCCGGATGCGCCTTGGCGTAGGCCAGGAATTCCTTCAGGTCGCGCACGGGCAGCGCTGCGTTGACCACCATGGCCTGCGGCGCCGTGCCGATGATCGCCACCGGCGTGAAGTCCTTGACCGGGTCGTAAGGGACGTTGCGCGAGAAGAAAGGCAGGGTGTTATGGGGCGGTCCCAGCTGCATCAGCAGCGTATAACCGTCCGGCTCGGCGCGCGCCACCAGTTCCGAACCGATCATGCTGTTGGCCCCGGCGCGATTGTCGACGATGAAGCTCTGCCCCAGCGTTTCGGTGAGCTTCTGCGCGACGGCGCGGGCAACGGTATCGGCCGCGCCGCCTACCGCGAACGGGACCACCAATCGCACTGGGCGATTGGGGAAGGGTTGGGCGGCCGCCATCAGCGGCACCAGGCACAGGGCAGCCAGCGCCCCTTTCAAGTATTTCATGATGTCTCCTCGTGATCGAGGCGGCGGCCGCTGCGCGGACCGCCGCGGCGGCGCTCTCAGGCGCTTGGCGGAAAGCGTTCGGCATAGGGAATGAAGTCGATGCGCCGTTCGTCGACCCAGCGGGCCAGTTCATCGTGGCGGGGAAACCAGACGCCCGGATGCGCCGCGATATAGCCGAGGATTTCGTCCAGCATGGCGCTGATCAGCGGGCGGCCGCCGAAGTGTCCGTGCACCGTGATGTTGATGAACGCGTTGGGTTCCTTGCGATAAAGGAAGTCGAAGGTGTCGCGATAGCACTGGAAGAAGTCGCGCGGCGCGGCGCGCAGGACCCGGTTGTCGGCGAAGTCGCTGTGCGGGATGGCCACCATGCTGCCGTGCCTGGTCTCGATCCGGCAGGGCAGGTCCAGGTAGTTGTAGTCGCCGTGCCAGAGCATGCCTTCTTCGGCCAGCAGGTCGGCGGTGCGTTCGGTGGTCGCGATGGTGGAGCTCAGCCAGCCGCAGGGCCGCACGCCCGAGGTCCGGTGCAGTATGTCCAGGCTCTTGCGGATCAGTGCGCGCTCCTCGGCCTCGCTCAATCCCGGCAGGACTTCGTCCTGCGCGTAGTTGTGGCCCGCCAGTTCGAAACCATTGCCGACGATGGCGTGAATGACCTCGGGGAACAGTTCGGCTACGCGGGCGTTGACGCAGAACGTGGCCGGCAGGCCGCGGTCGCGGGCCAGTCGCATGAGGCGATACGCGCCGGCCCGCGCGCCGTATTCCGACCAGGTGATACCGGCCAGATCCTTGGCGCCGGGCTTGGGCGGACTTGTCATGGGTGAATATGGCGGCGCCTTGCCTTCCGACCAGCTCTCGATCAGAAAGGTGAGCGCCACCACGATGCGGGCGCCGTCCGGCCAGAGTGATGCTTGGTGGGGCATGGGGTCTCCTTGAGTCCCCGCCACTATCCGCCTTGGGAAGAGTTTTAACAATTTTAATTTTATTAATTAAAATTAAGTCATGCTGTTTTTGTTCGGATGATTCCTCCCATGCGCGACGCGTTCAAGATTCCCCAGCTCAGGCAGTTCGTCATTGCCGCTTCCCGGCAAAGCCTGCGCGCGGCGGCGGAGGAAACCCACCGCACCCAGGCGGCGGTGACGCTCGCCATGCAGAACCTGGAAGCCCAGGTCGGCGCCAGCCTGTTCGAGCACGGACACCAGGCGCGCCTGACGCCACTAGGCGAGGCCGTGCTTCCGCTGCTGCAGGAATTGCTCGCGCTCCACGACCGCGTGCAGAACGAGGTGTCGTTGCTCGCAGCGGGCGAACAGGGATCCATCGCTCTGGCTGTCATGCCCTCGCTGGCGGAGGAGTGGCTGCCGCTGATGCTGAGGCGCTTTGCCGCTTCGTATCCGGGCGTGAGCCTTCGCATCGCGGACGTGTCCTCGCCGCAAGTCGGGCCCCTGGTGGCCAGCGGCGAGGCGCAGCTCGGCATCGCCGGCCTGACGGGCGAGATCGCCGGGCTGGACTGCACGCCGGTGGCGCGCGATACCTTCGGCGTGGTGTGCGCCCGCGGGCATCCCCTGGCCCGGCAGCATCGCTCGGTGCCGTGGCGCCTCCTGCGGGGCGAGCCCCTCATCGAGAACACGACCTTCCATGCGCTGCGCGAGCATCGCCTGGGTACACTGCTCGACCGGCCTCACATGGTGATCAAGAACCGCACCTCGCTGATCGCCGCGGTCAAGGCCGGCCTGGGCATTACCGTGCTGCCGGCCCTGGCCCAGCCCGCGCCCGAGCACGACCTGGCCTTTATTCCCCTCACGGCGCCGCGCATCGAACGCCGCGTGGGCGTGCTGCGCAGCGCCGGGCGTTCTCTGTCGCCCGCGGCGGCGCACATGCATGCGCTCATGCTCGATTCATTGCGCGACTTTGCGCGCAGCAAGGGCGCGCAGCCGGTCTGACGCCGGCCGTTATCCGAAGAACCAGTAGCACACGCCGATGGCGGCCAGCACGCCCGCGAGGTCGGCCAGCAGCGCGCAGCCGACGGCGTGCCGGGTACGCTGTATGCCCACCGCGCCGAAATAGACCGCCAGCACGTAGAAGGTGGTCTCGGTGCTGCCTTGGATGGTGGCCGACAGCAGGGCGGGGAAGCTGTCCACGCCATAGGTTTGCATGGATTCGATCATCAGCGCGCGCGCCGCGCTGCCCGAGAAGGGCTTGACCAGCGCGGTGGGCAGCGCGTCCACGAAACGCGTGTCGAAGCCCAGCCAATGGATGGCGGCGCGCAGGCCGTCGAGCACGAAATCCAGCGCGCCGGATGCGCGCAGCACGCCTATCGCGCACAGCATGGCGACCAGGTAGGGCAGCAGTCCCTTGGCGACGTCGAAGCCTTCTTTCGCGCCTTCGATGAAGCTTTCATAGACGGGCACCTTCCTGATGGCGCCGGCAATCAGGAACAGCAGGATCAGCGCGAACAAGGTCAGGTTGCCCAGCAGCGAGGACAGCGCGCCCAGCGCCGCCACCGACAGGGTGGAGAGGAAGGCCATGAAGCCGCCCAGGATGAGAGCGGTCCCGACGATCCAGGCCAGCACGACAGGGTCCCAGACCCGCAGGCGCTGCATTGCCGCCACGCACAGGAAGCCGGCCAGCGTGGAGGCGCTGGTGGCCAGCAGGATGGGCAGGAAGACCAGCGTCGGGTCGGCCGCGCCCTGTTGCGCTCGGTACATGAAAATCGTCACCGGGATCAGCGTCAGCGACGACGCGTTCAGCACCAGGAAGAAAATCTGGGCATTGCTGGCCGTGGTGGTGCTGGGATTGAGGGTCTGCAGCGACTTCATCGCCCGCAGCCCGATGGGCGTGGCGGCGTTGTCCAGGCCCAGCACGTTGGCGGCGAAGTTCAGCGTAATCAGGCCGATCGCCGGGTGGCCGCGTGGCACCTCCGGCATGAGCCGCGCGAACAGCGGTCCCAGGAGCCGGGCCAGCGCATCGACCAGCCCCGCCTGTTCGGCGATCTTCAGGAAGCCCAGCCAGAGCGCGATGGTGCCGAACAGCAGCACCATGATTTCCACCGACAGCTTGGCCATCGCGAACAGCGCGGCCACCATGGCCTGGAAAACCGCAGGATCGTGGCCGATTCCCCAGCGGGCGAGGGCGGCGATTGCCGCGACGACGAAAAAGCCCAGCCAGAGTTTGTTCAGCATGCGAGGGGAACGCGGTCCGTTCAGGAGAAGCCGGGGCCCGGCAGACCCGCTGATTGTAGCGACTCGCTTGCCGCAGTCAGCCGCGGCGAGCGTATTGCGCCGCCGTCATGCCGTTCCAGCGGCGAAATGCCCGCGAAAAGGCCTTGCCTGATTCATAGCCGACGGACTGGGCGACCTCGTCCAGGTTCGAGCCGGGGTTCTTGAGCTTTTCCGCGGCGATGGCCATGCGGTAGGACGACAGGTATTGCATGGGCGTCATGCCCACCAAACGGTGGAACCGTTCGCTGAAGACCGTGCGCGAGAGGTGGCTCTCGGCCGCCAGGGTGGCGACGGTCCAGGGCTGTTCGGGATGCTCGTGGATGCGCAGCATGGCGCGGGCGATACTCCGGTCCTGCATGCCTCGCAGCATGCCCGCGCGCCGCTCGGCCGGCGTGCGCAGGTACTCCCCCAGGATGTGGACCAGCAGAAGGTCGGCCATGCGCGCCGTGGCGAGCTGCCATCCCGGCGGCTGCTCCAGGCTCTGGTTGACCAGGGATTCCATCGCCTGCGCCAGCGCGCCGGTCATCGGCGCTTCCCGCTGGCGAATGACGATCAGGCTGGGCAGGGCATGGGCCAGCGCCCCGGGGCCGTCGGGCAGCCACAGGTGGAGCGAGAACATCTCGGTGGCCGGGCCATCGCCGCCGTGCGCGAATACGATGGGCTGGTCGCCGTGCGCGCCCACCTGGTGCGCGGCGATCAAGGGCTGGAAGGGCTGCGCCGGCAGTCCGGGCGCGGACGAAATGGTGTGGGCATCGCCGTGGGGCAGCATGGCGATGTCGCCGGCTTCGAGCGGTATCGCGGCTTCGGCGCCTACCGCGAGCCAGTAGGGCGCGCCGGCGCACATCCGGATCAGCGCTCCCTCGACGCCGGCCGAGCGCAGCGCCCAAGGGGCGGACAGCGAGAAGCGGGCGGTGACCGCCCGGTCGGAGCGCCAATGGGCCAGCAGGCGGCTGAGGAGGTCGCTGGGACGTGCGTGCATGGAGGGTGGCTGGAGTGCTTTGTGGGCGCTGCACCGGATTTCCGGACGGTCGGTTCCCCGATCCGGCGTTCCGAGGGTTGAGGCGCAAGCCGCCGGCGCCGACACTACGGGCATCGACACGGAGATTATCATGCCTCGAATCGACCACGCCCTGATCGTGGGCGCCGGCATCGCCGGCTGTTCCGCCGCGATCGCGCTCGCGCAGCAAGGCGTGCGCGTCACCATGGTGGAAAAGCAGCGGGCCTGGAAATTCCTGAGCTCGGGGCTTTTCATCTACAGCAACGGCCTGCGCGCGCTGCACGCCATCGGCGTGCTGCCGCCGATTCTCGAGGCCGGATTCGCCGTGCCCGGTGGCCGCAACCGCTATTTCGACCAGGACGGCTCATTCATCGTCGAGACCGTCTATCCGTCGCTGGAGGGCCTGCCGGCCATTCTCGGCATCAAGCGTGCCGAGCTGCATCGCATCCTGGCGAGCCGTATCGATGAACTCGGCATCGCGCTCAAACTGGGAACGACCGTGATCCGCATGCCGCCCGCCGGCGGAGGCGCGCCGCCGCGCGTTGCGCTGTCCGACGGGTCGGAAGACGCGTTCGATCTCGTGATCGGCGCCGACGGCATTCGTTCGCAAGTCCGGGCCGAGGCGTTCGCGCACATCGCGCCGGCCTATTCCGGTTTCGGCGTCTGGCGCAGCGTGCACGATCGTCCGCGGGGCCTCGATGCGAAGATCATGATGATGGGCGTGGGCAAGCGCCTGGGCATCATGCCGATCAGCGAGGAGAAGCTCTACATGTTCGGCGTCATGCTCGAGCCGCAGGATTGCTGGTACGCGCCGGCCGACTGGCCGGCGCTGATGCGGGAGCGGTTCGGCCAATTCGGCGGCCCGGCCGCGCCCTTCCTCCACCAGCTCGGGCCTGGCAGCGAAGTTCTCTATACCGGCGTCGAGGAAGTCATCGCGCCCCTGCCCTGGCATGCGGGCCGCGTCGTGCTGATCGGCGATGCCGTGCACGCCTCCACGCCTTTCATGGGCCAGGGGGGCGCAATGGCGCTGGAGGACGCGGTAGTGCTGGCCGAGGTGCTCGCGGAACCGCATCCGCTGGAGGAGGCGCTGCGGAAGTTCGCCGCGCGCCGCCATCCCATGTGCAAGCTGGTGCAGGACGTGTCCCGGCAAGTAGGACAGGCAGGCGCGCTGGAGGAGGCCGAAGACTGCGCGCGCCGCAATCTCGAGTTGCGGCGCGACGGGCAGGGCAAGGTCGACGCGTTCTTCGCCGCCCTGGAACGCCTGCGGTAGGCCCCGCGGTTTCAGTCCTTGCGGCTATTGGCCTGGATGAACTCGATCTTGTAGCCGTCGGGATCCTCGACGAAGGCGATGACGGTGCTGCCGTGCTTCATCGGGCCGGCCTCGCGCGTGACCTTGCCGCCCAGTTCGCGGACGCGGTCACAGGCCGCATAGGCGTCGTCGACCTCGACCGCAATGTGGCCGTAGCCTGTGCCGAGGTCGTACTTGTCCACGCCCCAGTTGTGCGTGAGCTCGATGACGGCGCCGTCCTTTTCATCCTCATAGCCTACGAAGGCGAGCGTGAACTTGCCGTCGGGATAATCCTTGCTGCGCAGCAGCCGCATGCCGAGGACCTTGGTGTAGAAATCGATCGAGCGCTGCATGTCGCCGACCCGGAGCATGGTGTGGAGTAGTCGCATGGATTGCCTCGCGTATAGGGGTTGGAAGGACCAAGTGTATACAGGCTGCTAGTCGAACTGCGGAAGGCTGGCCGGATCGTGCCGCCGCAATACTTCGCGCGCGCTTTCGAAGCCGGGCAGCAGTTGCCCCACTTCGGCCCAGAAGCCGGGACCGTGGTTCATCTCGCGCAGGTGCGCCAGCTCGTGCGCGATGACGTAGTCGATGATGTCGAGCGGGAAATGGATCAGCCGCCAGTTGAGCAGGATGTTGCCTTCGCTGGTGCACGAGCCCCAGCGGGTGGCGGCCGACGATAGTCTCCAGCGCTTGATCGACAGGCCCGTGCGGGCAAGGAAGTCGCGCAGGCGCGCGTCGAACAAGTGGCGCGCGCGGCCTTGCAGCCAGGCCTGGACGGTATCGCGTATGCGCGCCGCGGTGGCGTCGGGCGGCAGGCCCAGCCAGAGCACGTCGCCGTCTACGGGTGCGTCGGGGTCGGCGCACGCCAGCGCGGTATCGCGCTGGGCATCGAGGCGCATCACGATGCGCCGGCCAAGATAGGGCAGTTCCCCGCCGTCTTCCCACCGGGTCTGGTTGAGCGCGAGGCGTTCCTTGCGCTGGTGCCATTCGTGCAGCTTGGCGAGTATCCAGCGGGCCTTTTCACGGACGGCGGCATCGATCTCGGCCAGTCCTACCCAGCGCGGCGCGGTCACGCGCAGGCCGTCATCGCCGATCAGAAAACCTATGGTCCGCCGGCGCGAGCGTTGCAGGACGAAGCGTATCAATTGTCCCTCGGCCATCACCTCGCGCCAGCGCGCGCCAGGCGGCAACTGGATCGCGGGCGGCTGCGGCGCCAGGGGCCGGCTGGGAGGCGGTTCGACGGCCGCATGGGGTGGATCGGCGAAGAGGTCGAGCTGCGCCGAGGCGAGATCGGCCTCACGCCGCGAGGCCGACAGATCGGCGGGTGCGGAAGCGGGGCGTCTGGCCATGGCGTTAGGGTCTGTTCACGCTGAAAGGAGCCTTGCACGGGCCCTTAGCCCGCGGCGCCCCGGGTTTCGGGATAGCGTTCGGGGTTGAGCTGGCGCATTTCGCTTTCGATCCAGTCTTCGACGCGGCGGTTGATCTCGTCGGCCGTCAGGCCTTGGGGGTCGATGGCCGGTCCGATCGATATGGTAACCATCCCGGGGCGTTTTACGAACGTCCTGCGCGGCCAGCATTCGCCCGCGTTGTGGGCAATGGGGACGACCCAGGCGCCGGTGCGTACCGCCAGGCGCGCGCCGCCGCTCTTGTACTTGCCCTTCTTGCCGGGGGCGATGCGGGTGCCTTCGGGGAACATGACGAGCCAGCGCCCGGCAGCGAGCCGCTCGCGGCCCTGCGCCACGACCTGTTCGAAAGCGCCGCTGCCTTTCTTGCGGTCGATCGCGATCATGCGCAGCCCCGCCAGACCCCAGCCGAAGAAGGGAATCCAGTTCAGTTCGCGCTTGTAGACATAGCAGATCTCGTGCGGGAGCCAGCCCGCGAGGAACAGGGTTTCCCAGGTCGATTGATGCTTGGCGAGAACGATCGCGGGATGGTCCGGCAGGTTTTCCCAGCCCTTGATGCGCCAGCGTATGCCGACGATCCAGCGCGCGCCCCAGACCGCCAGGCGCGGCCAGCCTACCGTGAGCCGATAGCGCCAGTGCAGCGGCAGTGGCAGCCAGATGACGCAGGCGATGGCGTAGGGCACCATGGTGCCGATGAAGAAGATCGAGAACAGCAGCGATCGTAGCCAGCGCATCAATGTTCCTCGGGCTGGGCGGCCGCCTCGAGCGCGTCGGCGACCGCGCTGAGATCCTTCCAGACGACGGTGCCGGGCGGCAGCTTACCCTTGGCCAGCGTCTTGGGGCCGTTGCCGGTCAGAACCAGCCATGGGGTGCAACCCGCCGCCGCGGCGGCCTCGAGGTCGCGCGCCGAATCCCCCACCGACGGCACGCCTTGCAGGTCGAGTTCGAAGCGCCGTGCAATCTCGCGGTAGAGGCCAGGCAGCGGCTTGCGGCAATCGCAGCCCGCGTCGGGCGCGTGCGGGCAGACGAAGATGGCGTCGATGGCGCCGCCCGCCTTGGCCAGCTGGGCTTTCAGCTTGGCATGGATGGCGTTGAGCGTGGCCGCGTCGAACAGGCCGCGCCCAAGCCCCGATTGGTTGCTCGCCACGACGACCCGATACCCCGCCTGGTTGATGCGGGCGATGGCCTCGAGCGCGCCCGGCAGCGGTATCCATTCGTCCGGCGACTTGATGAAATCGGGGCTGTCCTGATTGATGACGCCATCGCGATCCAGGATCACCAGCTTGGGGCGGGCAGGGGTGGTGGGCATGTCAAGCGGTCGCTAAACGCGAGAGGTCCGCCACGTGGTTCATCACGCGGTGCAGTTCGGCCAGCAGCGCCAGGCGGTTGGCCCGCGTTGCCGGATCCTCGGCCATGACCATGACGTCGGCGAAGAAGGCGTCGACCGGGCCGCGCGCCTGCGACAGCACCGTCAGCGCGCCGGCGAAATCGCCTAGCGCGAACTTGCCTTCGGCCTGCGGCCGCAGCGTGCGCAGCGTCTGCGCCAGCGCCTGTTCGGCCGGTTCGGCCAGCAGCGCCTCGTTCACGGGGCCGGGTTCGCCCTCCACCTTCTTGAGCAGGTTGCCGATGCGCTTGTTGGCGGCCGCCAGCGCCGCGGCCTCGGGCAGCGCCGAGAAGGCGACCACGGCGCGTACCCGCGCCGGCACCTGGGCCAGCGGCGGCGCGACGGCGACTACCGCGTCGACCGCGGCGCGATCGAATTGGCCGGCCAGCTGGTTGCGGTAGCGTTCGAAAATGAAGGCGCGCACCTCGTCGATCTGCGCCGCCGTGGGCGGCGTCGCGAAGGTCGAGGCCGCACGGGCGAGCAGGCCGTCCAGCGTCAGGCCCGAGCCGTCCGCCGGCAGCCGCCCGCCGGCGTCGAGTTGTTCGAACGCGCTGATCAGGCCCAGCGCGGCGCGGCGCAGGCCGTACGGATCCTTGTCGCCGGTGGGCACGAGGCCGATGCTCCAGATGCCCAGCAGCGTTTCCGCGCGTTCGGCGAGGAACAGCGCGGCCATGGTGGCGGTGTCGTCGGTGACGGGCTGCTCCAGGCGGATGCGGTACTGCTGCCGGATGGCTTCCACCACGTCCGGCGTTTCGCCGTCGGCGGCGGCATAGTAGGCGCCCATGATGCCCTGCAGCTCGGGAAACTCGCCCACCATGCCGGTTACCAGGTCGGCCTTGGCCAGCAGGGCCGCGCGGTCCGCGCGGCCGGGGTCCGCGCCTATGGCTTCGGCCACCCAGCGCGCCAGCGCGCGCACCCGCTGCGAGCGCTCGAGCTGGGTGCCCAGCTTGTTGTGATAGACGACGGTGCCGAGCTGTTCCACGCGGCCCGCCAGCGGCACCTTCTTGTCGGTTTCGAAGAAGAAGCGCGCGTCGGCCAGGCGCGGCCGCACCACGCGCTGGTTGCCTTCGACGATGTTGGAAGGATTGGCCAGGGCCATGTTGCTGACGATGAGGAAGCGGTGGGTCAGCTTGCCCGTGGCGGCATCGAACAGCGGGAAATACTTCTGGTTCAGCCGCATGGTCAGGATCAGGCATTCCTGCGGCACGGCCAGGAACTCCGATTCGAACTCGCCCACGTAGACCGTGGGATATTCGACCAGGGCACAGACTTCGTCGAGCAGGGAAGCCACGTCGGCTTCATCGCCCAGCGAGGCGTGCAGCCGGCTGGCCTGGTCGCGCAGTTGCCGCTCGATGGCGGCGCGGCGCTGCGCGAACGACGCGATGACCCGCCCCTGGTCATGCAGGCGGTCTTCGTAGACGTCGGCCGAGGCGAGCTCGATCGGCCCTTCGGACTGGAAGCGATGGCCGCGCGTGACGCGGCCGGCGCGCAGGCCCAGCGCCGTCACGTCGACCACCGCGTCCCCGTGCAGGGCGACCAGGCCATGCGCCGGCCGGACGAAGCGGACAGTAGTCGCGCCGTCGGCCAGCTGGTAGCTCATCACCTTGGGAATGGGCAGCTTGCCGAGCGTGTCTTCCAGCACCGTCTGCAAGGCCGCGGCGAGCGCGGCGCCCTTGGCGATGCCGTGGTAGACGAGCTGCTCGTTCTTGCCGTCCGATTCGCGCGCAAGGCCGGATATGTCGATCGTCTCCAGGCCCTTGGCGGCCAGTTTCTTCAGCAAGGCGGGCGTGGCCTGCCCGTCGGCCGTCAGGCCCACGGAGACCGGCATCAGCTTTTCGGAGAATTCGGTATCGGCGGCCTGCGGCAACACGGCCGACAGGCGCACGGCCAGCCGCCGGGGCGTGGCATAGGCGGTGACCGTATTGCCTTCGGCCACCAGTCCGCGGCCCTGCAGCCCGGCGGCGATGCCGTCGGCGAAGGCCTGTCCCAGGCGGTTCAAGGCCTTGGGCGGGAGTTCCTCGGTGAACAGTTCCAGCAGGAGGGGTTGAGCGGCCGGCATTTACGCGGCCTCCTTGCGTGCAAGCATGGGAAAGCCCAGTCGTTCTCGTGAGTCGTAGTACGCCTGCGCGATGGCGCGCGACAGGTTGCGGATGCGGCCGATGTAGGCGGCGCGCTCGGTGACGCTGATGGCGCCGCGGGCATCCAGCAGGTTGAAGGTATGCGCGGCCTTCAGGACCATTTCATAGGCCGGCAGCGCCAGCGGCACTTCCACCAGCCGCTTGGCCTGGGCCTCGTAGTCGTTGAAGTGGCGGAACAGGGTCTCGGCCGACGAGTGCTCGAAATTGTAGGTGGACTGCTCGACCTCGTTCTGGTGGTAGACGTCGCCGTAGGTGACGCGCGTGCCATCCGGCGCCTCGGTCCAGACCAGGTCGTAGACGCTCTCCACGCCCTGAAGGTACATGGCCAGGCGCTCCAGCCCGTAGGTGATTTCGCCCATGATGGGCTTGCAATCGATGCCGCCCACCTGCTGGAAGTAGGTGAACTGCGTCACCTCCATGCCGTTGAGCCAGACTTCCCAGCCCAGGCCCCAGGCGCCCAGCGTGGGGTTCTCCCAGTCGTCCTCGACGAAGCGGATGTCGTGCTCCTTCGGGTCGATGCCGAGCGCCTTGAGCGAGCCGATGTAGAGGTCGAGGATGTCGGGAGGCGAGGGCTTGAGCACTACCTGGTACTGGTAGTAGTGCTGCAGGCGGTTGGGGTTCTCGCCGTAGCGGCCGTCCTTGGGACGGCGCGAGGGCTGGACGTAGGCCGCGCGCCAGGGTTCGGGACCCAGGGCACGCAGGAACGTGGCGGTGTGCGACGTGCCGGCACCGACTTCCATGTCGTAGGGCTGCAGCAGGGCGCAACCTTGCTGGCTCCAGTATTCCTGGAGTCGGAGAATGATCTGTTGAAATGTCAGCATGGTGTTGGAATCAATGCGGCCGCGATGCGGCCATCGGCACGGCCAAACCCCGGATTTTAACTGGCCCGGATGAAATGCGCGCCGGCATCGGGCCCGCCCGGCCCGGACGGGATCACTTTTGGCGGCGAGCCAGCCGCACCCATGCCAGCGCGGCCAGCAGCGCCGCGACGAGGACCAGGATGGGGGCGTTGCCGGTGCGGGCATAGAGCGTCAGGCCCGTCGTACCCTGCACGGTGGCGTCCAGCACGCCCGCGGTATGGGGCGCCAGCTCACCCACCACGCGCGCCTGGGCGTCGACCACGGCCGTCATTCCGGTATTGGTTGCCCGCAGCATGGGCCGGCCGGTTTCCCGTACGCGCATGCGCGACATCTGCAAGTGCTGAGGCAGCGCCAGGGAATTGCCGAACCAGGCGAGGTTGCTGACGTTGGCGAGGATGGTCGCCCCGGGGTCCGAGGCGCCGGGGCGCACGGCCGGCAGGAGCTCTTCGCCGAACACGTCCTCGTAGCAGATGTTCATGGCGATATGCTGCCCGCCGATGTCGAACGGCTTCTGCCGCGGCTGTCCGCGGTCGAAATCGCCCAGCGGCATGACCATCTCGTCCACGAACCAGCGGAATCCCGGCGGGACGAACTCGCCGAACGGGACCAGGTGGCGCTTGTCGTAGCGGCGGTCGACGTGTCCGCTGACCAGCCGTTCCGGCGCGGTCTGGCCGTCGAGCGTGATGACACTGTTGTAGTAGTAGTCGCGGTCGGCGCGGATGTCGCGCATGGCGACACCCAGCGCGAACGTCCCGCCGCGCACGGCGGCGCTGTCCACCCATTCTTTCCAGGCCTCGGCACTGAGCTGGTCCTGGAAGACCGGGACGGCGGTCTCGGGCAGCACCGTGAGCGTCACCGGCCGGCCGTCGGCGCGCGGCCGTTCGGCCAGATCGCGGTGCAGGTCCATGCCCTGCCAGATCTGGGCCGGGTCGAACTTGTCGGACAGCGGGATGTTGGCTTGCACGAGCCGCACGTCCAGCGCGGGGCCGTAGGGGCGCACCCAGGACCAGGCCGCGCCGGCCAGGCCGACCGCCAGCGCCGCGACGGCGGCGGCCAGGGCCGGCCAGCCGGTACGCAGGGCTACGCCGGCTTCGCCCCGGCGGCAAGCCGCGGCCACGATCCAGGCCAGTCCCGCCGCCGCCAGCGTCGACGCGAATGCGACGCCGTAGACGCCCAGCAGCGGCGCCCAGCCGTGCAGGGGCCCGTCGACGTGGGCATAGCCGACGTTGAGCCAGGGAAAGCCGGTGAACAGGACGCCGCGCAGCCATTCCGAGCCGGTCCAGGCCGCGGCCAGGGCCGGTATGCAAACGAGGGCCGAGGCGGTGCGTCCCGGCCCGGCATCGCCCGCCGGCCGCTGAGCGAGCCACCACGCCAGGCCGGTGGCGAGCGCCGGGTACAGCGACAGGTAGGCGGCCAGCAGGCCCACGCCCAGCGCCGCCAGCGGCGCCGCCATGTAGGCGTAGACGTGCAGGCTGATGTAGATCCACGAGACGCCGACCGCGAACGTGCCGGCGCCGAAGGCCGCGCCGATCCAGATGGCCCGCTTGAGCGTCGCGGCGCGCCAGACCAGCCAGCTCATCGCGCCGAAGGTCGACAGCTGGAGCAGCGGCAGGAACCACGCAGGGAACGGGGCCGGCGCGAAGGCCAGCCCGTGCAGCATGCCGAGGATCAGCGCGCCGGCCAGCGCGGCGTGGGGGATGGACACGGGTCGGATCAACCTTGGTTGGAGAACGCGGCTGCCGGCGCGACGCCGGGCGCCAGGCGGGAGACGCGCAGCCACAGGGCGCGGCGCGCGTCGGCCCGGATGACGTCGATGCGCAGGTCGTCGCGTTCGATGCGGTCGCCGCGGCGGGGAATGCGGCCCAGGGTGCCGGCCATCCAGCCGCCCACGGTATCGTATTCGTCGTCGTCCAGCGACGAGCCGAAGGTTTCGTTGAAGCGGCGGATGCTGGTCAGGGCCATGACGCGCCAGCGGTTCTTGCCGTCCGGGAAAATGGACTGCTCGACGCTGGCGTCGTCGAACTCGTCCTCGATTTCGCCGACGATCTGTTCCAGCACGTCCTCGATGGTGATGAGGCCGGCGGTGCCGCCGTGTTCGTCCACCACGATCGCGATGTGATTGCGGTTGCTGCGGAATTCCCGCAGCAACACGTTCAGGCGCTTGGATTCGGGGATGAACACCGCCGGCCGCAGCAGCGTGCGCAGGTCGAGTTCGCGGTCCACCATGTAGCGCAGGAGATCCTTGGCCAGCAGGATGCCGATGACGTTGTCGCGGCTGTCCTCGAACACCGGGAAGCGCGAATGGGCGGTTTCGATGATGGTGGGCAGCAGGGCGTCGATGGGTTGCGAGACCTCGAGCATGTCCATGCGCGAGCGCGGGATCATGATGTCGCCCGCCGTCAGTTCGGACACCGCCAGCACGCCCTCGATCATGGACAGCGCCTCGGCGTCGAGCAGGTCCCGGCCGTAGGCGGCCTCGAGCACGGCCTTGAGGTCCTCGCGGTCTTCCGGTTCGCGGTGGATCAGCGCCGAAAGCCGTTCGAAGAAGGTTTTGGGTGTGTGTTTGGGCGCACGCGAGGCGTACGCCGGACTAGGGGAGGTGTCTGACATCGTCCTTGGAGGACAGTTGCAAAAGTTTAGGATACCCGATACGGGTCGGGTATTGCCATCTCGGCCAGGATGCGCGTTTCCAGCGCTTCCATGCGCTTGGCGTCGCGCTCGTTCAGGTGGTCGTAGCCCAGCGAATGCAGCACGCCGTGCACCACCAGGTGGGCGGCGTGATGCAAAAACGGCTTTTTCTGGGTCTTGGCTTCCGCCGCGAGCACGGGCAGGCAGAGCACGATGTCGCCGCCGACCACGCCGTCCGGTCCGGCGCCGTACTCGAACGTCAGCACGTTCGTGGCGTAGTCGCGCTGCCGGAACTCGCGGTTCAGGCGACGCCCTTCGGCCGAGCCCACCAGGCGCAGCGTCAGCGCGACGCCCGCCACGCCGGCAAGCTCCGGCGCCCGCAGCGCCCGGGCGATCCAGCGCCGCAAGCGCCAGCGCGGCAGGCGCGGCTCTTCCTTGCCGTACTGCACCGCGAGCGAGAGCGCCGGCACGGCGGGCGCCTCAGCGGCCCGGGGACGTCTTGGCATGCTTTTCGTAGGCATCGACGATGCGCGCCACCAGCGGGTGGCGCACCACGTCGCCGCTGGTGAACTGGGTGAACGAAATGCCGTGCACCGACGACAGGACCTGCGAGGCGTCCAGCAGGCCGCTGCGCTGGCCCCGGGGCAGGTCCACCTGCGACGGATCGCCCGTAATGACCGCCTTGCTGCCGAAGCCGATGCGAGTGAGGAACATCTTCATCTGCTCCGGCGTCGTGTTCTGCGCCTCGTCCAGGATGACGAAGGCGTGGTTCAGCGTGCGCCCGCGCATGTAGGCCAGCGGCGCGATCTCTATGGTCTGCTTCTCGAACAGCTTGCCGACGCGCTCGAAGCCGAGCAGGTCGTAGAGCGCGTCGTACAGGGGGCGCAGGTACGGGTCGACCTTCTGGGTCAGGTCGCCGGGCAGGAAGCCCAGCCGTTCGCCCGCCTCGACCGCGGGCCGGGTGAGCACGATGCGCCGCACCGATTCCCGTTCCAGCGCATCCACCGCGCACGCCACCGCCAGATAGGTCTTGCCGGTGCCGGCGGGTCCCATGCCGAACGAAATGTCGTGCGCCAGGATGTTGCGCAGGTAGTCGCGCTGGCGAGGGGTGCGGCCGCGCAGGTCCTGGCGGCGCGGCAGGCGCAGCACGACTTCCGCCTCGCCGGGGGTGCCTTGCGGCGGCGTGTCCTCGTCGGCATCGTGGGCCGCGGTCATGGCGCCCAGCTCGACCAGGTTCAATTGCAGCTCGTCGACCGACAGCGGATGGTCTGCCTGTTCGAACAGGTATTGCAGCGCGGCGCCGGCCGCATCGGCGCGCTCGCCTTCCAGCGTGATCCGGTGGCCGCGGCGCGCGAGTTCTACGCCGTAGGCTGCGGCGAGCTGGCGCAGGTTCTCGTCCAGCGGTCCGCAAAGATTGGACAGCCGGGTGTTGTCGTCGTCCAGCGTGACGACGACCGGGGCGGCGCGGCGGTGGGCGGCGCGGGTAGAGGCCGCCGTCATGCGGGCGTGCCCGGCGCGGCCGCGGTGTCGCGCGTGACGACCTCGCCACGCAGCGTATGCGACATCGCCGCCGTGATGCGGATGTCGGCCAGCTGGCCGACCAGGCGCGCCGGCGCGGGGAAGTTCACGATACGGTTGTTTTCCGTACGGCCCATCAGTTCGCTCGCATCCTTGCGCGACGGTCCTTCGACCACCACCCGCTGGATGGAGCCGATCATGCCGCGGCTGATGGCGGCGGCCTGTTCGTTGATCCGCGCCTGCAGGCGCTGCAGGCGCGCCAGCTTGACCGCCTGCGGCGTGTCGTCGGCCAGGTCGGCGGCAGGCGTGCCCGGGCGGCGAGAATAGACGAACGAGAAAGAGGCGTCGAAGCCGACGTCCTCGATGAGCCGCATGGTTTTCTCGAAATCTTCCTCGGTCTCGCCGGGGAAGCCGACGATGAAGTCCGACGACAGCGCGAGGTCGGGGCGCACCGCGCGCAGCTTGCGGACGATGGACTTGAACTCCAGCGCCGTGTAGCCGCGCTTCATCGCCATGAGGATGCGGTCGCTGCCCGCCTGCACCGGCAGGTGCAGGAAAGAAACCAGCTTGGGCAGGCGGCCATAGGCCTCGATCAGCCGCGGCGTCATTTCCTTCGGGTGCGAAGTGGTGTAGCGGATGCGCTCGATGCCCGGGATGTCGTGCACGTATTCGAGCAGCAGCGCGAAATCGGCGATCTCGGCGCTGTCGCCCATCCTGCCCCGGTAGGCATTGACGTTCTGCCCCAGCAAGGTGACTTCCTTGACGCCCTGGTCGGCCAGGTCGGCGATCTCGGTCAGCACGTCCTCGAAGGGGCGCGAGACTTCTTCCCCGCGCGTATAGGGGACCACGCAGAAGCTGCAATACTTGCTGCAGCCTTCCATGATCGAGACGAAGGCCGTGGGGCCTTCGACCCGCGCCGGCGGCAGGTGGTCGAACTTTTCGATTTCCGGGAAGCTGATGTCCACTTGCGAGACGCCGGAGGCCCGCCGCCTGGCGATCAGCTCGGGCAGCCGGTGCAGGGTCTGCGGCCCGAACACCACGTCCACGTAGGGCGCCCGGGCGACGATGGCCTCGCCTTCCTGGCTGGCGACGCAGCCGCCCACGCCGATGACGAGATCGGGTTTCTCGCGCTTGAGCATCCTGGCCCGCCCGAGGTCGGAGAACACCTTTTCCTGCGCCTTCTCACGCACGGAACAGGTATTGAAGAGGATGATGTCCGCGTCTTCCGGGCGGTCGGTGACCTCCAGCGGCTGGTCGGCATTGAGCACGTCCACCATCTTGTCCGAGTCGTACTCGTTCATCTGGCAGCCGAAGGTGCGGATGTACAGCTTGCGGGGAGTGGCGGTGCTCATGTCAGCAACACCCCTGCGGTCCGGAGAGGACGGCGGATGGAGAGGAGGCGAATATCGTTTTCATGGTGGTTGCCGTAGCGGGGTTATAGCCCGGGGGCACGAAAAGCGGAAAACCTGCCTGGTCTCGTAGTAGGCCGGCAAGGCGAGGGTGGACCTCGCATTTTAACAGAGCGGGGCGCTTTTCCGGCTTTCGCCGCCCGCCGGACCGGTCCCGGGCGTCGCGTGGCGGACGTTGCGCATTGTTCAGGACTCTGTCAGTACACCAGGGCTAGACTGCAAGCTCAGATGATTGCTTTGCCACCGCGGGTGCCGGTGGAATCCGCAGATCCCCGGCGCCTGGCAGAGTCGATCATCCG
Source organism: Pigmentiphaga sp. NML080357 (assembly GCF_002188465.1). GTDB lineage: Bacteria > Pseudomonadota > Gammaproteobacteria > Burkholderiales > Burkholderiaceae_B > Pigmentiphaga. Next base: position 123,044 of record NZ_NINW01000038.1, on the reverse strand, counting down.
ACACCGATACCGCGCTTCCCCCGCGAGCATATTGAGGCGCGGCATTGTGTGCTCCCTATTGGCCCGACAGTTTACTGTCGGGCCATTTTTTTTGCAGAGTCGCACGAGCTCTGCCTGCCGTCGGCGAACGGACCGGCGGCCCCGGCGTCTGACGGAGGGCGGCGGCGATTTGCGCGTTCTCCAGGAGGCTGTATATAATCTTGGTCTTACGTTTTTTGGCGCATTAGCTCAGCCGGTTAGAGCGACGGAATCATAATCCGCAGGTCCCCTGTTCGAATCAGGGATGCGCCACCAGAGCTTCCGGAAAAGCCCCCGCAGTTTGCGGGGGCTTTTTCATTTGAAGCAGGCCGAAACAAGGCTTGGGCAGGTCTTTGAATTGCTACCCCGCATCCCCGGAAGAGGCCGCTGGCACAGCCTCGAAAAAGGGACATGGATGCAGAACGGCAAGGACGAAGCGTCGGTCCGCTACAGCCGGACAGTGAAGAATTTGAAATCGTACGAGGAAGTCAGGATCGACCTGGTAGCACCGGAACTGGACCCGGGCGTCGCGGCGAAAATCCGCACATGGCTCTACATTCAACTCATTCGCGGAGACCTGGGCGCGCACGAGTTCTTCCTGAGCGAGGGCGCGCAGCGCGAGTGGAAGCTGAGCCTGCACATGGCATGTTCGGCGCTCGGCACTATCCGCGGGGTTATCGCCGTGGCGCGCTATCGCAGCGCCGCGCTGGAGGCGGAGTACTGACCCTCAGTTCAATGCGGCTTGTCCGCGGGCGGGCGAGGAAGGAAGCGGTTTCCCTTGTTGTCGACCAGATAGCCGTCCGTTTCGAGCAGCAAGAGGCGGCCATCGCGATGCTGGTACACGGGGCTGTCGATCTCGGCGCCCGGCCACTTGAGCGTGACACGGTGCGATTCCCCATCATGGTCCAGGAATTCGAGAAACGGAGGAGGAGAGCTAGCCATGGGAAAAGAGGGAGATGGCAGGTTTGTAAATTTTGCTCCTCGGCGATGCACTTGCCACTACATTTACAATCCATTGCAATGGTGAGAATTCGACGACGCTTCTCCTATTGAATGTTGCATTATTACAACTCCCCGGCCGGTGAATTGAATTTGACATGTCGTTGACAGGCGTAACGCGTAATCTGAGCAAGTCGGTCGGGAGTCAACGCGACTGACGTGAAGTAACCCGAACTTGCGCCAGCTCCGGCTGGCGTTTTTTTTCGCGCAGCGCCGGTGGCCGGACGGGCGTGGGGCTTTCCGGGAAAGAATGGGCACGGAAATGGCTGAGCCAATCGTGTCTTGTGGAGGTTCACCCGTGAGTCCAAAAACGACCCGTTTCCTGACATTGGCGGCGATCGTGGCCTTGATCGCCGTAGTTATTTCCATGGCGCCCTGGTGATTGCCCGGGCCGCGCGGGGAGATCCCGCGCTTAGTGTTCGCGCGCGAAATCGAACGATCGGAGCCAGCGTCCGCGGCTCTTGCGCTGTTGGGTGACCAGCGGCGGCAGATCGAAGGCATGGTCCCGCAGGGCGGGCGCGTCAACGGGCGCCTTGATGAGGCCGCTCAGCTTGTAAGGCGGCGCGGGCAAGGGATCGAAGCGCCGGCCGGTACGCGCCAGCCGATTCATTTTTTCGGCGTTATACAGGCGCCAGCCGGGGGGATCGCCCGCGCGGCCGTCGAGCTGCCAGGCGATCACGATGAGGGTGCCGTCGGTCGTCGACCCGATCGAATGGAGATGCGCGATGCGGGTTGCGCCGTTGTAGTGGAACTGCAGTTCCGACCTCAGCGCAATGGCAGCCGACAAGAGATTGCAGCGAGTTTCGTTGTGCATTGCACGTTCGTCAAAATCCTGAGAGTCCCTACGATGGTAGCGCCGGAAACGTGGGATCGCCAGAAAAATGTTGCAATGCACAATAGCAGTACGCGACGCACCGGACTGGCGCGCCGCGGCTCGCTTTGGTGCCGTGCCTCCGGACGCCCTCAGACTTCGAGCAGCTTGCGGTGGCCCGAGCCGGGAAGCGTGGCAAGACTCTTGTTCATCGACGCCCGGTATCCTCGTTCGTGCACCGTGTCGACATAGTGCCAGTCGGCGCGGATGCGCTCGGCGGTGGCGGTCAGCACCATGTAGCCGCGCAGGCTGGTGTCGGCGTACTTCAGGCTGCCGGCCCACTTGCCGCCGGCGGGCAGCGTGGACAGGTTCGCCAGGCCGGTGACCAGCGCGGCCAGCTGGGCCGGCGGCACGCCGTCGCCGAGGTATTCCTCGAACCCGGGCGAGGTGACCGAGGAGGTGGCGAATTCCACGCCCACCGCGGTTCCATCCTTGTCGCGCAGTTCACTGGCCCAGGCGTTGTGGGTGTCGCCAGCCAGTACGACGAGGTTTTTGTCGAGTTGCCGCGCCATGCCCAGGACCGTGTCGCGAGCTGCCCAATAGCCGTCCCACGAATCGAGGTTGTAGGGGATGCACGGCAGGGCGAGGAGGGCGCGCTCCTGCGCCGTGAGCGTCGGGTCGTTGGCCTGCTGCCGGGCCACCAATTGCGCGTAAGTGGCCGGATCGACGGCGTATTGCGGGGGAATGGCCACGTCGCCGAGCTGGCCGGCGGAGGACAGGAGGCCCAGCAGCACCGGCATGGGCAGGTGCACGGGGCCCATGAGCACCTGTTGGCCCAGCACCTGCCAGGTCGCCCCGGAGGCGCTCATGCGTTCTTTCAGCCATGCGGTCTGGGCCTGCCCCATCAGTTGGCGGCCGGGGGCGGCGACGTCGGCCGTGAAGTCGGCGACGAATTGCGCCAGGCCTGCCGCCGGATCGGGATTGCCCAGCAGCGCGCCGAAGTAGTCGGCGTAGGACAGCTGCTTGGCGCGCGCGAGCACGCGCGTATCGAGCATGTGCAGGGACAGCAGGTTGCCGAAGTCGAAGCTGCGGTAGATGACGTTCAGCGGGGACTGCGGGCGCGTGGGCAACCACTCGTGATAGGCCCGCACCGCGGCGGCCTTGCGCAGCGCGAAGTCGCCTTCGGTGTCGGGCTGATGGTTTTCCGCGCCGTCCTGCCACGTGTCGTTGGTGATCTCGTGGTCGTCCCAGACGGCAATGAAGGGCAGCGCCGCATGGACGGCCTGCAGGTCCGGGTCGCTGCGGTACTGGGCATAGCGGCGCCTGTAGTCGGCCAGCGAGACGATCTCGTTCGCCGGCTCGGATTGCCGGTTCATCGCCTGCGCCTGTTCCGAGGCATACCCGCTGCGTCCGTACTCATAGATGTAGTCGCCCAGGTGGACGGCGGCATCGAGGTCGTCGCGCTTGGCGGCTTCGGCGTACACGTGGAAATAGCCGGCGGGATAGTTGGAACAGGAGAAGACCGCCAGCCTGACCTGCTTGACCGAACCGGTGGGCAGGGTGCGCGTCCGGCCGATGGCCGAGACTTTGTCTTCATGCGTGAAGCGGTACCAGTATCGGGTGCCGGCCGCCAGGCCCGCCACGTCGATCTTGACGGTGTAGTCCTGGTCCGCATGGGCGGTTGCCGAGCCGCTCTTGGCGATGTTCTTGAAGGCCTCGTCCGTGGCCATCTCCCATTTGATTTCGGCCTCGTCGCCGGTGGCCGGAACGGCGCGGGTCCAGATTACGACGCGGTCGGCCAGCGGATCGCCGCTGGCCACGCCATGGGTGAAGCTGACATCGACGGAGTCGCTGCCGTCGCCGCCGCAGGCGGCCAGGGCCAGGGTCGAGGCGGCGCTTGCGCCTCCCAGGGCGACGCCGCGCAGGAAGCGCCGGCGCGAAGTGGTATCGGTCATGTTCGTCGTAATCGCGTGGGGGAAACGCCGGGCAGGCTACCCGCCGCGGGTGACAACGAAGTGAATGGGCGTGCCTACGGCGCCGCGGGCGCGTGCTGTCCCAGCACTTCCTGGATGAGAGTGCGCAGCCAGATGCTCTTGGGATCGTCGTGGAAGCGGCGATGCCAATATTGCTTGAGGTCGTAGCGGCGGATGGGGAAGGGAGGCTCGATGATGCGTGCGTTGGCGCTTCGCACATGGAGTTCGGCGACCGCCCGGGGGAGCACGACGATCAGGTCGCTGTCGTTGATGAGCGTGCCCAGGCTCATGTAGTGAGAGGTGCGCAAGGCGATCTTGCGCTCTATGCCGCGCGCCGCGAGTTCCTGTTCGAACATCTCCTGGCTGCGGCCGTCGTCGCGCACCAGCACGTGTTCCATGTCGAGGAATTCGGCGAGCGTCATGGAGGGGCCGGCCAGTGGATGCTCTTGCCGCACCAGGCAGGTCAGGTCGTGCGAATAAAGCCGCTGCTGGAAGATGAAATTGGACTGCAGGTCGGGAAAGTAGCCCAGCACCGAATCGACCCTGCCGTCGTACAGGGCGCCTTCGAGCTCGGCCGGCAGCAGGCCGATGGTCCGCAGGCGCGCGCCGGGCGCTTCCGCGCGGATGCGCCGGTACAGCGCCGGCAGGAAGACCGCCTCGCCGATCTCGCTCATGCACAGCGTGAGTTCGCCCGTGAAGCGGGCAGGCGAGAATTCCGGGTTCGGCAGGATTTCGTGATCGATGACCTGGATGACCTCGCGGGTGCGGGCGATGATGCGCTGCGCGCGCGGCGTGGCTTCCATGCGGGCGCCGCGCCGCACGAACAACTGGTCGCCCAGCGAGGCGCGCAAGCGCGACAGGGCGGCGCTGGCCGCGGGCTGGCTCATGGACAGGCGGTTCGCGGCGGCGCTGACGCTGCCCGTGTCGTAGATGGCCACCAGCACCCGCAGCAGGTTGAGATCGGTCTTCACGGCATGTCTCTCGAGCGGGAACGCCACGGCATATTATTCGATAATCAAATACTTGATATTGAAAATATTTGCTATTGGAATTCTTCGGCTGTCGGTACATTTCGGCCGTGAGCACGGCGATGGCCGCCCCATCGCAACGAAGCCCACCCACAAGGACAAGGCGCGAGTCGCCGACAGGAGACGTATTCCATGCAGATGAATGACTCACGTATAGCCGCCCTCGTCCTGGCCTGCCTGGGCGGCATCGCCGCCGGCACGGCGCAGGCCCAGGTGAAGATAGGCTTCATGGCCGAGCTCTCGGGCCCGCAGGCCATGCTGGGCCAGGACATGTACGACGGCTTCATGCTGGCCGTCGAGCAGGAGGGCGGCAAGCTCGGCGGCGTGCCGGTTACCATCGTGCGCCGCGACAGCCAGCTCAAGCCCGAGGTCGCCACGCAGATCGCCGACGAGTTGATCGAGCGGGAGAAGGTGCCGCTGGTGGCGGGGCTGACGTTCTCGAACGTGGCCATGGCCGTGACCCGCAAGTTCGCCGCGGCGCAGGTGTACGTGGTGTCGGGTAATGCCGGACCTTCGCCCACCGCCGGCTCCGCCTGTACCCCCTATTTCTTTTCGGCCGCCAAGCAGAACGACCAATTCGCCGAAGCCAGCGGCACCTACGCCAAGCAGCAGGGCTATGCGCGCGTGATCGCGCTCGCGCCCAACTACCAGGCGGGCAAGGATTTCGTCGCCGGCTTCAAGCGCAACTACGGCCAGCCCTTGGCCGACGAGATCTATACCCCGCTTGCCCAGCTCGACTTCTCGGCCGAGATCACCCGCATCGCCGCGGCCAAGCCCGATGCCGTCTACGCCTTCTACCCGGGCGCCAACGGGGTGGCTTTCGTGCGCGCCTACGGGCAGGCGGGGCTGTTGGGAAAGATCCCGCTGCTGACCAACGCGGCGGCCGACGGCACCAACCTGCCCGCCCTCAAGGAGGCCGCCCTGGGGGTGTTCAACAGCAGCAACTGGGGGCCGGACCTGCCCAATGCCGAGAACCGGCAGTTCGTCGAAGCCTTCGAGGCCAAGTACCAGCGCATCCCCTCGGAATACGCCGCGCAGTCTTATGACGCCGCGCGCCTGATCGGCTCGGCGCTCAAGGCCACCGGCGGCAAGGTGGACGACAAGGCGGCCCTGGGCAAGGCCTTGCGTGCCGCCGATTTCAAGTCGGTGCGGGGCAATTTCCGGTTCAACACCAACAACTATCCCATCCAGGATTTCTACATGTTCGTCGCCGCCAAGGATGCCCGGGGACGGGTCAGCCTGAAGACCGTCTCCAAACCGCTGCCCGACGCCAAGGACAGCTTCCACGCGCAATGCCGCATGTCGTGAGGCGGGCATGGAGTTTCTGAAGAACTGCTGGTACATGGCCGGCTGGAGCGACGAGCTTCCCGCCGGCACGCTGCTGGCCCGCACTTTCCTGGAGCAGCCCGTGGTGCTGTTCCGCCAGGGGAACGGGACGCCGGTCGCGCTGCTGGATCGCTGCCCGCATCGCGTGGCGCCCTTGAGCCGCGGCACGCTGGTGGGCGATACATTGCGGTGCGTCTACCATGGGCTGCGCTTCGACGCCTCGGGCCGCTGCGTCGAGAACCCGCATGGCGCCATTCCGGCCAAGGCCTGCGTACCCGGATTTCCGCTGGCCGAACGCGACGGCATCATCTGGATCTGGATGGGCGAACCGGCCGCGGCCGACCGGGCCCGCGCGCCCGACCTGGCGCACATGGCGCGCGTGCCCGCCACGGCGCAGTCGCGCGGGTCCATGCCGTCGGCCTGCCACTATCAATTGATCGTGGACAACGTCGCCGATCTCAGCCATGTGGAGTACCTGCATGCCACCACGCTGGGCGGCGGTGCCTTCGTCGAGAACCGCCCGGTCGTATCCGAGCAGGGCACCGACGTAGTCATCGAACTGCGCAGCCGGGGGCAGGCCGCGCCGCCGGTCTACGACCGCTTCCTGCCCCAGCCGGGAGTCCCGGTGGATTTCGTCAACCGGGTCACCTGGAGCCCCGCGGGGCTGCTCAAGCTCGACATCAGCGTCGCGCCGCTGGACGCGCCGCCCGAGACCGGGCTGCGCACCTTCAATGCCCACATCGTCACGCCCGAGACGCGGTCCTCGTCGCATTACTGGTACTGGCTCACTCGCGAGTATCGGCAGGAAGACGCCGACATGACGCAATTGCGGCACGCCCTGATGACGCGGGTCTTCGTCGAGGAGGACAAGCCCATCATCGAGGCGCAGCAGCGGCTGCTGGGCGGGGCCGACCTGTTCGACACCCAGCCCGTGCTCCTGGCTACCGACACCGGTTCGATCCGCATCCGGCGCATCATGAGGCAACTGCTCGCGCGGGAGGCCGCGCCCGCCGCGTAGCAGGCTGCGGTGTCTCGCAGCGGCGACGTCCGGCAAGGCGGGAAGGCCGGGCCGGCGACGTCATTGCAACACCTCGCCGGCCGCGTCGCGCCAGGGCGCGGCGGCCTTTCGGGCGGGGTCGCATCACGTTTGATTACGTATGTAGCAATAGGCATACACAAGCGCGGTGTACAGTCAGCCTACCGAAAGCCAAGTGTGCTTGCTGCTTGCGCCTTGTGGGCGCGGCCTCGCGGCTTCGGGTTCTATCGGGAATGACATCATGATCAAGAAGACGTTGGTCGTTGCGATGGCGTGTGCCGGCATCGCCCTGGGCGCTGCGGCCCAGGCCAAGGGAGATCGGGACTGGGGCCGCGGCCATGGCCATGGTCATGGCCACTACGAGAAGCATGGCCGCTGGGATCGCGACCACTGGCGCGACCGCGACTATCGCAAGGGATATCGCGATGGCTATCGCGACGCCCCGCGCGTCATCCACCGTGGCTGGGCGCCGCCGCCCCCGCGCCGCTGGGTGCGCGGCGACCGCCTGCCCAATTACCATCGCGGCGGTTATTATGTGGTCCATGACTGGCACGCGCACCGGTTGTACCGGCCTCGTCCGGGGTATCAATGGGTGCAGGTCGGTTCCGAGTACCTGCTGGTCGCGATCGCCTCCGGCATCATCACCAGCATCATCCTCAACCAATAGCCCTCGTCGTCCGCCAGGACATCGGAGCGGGATCCCATGTTCATGCGGTACTCGCGCCTGAGGGCGTGCGCGGCGGGTTGCCTGGCGCTGGCGGCGGCGATGCCGCTGTCGGCGCAGACCATACTCCATAACGAGAAATCGGCCTTCGAGGACATCGTGGTCTACGAGTCCGCGGGCGAGCGCTGCATGAAGTTCGGCAGCGTGTCCGCGCCTGGCCGCCAGACCTGCCAGTCGCCCGAGCGGCCCCAGGCGCTGCTGTTCGACTACACCCGCATGATGATGGCTTCGCTTTATCTGCGCCCGGATCCCCGGCGGATTCTCGTCATCGGACTGGGAGGCGGCAGCCTCCCCATGGCGCTGGCCGCCGCGGTGCCCGCCGCGCACATCGACGTGGTCGAGATCGATCCTGCAGTGGCGCGGGTGGCGCGGCGCTTCTTCGGCTTCAAGGAAGGGCCGGCGATGCGGGTGCACGTGGCCGACGGGCGCGAGTTCGTGCAGGCGGCGGCGCGAGGCGGCGAACGCTACGATCTCATCATGCTCGACGCCTTCGACGAGACCTACATCCCGCGGCATCTGTCGACGGTGGAATTCATGCGCGAGGTGCGAGCCATCCTGGAGCCCGAAGGCGTGCTCGCGGCCAATACCTTTTCGTCCAGCGGCTCGTATGCGAGCGAATCGGCGACCTATGCCGAGGTGTTCGGCGATTTCTACAACCTGCGCAGCGCCAACCGCGTGATTCTCGCGGTGGCCGGGCGCCTGCCCGACCGCAGCGCCGTGGCCGCCCGCGCCCGCGCCTGGCAGCCGCGGCTCGCCCCGATGGGAATCGACGATGAGCGGCTGCTGTCCATGTTCACCACCCGGCGCGATTGGCCGCGCGACGCCAGGCCGCTGCACGACTGAATCAACGCAGCAGGGAAGCGGGGTCTTCCCGGTGCAGCCGGCGGACGGCGAACAGGCCGGAGATCAGCGCGATGCCCATCACGAGGACCGCGCAAACCAGCGCCACCACCGGACTCATGCGCACCGGCACATTCTGGCTGTGCGCCACGGAGAGCAGTATGGCGCACAGGACGGCCGCCAGCGCCGTGCCGGTCAGGCCCACGCCGAAGGCTTGCTGCAGCACCACGGTACGCAGCGAGGCCACTCCCACGCCCATGGCCTTGAGCGTGGCGTAGGCCCGCATGGATCCCGCGATGGCGGCGATCAGCGTCTGGCTGGTGATGGCCGCCCCCGCCACGAACACCACGGCGGCCAGGAACAGCACGCCCGCGCCGGCGCCGGTCTGCAGCAGCCAGTACAACTGGGTTTTCTTGGAAAACGCCTTGCTGGTCCAGACCTCGTAGGCGCCGAAGCTGCGGTGGTGCGAGATGCGGTCGCGCACGGCCAGGGCCTGCGCCGGGTCGCGCACCTTGGCGACGAAATAGGTGGGGAGGTCGCCTTCCTCGGGCGAACTGATCAGGCGCGCGGTATCGGACGAGGCCAGCACGTTGGCGCCGTCGAGCGCGCGCAGGCCGCTGACGACGCCGACCACGCGAACGGGATGGCCATTGAGCGTGGCCTGGCCGCCCAGCCGCGTGCCCAGTTTGTGCAGATCCGCGCGGTCCACGATGATGGTGCCGATCTCGGCCAGCCGCTCGCGCAGGTCCAGCGGCAGCACCCTGGAAAACAGCATGCCGTCCGGCCGGATGTTGATGCCCGACACCGCCACGCTCATGCCGCCGCGCACCTCGGGGCTGCGCCATTCGGCATAGCGCAGGTAGAAGGGCTCTACGGCGGAGATGCCCGGGTCCATGCGCAGGGGCATTTCGATGTCCGGATTCAGCGCGAGCCCCTGGTCGATGCTCTGCGTGCCCGGCGAACCCACCCACAGGTCCCCGCTGGAGCCGTTGATGTAGACCGCGGCATTGCCGAAGATGCCGAGCACCAGCCCGGCCTGCGCCAAGAGCAGCAGCCCCGAGAAAGCCACCGCCACCACCGCCGGCAGGAACCGGGGCCATTCGTGTATGAGAGTCTTGCGCGCCAGCATGTCAGTCCCGCCAGGCAACGCCCGCAGCCACTTCCGCCGTCCCCCCGGCACACCCAGGGCACCGCGGATCCGGCTCCGCCGGTCCGCCAGTGCCGCCCCCTTGAGGGGGCGTGCGAAGCGCGTAGGAAGTGGGCACCCCCCCTCCTCCCACCGCCTTGTGCAGCGAGATGAAGGCCAGGTCCTGGGCCAGCGTCGTGGCCGATAGCGCCAGCCCGGCCTGGATGCGGCGCGAGGCCAGGTCGGCGTTGTCGAATTCGCTCGACAGCTTCGAAGCCGTGAGCCGGCGGGCGTGGTCGGACGCGCGCTCGAGGGCCTGGAGCGCCCGTTCCTCGGCTTCGCGGCGCTGGCGGTACTCGTCCAGTTCGATCAGCGCCGACTCGGCCTCGGCCACGCCATTCAGGACGGCCTGCCGATAGGCCAGCAGCGCGGCCTCGAGTTCGTCGCCGCGAGCGCGTTCGGTGGCCTGCCGCCGTCCCCAGTCGAACAAGGGGATGTCGATCAGGGGGCCGAGTGAGAAGATCGCCTGCGTACTCGTGGCGGCGTCGCCCCGGCGATTGAAGTTGTTGGCGAAGTTGCTCGCGATGGTCAGCGAACCGCCCAGGCCCAGGCGCGGATAAAGATCGGCGCGGGCGATGCCCAGCGCACCGGCGGCGTCGAGCACGCGCGCCTGGGCCATCTGGATGTCGGGGCGCGTGCGCAGTATGTCGGCCGGCGCGCTGCGGATGGCGGCGCGCATCGGCGCGACCGTGGTCGCGGCCGGCGCGCGGGTCCAGGCCGGATCAGGCTCGTTGCGGCCCAGCAGCGTTGCCAGCCGCAGTGCGCTCTGGCGTATTGCCACGCCGGGATCGGCGAGCGCGGCGCGTGCCTGTTCCAGCGCCGCCTGCGCCCGCTCGGTGTCGATCCGGGACGCCAGGCTCGTGCGTTGCCGCAGCGATACCAGTTCCACCTGGCGTTCCTGCAATGCCACCGCTTCGTTCAGCAACTGTTCGCGCGCCTGGGCGTGGCGCAATTCCCGGTATGTGCGGACCACTTCGGCCACGACGCTGACCCGTGCGCCCTGCAGGGTCGCGGCGGCGGCGTCGAGGTCGGCGCGCGCGAGCCGCTCGGCGGCTTCCGAGCGGCCGAAGAGGCCCAATTCCCAGGTCGCGTCGAAGCCGGCCTGGAAGTAAGAGCTGCGGGCATCGGCCGCGACCGCGTCGCGGGTGCGGAACGCGAGCTCGGGACGGTAGGGGGTGTCGGCCACGCCGTGCAGCTTGCGCGCTGCCTGCAGGCGCGCGTGCGCCTCGGCGACGGTGAGGTTTTCCGCCAGGGCCTGCTCGACGAGGCCGTCGAGCAGCGGATCGCCGTAGGCTTTCCACCACGAGGCCGGGTCGGGCGCCGGGGCGCCGGCGCGGGTGTTATGCCACTGCGCCGGCACGTCGGCCTGCAGCGTGGGCTCGGGAATGCTGGCGCATCCTGCGAGGACCGACGCGGCGAGAACCAGCGCGGATCGGAGTGCTGAACGAGCCAGGCCGGCGGACTTGGGCGGCGCGGAACGGGAAAGCGGCATGACGTAGGGCGTGGCTGTTTGGCGGGTCGACTCTGCGCGGACGTCCGCCTTGGGGCGGCGCGTTGCGGCCAGACGTGATCTTACTGTCAGTTGCGGCCGCGCGGGAGCCGAAGGAGCCGCCATGCGGGCCGGGAGGCGCGGCTTTCGATGCAGGCTAACCGAATGGTAATGGAAATGTTCCATGCCGCCGCGTACCCTATGCGCCTCTTACAACAGGGGCGGTCTTCAGGCCCTGTGGGCGCCTACAGCCCGCGGCATTTCTGCGATACTTCGCGATGCGGGTCGCGAAGGTCGTGGGGACTTTCCGATAGAACTCAATCATAAAGATAAGCGTTGGGCGCTCGGCCCACCATAACTGCGGCTGTAACTGATCTCCCCGAGGTTTCCCTTAATGAGCACCGAATCCCAACTGCTTGCCGACGAAGCGCAATACTGCTCGTTCGGCGATACCGTCCATTACGTCAATCCCCCCAAGATTTTCGACCGCTGCGAAGGCAGCTACATGTTCGATGCCCAAGGCACGCCGTATCTCGACCTGCAGATGTGGTATTCGGCCGTCAATTTCGGCTATGGCAACGAACGCCTGAACAACGTGCTCAAGCGGCAGCTCGACGTATTGCCGCAGGTCGCCAGCCAGTACCTGCATCCGACCAAGATCGAGCTGGCCAAGATCATCGCCCAGGACGCCGAGCGCAAGTTCGGCTACAAGGGCCGCGTGCATTTCAACGTCGGCGGATCGCAATCCGTCGAGGACTCCCTCAAGCTGGTGCGCAACGCTACCGAGGGCAAGAGCCTGATGTTCGCCTTCGAGGGCGGCTACCATGGCCGTACCCTGGGCGCCTCGGCCATCACTTCCAGCTACCGCTACCGCCGCCGCTATGGCCACTTCGGCGAACGTGCCCATTTCGTGCCGTTCCCGTATCCGTTCCGCCGCCCGCGCGGGATGACCCCCGAGGAATACAGCGAGCATTGCGTGGCCGGTTTCGCCCGCCTGTTCGAGACCGAGTACAACGGTGTCTGGGATCCGAAGGTGGGGCAGGCCGAGTATGCCGCCTTCTATGTCGAGGCCATCCAGGGCACGGGCGGCTATGTCGTGCCGCCGCCCGGCTTCTTCAAGGGCCTGAAGAAGGTGCTGGACCAGTACGGCATCCTGCTGGTCGTCGACGAGATCCAGATGGGGTTCTATCGCACCGGCAAGCTCTGGGCCATCGAGCATTTCGGCGTCAAGCCCGACGTGCTGGTATTCGGCAAGGCGCTCACCAACGGGCTGAATCCGCTTGCCGGCCTGTGGGCGCGCGAAGAGCTGATCAACCCCACGGTGTTCCCGCCGGGCTCGACCCATTCCACCTTCGCCTCCAACCCGCTCGGCACCGCCGTCGGCCTGGAGACCATGAAGATGCTGGCCGAGACCGACTACGAATCCATGGTGATGGCGCGCGGCGCGCATTTCCTGGAAGGCCTGAAGGACCTGCAGAAGCGCCACCGCGAGATCGGCGATGTCGACGGCCTGGGCCTCGCGCTGCGGGCCGAGATCTGCACCGAGGACGGGTTCACGCCCAACAAGCCGCTGCTCGATCGCATGGTGGACATCGGCTTGTCCGGCGATCTCGACTACAAGGGCAAGAAGATGGGGTTGGTCCTGGACGTGGGCGGCTACTACAAGAACGTCATCACGTTCGCGCCGTCGCTGCACATTACGCCGGAAGAGATCGACCAGGGCCTGGCCCTGCTCGACCAGTTGCTGACTCGTGCAAAGAACGGCGGTTGATGGCGCCGGTCCGGGGGCATCCCCGGATTTCCTACGGCCGTACCTGAACCGGCTTGAACCCGAGGGGCTGGTGGGCCATTTCCTGGCCTGCCCGCCCCAGGGGTTTTCCGCGTGGGTGACCGCCTCCGGCGGTCCGATGTTCCGCGCGCGCTTCGATCTGCTCACTACCGCCGACGATGGCACCAAGCGCCTGGTGCGGCGCCTGCCGGGATTCCGGCTGTGGCAGCGCCTGCTGCAGCCGCGCACCGCTTTCGTCGGCACGACCGTATCGGAATATGCGCTGCTTGCCAGCGGCAGCGATCCGGCACGCCTGGCGGCGCAGTTGAAAGAGGAGTACGGCGGCCAGCAGCCGTTCCTGATCGTCAAGGACCTGCCCCAGGCGTCGCCCCTGTTGAGCCGGCGGGAAAACGACCACGCCGCCGCGCTGGCCCAGGCTTGCGAGCGCGAAGGCTTCGTCCTGGTCGAGGGGCAGGCGCTGGCCTATGTCCCGATCGATTTCGCCAGCCAGGACGGCTATCTCGAACGGCTGTCATATTCGCGGCGCAAGAATATCCGCCGCAAGCTGCGCAAGCGCGCCGAGCTGGACATCGAACGAGTGAGGACGGGCGACCCGCGGTTCCGCGATCCCGAGGTGCTGCGGGAGTTCTATGCGCTCTACATGAACGTGTACGCGCAGAGCGAGATGCACTTCGACCTGTTGACCGAGGCCTTCTTCGAGCGCGTGCTGCAGGACGGCGAGAGCGGGGGCATCGTCTTCGTCTACCGGCATGGCGGCAGGATGATAGGCTACAACCTCTGCTTCGAGTGCGACGGCAACCTGGTGGACAAGTACATCGGTTTCCGCTATCCCGAGGCCCGGGACTGCAACCTGTATTTCGTCAGCTGGATGGTCAATCTCGAATACGCGCTGGAGCGTGGACTGCGCCACTACATCGCCGGCTGGACAGATCCCGAGATCAAGTCCTACCTGGGCGCATCGTTCACTTTCACCCGGCATGCCGTCTACATACGCAACCCGCTGCTGCGGGCGGTGCTCAGGCGCTTTGCCGGCCGCTTCGAGGGCGACCGCGCCTGGAGCGAGGACCATTCATGAAAGACGGCGCGCCGCTGGTCCTCAATTTCGATGACGCCTGCGGCCTGGTCGAGGGTGCCACGGTCCTGCCGCTGCAGGCGTGGCAGGAGGCGGTGCGCTTCGGCTGCCCGCTGTCCACCTTCCGCACGCTGCGGCGCGAACTCGACGCCGCCATGCCGGAGCGGCACGGCCCGGTGCTGATGGGCAGCGGCGATTTCCACCACCTGAGCTGGCCGCTCATCGAACGCCAGCGGCTGCGTGGGCCGTTCCGGGTGGTGGTGTTCGACAATCATCCCGACAACATGCGCTATCTGTTCGGCATCCATTGCGGCTCGTGGGTGCGCCGCGTCGCCGCGCTGCCGTTCGTGTCCCACGTGCACGTGATCGGCATCACGTCGGGCGACGTGGGCTGGGGGCACAGCTGGGAGAACTACCTGCGTCCGCTGGCCGGCGGCAAGCTGAGCTACTGGTGCATGAATGTCGACGTGGGCTGGGCCAGGCTGCTCGGGCTGGCGGGAGCGGTGCGCAGTTTCGACGGGCCCGACGCGCTGATGCGGGCCGTGCTGCCCATGCTGGAGGCTTCGTCCGAGCCGACTTACGTATCTATCGACAAGGACGTGTTCAGTCCCGAGGTGGCGCGCACCAACTGGGACCAGGGCGTGCTGGCGGAGGCGCATCTGGCGCAGGCGCTGGACGCGCTCGCGGGCCGCGTGATAGGCAGCGACATCACCGGCGAGGTCTCGCTTTACCAGTACCGCAGCTGGTGGAAGCGCTGGCTGAGTGCGGCCGACGGGCAGGAGGCGCCGTCGGCCGGGCGCCTGGCGCAATGGCAGGCGCAGCAGCACGCGCTCAATGCGCGACTGATCGACCGGTTGTCTGCCGCATCGCCGCGCTGATCGCGCAATCGGCGGCCACGCGCCGCTCGATATGCGCCAGCGCTTCTTCCACCTGGTCCACCAGGATCAGGCAGAGGTCGCCCGCTTCCAGTTCGTCCATGGCCGTGTCGATGGCCAGGAACTCGCCGCGGATCTCGCGCACGTCGTGGGTCCGGACGGCGCCGGCCAATCCTTGCCGCAGCAACGCCAGCACCTCGCCGTCCTCGCGGCCGCGCTGGCATTGATCCTCGTACAGTACGACCTGGTCGAACGCGGAACCCAGGATCTCCGTCTGTTTCCGGATGTCGATGTCGCGGCGATCCCCTGCGCCGCTGATGACCACCGACCGCTTCTTGGCCGGCATGCGTTCGATCGCGCGCACCAGTGCCTGGATGGCGTCAGGGTTGTGGCCGTAGTCGGCGAAGATGGTGGCGCCGCGGAATTCGAAACGGTTGAAGCGCCCGGGCGCGGTCTGCGCGTCGCTCACGAAGCTGGCCAGGCCCCGCCGGACGACCTGCCAGTCCAGGCCGAGCGCCCATGCGGCGGCGATGGCCGCCATCGCGTTCTCGACCTGGAAGTCGATGGTGCCGTCATAGGTCAGCGGGATGTCGGCGAGCTGGATGCGGTATTCGTCGCCGCCGAGCGCGGCCACGATGGCGTCGCCGTCGCGATAGACCACGCGCTGGTTCTTGGCGCGATGGGTGGTGATCAGCGTGTGCTGGCGATCGCTGGAGAAGAAAATGACCGAACCGGGGCAGCTTCCCGCCATGTTGGCGACGTTGGGATCGCTGGCGTTGAGTACCGCCGTGCCGGTGGGCGCCACATTCTCCACGATCACCCGCTTGACCACCGCGAGATCCTCGACCGTGCTGATGAAATTCAACCCCAGGTGGTCGCCCATGCCGATGTTGGTCACGACCGCGACGTCGCAGCGGTCGAAACCCAGGCCTTCGCGCAGGATGCCGCCGCGCGCCGTCTCGAACACCGCGGCGTCGACGTCGGGGTGCAGCAGCACGTTGCGCGCGCTGCGCGGACCGCTGCAATCGCCCACGTCGATGCGCTGCTGGCCGATGTAGACGCCATCGGAGTTGGTCATGCCGACCAGATGGCCCTTGACGCCCAGCAGATGGGCGATCAGCCGCACGGTGGTCGTCTTGCCGTTGGTGCCGGCCACCGCGACCAGCGGGATGCGGCCATTGTCCTCCGGCGCGAACATCTCGGCGATCACCGCCTCGCCCACCGGGCGGGGCTTGCCGTAGGAGGGCGCCAGGTGCATGCGCAGTCCGGGCGCGGCGTTGACCTCGACGATGGCGCCGCCTTGGCTTTCCAGCGGCTTGATGACCGTATTGGCCACCACGTCCACGCCGCAGATGTCCAGCCCCACCGTCCGCGCCGCGGCGATGGCGTGGGCGGCGAACTCGGGGTGGACCTCGTCCGTGACGTCGGTGGCGGTGCCGCCGGTGCTGAGGTTCGCGTTGTTGCGCAGGATGACCAGCGCCCCCTTGGGCGGCACCGAGTCGGGCGTATAGCCGGCCTTGGCCAGCGTGGCCACCGCGATGTCGTCCAGCCGGATCTTGGTCAGGCTGGTGGCATGGCCTTCGCCGCGGCGCGGGTCCTTGTTGACGGCTTCCACCAGTTCCCGGATGGTGTGCACGCCGTCGCCGAAAACCTGGGGCGGATCGCGCCGGGCCGCCGCGACCAGCGTGTTGCCCACGACCAGCAGGCGAAAGTCGTGGCCGGGAATGTAGCGCTCGACGAGCACTTCCGAGCCGTATTTCTCGGCCACCGCGTAGGCGGCCAGCACTTGCTCGCGGGACGTCACGTTGACCGCCACGCCTTTGCCCTGGTTGCCGTCGCGCGGCTTGATCACTACCGGCGCGCCGATTTCCTGCGCCGCCGCCCAGGCATCCTCGGCGTCCTCGACGGGCCGGCCTTGCGGCACGGGTACGCCCGCCGCGTGCAGCAGTGTCTTGGTCAGCTCCTTGTCCTGGGCGATCGATTCCGCGATGGCGCTGCTGCGGTCCATCTCGGCGGCCTGGATGCGGCGCTGGCGCTTGCCCCAGCCGAACTGGATCAGGCTGCCGTCGGTCAGGCGGCGATAGGGAATGCCGCGCTGGACCGCCGCCTGCACGATCGCGCCGGTGCTCGGGCCGATGCGCACGTCTTCGTCCAGGTCGCGCAGCCTTGCCAGCGCCGACTCCAGGTCGAAGGGCGTGTCGTGCTCGGCCGCCGCGCACAATTGCAGCGCGAACTCGAGAGCCAGCCGGCCGACTTCTTCTTCGGTGTATTCGACGACCACCTGATAGATGCCCGTCTCCAGCGTGGGCACGGTACGCACGAAAGTGACGGGGCAGCCGGCCTGGGATTGCAGGGCGAGCGTGGCCAGTCCCAGCGCGCGCGCCATGGATACGGAGCGTTCCTGTCCGACCGGCTGCAGCAGCCCGATGGCGGGGAAGCGGGCGCGCAGGCGGGCTTCGAAGCCGGGGATATTGGCGATGGCGCACTCGGGCTCGGTGCACGAGACGATGGCCTCGAGCGCGGTACGGCGGCTCCAGAGGTTGGGGCCGCGCAATGCGCGGATACGTGAGACTTCCATGGATGTTTTCCTGTAACGCTGGCGCCCGGCGCCGTGCTCGTTTCCTCTGGGTTCAGGCCGTGGCGGCCACCGGCGCCGGCATGCCGAAAGTTTCGACACCGGCCCGGATGCAATCCAGCGGCAAGTCCAATGCCCAGCCGGCGGCCACGCCGGCCAGGACATTCGCGGCTTCCCGGCCGCCGTGCTGCCCGGCCAGGCACGTCACCGACGCCAGGCGCGTAAGCGTGGTTTCTTCCTTGCCGTGCGCCAGCACGATGGCGCCGGCACGCACGAACACAGCCCGCTTGCCCTGCGCCAGGTGCTCGGCGATGCGCGCCAGGCGGCCGTCGACCGCGAAGAACATCACGTCGCCATCGCACAGCGCGGCCATCTCGGCCACCCGGTCGTCGGCGGCGTTGAGGACGGCACAGCCGCTGGGCAGCACCACGTCGACCTGCGTGCGCAGCACGTTGTAGATCTGCTCCGGTTCGACGATGCAGAGATCGGGGTGGGTGTGCGCGGGGTCCAGGTCGGTCACGACACCGACCTGGCAGCGGTCGTAGGCCAGACCCTCGGTGAGAATGGCGCGTGCGCCGTTCTCGATGACCGCCGCTTCCATCATCGGGTTCATCAGCGCGCGGCGGGCGGCGTTCCAGTCCGCCGGCGCGGCGTCGACGCGACGCTGGTCGAAGAACAGGCCCAGGCTGGAGGCGACGGCCATGCGGCGGCCGGCCAGCCGCAGGAATTGCCCTACCAGATGGGCCACCATGGTCTTGCCGTGGCTGCCGGCGATGCCCACGAGCGGAATCCGGCCTTCGTCGCCATTGGGGAACAGATGGTCCACGATCGCGCGCCCGACGGGCCGGGGCTGGCCGTCGGCGGGCTTGAGATGCATCAGGAGTCCCGGGCCGGCGTTGACCTCGACGATGGCGCCGCCTTGTTCTTCCAGCGGGCGCGAGATGTCTTCGGCCACCAGGTCCACCCCGGCGATGTCCAGGCCGACGATGCGTGCCGCCAGCCGCACATGGGACGCGATGGAAGGATGCACCTCGTCGGTCACGTCGAAGGCGACGTTGCCGTTGCGCTGGATCAGCACTTCCTCGCCCGCGGGCGGGACGGAGTCGCCGTGATAGCCCTGGCGCTCCAGTTCGATCCGGGCGGCGGAGTCGAGCGTGACGAGGTTGAGCGGGTGTTCCTCGGTGTTGCCGCGGCGCGGGTCGGAGTTGAGCTGGCTGGCGATCAATTCCAGGATGGTCGATCGGCCGTCGCCGACTACCGAGGCCGTCTTGCCGCGGGCCGCGGCCACCATGCGGTCGCCCACCACCAGCAGCCGGTGTTCGTTGCCCGGCACGAAGCGCTCGACGATGACGCCGCTGCCTTCGCCACTGGCCACGTCGAAGGCCGTTTCGATCGCTTCGCGCGTATGCAGGTCGAGGAAGACGCCGCGGCCGTGGTTGCCGTCGCACGGCTTGACGGCCACCGGCAGGCCGATCTCCTGCGCCGCGTCCCAGGCATCTTGCTTGTTTTCCACCATGCGGCCCTGGGGCACCGGCACGCCGCACGCCTGGAGCAGGCTCTTGGTCAGGTCCTTGTCGCAGGCGATGCCCTCGGCCACGGCGCTGGTGCGGTCGGTCTCGGCGGTCCAGATCCGGTGCTGGGCGGCGCCGTAGCCGAGCTGGACCAGGTTGCCCTGGTTCAGGCGGATATAGGGAATGCGGCGTTCCTCGGCCGCCTGTACGATGCTGGCCGTGCTGGGGCCGAGCCAGTATTCGTTGACCAGGTCGCGCAGGGCGTCGATGGCGCCGGCGACGTCGAACGGCCGGTCCTCGATGGCGGCCATGACGAGGTCTCGCGCGGCATGGAGCGCGGCCCGAGTGACTTCTTCCTGGTAGGCGCTGACGATCACCCGGTAGACGCCGCGCGTCGAGGTTTCGCGGGCCTTGCCGAAGCCGCCGGGCAGGCCGGCCAGATTCTGCAGCTCCAGCGTGACGTGTTCGAGGATGTGGCCAGGCCAGGTTCCCTCCCGCACGCGGCGCAGGAAGCCACCGCGCTCGCCGTAGCTGCAGCGGTGCTCGATGAGCGTGGGCAGCCAGGCTTCCAGGCGCTCGTAAAAACCGGGGATCAGGTTGGAGGGATAGTCCTCGAGATCTCCGATGTCGATCCAGGCCTCGAGTACGGGCGGATACGTCCACATGCTGGGCCCGCGCAGGGACAGCACATCGCGGAATTCAATGTGTTTGCGGTTCATGATGAAAATCGGTCAGGGGCGGGCGCCCGGTGCGCAAGCGGGAAGCGGGGCGGGCAGGCGGTGCGTATGTGCAGTGAGTTGGGACGGGGGTCCGGGTGGGACGGGAGCAGGGTGTACGCTCTCGGGGCGTACTCGAATCGGTCCGATGACAGGCTGATGAGCGGAAATGTATTGCCCCCTCGCACGCCAGGCAAGGTCGGACAGGGTGTTTAGGGAATCCCCTAGATGCGACGCTACAACGCATCGGTTTCTCGGACAACGAAAATAGTGGCAACTATAATACTTACGCGAGGCTGACATATTTCCATGAATCAGAAATAGTTACAAATACTGTGTTGCTTATTTGGGGCGCTGCCCGTCAATGACTTTTCCGTCTCACCCGCTTTCCTCCCTGCCCGACACCTGGCGGGGCCAGGCTGCGCCGCCGCTGGCGGACGGTGAAACCGTCTGCGCCTGGGTCGAGCTGGATCTCGACACCGACTTGCACTATGCCCAGGGCATCCTGGTGCTGACCGAAACCCGGCTGCTGGCCGGCAGTCCTGCCGGCTGGACCGGCTGGCCGCTGCGCGAGGGGCTGCGGCTGGCGCTTTCGGATCATGCGGGGGTCGTCACGCTGGAACTGGTCACGTCCCATGAACGCCAGGCGCTGTGGCGCACCACCATGGCCCAGCACGCGGGCGCCGTGCGCCTGGCCGAACAGTTCGATCGCCAGCGGGAGGCGCTGACCGAAGGCGGGACCGCCGCGCGCCTTGCGCCCGCGTGCCCGCGCTGCCATGCGCCCCTGCCCCCGGGCGAGAAGCATTGCCCGGCCTGCGAGGCGGATGCGCCCGTGGCCGACAAGGAATGGGCATTGCTGCGGCTGCGACGCTTCGCGCGGCCGTACCGGGGCCGGCTGCTGGCGGGCTTCATCCTGACCATCCTGTCCACCGCCGCGACGCTGGTGCCGCCTTATCTCACCATGCCGTTGATGGACGATGTGCTGATCCCGTTCCAGAACGGCAAGCCCATCGACTACGGATTGGCGACGCTGTATCTGTCGGGCTTGCTGGGCGCGGCGCTGGTGGCCTGGGTGCTGGGATGGTCGCGCACCTATATCCTGGCCTGGGTCAGCGAGCGCATCGGGGCCGACCTGCGCACCACCGCCTACGAGCATTTGCAGCAGTTGTCGCTGGAGTACTTCGGCGGCAAGCGCACCGGCGACCTGATGGCCCGCATCGGCAACGAGACCGATCGCATCTGCGTCTTCCTGTCCCTGCACCTGCTGGACTTCGCCACCGACGTGCTGATGATCCTGATGACGGCGGGCATCCTGGTCTCCATCGATCCGTGGCTGGCGCTGGTCACGCTGCTGCCGCTGCCCTTCATCGCCTGGCTTATCCATCTTGTGCGCGACAAGCTGCGCCACGGGTTCGAGAAAGTGGACCGCAACTGGGCGGAGATCACCAACGTGCTGGCCGACACCATCCCCGGCATACGCGTGGTCAAGGCCTTCGCGCAGGAAAAGCGGGAGGTGGCGCGTTTTCGCGAAGCCAACAACCACAACCTCGCGGTCAACGACAAGGTCAATACCGTCTGGTCGATGTTCTCGCCCACGGTGATCCTGCTGACGGAAATCGGCCTGCTGGTGGTCTGGATCTTCGGCATCTGGCAGATCGCCAACCACCACATCTCGGTCGGCGTGCTGGCGGCCTTTCTGGCGTACATCAGCCGCTTCTACCTGCGGCTGGATTCCATGAGCCGCATCGTGTCGGTCACGCAGAAGGCGGCGGCCGGCGCCAAGCGCATCTTCGACATCCTGGACCGCGTCTCGAGCGTGCCCGAGCCTGCCAATCCGGTTCCGCTCGCGCACGTGGAGGGCCGCATCCAGATCCGCGATGCCGCGTTCCGCTACGGTACCCGCGCCGTGCTGCGCGGCATCGACCTGGACATCCAGCCCGGCGAAATGATCGGGCTGGTGGGGCACAGCGGTTCGGGCAAGAGCACGCTGGTCAACCTCATCTGCCGTTTCTACGACGTATCGCAGGGGTCGATCATGGTGGACGGGGTCGACATCCGCTCGCTATCGATTCCCGAGTACCGGCACAACATCGGCGTGGTGCTGCAGGAACCGTTCCTGTTCTTCGGCACGGTGGCCGAGAACATCGCCTATGGCAAGCCAGACGCCAGCCGCGAAGAGATCGTCGCCGCCGCGCGCGCGGCTCATGCGCACGAGTTCATCCTGCGGCTGCCCCACGGCTACGATTCGCTGGTGGGCGAGCGGGGGCAGGCGTTGTCGGGCGGCGAGCGCCAGCGGATCTCGATCGCCCGTGCGCTGCTCATCGATCCGCGCATCCTGATCCTGGACGAGGCGACGTCGTCCGTCGATACCTCCACCGAACAGGAAATCCAGAAGGCGCTCGACAACCTGGTGCAAGGCCGCACTACCATCGCCGTCGCGCACAGGCTCAGCACGCTGCGCCGCGCCGACCGGCTGGTGGTGCTGGATCGCGGCCGTATCGTGGAGCAGGGCCGCCATGAAGAACTCATCGCCAAGGGTGGTGCGTATTACCGCCTGCACCTGGCGCAGACCCGGCAGCTCGATCCGCCCGGCAGCGACAGCAACTGGGACGGCGACGACGAGGAGCAGGCATGACGACCGGTTTCCCTTACACGCTCAGCCGCAATGCCTTCGGCAAGCTCATCTATACCCCGGCCGACGGCAGCCCTCCTGAAGAGGTCGTACCGGTGCGCGCGTTCCCCATCCATGCAGAGTCGGAGGACATCTCCCTGGTGGGGCCGGGCGGGCACGAGGTGGCCTGGATATCCAATCTGGCCGACCTGCCGGACGAGGCGCGCGATCTCGTGCGGGAAGAGCTGAACCACCGCGAATTCATGCCGGAGATCCAACGCATCGTTGGCGTGTCCGGCTATGTCACGCCCACCACCTGGACGGTCAAGACCAATCGCGGCGAGGCCAGGCTGTGGCTCAAGAGCGAACAGGACATCCGGCGCATCTCGATGTCCAAGCTGCTGATTTCCGACGGCCACGGCGTCCATTTCCTGATACGCGACCTCGAGCGCCTGGACCGCACGAGCCGGCGGATACTGGATCGCTTCCTCTGAACGACCGTCACGCGCGGCTGGCTGCTATCGCAGCGCTTGCTCGATCGTGGCGCAGACGGTCTCGAAGCCTTCGTCGTCCAGCCAATGGCTGTTGGTGACGCTCAGCGTGCGCGCGGCGAAATCGCGGGCCCCTGGAATGTCGGCGTCCTCGACGATGGGGCGAAGGTAATCGTAGTCGGGCAGGGTATGCACGAACAGCGGCCCCACGCCGAGCCCGGCGCCCCAGAGCCGGGCCAGCGCCCGCTCGCGCGCCGCGGTATCCGGCAGCACCAGCATGAAGAACGGCCAGACGCCCTGCTCGCCGGGACCATCCTTGAGCACCTCCACCCCGGGCAGGCCTTGCAGCCGTGGCAACCGCCGCGCGGCGCGCGCCGCGGCCCGGTCGAGGAAGGCCGGCAGGCGCTGCGCAGCCTTGGCGCCGACGCCGCGGCGCCAGCGCCCGACGCGGTGTACCGGGATGTCGAGCGAGAAGTCGTCTCCCGCGGCGCGCACCGGATCGCCGGCGCGCAAGGCGGCGCGCTGCGGATTGCCGTAGGCCAGCCGCATGCCGCGCGGTCCGTAGAGCGCCGCGTAGCCCAGCAGCTCCAGGCTGCGCCGCCATTCCCATCCCAGGTGGCGGCCGACGGTGCGGTCGCTGGTTTCCCGCAAAGCGCGGCGCAGGCCGGCCTCGCGCGCCAGCAGCAGCCCGCCTTCGTAGATGCTCAGCCCCTTGCCCGCGGCCAGGCTGAAAAAACCGATGTCGCCGTCGAGCCCGACGCTGCGCCCCTGCCGGCGCGCGCCCAGGGCCTGGGCCGCGTCTTCGATGAGCGCCGCGCCGCAACGTTCGGCGCAGCGCCGTGCGAAGGCGGTGTCGGCCACGCGGCCGGCCAGGTGGGTGACGACAATGGCCAGCGTGTCGTCGTCGCAGGCCTCTTCCAGGGCTTGCGGATCGAAATCGAAATGGCCGGGCGCCTGGTCGCACAGCTTGAGCCGCAGTCCGCAATGGTGCACCGCAAGGGCCACCAGCGGGCAGGTGTAGCCGGGCAGGATCACCGTCCTGCGGGAACTGCGGCCGGCCAGGGTGCGCAGCGCGACGACCAGGCTGGCCGTGCCGGAACATTCCAGCTGCAGGGCAGGCACGTCCAGCCAGGCGGCGATCCGGGCCTCGAGGTCAGCGGGTCCGCCAGGCAGGAGGTCCCGCCATTGCAGCG
Source organism: Pigmentiphaga sp. NML080357 (assembly GCF_002188465.1). Lineage (GTDB taxonomy): Bacteria > Pseudomonadota > Gammaproteobacteria > Burkholderiales > Burkholderiaceae_B > Pigmentiphaga. Next base: position 98,781 of record NZ_NINW01000038.1, on the reverse strand, counting down.
GCAGGCCCGCGGTAGGCGGGACTTCGATGCCGGCGGCCCCGGAGCTAGGCGTCCGCACCGCCGGGCTCCGGGGCCGGGTGCCGGGACTCCCGCGCTTCGCCGAAGGCCAGGCACACGATGCCGCCGATGATCAGCAGCGCGCCGAGCGCCTGGCTGGCGCTGATGCGTTCGTCGAACAGCCATACCGACACCAGCATCACCGTCACCACTTCCAGGTGCGACGCCGCGAAAGCCGGCCCGATGGGGGCGCGCTTGAGCAGCGACATCCAGGTGAAGAAGGCGCCGATGTAGCCGACGAACGCGCCGTAGATCCATGGTTGCCCGAACACGCGCAGCAGCCAGTCCAGGTCTGCCGCGAGCGGCATGGCGTGGTTGGCCGCGTACTTGAAGCTGATCTGCGCCAGCGTGTCGAAGGCCATCAGCAAGCCGAAGCCGATGAGATAGAAGCGGCGCATCAGGGCAGTCCCACCACGGCGACGCCCGCCGCGATCAGCGCGATGCCGGCCACCCGCAGCGGCGTCAGGCGTTCGTTGAAGAGGAAGCGGCCGGCGATCATGATGGCGACGATGTTGATCGATCCGAGCAACACGCCTTCGGACAGCGGGACCAGCGACAGGAAGGCCAGCCAGACGACGAATTCCAGCACATAGCAGCCTATCCCTATCCATATCCAGGGCCGCCGCGCCAGCTGGCGCCAGTACTGCAGGCCGGTACCGCTGGCCGGGCTGGTGGCCGCGGCCTTGAATGCGAGCTGGCCGCCGGTGTCCACAAGCACGTTCAGCGTCCAAAGCAGGGCGACGAGGGGAGTCATCCTGCGGCGGCCAGCGAGGCGTTGGCGGCGGCGCCGGATCCCTCGCGCTGCGCGGCGACGCTGGAGAAGAATTCGACCGATTCGCGGATGACTTCGCGCCGTTCGCGGTCCACCGTGATCATGTGGTAGCTGTCGTGCAGCAACACCAGCTTGGCGGGGCCGCTGACACGGTTCATGACCAGGTGCGCGTTGCCCACGCTGGCCATGTCATCCTCGGCGGCGTGCATGACCAGGCAGGGGCAGCGCACCTCGTGCAACTGCCGGCGCACCGAGGCCGACAGCTCGATCAGCTCGGCCAGCGAAGGATAGGGATTGCCGGGCAGTCCGGCATCGGCGCTGTCGCCGCCCAGCATACTGGAGGAGACCGCGGCTCGCAGGCGCTCGTCCTTCAGTCCGTAGGGCGGCTCTTCGTCGAATACCTTGTCCTGGAACAGGTTGAAGCGCTTGAACCAGGGCAGCAGGAACGACAGGCGCCAGTACCAGGGGATGTTCCAGCCGTCGTAGCGGAAGGTGGCGCCATAGACGCCGACGCCGGCGATGTCCTGGGGCCTTTCGGCAGCCGCCTTGAGGGCCAGCACGGCGCCCATCGACAGGCCGGCAACGAAGCAGTGGTCCACGTCACGGCGCAGCCTGTCCACGCCTTCCAGCACGCTGGCGTACCAGTCCTTCCAGCCGGTGCGGACGAGATCCTCGACATCGCCGCAGTGTCCCGCGAGCTGCATGCCATAGACGGTGAAGCCGGCCCGGTGCAAGCCCTTGCCAACGGTGCGCATTTCGTTTGGGGTGCCGGTCAATCCATGAATGAGCAGCACGCCGGCCCGGCCGCCCTCGAAATAATAGTCCGCAGCTTTGATCATGAGGTGCTTCGTCGCCGCATGCGGCTCAGGCGGTGCTGGCCGCCGCGGGTGGGGTCGTGAATTCGCGCGGGGGTTGCGCGATGGCGTGCAACTGGCCGTTCAGGATGAAGTCGAGCGCATTGCGGGCCTGGTCGAAACCCGCGATGGGAATGTGCACCAGGCCGTGTTCGCGGCAATGGTCGATCAGGCGGTGCTTGGCCAGCACGAAGTCGACCGTGCCCGATACGCAGAAATCCGAAGCGCCATCGCCCACGTACAGGATCTTGCCATGGGCGTTGCGCACGCCCGAGCCGTACGAGCACTTGCACGTGCCGCTCGCCTTGCGGCAGGCCGCGTCGGCATACGGGAACGCCAGGCGCCAGCTGCGCGGGCCGGCCTGTTCGAACCGGTTGGCGACCACGGGCAGGTCGGCCAGTCCGTGGCGGTCCAGGATGGCGGTGATGACTGACGCCAGTCCGTCGCTGACCACGTGTACCGGGGTGCCGAGCTGGCGCGCCCGCGCGACGAAGTCAGGAAAGGCGGGATCGATTTCTATGCCGGTCACCAGGTCGTCCAGCTCTTCGCGGCTGGCGTCCAGGAGCGCGATCTGCTTGGCCATGCATTCGCGCGAGCCGATCTCGCCCCGCTCCCATGCGGCTTCCAGTTCCTGCCAGCCCGGCTTGCCGAAATGTTCCAGCAGGGTATCGGTGACGTCCTGCTTCGAGATGGTGCCGTCGAAATCGCACAACACGATCCATTCGGATCCGGGTTGTCCATCGGCGACGTACTGACTGAGCAACATGACAAGCCTTTAGGGAAGAAAACGTACCAGTACCCGTTGGCCGACGCGCAGCTTATCGGGATTGTCGAGCGACAGCAGGCATTCGACGCCGCGGCGGCTGATCCGCTCCTGAGGATCGTCGCTCGGCGCCATGAGCTGGAATACGCTGCCTATGCGCTCCAGGCGGGCGGGAATGGGCGCGCTGCCGGGCGTGGCTTCCATCACGATCTCGGCTTGCATTCCTTGCTTGAGCGCCGCGACATAGGCCTCGTTCACCTCGGCGCGGACGATGAGCCGGCGCTTGGGCAGCAGGCGCAGCAATTCGGTCTGGGCGGCCACGGCGTTGCCGACCTGCACCTCCAGCCCGACGACTTCGCCATCGATGGGGGCGCGCACCTGCTGGCGTTCCAGCGTCCACTGCGCAGCGCGCAGTTTCTGGCGCGCGACGTCTACCGCCGCCTGCGACGCGGCCGCCTCGGCCTCGGACTGGGCCACGGCGTTGCGCGCATCGTCGGCCGCCTGGCCATCCACCGCGCCGCCCGCGGCCGCTTCGGCCAGGCGCTGCGCCCGCTGCTTGAGGCCGGGCAGGCGGCTGCGCAGCACGCGCTCCTGCGCCTGCGCCTGCCGCAGTTCCGCCTCGGCCGCGTCCACCGCCAATTGCGCCGCGGCCGGATTCAGCTCGATCAGGGGCTGGCCCTTCTTGACCTGGTCGCCGTCTCGCACGCTCACGCGCATGACGGTGCCGTCCACCGCAGCGCCCACCCGCACCAGTCCCCCCTCGACATCGACCCGGCCGCGCGCGACCGCGGCATAGGGAGGCTGGTCCGCCGCGCGCTCGTCGGCCTCGGGCTCGCGCGAGCAGGCCGACATCAGCAGGCTGCTGGCGAGCGTGGCCAGGAGTCCCAGGCGGAAGGATGAGAAAAGCTTAGCCACGTGGTCAAGACTTCCTAAGTTGCGGCGATCGCGGCGTCGGTGCGGCGATCGTCCAGGATGCGTCCGTCCTCCATGGTCAGGACGCGATCGGCATGGCTGATCAGGCGCGGGTCGTGACTGACGCACAGCACCGTGGCGCCATGGCGCTTGGCGATCCGGTGCAGGATGTCGATGACCTTCATGCCGTTGCCGGCGTCCAGCGCGCTGGTAGGTTCGTCGGCGAAAAGCAGTTCGGGCTCTTTGGCGAGCGCCCGGGCGATGGCGACGCGCTGCTGTTCGCCTCCCGACAGGCCGGAAGGACGAAGCCGCGCGCGTCCTCCCATGCCCACTTCCTCGAGCGCCGACCAGGCCTGTTCCTCGGCCTGGCGCAGGGGCAGGCCCACATAGCGCAGGGGCAGCACGACCTGCTCGAGGGCAGTCAGTGCCGGGAAAAGATTGAAGCCCTGGAAAACAAAGCCGGTGTGCATGAGCCGGAAGCGTTCAAGCTCTTGAAGTTGCAACAGGCCAAGATCCTGGCCCAGCGCCCGCACCATGCCGGCATCGGGACGAAGCATGCCGCTAAGTATGGCCAGCAGGGTACTCTTGCCGCAGCCCGAGGGCCCCGAAATCAGCGTAAGTTCGCCGGGCATGATGCTAACCGACAAATCGCGCAAAATACGCTCGCGAACATTACCGGATAGAAAGGATTTGCTGAGAGACTCAGCAACGAGGCTCGGTGCATTCCCCTGTGGGCGATAAGGGGTCCGGGACTCGTTAGCCCGCATGGCGAAGTCTCCCACGTGCCAAAAAAACAAAACCCCGCTACCGGGGTTGTAACTTTCCGTACGATAACCCAACTGATGGGCATACGGGAAGGCACATGCGGCGCCGCCCTTCGGGTGTTGTGCGTGCGCCGCGATGCGGGAAGGGCGGGCGTGGCCGCCCGCCGCCAGGGGTCAGTCTTCGAGGGGGTTGTCCTTGGTTTCCCGGATGAAGAGCGTTCCTATGACCAGGCTCATCACCGCGACGATGATGGGGTACCACAGGCCGTTGTAGATGTTGCCGGTGGCGGCCACGATGGCGAAGGCGGTGGTGGGCAGGAAGCCGCCGAACCAGCCGTTGCCGATGTGATAGGGCAGGCTCATCGATGTATAGCGGATGCGAGTGGGGAACATCTCCACGAGCATCGCGGCGATGGGGCCATACACCATGGTGACCAGGATCACCAGCAGCGTGAGCAGCAGCACCAGCATGGGCTTGTTGACCTGGGCCGGATCGGCCTTGGCCGGATAGCCGTGGTTGCGGATCTCGCTGGTCAGGCGCGCCTTGAGCTCGTCGCCACGGCTCTTCAGTTCGGCGGCGGGCAGGCCGGCGCCTTCGAAGGACTGGACCACCGTGTCGCCGATCTTCACCTGCGCCACCGTTCCCGGCGGCGCGGCCTCGTTGCTGTAGTTGACCGAGTTCGAGGCGAGGAAGGACTTCACCTGGTCGCACGAGCTGACGAACTTGGCCGTACCCACGGGGTTGAACTGGAACGAGCAGGTCTTGGGATCGGCCACGACCACCACGGGCGCCTTGGTCTGCGCCGCCTCCAGCGCCGGGTTGGCATAGTGGGTGATCGCCTTGAACAGCGGGAAGTAGGCGAGTGCGGCGATCAGGCAGCCCGCCATGACGATGGGCTTGCGGCCGATGCGGTCGGACAGCGCGCCGAAGATCACGAAGAAGGGCGTGCCGATGAGCAGCGCGAGCGCGATCAGGATGTTGGCCGTGGTGGGGTCCACCTTCAAGGTCTGGGTCAGGAAGAACAGCGAGTAGAACTGCCCCGTGTACCACACCACGGCCTGGCCGGCGGTCAGGCCCAGCAGCGCCAGCAGGACGATCTTCAGGTTGCCCCAGCGGCCGAAGGATTCGGTCAACGGCGCCTTGGACTGCTTGCCTTCAGCCTTCATGCGCTGGAAGGCGGGCGACTCGTTCAGCCTGAGCCGGATCCAGACCGAGATGCCCAGCAGGATGATGGAGACCAGGAAGGGGATGCGCCAGGCCCAGGCGGCGAAGGCTTCTTCCCCGGTGGCCGTGCGCACGCCCAGGATCACCAGCAGCGACAGGAACAGGCCCAGCGTTGCGGTGGTCTGGATCCAGCTGGTATAGGCGCCTCGCTTGCCGTGCGGGGCATGCTCGGCAACGTAGGTCGCGGCGCCGCCGTATTCGCCGCCCAGCGCCAGGCCTTGGGCCAGCCGCAGGATGATCAGGATGACCGGCGCGGCGATGCCGATGGAGGCGTAGGAGGGCAGGATCCCGACGATGAAGGTGGACACGCCCATGATCAGGATGGTGATCAGGAAGGTGTACTTGCGGCCGACCAGGTCGCCCAGGCGCCCGAACACCAGCGCGCCGAACGGCCGGACCGCGAAACCGGCCGCGAATGCGAGCAGTGCGAAGATGAAGGCTGCGGTTTCATTGACCCCAGAGAAGAATTGCCGCGCGATGATGGCGGCCAGCGATCCGTATAGATAGAAGTCGTACCACTCGAATACCGTGCCGAGCGACGAGGCAAAGATCACGCGTCGCTCTTCCTTGGTCATGGGGCGCGCGGCCGGTGTCGGCGCCCCGGTACTGCTGACGGTGGTGCTCATGAAAGGATGTCTCCTCGGGTAGGGCCTGCTTTTTTGAGGGTGAAGTGATTGCAGACTGGCCCGTGCCACGGGAGCCTCGGGCTTGAAACCAGAGTAGAAACAGTTACTGACGCGGTGCTGACGATTTTCTTACTAAAAGCTGAATTTTCACGGTGCGGTGAGATAGTCGTGCCGCCGGCGCTAGCTTTCGGCCGGCGCGTCGGGCCGCAGGTGCTGCGCCAGCCATTCGACCAGCGCGGCGACCCGGGCGACGTGCTGCTTGCGGCGCGGCACGTAGGCCTTGAACCAGGTCTCCTGCAACGGGAAATCGTCGAGCACGGCCTCCAGCGTACCGGCTGCCAGCGCCTCGTGGGCGACATAGGCGGGCAGGGCGGCGATGCCCAGGCCCGACACGGCCGCGTCGCGCAGCGTGAGGTTGTCGTCGGCCACCAGGCGCGGCGGAATGTCCACGCTGATGCCGCCCTTGGCGCTGCGGAAATGCCAGGCCGTGCCGGACGGCTTGAAAACCAGGCAGGCGTGCTCGGTCAGGGACTGGGGGTGGCGCGGCCGCCCGTGCCGCCGCAGGTAGGCGGGAGCGGCGCAAAGCAGGGCGTCGACCGGGCACAGCGGGATTTCCACCACGCCTTCGTAGCTGGCGGGCCGGCCGCTGATGGCCACGTCGTAGTCCCGTTCGGCCGGGTTGGTGGAGTGGTCGACCAGCGAGATCTCCATGGTGATGCGATCGTGCCGGCGCAGGAAGGCGTTGAAGATCGGCCCCAGGCGGACCGTGGTCAGGGTGGTGGGGGTAGCGACCCGCAGATGCCCGACCAGCTGGCTGGCGTCCCGCTCCACGCTCTGCACGAGGTCCTCGAAACTGGCGACCAGCACGCCCGCGCGGGCATGGAGCTTCTCGCCGGCCTCGGTCAGGCGCACCGTGCGCGTGGTCCGCTCGAACAGCCGCGCCCCCACGGTGGCCTCCAGTTGCCGGATGCGCTTGGCCACCACGGACGGCACGACATTCATCTGCCGGGCGGCTTCCGAGAACCCGCCGCAGGCGACGACGGTGGTGAAGGTTCGTAGCTGGGTGATGGCGTCCAATTTATTCCAGATCGAGCTTACTGATTGCTATTTTTTGAACAAATATTCTCCATTATTCCTCAATAAAATCCTCTCCCACAAGCGGGCCATCGGCCCGCGGCAAGACCCCAGGGGCAAGAGGAGACAGAACATGCCGACATCGCTGATCGCGCGCCTGCTCGCCGCGACCGTCCTGGTCGCGGCGGCGGGTTCCGCCACCGCCGCCGCGCCCGCCTATCCCGGCCGGCCGGTGAAGATCGTCACACCCTTTGCGGTGGGGCAGGGGCCGGACGTGCTGCTGCGCATCGTGGCTGAAAAGCTCACCGCCTCGCTGGGCCAGCAGGTGATCGTGGAGAATCGCCCCGGCGCCAGCGGCTTCCTCGCGTTCGAGGCCGGCAAGCGCGCCGCGCCGGATGGCTACACCCTGGTCCACATGGACAGTTACCACGTGGGCACGCAGCCGCATCTGTTCGCCAAGCTGCCCTACGACGTGCGCAAGGATTTCGACCCCGTCACGCCGCTGGTCAAGAACTACTTTTTCGTGGTGGTGCCGGCCGGGTCCAAGTGGCGCACGTTCGCCGACCTGGTCGCGGCCGGCAAGGCCAGGCCCGGCCAGGTGTCGTACGGCTCCTGGGGCATCGCCAGCCCCGCGCATCTAGGCGGGCTGCTGCTGGAGTCGGCCACCGGCACCAGCATGATGCACGTTCCCTACAAGGAATCGGCCCAGCTGTACCAATCGGTGGCGGTGGGCGACGTGGACTGGACGCTGGGCACGCCCGTGTCGGCCGGCCCGGTCTACCAGGCGGGCAAGGTGCGTTTCCTCGCCGTGGCGGCGCCGCAGCGCCTGCCCGGCTATCCGCAGGTGCCGACCGTGGCGCAGGCCGGCGGCCCGGCGGGTTATGAAGTGGGCGGCTGGAACGGCCTGTTCGTCCCCAAGGGCACGCCGGTGGACATCGTGCAGCGCCTGAACCAGGGCATCGCCGCTGCGCTCAAGGCTCCCGACGTGCTCGAGAAACTCGCGACTTTCACTTACGAGCCCTACACGATGCCGCCGCGCGACATGGCGCGCCTGGTGGACGAGGAAATCGCCAAGTGGGGGCCGATCATCAAAGGCGCGGACATCCGCCTGGACTGATGCCCGCACAGGAGTGGCTTTGTGGCAAGCAAGTACATCGACGTAGTGGTCGCCGGCATCCGGACGCTGACGCCGCGCATCAGGGAATACCTCCTTGCAGCCGCGGACGGCCGGCCCCTGCCGCGCTACGAGCCGGGAGCGCACGTGGCGCTGCACATGGTGTCGGACACGCGCGGGCCCATCGTGCGGCACTATTCGCTGATCGGGGGACTGGCCGGCGAGGATGACCCGCGCCACGTCTATCGCATCGCCGTGCAGCGCGAAGACCGCGCACGCGGGTCGGCTTTCATCCACGATACCTTCGAGCCCGGCACCCGGCTGCGGATCTCGCCGCCGGTAAACGACTTCCCGCTGGACCGGCGAGACGCCTCCACGCTGCTGATCGCCGGCGGCATAGGCGTGACGCCCATCGTGTCCATGACGCGCAGCCTGGCCCGCCGCGGCTGCCGCTACAGCGTGGTGTACGCCGGCCGCAACGCGGCGTTCATGGCCTATCGCGACACCCTCGCGCGGTTGGCCGGCGACCGTGTCCGCTTTCACCATAGCGACGAGGAAGGCGTGCTGGACCTTCGAGGCCTGCTCGCTTCCCAGCCTGAGGACACCCGCGCATACGTGTGCGGCCCCGCGCCCATGATCGCGGCGGCGCGCCAGGCGGGGGCCGACCTCGGATGGGAACCCGACCGGGTGCGCAGCGAATTGTTCGCCGCCGGGCCCGCCAGCGACGAAACCGCCTTCGAGGTCGAGTTGCGCCGTTCCGGCAAGCTCGTCCAGGTAGGTCCCGACGCCAGCATCCTTGACGCCTTGCGGCTGGCCGACGTGCCCGTGCTGTGGGACTGCGCGCGGGGCGAGTGCGGTTTGTGCCCGCTGCCGGTCGTCTCCGCCGACGGTCCCATCGATCACCGCGATCGCTATCTGAGCGAAGAAGAGCGCGCCGCCGGCCACACCCTTTGCATTTGCGTGTCCAGGCTCCGCGGAACGCGCCTGGTGCTCGATGCCTGACCATCCGAACCTTTTCAGGAGCGTGTCGCATATGAACCGCATAGCCGATCCCATCCCCGAACTACGGACCGACTTCCATTTCGAGCCGGGCGGGTTCGCCGACCATGCCACGCCGCTGGTGCGCAACTGCTGGTACGTCGCCGGCCTCTCCAGCGAAATCACGCGGGAGCTGAGGAGCCGCCGCTTCCTGGGCGTGGACGTGGCCCTGTACCGCACCCAGGCCGGCGAGCCGGTGGCGGTCCGCAACCGGTGCCCGCATCGTTCCTTTCCGCTCGCCAAGGGGCGCCTGGACGGCGACGTGCTGATGTGCGGCTACCACGGCATGCAATTCGATCCATCGGGCCGCTGCGTGAAGATGCCGTCCATGCCGCTCGTGCCGACCAACGCCCAGGTGCGCAGCTATCCCATCGTCGAACGTGCGCCGCTGGTCTGGATATGGATGGGCGACCCCGACCACGCCGACCAGGCGCTGATCCCCGATACGAGCTGGCTCGCCAGCCCGGACTGGAAGAGCGTGGGAGGGACGTTCCACATGAAGGCCGACTATGTGTCCATGCACGAGAACCTGCTGGACCAGACGCACTTTCCCTTCCTGCATCCCGGCGCGATCGGCACGCCGGAGTACGCGCGCAGCAAGCTGGACGTGCGCCAGGAAGGCGACGTGGTCATCATCGACCGGGCGTTGAAGAATTCGCCGCCGCCCGACGTGTACGGCGTGCCCACGGGCCTGACCGGCAAGCCTGTGGACCGCTATTCGGAGGCGCGTTTCGCGTCGCCGGGCCTGCACGTGGCCTTCGCCCGCATCGTCGACAACCACGACCCCGCCGGCAAGCCGCGCACCTATCGCTTCAACATCACCCATGCCTTCACCCCGGAAACCAACGGCAGCATCCACTACTGGTGGTTCAACAGCCGCGATTCCAACCTCCAGGATCCCGCCGCCGACGCCTACCTGTACGAGGCCTCGGCCAAGGCCTACCTGGAGGACGTCGATGCGCTGGAATGGATACTGGACGTGGTGACGCACGACGCCGAGCCGCAGTTCGACCTGAACTTCGCGCCCGACAAGCCGGGGTTGCTCATGCGCCGCGCGCTCTACGACATGGCGGCGCGGGAGGCCGGCGTGCGGTTCTGAGGCGCGTGCGCCCTAGCTTGCCGCCGCCGGCGGGAAACGCACGCTGATGCGCGTGCCCGGCATGCCCGGCGTTGCGCTCTGCGGGTTGTCCGAGACCGACAGCGTGGCGCCGTGGCGCTGCGCAATCTCGCGAACGATGGCCAGTCCGAGCCCGCTGCCCTCGGCATTCGAGCCGAGGATGCGGTAGAAGCGGTCGAACACCAGTTCGCGTTCCTCGGCCGGGATGCCCGGGCCGGAGTCTTCGACGTCCAGCGTGGCGCCATGGTCGTCTTGCGTCACGCGCACGGTGACGGTGCCGCCGCCGGGCGTGTAGCGCAGCGCGTTGTCGATGAGGTTGTTGATCAGCTCGGCCAGCAGCAGGGCGTTGCCTACGACCTCGACCGGCGCCTCCGGGCCCTCCAGGCCGAGGTCGATCCGGCGTTCCATCGCCTCGTGCACCCAGTTCTGCGTCTGCTCGCTGGCAATTGCCTGCAGATCGACGCGGACCGAGGTGTCGACCTGGCTGCCGGTGTCTTCTGCCCGCGCCAGCGCCAGCAATTGGTTGACCAGTCGGGTAGCGCGCTCGGCGCCGGAGATCAGGTGCCGCAGGCTGGCTTCCATGTCTTCCGGGCTGGCATTGCGCAGCGCCAGTTCGGCCTGCGTGCGGATGCCGGCCAGCGGCGTCTTCATCTGGTGGGCGGCGTCGGCCACGAAGCGCTTCTGCGCCGCGACGTTGGCCGACAGGCGTTGCAGCAGCTCGTTCATGGCGCGCACCAGCGGGGCGATCTCCTGCGGCACTTCCCGTTCGTCGATGGCCGACAGGTCATCGGGACGGCGGGCGCGCAGCCGCTCCTGCAGCTTGCCCAGCGGCGCGATCCCGCGCGACAGGCCGAACCACACCAGCACCACGGCGAGGGGGAGCACCACGAACTGGGGCAGGATCACGCCCTTGATGATTTCGTTGGCCAGTTGGGAGCGCTTCTCCAGCGTCTCGGCCACCTGCACCAGCGCCGGCTGCGCGCCGGGCGAGGTCGGCAGCGCCACCCAGGTATAGGCCACGCGCACGGCAAAGCCGCGCATCACGTCGTCGCGATACTGCACGATGCCGGGGAGCGGACGCTCCAGCGAGGGCAGGGGCAGCTCGCGGTCTCCACCCAGGTATTCGCCGCGGTTGCCGAGCACCAGGTAGAACACGCTGTCGGTCTCGTCGGCGCGCAGCATCTCGCGCGCGGAAACCGGCAACTGCAGGCGCGCGCGCCCGTTGACGTCCTTGATCTGCTGGGCCAGGGCCAGCACGTTGTTGGCCAGGCCCCGGTCATAGGGAGCGACCGCGATCGACTGGGCCACGACGTAGGTGATGGCGACGCTGATCGGCCAGAGCAAGAACAGCGGGACCAGCATCCAGTCCAGGATCTCGCCGAACAGCGACCGGGCCGGCCGCTCGATGGCCGGGACGGGCGGCAGCCCTTTGCGGTCGTCGTCCATGCGCCGTCTTGCCGGCTCAGCCCGCGCCGCTGTGGGCGCCGGGTTCGCGCTCCAGGCAGTATCCGAGGCCGCGCACGGTGGCGATCTTGACGTCGCCCGGCTCCAGTTTCTTGCGCAGGCGGTGTACGTAGACCTCGATGGCGTTGGTGCTGACTTCCTCGCCCCATTCGCACAGATGGTCCACCAGTTGTTTCTTGCTGACCATGCGGCCGCTGCGCGACAGCAGGACTTCGAGCAGGCTGACTTCGCGCGCCGACAGTTCCACGACCTGGTCGTCGATGGTGACGACCCGGCCCACCTGGTCGAAGGTCAGCCGGCCATGGCGCAGCACGGCCGGCCCGCCGCCGGCGCCGCGCCGGGTCAGCGCGCGTACGCGCGCCTCCAGCTCGGAGAGGGCGAAGGGCTTGGCCATGTAGTCGTCGGCGCCCAGGTCCAGGCCCTTGACGCGCTGTTCCACGCTGTCGGCCGCCGTCAGTATGAGCACCGGCATGTGCGAGTTGCGGGCCCGCAGGCGCCGCAGCACTTCGGTGCCGGACAGGCGCGGCAGGCCGATGTCCAGGATCAGCAGGTCGAAGGGCTGTGCCGCCAGCGCGGAGTCCGCCTCGAGTCCGTCATGCACGGCATCGACCGCATAGCCGCTCTGGCGCAGCGAGCGGGACAGGCCGTCGGCAAGGATGTTGTCGTCTTCGGCGATGAGGATACGCATGGAGGAATTGTAGCGTCGGGGTAACGCATCCCGGTTTCCCCGGCATTTTCCCTCAGGCGGATGGCCTCGTCACTACCGCTATTCGATCTGGTACATGCCCGTGCGGCGCGTGGCGTCGACCCAGTACGCCGTTTCCTTGTCGAGGAAACGGCCGAATTCTTCCGGCGTCATCGGCTTGACCGCTTCCAGACCCAGCTGGGGCAGCTTGGCGGCGATCTCCGGCAACTGCAGCACGCTTCCCACGTCGGCCACGATCTTGGCCACCACGGCGGGCGGCGTGGACTTGGGCGCGAACATCCCGTACCAGGCGCGGCCCGGCAAGCCCGAAAGGCCGGCAGCGCTGGCCAGGGGAATCTCCGGAACGATGGTGGAAGGTTCGCTGCTGCTGGTGATCGCAATCGCGCGGACCCGGCCGGACTTGACCTGCGGCAAGGCGCTGGGCAGCGCGTCGATCATGAGCTTGATCGAACCGCCGATCAGGTCGGTGAGCGCCGGTGCGCTGCCCTTGTAGGGAACGTGTACCAGGTCCACGCCGGCCAGCTGCTTGAACACTTCCATGCTCAGGTGGCTGGTGGATCCCGTCCCCGGCGAGCCGTAGCTGAATTTGCCCGGATGCGACTTCAACTGGGCGATGACCTCGGGCAGCGTGGCCGCGGGACAGCGCTTCGTCCACCGTCCCGGCCTCACCTTCTCGCAGCAGGACAACGTGCAGGAAGCCCTGGATTCCGTCAATTCGGCCATGGTGCACTACGACGACTGCTACGCCGGGCTGACGGACTGGAAGCGGCCGCTGATGGTCAGCACGCTGACCCTGCAGCGGCTGGTCGGCATGACGGCCAAGACCTTCGGCCGCCGCCGGCGCATCGTGTCCATGTCCAGCATCGCGCTGACCCGGCCCATGTTCGGCGGCGATACTCTGTACGCCGAGACCGAAGTGCTGGGGACCGGGCCCGTGGACGCGCACCTGGGCCGCGCGAGCCTGCTCACGCGAGGCTTCAACCAGCGCGGCGAGCAGGTGGCCGAACTGCGCTACGTGGTCGAGCTGTGGCACGGCGCCGCGGGGCCCGACGCCGTCGCCGGCGCGTCGGCCGCCACCGAGGAGCGGTTTCTTTCGCACGCGCGCAGGGACGACGGCGCCTGGGTCGAACAGACGGGGCTGTTCTTCGAAGACCTGCGGCAAGGCGAGACCTTCGTCCACAGCCCGCGCAAGACCCTGCTGGCCGAGGAAGCCACGCTGCATGCCCTGCGGGCGATGGAGTGGCAGCCCCAGAGCCACGACCATGCGTTCGCGCAGGCGCTGGGGCTGCCCGCGCCCGCCGTGCCCCAGACCTGGGGGATCGCGGTGGCGGTGGCGCTGTCCACCCGGACCTTCGGCCGGGTCACGGTCAACCTCGGCTGGACCGACGTGGAATTCGGCGCCGACCTGATGCCGGGCGACACGCTGGAGGCGAGGTCTACCGTGGAGGGGACGCGCCTGTCCGGTTCGCGGCCCGATCAGGGCGTGGTGACGGTGCTGACCGAGGCGCGGAACCAGCGCGGCGAGATGGTCAACCGCTACCGGCGCGCGCTGATGGTGTACCGGCGGGGGACCAATCCTTACGCGCGGGCAGGGTATTAGCGCGCACGGGGCGGGCGCATGCGTTGTTAATTTGGCCTTGGAGCTTGCAGTCCTATACTGTTTTTTTATACAGTATCGACCAGTGCCATAATTCGCCCATCAACCCAAGGATCCCAGAATGGACGACACCAAAGTTTCCAAGGCCGCCGCCGCCGCCCAGACCGAAAAGACCAAGGCCCTGGCCGCCGCGCTGTCCCAGATCGAAAAGCAGTTCGGCAAGGGCTCGGTCATGCGTTATGGCGACAACGAAGTCGAGCACGACATCCAGGTCGTCTCCACCGGTTCGCTGGGCCTGGACATCGCGCTGGGCGTGGGCGGCCTGCCCCGTGGCCGCGTCATCGAGATCTACGGCCCGGAGTCGTCCGGCAAGACCACGCTCACGCTGCAGGTCATCGCCGAAATGCAGAAGCTGGGCGGCGCCTGCGCCTTCATCGACGCCGAACACGCGCTCGACGTCCAGTACGCCGCCAAGCTCGGCGTCAACCTCACCGACCTCCTGATCTCGCAGCCTGACACCGGCGAGCAGGCCCTCGAAATCACCGATGCCCTGGTGCGCTCCGGCGCGGTCGACCTCATCGTCATCGACTCGGTCGCGGCCCTGGTGCCCAAGGCCGAAATCGAAGGCGAGATGGGCGACTCCCTGCCGGGTCTGCAGGCCCGCCTGATGAGCCAGGCACTGCGCAAGCTCACCGCCTCGATCAAGCGCACCAACTGCATGGTCATCTTCATCAACCAGATCCGGATGAAGATCGGCGTCATGTTCGGCAACCCCGAAACCACCACCGGCGGCAACGCGCTGAAGTTCTATGCCTCCGTCCGGCTGGACATCCGTCGTACCGGCTCCATCAAGAAGGGCGACGAGGTCGTCGGCAACGAAACGCGCGTCAAGGTCGTCAAGAACAAGGTGTCGCCGCCGTTCAAGAGCGCCGAGTTCGACATCATGTACGGCGCGGGTATTTCGCGCGAGGGCGAGATCCTCGACCTGGGCGTGCAGGCCGGCATCGTCGAGAAGTCCGGTTCCTGGTTCAGCTATGGCGGCGAGCGCATCGGCCAGGGCAAGGACAACGCGCGCGAGTTCCTGAAGGAACATCCCGAAATGGCCATCGAGATCGAAAACCGCGTGCGCGACAGCCTGGGCGTCACGGCACGGGTCGGCGGCAGCGTTGCCGAAGAGCTTGAAGACGAATGACGATGGCAAGCCTGCCTCCGGGCCGTCGCTGAAGGCCCGAGCGGTAGGTTATTTGTCCCGGCGCGAACACAGCCGTGTGGAGCTGGGGCGCAAGCTCTCCCGTTTCGGCGAGGAAGACGAGGTCCGCGCGGTGCTGGACAGCCTGGAGAAGGAAGGCTGGCTGTCCACTCAGCGCTATGCGCAGAGCGTAGTGCACAGGCTGGCCGCCAAGCAGGGCACGCTGCGCATCCTGCGCGAGTTGCGCCAGCATGGCGTGGCCGACGCCCAGATCTCCGAATTGCGCAGCAACCTCCAGGCCACTGAACTGGCTCGTGCGCGCGAGGTCTGGCGCAAGCGTTTCGGCCAACTGCCCGCCGATGCCGGCCAGCGTGCCAAGCAGGTGCGTTTCCTGATGTCCCGGGGCTTCGGCCAGGACACCATCCGGCAGGTGTTGCGCGGCGTGGACATCGACGACCTCGATGACTTCGACTAAGCCCTCAGGCCAGGCCGAGGGCCAGCGTCTCAGACGTCGGTTGGCCGGCATTCGCCGCCACCGAGGAAAGCCCGTACACTTCCCTTATCCGTTTTTGCCGCGAGGCTGCCATGCGCGCATTGCTGCTGGCCCTGTGCCTGGGTGTGTCCAGCCTGTGGGCCTGTGCCCAGACGCCTCCCAAGGCGGGCGATGTGATCACCGTGGAGGGGCGCGTCGTTCTCAAGGGCAACGAACCTTTCATCGTCGCCGTGCTGGATGCAGGCGACAGGCAATGGGATCTGCGGGGCCTGACCCGGCAACAGATGCTCGACCTGCAATCCCGCACGGTCACCGTCACCGGTGTCGTGGCCCGTCCCCCCGGCGAAGGGCCGCCCGCCCAACTGGACGTGCAAGCCATACGCTGAGGCCCGTACGCCGTCCGGCAACGAACGGGCGGTCATGGTATGTTGCGTCAAAAGCTTCTTCGGCGGGGGCAAGATGAATCGCTATACCGTGGTTACCTCCCGGGCTCTGGCCGGGTTCTCATTGGCCGCATTGCTGGCGTCCTGCGGAGGCGGTGGCGGTGGCGAAGTGTCGGGATCGGGCACGCTTTCCGTTGCCTGCAGCGGCGCGCAATGCGGCGCCTCCGACGCCCAGACCTACCGCGGCAGCGGTGTGGGCATCTGGCGCTACGACAACAGCGACTCGGGTTCCGGCACCTCGGTGCCCATCACCCTCAATGGGGTTGGCGGCCGTACGGTCACCCTGGTCTTCACCAACGTTTCCGACCGCGATGCCAGCATGCCGTCCATCAGCGCATCGGTGGCGGCACCCCCGGCCATGGCCTCGAAGCAGGCGCGGCCCGACCCGGCCCATGTGCCCGGCATCAACCAGATTCCTCCGCACATCCGCGACTACCAGCCGCCGATCGAGCGCGCCAGCCAGGCCACGGCGCGCCAGGACCGCGTGGCGGCCGCGGTCCGCGCCGCCGCCGAAGGCGATACGCGCGAATGGCAGGACAGCAGCGGCAAGGCCTTCCAGGCCACGCTGGCCCGGCGCTGGGCGGCGACCGACGGGCGCATGCTGAACATCTGGGTGGAGAACGGCGAGCGCGGCGACGCGAAGGTGAGCGAAGCCCTGCTCGATAATGTAAAGGCCAGGTTCTCCTCGAACCAGAATTCCGTCTACCCCATCGTGACCGATCTCGTCGGCGCTCCCTGGGGCGCGACCGTGGGCAGCGGCTACATCGGTCCCGAGCAGGACCTGCACATCGTGATGTCCAACCTGACGCCCGACGGCCAGCCCTGGGGCCTCATCGGTTATTTCTTCAGCGCCAACGCCTTCCTCAAGAGCTATGAGCAGCTCAGCAACGAAGCCGTGGCCTTGTTCCTGGATACCGAGACCATGTACCTGGGCGGCGAGCAGGGCCGGAACACCGGGTATACGACGCTGGCCCACGAAATGACCCACATGGTCAATTTCTATCAGCGCGCGGCGCGTACGGGCGTGAATCCGGACAACCGATTCGCCGTCTGGCTGGAAGAGACCACGGCGATGATGATGGAAGACGTGGCGTCGGGCCGGGTGGTCCCCGGCTTCAATCCGTTGCGGGATGCCGATTTCGGAAACTGGATCCATCAAAGCCAGAACTGCGACTACATCCGGCAGTGGGACGCCGATGTCAACTCGAGCTGCTTCTCGTATCCCATCGCGGCCAATTTCGGCGGCTACCTGCTGCGGCAGTACGGCATCGGGTTCTATCGCAGCCTAGTGCGGGGCACGTCTTCCACCGACTCGTTCGCCTTGCTCGACCAGGCCATCAAGCAGGCGGGCGGCTCCGGCGCGCGCACCGCCTTGCGCGACTGGGGCGCGGCGCTCGCCCTGCTGCCGGCCACGCCGCCGGCCGGCTTCGGCTATCCGCGCCGCGCGCAGGACGGCTACGACTTGCCGGCCATCCATGGCCCCGACTATGCCTCGCTGCGCAATCTGCCCTCCAGCGCGCCTTCTTCGCTCAAGGCCTCGGGCCATTTCCCCGTGGTGCGCCGGCCCGCCGGGGCCACCTATACCGAAACCGTCGCCGTGCCGGCCGGTTCGGCCTTGACGGTGGTCGTCCAGTAGCGGCAATGCCGCCCCGGCGGTGCCAGGGGCGGCGTTGGCGCGGCGCTCCTTCAGCGCTCGGGCCGCGGCGCCCGGATGCCGGTCAGGTTCCGGAACGTGAGTTCGCGCGCGATGTCCAGGAAATTCTGGATGTAGGGCGCGTCCTGATCCTCCACCCGCACGCCTGCATACAGCGTGCGCCATACGCCTTCCGCGCCGAGCCGGCAGGCGTGCAGCAAGCCCTGGTCCAGGTATTCGGTCAACGCCCAGTTCGGGATGGCCGTCACGCCGCGTCCGCTCGCCACGAGCTGGATGATCATGGGCGTCAATTCCGTGGTGCGTATTTCCGCCGGTTCCACGTCCGCCGGATCCAGGAAGGCCGTGAAGATGTCGAGCCTGTCCCGATCGACCGGGTAGGTAATCAGCGTCTGGTCCTGCAGTTGGGCGGGCTCGATGCTCTTGAGTGCGGCCAGCGGGCTGTTGCGCGCCACGGCCAGCACCAGTTCGTAGCGGAATAGCGGGACGTAGCGCACCGCGTCGAGCTTGATGGGGTCCGAGGTGATGACCAGGTCCAGGTCGCCTCGCACCAGCGCCGGCAGCGGCGCAAAGGAAAAGGCCGCCGACAGGTCCAGCACCACCTCGGGCCATTGCTCCCGGAAGACGTCTAGTGCAGGCATCAGCCACTGGAAGCAGGAGTGGCATTCGATGGCCAGGTGCAGCCGCCCGGTGCGCCCGGCGGCGAGCCGCGTGAGTTCGCGCTCGGCCGCCCGCATCCGGGGCAGGACGTCGTCGGCCAGCGCCAGTACGCGCAAGCCCGCGGTGGTAAAGCGCAGCGGCCGCGTCCGGCGGTTGAGCAACTGCGTACCCAGGCGCTCCTCCAGTTCGCGCAGTTGATGCGACAGGGCCGACTGGGTGACGTGCAGGCGCTCGGAAGCTTCGACCAGGCTGCTTCCCTCGCGGATGGCCACAAGGGTCTCGAGATGGCGGATTTCCAGCATGGGCCGATATTAACTTGAATTTTTCTCATATTAAATATGCAGAACTTGATTTTGATTCACGAACCAGTCCTTGCACAATGTGCTGCTTCTAAGAGCATCGGGACATTCGATACATCATGGCTACCTTGCATAACCTGGGTTTTCCGCGCGTGGGCGTGCAGCGCGAGCTCAAGCGCGCGCTGGAAAGTTATTGGGCCGGACTATCCTCGGCGCAGGAACTGGAGGCCACCGGACGAGAGCTGCGTGCCCGCCACTGGGCGGTCCAGGCGCAGGCGGGCATCGATCTCGTCCCGGTAGGCGATTTCGCCTGGTACGACCACATGCTCGAATGGTCGGCCACGCTGGGGGCCGTGCCGGCCCGCTTCGCCCAGCCCGAGGACGAGCCGGTGGCGCTGGACACGGTCTTCCGCATGGCACGCGGACGCGCCCCGAGCGGCCCGCCCGCGGCCGCTTGCGAGATGACCAAGTGGTTCGATACCAATTACCACTACCTGGTCCCCGAACTGCATCCGGAGCAGCAATTCCGCGTCGCCCGCTCGGCCTTGTTCGACCAGGTGCGCGAAGCGCAGGCCCTGGGCCATGCCGCCAAGCCGGTCATCCCCGGTCCGCTGACCTGGCTGTGGCTGGGCAAGGGCGACGCCTACCGGGGCGCGGGGGATGCCGCCAAGCTGGCCTTACTGGAAGCGCTGCTGCCGGCGTACGAGCAGGTGCTGGCTCGCCTGGCGGAGGCCGGCGTGCAGTGGGTGCAGATCGACGAGCCCGTCCTGGTCCTGGATCTTCCCGCCGCCTGGCGCGATGCGTTTGCGCCGGTGTATGAGCGCCTGGCGCGGACGCCCGTGTCCATCCTGCTGGCCACGTACTTCGGCGGCCTGGACGACAATCTGCCGACCGTGCTAGCCCTGCCGGTGGCCGGGCTGCACGTGGACCTCGTGCGCGCCCCCGAGCAACTGACCCGCGTGGCTGCCGGCCTGAGGCCGGACCAGGTGCTATCGGCCGGGGTCATCGACGGCCGCAACGTCTGGCGGGCCGACCTGGACGCGTGGCGCACCCGGCTGGCCCCGCTCGCGGCGGCGCTGGGAGACCGCCTGTGGCTGGCGCCGTCCTGCTCGCTGCTGCACGTGCCGGTGGACGTGTCCGCGGAAACGCTGCTCGACGATGAATTGAAGAGCTGGCTCAGCTTCGCCCACCAGAAGCTGGACGAGCTGGCGCTGCTGGCCAAGGCGGTGGCGCTGGGCGATTCGGCCGACGCGGTCGCGTCCGTCGCCGATGCGCTCGCGGTGCAGCGCCGCGCCTGCCGGACGCGCGCCGAATCGAGCCGCATCCACAATCCGCGGGTCCGGGCCAGCCAGCAGGCGGCCGGTGACCTCCCGCGCCAGCGCGCGCCCTTTGCCCGGCGCATTGCCGCGCAGCAGGCGCGGCTGCGGCTGCCGGCCTTTCCCACCACCACCATCGGCTCGTTTCCGCAGACGCCGGAGATCCGCGCCCTGCGCCGCGACTGGCGCGCCGGTTCGCTGGGCGACGCGGCCTACGAAAAGGCCATCCGCAAGGAGATCGCCGACAGCATCGCCTTCCAGGAGCGGGTCGGCCTGGACGTACTGGTGCACGGCGAGTCCGAGCGCAACGACATGGTCGAATATTTCGGCGAGCTGCTGGCCGGCTTTGCTTTCACCCAGAACGGCTGGGTGCAGAGCTATGGCTCGCGCTGCGTCAAGCCGCCGATCATCTTCGGCGACGTCTCGCGTCCCGCGCCGATGACCGTCGGCTGGGCCGCCTACGCGCAGTCGCTTACCGACAAGCCCGTCAAGGGCATGCTGACCGGCCCGGTCACCATCCTGCAATGGTCCTTCGTGCGCGACGACCAGCCGCGCAGCAAGACCTGCGAGCAATTGGCCCTGGCCTTGCGCGAAGAAGTGCTGGACCTGGAGGCGGCCGGCATACGGGTCATCCAGATCGACGAGCCGGCCTTCCGGGAAGGGCTGCCGCTGCGCCGGGCGCAGTGGGCCGGGTACCTGGACTGGGCGGTGGACTGCTTCAGGCTCAGCACGGCGGGCATCCAGGACGATACCCAGATCCATACCCACATGTGCTATTCGGAATTCAACGACATCATCGAGGCCATCGCGGCGATGGACGCGGACGTCATCACGATCGAGACCTCGCGCTCCAACATGGAGTTGCTCAAGGCCTTCGAGGATTTCCGCTACCCCAACGACATCGGCCCTGGCGTGTACGACATCCATTCGCCGAACGTCCCGGAGGTGGGGTGGATGGTCGAGCTCATGCAGAAGGCGGCGGCGCGCCTGCCCAGGGAGCGGCTCTGGGTCAACCCCGATTGCGGGCTCAAGACCCGCGCCTGGCCCGAAACGGAGGCGGCCCTGGTGAAAATGGTGGCGGCGGCGCGCATCTTGCGCGAAGAGGCCGCGCAACCGGCATGACGGGGCGGGATCCGGCGCGGCGGACGGCCGCGCCGGGGCGCCGCCTCCCCGTCCTGTCATAAGGCGATACAAACCCGGCCCCCGGATTGGGGGCAACCCCGGACGGGGTTGCCCTGGCAGGCTGGGTTATACTCATCGGGTTTTATCGCCCGCCCATTGCTTCCCCGCTGCGTCCCTGTCTGCCAGCGCCTGATGCAACCGGGCATCCTTTAGCGCATGTCCGTAATCGCCAACTGCCTCGCTATGCGAACGCCCGCGACCTCGCTCGTCCTGAGCGCGGGTGCGTGGGCATTTGTTTATCCGGCCGCGGCCACGAAGGCGCTATCCCCATCCGCAGCCATGCGCATGACCCCTCATGGCGCTGGTCTTCTTCAACCGAACATTCAACGTCTCCCCGACAGCGAAGGCTCCGCATGAAAATCCACGAGTATCAGGGCAAAGAGCTTCTGAAAAAATTTGGCGTCACCGTTCCGCGCGGCATCCCCGTGTTCTCGGTGGACGAGGCCGTGAAGGCTGCTGAACAACTGGGCGGCCCGGTGTGGGTCGTCAAGGCCCAGATCCACGCGGGCGGCCGCGGCAAGGGGGGCGGCGTCAAGCTCGGCCGTTCCATCGAGGAAGTGCGCACGCTGGCCGGCCAGATCCTGGGCATGCAGCTGGTCACGCACCAGACCGGCCCGGAAGGCCAGAAGGTCCGCCGCCTGCTGATCGAGGAAGGCGCCGACATCAAGAAGGAACTGTATGTCGGCATCGTGACCGACCGCAGCTCGCAGCGCGTCTGCGTGATGGCCTCGAGCGAAGGCGGCATGGAGATCGAAGAGGTCGCCCACGCCACCCCCGAGAAGATCCTCAAGGTGTTCGTCGATCCCGCCAAGGGCCTGACCACCGAGGAAGCCTCGCAACTGGCCCGCGGCATCGGCGTTCCCGACGCCTCGATCGCCGATGCGGCCGACCAGATCCAGAAGCTGTACACCTGCTACGTCGAAACCGACGCCGACCTGGCCGAGATCAACCCCCTGATCGTCACCGGATCGGGCAAGATCATCGCCCTGGACGCCAAGTTCAACTTCGATTCGAACGCGCTGTTCCGCCACCCCGAGATCGTGGCCTACCGCGACACCGATGAAGAAGATCCCGCCGAGATCGAGGCCAGCAAGTTCGGCCTGGCCTACATCCAGCTCGACGGCAACATCGGCTGCCTGGTGAACGGCGCCGGCCTGGCCATGGCCACCATGGACACCATCAAGCTGTTCGGCGGCGAACCGGCCAACTTCCTGGACGTCGGCGGCGGCGCCACGGCCGAGAAAGTGACCGAAGCCTTCAAGATCATGTTGAAGAACCCCGGCCTGAAGGCCATCCTGGTCAACATCTTTGGCGGCATCATGCGCTGCGACGTCATCGCCGAAGGCGTGATCGCCGCGTGCAAGGCCGTCAGCCTGAGCGTGCCGCTGGTGGTGCGCATGAAGGGCACCAACGAAGAGCTCGGCAAGAAGATGCTGGCCGACTCCGGACTGCCCATCATCAGCGCCGACACGATGGCCGAAGCCGCCACCGCCGTCGTGGCCGCCGCCAAGAAGTAATCGTTGCGCTCAGCAAAGGATATTAAGGACTCGAAATGTCGATTCTGATCAACAAAGATACCAAGGTCATCACGCAGGGGATCACCGGCAAGACCGGTCAATTCCACACCCGCATGTGCCGCGAGTACGCCAACGGCAAGAACTGCTTCGTGGCGGGCGTGAACCCCAAGAAGGCCGGCGAGGACTTCGAAGGCGTGCCCATCTACGCCAACGTCGCCGACGCCAAGGCTGCCACCGGCGCCACCGTGTCGGTCATCTACGTCCCGCCCGCGGGCGCCGCCGCCGCGATCTGGGAGGCCGTCGAGGCCGACCTGGACCTGGTGATCTGCATCACCGAAGGCATCCCGGTGCGCGACATGCTGGAAGTGCGCAATCGCATGCGCGCCCAGAACAAGCGTACGCTGCTGCTCGGACCCAACTGCCCGGGCCTCATCACCCCCGACGAAATCAAGATCGGCATCATGCCCGGCCACATCCACCGCAAGGGCCGCGTGGGCATCGTCAGCCGTTCGGGCACGCTCACGTACGAAGCCGTGGCGCAGGTCACGGAACTGGGCCTGGGCCAGTCGAGCGCGGTCGGCATCGGCGGCGACCCCATCAACGGCCTGAAGCACATCGACGTGCTGAAGATGTTCAATGACGATCCCGACACCGACGCCGTCATCATGATCGGCGAAATCGGCGGTCCGGACGAGGTCAATGCCGCCGAGTGGGCCAAGGACAACATGAAGAAGCCGGTCGTGGGCTTCATCGCGGGTGTCACGGCTCCTGCCGGCAAGCGCATGGGTCACGCCGGGGCGCTGATCTCCGGCGGCGCCGACACGGCGCAGGCCAAGCTCGAGATCATGGAAGCTTGCGGCATCAAGACGACCAAGAACCCGTCCGAGATGGGCAAGCTGCTCAAGTCCGTGCTGTAAGAAAAACGAGCATGACGGGCGCGGCGGACTTCGCCGCGCCCGTTGGCATTTTCAGGAGATAGGCGTGGAATTCGGTTCAGCGGCCTTCATATTGGCCCTCATTCAAATCATCTGGGTGAACATCCTGTTGTCGGGGGACAACGCGGTGGTCATCGCGCTGGCAGCGCGTTCGCTGCCCGCCCATCAACAAAAGAAAGCAATCGTGATCGGCTCTGCGGCCGCCATCGTGATGCGTATCATCCTGACGCTGGTTGCGGCCCAACTGCTGCAACTGCCCTGGTTGAAACTGATCGGCTCGCTGCTGTTGCTGTATATCGGTGTTTCGCTGTTGATGCCGGAAGGCGAAGAGGACGAAGGCAAGCTGGCCAAGAACGGCCTCATGGCCGCCATCCGCACCATCCTGATCGCCGACCTGGTCATGAGCCTGGACAACGTGATCGCCGTGGCGGCCGCCGCCATGGGCAATACCGTGCTCCTGGTGCTGGGTCTGGCCATCAGCATCCCGCTCGTGATCTTCGGCAGCGCGCTGCTGCTCAAGGTGATCGAGCGTTTCCCGCTCATCGTCTGGGCGGGCGCGGCATTGCTGGGCTTCATCGCCGGCGAGCTGTTCGTCAACGACCCGGCCCTGCATGCCGAAGCGCTCGAAGCGTCCATGGGCTTGACGCACCATGGCGCGGAGATCGCCGCGGGCGTGGTGGGCGCGATCATCGTGCTGGCGATCGGCAAGGTGCTGATGTCGCGGCGTGGTTCCGGCGACCAGCCCGCCTGAGGCGCCGGGGGTCGCAATTGTCGTAGTGCACCGGCCTGGCATCGATGCCGGGCCGGCCTTCTCCCCCCGAGGCGGCGTTGGCGGCATGCGGGCGTCTGCAGGCTGATCGGGGGAGTCGGTTGAATTCAAAGAAAAAGGAAGGGCGGATATTCCGGCAGGAAGGTTCGCCGATCCGACGAATCTCTCAGGGAGTTACACGTGCTCGAGTTTCTTCAGACGCTCAGTTGGGCGGCCGTATTCCAGATCATTCTGATCGACATTCTGCTGGGCGGGGACAACGCGGTGGTGATCGCGCTGGCCTGCCGCAATCTTCCGGCCAAGCGGCGCATGCAGGGCATCCTGTGGGGAACCGCGGGCGCCATCATCCTGCGCGTGGTGCTGATTTCCTTCGCGGTCACGATGCTGCAGATTCCGTTCCTGAAGGTCGTGGGCGGCCTGCTGCTGTTCTGGATCGGCATCAAGCTCCTGATTCCCGAGCATGAGTCGCACGAGAACATCCAAGGCGGCGCTACCCTGATGAGCGCCATCAAGACCATCATCGTCGCCGACTTCGTCATGAGCCTGGACAACGTCATCGCCATCGCCGGCGCGGCCCAGCAAGCCGACGAAGCCCACCAGATCGGCCTGGTCGTGTTCGGCCTGCTGGTCAGCGTGCCCATCATCATCTGGGGCAGCACGCTGGTGCTCAAGCTCATCGACCGTTTCCCCATCGTCGTGACGCTGGGCGGCGCGCTGCTGGGCTGGATTGCCGGCGGCATGCTGGCGACCGACGTGGCGGTACAAAGCAACGTGATTCAGCCGAGCTCGCTCGCGCCCTACAATACGCAGATCACCTACGGTGCGGAAATCGTGGGCGCGTTGATCGTCGTGATCGTGGGAACCTTGCTGGCCCGCCGCAAGAAGGCGGAAGCCCCCGAGCAAGCTTGATGCCGGCGGGGCCCGGGGACGGGCTCCGGCGCACCGGTGCGAGACGCCCTGCCTGGCAGGGCGTCGTCGTTTCTGCGGAATTTTCAGAAAGCGCGCCACCGGTTTGCGGGGCGCCAGAGGATGATATGAAGAAGTTTCAGAAGGGCATGACGCTGATGCAGATGCTGGTGCTGATCGGCGCGATAGGCGTGGCGGTGGCGATTGCGGTGAGTTACCTGCGCTGATCCGCAGCGAGCGGCATCGATCGTTCGCGATAGCCCAGTCCTTGCGACAATTCGCGCGCTGCGCGCACCACCGCCGGTATCACCGTTTGCGTGACGAGCTCGTCGGTGAAGGTATAGACCATGGCGGTCGCATTCAGGCCGGCCACCACGGCGCCCGAGGCATCGAAGATCGGGGCGGCGATCGAACGTACGCCGCGGTGGAATTCTTCGTCGTTGTAGACGTAGCCGCGTTGGCGGGCGTTGGCCAGCAGCGCGCGAAAGGCGGCGGGGTCGACGGTGGATTTCTCGGTCAAGGCCGGGATCGGCGCGTCGCCCAGGAGCCGGTCGATTTCCTCGGCCGGCTGGAAGGCGAGCAGGATGCGTCCTATGGACGAGGAATGGGGGGGCATGCGCGAGCCCACGTGGATGTCGATGGACGTGGGCAGGGGGATGCGGGCCTGCGCCACGTAGACCAGTTCGCCGCGGTCGAGGATGGCCATGTGCACCGAGGCGCCGACTTCGGTACGCAACCGGTTCAGTACCGGCTGGGCCAGTTCGACCAGGGGCAGCCGGCTCAGGTAGGCGAACCCCAGCTTCATCGCATGCGCGGTGAGCCGGTAGCGGCGGCCGACTTCCTCGCGTTCCAGAAAACCGAGCTTTTCCAGCGTATGCACGAAGCGGTAGGGCTTGCTGCGGCTCCATCCCAGCCGCTGCGCCAGTTCGGTCAGCGTGAGCGAAGGCTGGTCGCAATCGAAGGCCTCGAGCACGGCCAGGCCCTGGGCGAGCGCGTCGACCCAGTATGGATCCTTGCGGGGCGTGGAAGGGTGCTCGGGCGAGCCGTCGCTGTCGTCGGTAGCTGGCTTCTTCTTGTCTGTCATGGAAAGGGCACGCAACGAAGAGGCGGCGGGCGCCGCCGCCTCGCCATTCTATAGCTTGCGCAGGCCGATCCGGTCGATCAGGAGTTTTTCCTTCTGCATGGTGTCGGAGGCGAATCGCGTGAACTGTTCGCTGCTGAGGTAGGCCGGTTCCAGGTCGTACTGCTTGAGCGCCGCCCGGTAATTGTCCATTTCCATCGCTTGCTTGAACCCGTCGTGCAGGATGCGGACCACGGCCGGATCGGTATCGCGCGGCGCGGCCAGGCCGAACGGGGCGTTCTGCACGATGTCGTAGCCGGATTCCTTGAGCGTGGGCGCGGCGGAAAAACGCGCGCTGCGCGATTCGCCGCCCGTGGCGAGCAGGCGCAATTGTCCCGCTTCGACATACTGGGCCCAGCTCGGTCCATCCGCCAGCGACATGATGTGGCCGCCCAGCAGCGCGGCCAGCGCCTCGGCGCCGCCCTTGTAGGGAACGTGGTTGAACTTCACGCCGGCCTGGAATGCGAGGTCTTCCATGGTCAGGTGCGGCGAGGACAACGTGCCGGGCGTGCCGTAGGTCATCGTTCCCGGATTGGCCTTGGCGTAGGCGATGTAGTCCGCCAGCGTCCGGATGGGCGAGGCCGCCGGCACCACGAGCCCGAAGGGATAGGCGGCCAGGCCGATGATGTACTTGAGGTCCTTGAGCGGATCCCAGGCGGTCTTGACCAGGTAGGGCGTGCGGAATACCGACACCGCGATCTGCGCGATGGTGTAGCCGTCGGGCGCGGTGGTCTGCATGATCTGGGCAGGAATCACCATGCCCGCGCCCGGCTTGTTTTCGACGATGACCGGTTGTTTCAGGATGCCGGCCGCGTTCTGCGCGAGCACGCGAAAGGCCACGTCGGTGGCGCCGCCGGGGGCGAATCCGACCAGCATCCGGATCGGCCGGGAGGGGAAGGGCGGCTGCGCGCGAACGGCCGGGACCGTACCGGCTCCCGCGCCGGCGATCAGCGTGCCGAGGAAATGTCGTCTTTGCATGGCAAGGCTCCGCAATGGGAAGGGGGATGATCAATGCGCCGGCCGTGGCGGCAGTGCTTCGGCCCAGGCGTCGTAGCCATAGACCCAGTCCGCGTTCGTGTCCGACCGCAGCCAATCGTTCTGCAGCGAACCCCGCTGGATGCGGCTTGCCCGCTCCAGGCGGGCCTGTTCGTAGCGCAGCAGCGCGCCGGGCGCATCGCCGGGGGCCTCCCGCAGGCAACGGCTCAGGACCACCGCGTCCTCCAGGCCCATGGCCGCGCCCTGCGCCATGAAAGGCAGCATGGCGTGGCAGGCGTCGCCGAGCAGGGTGATGCGGCCGTGTGTCCAGCGCGGCATCGGGTCGCGCGCGTAGAGGGCTGTCTTCAGCACCACGTCGCATTGATCGAGGATGGCCCGGGCTTCCTCGTGGAAGCCGGCGTAGGCGCGCAGCAGTTCTTCCTTGTGACCTTGTATGGACCAGGACTCATGCGTCCATTCGGTTTCGGGCACGGTGGCGAACACGAAAAGCTCGCGTCCGCGGTTGATGAGGAAGGTGAATATCTGGCTGGAAGCGTCGGGCCCCCACCACTTGGTGGTGGGCGTCAGGTCGTAGCGGGAGAGCGGGGCGGTGGGGACGATCGAGCGGAAAGCCACCTTGCCGGTGAAGCGGGGCGCCTCGGGACCGGCCAGGGCTTCGCGCACGACCGAATGAATGCCGTCGCATCCGATCACCGCCCGGGCGGCGACGCGGGCGCCTCCAGCCAGTTCCACCCAGGCGCCGGTCTCGTCCTGTCCCACGCTCACGGTCTTGCTGCCCAGGTGCACCGAACCGGCGGGAAGTGCCGATTCCAGCGCCGAGAGCAGGTCGGCGCGATGGATGGTCAGTTGCGGCGCGCCGTATCGGCGCTGGCCTTGGGCATGCAGTTCCAGCCGCGAGGTTTCCTCGCCCGTGTCCCAGAGGCGGCTGACGCGGCACAGAGGCTCGTACGCCGTCTCCCGCAGGGCGGCGCCGACACCCAGCCCGTCCAGCGCCTTGACGGCATTGGGCGTCAGATTGATGCCGGCACCCACGCGCCCGAACCTGGGCGCCTGTTCGTAGATGCCGACCTCGAATCCGGCGCGATGCAGCGCAATGGCGGCGGCCATGCCGCCTATGCCGGCGCCGACGATCGCGATGTCCACGTCTTTCATATCCAGCCTTTTGTTTTGTATTAGAAAACTTTTTTTGAATATAAAACTTAAATCCAGGCTGGATCAACATGGGGAAGTCACTGAGGGCGGGATACCTCGCGAAAACCGTTCTCGATCCATGCCAGGCCCGGCACGCCGTCCGGCGGATTGACGCTGTCGGCAGGAAAACGAAGCACGTCGGCGAGTTCGATTCGTCCGCTGCCCGCATGCCGTTTCACCGTTCCGTAGGCGGCCTCGGCGATGGCCTGGCGACCATTGGCGCGCGCCATCGCGATCGTCGAGCCGATCCCTTCGAAGGTGGAGCCGGCCAGCGCGGCCGCGACTTCCGCCGTCGAGGCGTCCGCGCCCGCCTTGTCCCAGGCGGCCTTCAGCCCGAGCAGGGCGTTCGCGACTCCGTAGCTGGGATAAATGGGAGAGATTTCGTAGCGATCGCGGTAGCTGGCGGCGAACCAGCGGTTCAGCGCCGTGTCGCGAGCGAGCCAGCCGTGCGAACCCCGGCCGCCGATGATGGCGCCTTCCGGGATGGACGCGGCCAGCCGGGAAAGCCCGCTTTCCGCGGCCACCAGCAGCAGGCGCGCCCCGGGAGCCAATTGCGGGGCCATCTCCGCCAGCCGGAAGAGATCGATACCCCAGTTGCCCGAGTGGATGAGCCTGGCGCCCGCTTCCCGCAACCGGACGAGCGGCGTTTCCACGGCGGCGGAATAGAGCGGGGCGAAGTGGCCGCCCAGGTCCTGGGCATCCGGACGCAGCCGCAGCAGCGCGGCCCGGAATTCGGTCCAGCTGTCCGTACCCCACAGGTAGTCCTGGTTGATTCCGCCGAACGCCGCGCCGGCCATCCAGGGCTGGGCCGCCACGTATCGCGCGGCACCGATGGAGTCCGTGACGGTCGTGGTCTGGGTGCGGAACACCCAGTTCCAGGCTTGCCCGGCGTACAGCTGGCTGGTGCCGGCGCCGGAGATGACGGTGAGCAGACCCAGTTCTTCGGCAACCGGAGCGATCGCCGAGGCGACCGCACTGCCGGCATAGCCGACCACCACGTCCGCGCCCTGCGCATGGATGCGACGGAACAGGTCCACCTGCTCGGCGGGAGAGCCGGCCTCGTCGTAGACGTTCAGACGCAGCTTGCGGCCGCCGAAACCCGGTGCCTCGTAGGGAGCCGGCAGCTCGTCCCCCATGTTGAGGGCTTCGACCATCAGCTCCGCGGCATTGCGCGCGGGAAAGCCGAAAGGGCCGGCGGCGCCTCCCGAGACGTAAGTCACCACGGCGATCTTGACCGGGTCGTCCGCGGTAGTTGCCTGGCGTGTACTGGCGTTCATGCGTGTGCTCCTGACGGTACGGCGAATGGCCACGGTGCGTGGTGAATTAATTAAAGACCGATCGGTTCAAAAATCGGCGCGAAAGAAGCGAAAGAGCCGTGATGCGGAAGCGCTACGTCGTGAAGCGGCCGAGCAGTGCGTCGGCGGTGGCCTGCCAGACGGCTCTGTCCACGCCCGTCTTGGCGATGACGCGCAAGCCTTCGACCAGGCCGAGTAGGGCTCTTGCGGCGTCGGCGGGATCGACGCCGTCGGCCAGATGTCCTTCCGCCCTGGCTCGCGCGAATGCGTCGGCGAGCCGGTTTTCCAGGGCGCGGAAGAAGCGGCGGATGCGTCTTTCCACCTCGGTGTCCTGCCCGGCAAGCTCCATGGCCGTGGCCACGACCAGGCATCCCCGTTTCCCCCTGGTGCCGCTGGCACGGTCCACATAACCGGCGAGGAACACTTTCAGGCCCGCGACGGCGCCCCGGGCGGGGTCGAGTTCCGTATCGACCCGGGCCAGCGACTCGTCGATATAGCGGTCAAGCGCATGCAGAAACAGGCCGCGCTTGTCTCCGAAGGCGGTGTACAGGCTTCCCCGGGACAGCCGGGTGGCGCGAAGCAGGTCGGGCAGCGACGTGCCATGGTAGCCACCGGACCAGAACGCATGCATGGCTCGCCGGACGGCGAGGTCCGGGTCGAACTCGCGGGGGCGGCCTCGGGGCTGGCGTGGAACGGCGGTTGCGGTCATCCGCCAGAATATGGACCGTTCGGTCGCTAAATGCAAGCGCCGGCAGCTCGATGTCCCGAGATGGCCGGCACCGAGTCCCGGGGCGGAAGGACGGCCGCGCAGGCGGCGGCCCGTCCGTTCTCCACGTCAGCCGCTGTTGCGCAAGCCGGCGGCGATGCCGTTGATGGTCAGGTGGATGCCGTTCTGGGTCCGCCCGGCCGGATCGGTCCTGGCGCGTCCGCTCTTGCCCCGGCCCGCGCGGTAGCGGCGGATCAGTTCGATCTGCAGGTGGTTGAGCGGATCGATGTAGGCGATGCGATCGCGGATGGACCGCGCCAGCGACGGGTTGTCGGCGAGCAATTGCCGCTGGCCGGTCACCAGCTTGAGCGCGCTCATGGTCCGTTTCCATTCGTCGCTGATTGCGCCGAATATGCGCTTGCGCAACGCGGTGTCCGGGACGAGCTGGGCGTAGCGCGACGCGATGACCAGGTCCGTCTTGGCCAGCACCATTTCCATGTTGGACAGCAGCGTGCGGAAGAAGGGCCAGTCGCGCGCCATGGCCTGCAGGTGCTGGATGCGGTCGCGCCGGTTGCCTTCGCCGTTGCGCAGGTAGTCGTCGATCGCCGAGCCCATGCCGTACCATCCCGGCAGGAGCAGACGGCACTGCCCCCACGAGAAGCCCCACGGAATGGCGCGCAGGTCCTCGATGCGGCCCGTGGATTTGCGCGATGCCGGCCGCGAACCGATGTTGAGCTCGGCGATTTCCGAAATCGGCGTTGAAGCGAAGAAGTACTCGGCAAAGCCGGGCGTCTCGTACACAAGGGCCCGATAGGCGCGCATCGCCGTTTCCGACAGCCTGTCCATGGTGGGGCCGTAGCTGGCGAACAGCGCGTCCTCGGCCGAGGCGCTCTCGGTGCTGTCGGCCAGGCTGGCCTCCAGCGTGGCGGCGGTGAGCAATTCCAGGTGCCAGCGCCCGATGTCGGCGTCCTTGTACTTGCTCTGGATGACTTCGCCCTGCTCGGTGAGCCGGATCTGTCCGGCCACCGTGCCCGGCGGCTGGGCCAGGATGGCGTCGAAGCTGGAGCCGCCCCCGCGCCCGACCGTGCCGCCCCGTCCGTGGAACAGCCGCAGCCGCACCTTGCGCGCCTTGAAGACTTCGACCAGCGCGCGTTCGGCCTGGTAGAGCGACCAGTTCGACGTCAGGAAGCCGCCGTCCTTGTTGCTGTCGGAGTAGCCCAGCATGACTTCCTGCACGCCGCGCTGGGCATGCCTGACGCGGGCCTTGACCTCGGGCAGGTCGAGGAACTGCGCCATGATTCCGGGGCCGTTGGCGAGATCCGGGATGGTCTCGAACAAAGGCACCACCATCAGCCCCTCGCCGTCGGCGGGCGGATGCTTGGCGCCGGCGCCGCTGCCCGGCGCGATGAGGCCGGTCTCCTGCTGCAGCACCAGCACCTCCAGCAGGTCGCTCACGGTTTCCGTATGGGAAACGATGGCATGATGCACCGCCTGCGCGCCGAATCGCTGGCGGGCCAGGGCCGCGGCGCGGAAGATGTCCAGTTCGCGGGTGGTTTCCTCGCTGTAGCGTATCCATGGCGAGACCAGCGGACGGGCCTCGGCCAATTCCCGGCGCAGCAGCGCGATGCGCGCGGGTTCGTCCAGCGCGGCGTAGTCGGCTTCCACCCCGGCGCGCGCGAACAGTTCGGCCAGGGTGCGCTCGTGCACGTCCGAACTCTGGCGCAGGTCGATGGTGGCGAGGTGGAAACCGAACACGTCCACCGCCTGCCGCAGGGCCGACAGGCGCAGGCGCGCCACAGGCGAGGCATGGTGGCCGTCCAGCGAGGCGGCGATCACGGCGAGGTCGGCGGCGAATTCGCCGGGCTCGGCGTAGGGCTGCGCGGGCGGCGCCTCGCGGCGGGCGAGTTCGCGGCCGGTCAGGGCCCGGGCGGAGGCGGCCAGGCGGGCGTAGATGCCGATCAGGGCGCGCCGATAGGGTTCGTCGCGGCGATGCTCGGAAACGTCGCCGCCTTGCTCGGCCAGCGCGCTCAACGCCTGCGACGCCGGAGTCAGCAGCGAACTCATGGAAAGCTCGGCGCCCAGCGCGTGCGTCTCGTCCAGGTAGTATTCGAAGGCCGTGGTGCTCTGTCGCAGCAAGGCCAGGTTCAGCGTATTCGCGTCGACATTGGGATTGCCATCGCGGTCTCCCCCTATCCAGCTGCCCATGCGCAGGAAGGCCTTGAGCGGACCGGGCTGGGGACCGAACGGATCGCCGGGCTCGCGGCCCAGCAGGCGCGAAAGATGGCCATAGAGCTGCGGGATCACGGCCAGGAACGTACTGCGGTAATAAGACAGCGCATTCTCGATTTCGTCGGCCACGGTCAGGCGGGAATTGCGCAGCATGCGCGTCTGCCACAGTGTCGTGATCCGGCCCAGCAGCGCCAGCGTCTGCTCGAAGGCCTCCTCCGTGGTGTGCGGAACATCCCGGCCTTGCAGCAGGTGGGCGATTTCCTTGTGCACGTCCAACGTGCTCTTGCGCTGGACCTCGGTCGGGTGCGCGGTCAGCACGGGCGAGATCAGCGCGTCATCCAGCAGTTGCCGCATCCGCGCCTGGCCGATGCCGGCCGCCCGCATCCGGGCCACGGCGTCCTGCAGGCTGCCGCGCGCGGGCGCGTCCTGCTGCAGCAGGCTGGCGCGGCGGCGCCGGTTCTGGTCGCGGTCCTCGGCGATATTGGCCAGGTGCAGGTAATAAGTGAAGGCGCGCACCACCGAGTTGGTTTCGTCGGGCGCCAGTTGCTTGAGACGTTTTTCCAGGGCGCGTCCGTCGGTGGCGTTGCCGTCGCGGCGAAAACGCACGGCCGTGCGGCGTACGGTTTCTATGGTGTCGAAAACGCCAGCGCCTTCGCTGGCGCGGATCACGTCGCCCAGGAGGCGGCCCAGCAGTCGGATGTCGTTGCGGAGGGGTAGGTCGGGATCGTGAAGCGAGGAGGTCATGGAGCGTCGCGCGTGTTGTCGTTGGAGTCGGCTGCTGCAAAAAGGCGCCGTGCGGCGCCAGGACAAGCATGCCATGAAAAATGCCCCCACGCTTGCCTCGTCGCGGCTGCGCTGCCCCCCGAGGGGACGCTTTTCATCTTGAGGCGGCCCGGCGATGAAAAGCTGCCGCGTATCGAATACTTCTATAATTCCGAAGGGGGGCGCCGCATGCGCGGAAGCCCGTCCGCATCCAATCAGAGACTCCCTCGTTGAATACCGACCGTTTGATCATCGCCACGCGCGAAAGCCAGTTGGCCATGTGGCAGGCCGAGCACGTCCAGGCGAGGCTGCGTGCGTTGTACCCCCACTGCACCGTCGAAGTGCTCGGCATGACCACGCGCGGCGACCGCATCCTCGACCGCACGCTGTCCAAGGTCGGCGGCAAGGGCTTGTTCGTCAAGGAACTGGAAGCGGCGCTGCACGACGGCCGCGCCGACCTCGCCGTGCACTCGCTCAAGGACGTGCCGGTCGACCTGGCGCCGGAGTTCGCGCTGTGCGCGGTCACCGAGCGCGACGACCCGCGCGATGCGCTGGTATCGCAGCGCTACGGCAGTCTGGCCGAGATGCCGCCCGGAGCGGTGGTCGGCACGTCCAGCCTGCGCCGCGAGGCCCAGGTTCGTGAGCGCCATCCCCAGCTGCAGGTCAAGCCGCTGCGCGGCAATCTGCAGACCCGCCTCGGCAAGCTCGATCGCGGGGAGTACGACGCCATCGTGCTGGCGGCGGCCGGGTTGCGGCGCCTCGGCCTGACCGACCGGATCCGCATGCTGCTGGCGCCGGAGGACAGCCTGCCGGCGGCCGGGCAGGGCGCGCTGGGCATAGAAATACGAGCCGACCGCAATGACCTGCGCGCGGTGCTGGCGCCGCTCACCCATGCGCCCACCATGGCCCAGGCGCTGGCCGAGCGCGCGGTGTCGCGCCGGCTGGGTGGATCGTGCCAGGTGCCGCTGGCCGCCTATGCGCAGACGCAAGGGGATTCCCTGCGGCTGCGCGCGCTGGTCGCCATGCCCGACGGCAGCCGCATCATACGCGCCGAACGCGTCGGACCCGCCGCGCAGGCCGAGGCGCTCGGCCTGGCGGTCGCCGAAGAACTCCTGCAGGCCGGCGCGGCGGATCTACTCGCTACCCTGGGCTGAGCCGCCATGCCGGCTCCGTCACCCGTGCCGACCGTCATCCTGACCCGCCCGCAGGGGCAGAACGGCGTCCTGGGACAGGCGCTGGCGGCGCGCGGATGGCGGGTGCTGGACCTGCCCGCGCTGTGCCTGACGCCGCAGGAAGGCGCCGCGCCGGATCCGGCGGACTTCGACCTCGTCGTGTTCGTGAGCGGCAACGCCGTCCGCGTGTTCCTCGACAAATGGCGGGCGACGGGCGGCCCGGGCTGGTCCTGGCCGGCGCATTGCGCCGCGGCGGTGGTCGGCCCTGCCAGCGCCCGGGCCTTGCGCGAGCATCCGGCGTTCGGCGCCGCGCCGCGATTGCTGCAGCCGCCGGCCGACAGCCCGCAATTCGATTCCGAAGCGCTGTGGGCGGTCCTCTCGGCCCAGGCGCCCCCCGCCAGGGCGCTGATCGTCCGCGGCGGCCACGGCGACCAGGGCAGCGGCCGCAACTGGCTGGCGGCGCGCCTGCGCGAATCGGGCACCGCCTTGACGGTGTACGCCGCCTATCGCCGCCGGCCGCAGGCATGGACGCCGGCACAGATCGAATCGCTGCGCACGCTGGCCCGGCAAGGGCAGCCGGCAACCTGGCTGCTGACCAGCGCCGAAGGAGTGGACGCCATCCGGGCGCAACTCGCGCCTCACGGCCTGCTCGCCTGGTGGGCGGATTGTCGCCTCATTGCAACCCATCCGCGGATCGCCCGGCATTTAATATCGGTGGTCGCCCAGGCGGCGCACGGCCGCGGCGGCCCGCCAATGTTACAAACTTGCGCGCCCAGGGATGAGGAAATCCTGGCCGCGATAGAATCGGTGTCATGACTGCATCCGAGAACGCATCTCCCGCTTCCGCTCAGGGGCCTGCGCCCAACGATTCCCGTTCCGCAACCGAGCGCCTCAGCCGCGCTTCCAAGGGCAGGGCCAATCGCTCCTTCCCCTGGCTGGGCACCGTGCTCGCCTTCGCGCTGATCGTGATCGTGGTGCTGGCGGCAGCCCTGTGGCGCCAGCAGCAGCTGGTCGATGCCATCGGCCGCGAATCGGCCCGCCGTTTCAACGAGATCGATTCCTTCGCGCGGGATGCGCAGGCCAGGGCGCGCCAGGCGCTGTCGGTCGCCCAGGGCAATACCGACAAGCTCGCCGTGCTCGAATCCAAGGTCCTGGAGTCGCAGAGCCAGCAGGCCGCGCTCGAGCAGCTCTACCAGGAACTGTCGCGCGGCGAGGACGAATGGACGCTGATCGAGGTCGAGCAGGCCTTGTCCATCGCCGCGCAGCAACTGCAACTGGCGGGCAACGTGCAGAATTCGATCGCCGCGCTGCAGGTGGCCGATGCCCGCCTGGCGCGCGCCGACCGCCCGCAATTCACCGCGGTGCGCCGCGCCATCGCCCAGGACCTCGAACGCCTGCGGGGATTGCCGTCCATCGACGTCTCCGGCCTGGTGGTGAAGATCGACCAGTTGATCGCGCTGCTCGACCGGCTTCCGCTCCTGGCCAGCGTGCAGCCGGCCCACGAAGCCGACGGCGTTGCGACGCCGGATGCGCCGGCCGCCGAGCCGCCGGCCGGCGAGGACGCGTCCTGGTGGAAGCGCGCCTTCGCCTGGTGGGGGCCGCTGCGCGACGGCTTCATGGACGACATGCGTGACCTGATCCGTATCCGCCGCATCGACAAGCCCGAGGCCTTGCTGGTATCGCCCGAGCAAGGCAGCATGGTGCGCGAGAATCTCAAGCTGCGCCTGCTCAATGCCCGCCTGGCCCTGTTGTCGCGCCAGGAGCAGGCATGGCGCGCCGACCTCGACGCCGTCGCCCAGGCCTTGCCCGCCTATTTCGATCCCGCCGCGCCCGCCACGCGCAACGCCATGGCGCTGCTCAAGCAGATCCGCGAGACCGATATTTCCATCGAGCTGCCCAGCCTCAACGACAGCCTGGCCGCGGTGCGCTCGGTCCTGCCGCGCAGCGCGGCTCCGGGCGTGCAGAGGTAAGCATGCGCACCTGGTTCTGGACCCTGCTGCTGCTGGTGGCCGCCGTCGGACTCGCGGTGGGGCTGCGCTATCACTCGGGCAATGTGGCGCTGCTCCTGCCGCCGTATCGCGTGGAATTGTCGGCCAGCCTGGCGGCGCTGATCCTGCTCGTGCTATTCGCGGCACTGTACGCCGCGCTGCGGGCCATCTCCTGGACGCTGGACCTGCCGGTGCGCGTACGCCGCTGGCGCGCGCGCCGGGCGCTCGCCCAGCAGCAGGAACTGCTCGAACGGGGCTGGATCAACCTGCTCGAGGGACGCTATGCCAAGGCCGAATCCGACATGAGCGGCGTGGCGGGCCAGACCGACGTGCCTTCGCGCCGGGTGCTGGCCAACCTGTCGGCGGCCCGCGCCGCCCACGCCATGCAGGAGTTCGCCCGGCGCGACACGCTGCTCGCGCAGGCGCGCGAAGCGGCGGGCTCCGACACCGCGCTCAAGCCCGCCGTCGCCATCGTCGAGGCTGACATGCTCCTCGATCAGCAGCGCCCCGAAGAAGCCCTGGCGCTGTTGTCCCAGTTGCATGAAAGCGGTCCGCGGCACATGCACTCGCTGCGGCTCACGTTGCGCGCGCATCGCGACCTCGGGCATTGGGCCGAGGTGCTGAAGCTGGCGCGCAATTTGTCCAAGCGCAATGCGCTGCATCCTGCCGCCAGCAACCGCATGATCGCCACCGCGGCGGCCGAGTTGCTGCGTTCGGCCAGCGATGCCGCCACGCGCCGGGCGATCTGGAAAGACCTGAAGGACGACGAGCGCATCCTGCCCGAAGTCGCGCTGGCCGGCGCCGCCGTTTTCGAGGCCGATGGCGATGAGATGCGCACCCGCAGGATCCTCGAGGCCGCGCTCGATGCGCAATTGACGCCGGCCCTGCTGCAGGCCTATGCCCGCTGCACCCCCGAGCAGATCCAGCCTCGGCTCGAGAAGGCCGAAGGCTGGCTGCGCGAGCACCCGAACGATCCCGACCTGCTGCAGTCGCTCGGCACGCTGTGCCTGTGCGGCCGCCTGTGGGGGCCGGCGCAGCGGTACCTGGAGCGCAGCCTGAGCGAGCGCGACGATTCCCGCACGCACGCCTTGCTGGCCAGCCTGTACGACCGCACCGATCGCGCCGTGGAGGCCGTGCGCCACTGGCGGCTCGCGACCGAAGGCATGATAGGCGTGCCGGTGCTCAAGGCCGACGACACGGTGCTGTTCGGCGCCGCGGCGTCGCGCCCGCAGTTCGAAAGCGAGGAGGCCGTCGCGCCCGATCGCGCCGCCGGGCTGTAGCGCCGGCCGGAATCTCCATGCCGGCCGCCCCGCGCGGCCGGTCCAGTAATTTTCTCAACCTCCCAGGCAGTTATGAATCTCGATCGAGTCGGTCCCGGCAAAAAGGCGCCGGAAGAATTCAACGTCATCATTGAGATCCCGATGAACGCGGATCCGATCAAGTACGAAGTCGACAAGGAAACCGGCGCGCTGTTCGTCGACCGCTTCATGATGACCGCCATGCACTATCCGTGCAATTACGGCTACGTGCCGCAGACCTTGTCCGACGATGGCGATCCCGTCGACGTGCTGGTCATCACGCCTCATCCGGTCACCGTGGGCGCCGTCGTGCGTTGCCGCCCCATCGGCATCCTCAACATGGACGACGAAGCGGGCGGCGACGCCAAGCTGCTGGCCGTGCCGGTCGACAAGATCCTGCCGATCTACCGCGACTGGCAGAAGCCCGAAGACCTGCCCCCCGAATACCTCCTGCGGATCCAGCACTTCTTCGAGCACTACAAGGACCTGGAGAAGGGCAAGTGGGTCAAGGTCAAGGGCTGGGACGGCCCCGACGCGGCCCGCCAGGAGATCACGCAGAGCATCGGCCGCTACCAGCAGGCCGGCAAGTAAGACCGGGGGACGTGTTGCCCCGGAGGCGCTCCGCGAGGCGAGCGCCGTTCGATGCAAAACCTCCCCGTCGCGGGAGGTTTTTTTATGCTCGACAAGCGCGGCCGGCGGCGCAGCGGCCTTCAGGCGGGATGGGGTTCGTGCGGCAGCGTAAAGCGTAGCGTGGCGCCCTTGCCCGGCTCGCCATGCGCGACGATGCGTCCGCCGTGGCGTTCGACGATGCGGCGGCAGTGCGCCAGGCCGACGCCCGTGCCTTCGAAATCGCGGTTCGAGTGCAGGCGGCTGAACATCGTGAACAGCTTGCCCGCATGACGCATGTCGAATCCGGCGCCGTTGTCGCGCACGTTGATGGCGATGGTCTGCTCGTATTCGTCGGCCCAGATCTCGATCAGCGGGCTGGGCGTGTAGCGTGTGAACTTGATCGCATTGTCGAGCAGGTTCACCATCACCAGCCGGATCAGGTGCGGATCGGCGAAGACCCGCGGCAGGTTGTCGATGCGCCAGGCGATCGACCGGTCGCCCAGGCTGGCGGTCAATTCGGAACGGATCTCCTGCACCATGGTGCCCAGGGGCCACAGCGAGGGCACGATGCCGGCCCGTCCCAGGCGCGAGAGCTCCAGCAGCGCATCGATGGTGCGGTTCATGCGCTCGGCGGTGGTCAGCAGCGCGGACAGCATGGGCTTGAGGTCGCTGCCGGGCTGCCCGCTCTTGCGCAGCATGATGTCGGCCGCCGACATGATCTGTCGGGCTGGCGCGCGCAGGTCGTGGCTGACGGAGCTGGTGAAGGCCTCGAGCTCGGCGGTACGCTCGGCCACCCGCAATTCCAGCGTTTCGTTCAACTGGCGTATCTTGTCCTCGGTCAGGCGGCGTTCCGTGACGTCGACGCAGAACAATTCCACGCGCTGCTTGCCGTCGCGCGTGACGCTGATCGCCGCCAGTTCGACGTCCCGCTTCTGGCCGTCGAGCGCGACCAGCCGGTAGGGCTTGAATTCCGCGAACCCGGGAGCCTGGGCCAGTTCGTCGATGCGGCGGCGGACCTTTTCACGGTCCCGCTCGATGATGAAGTCGGAAAACGGCCTGCCGATGGCGCGCCCGGACCAGTCCGCCGACAGCATCAGCAGCGCCGCGGGGTTCGCGTAGATCAGCAGTCCGTCGACCTGGCTCAGGATGCCGATCGGCGCGTGCTCGATTACGGCCTTGTACATCGACTCCCGTTCGATCAGCCCGTGCTTGGCGCGCACGGCGTCCGTCACGTCGACCAGCATCATGAGCGTCGCGTGCGCGCCGCCCTGGCCGTCGCCATGAGGCGAAAGAAACACGTCGAACTCGCGCTTGACGTTGTCCGGGGTGGTGAACGGCAGGCGGAAGCTGGTTGCCTTGCCGTGCGACGATTGCTCCATGGGAGGCGCGAGGAGCGAGGCGGCTCGGCGGGGCCAGAGCTCGGCCAGGGTACGCCCCAGCGCGACCGACGAGGGCTTGTCGAGCAGGGCGAGATAAGGGCCGTTCGCGTAGGTCAGCGCGCCGCCGGCGTCGGCAATGGCCACCGCGTGGGGCAGGGCATCCAGCAGCGGTTCCAGGCGCGAGGCGGGCCGGCTGGTCGGCGATTGCGCCGCGCGGGCCGCCGCGTCCTCGGTTGCCGCCTGGGCGGCGGACAGGCAGAGATGGACGATGGCGACCGACAGCAGGGCGGTGACGGCGAACAACGGGGCCGCCGGGACCTCGGGCATGCGCCAGATGAGCGGCAGCGGGCCTACGACCCAGCTCCAGAAATCCAGCAGCGAGGTGAAGACCACGGCGGCCATCGCGAGCAGCGTCGATTCTCGCAGCGGCAGGACGATGGCGCCGGCCACCAGGGTGGCGATGAGGGGAAGCGCGATCGGCCAGTGGAGCCCTCCGGTGACCGAGCAGGCCAGGAGGGCCAGGGCGGAGAGCCCGTAGATCAGGCCTCGCCCGCGTATGCGCGGCCGTACGGCAACAGGCTTGGGGGAAAAGGCTCCGGCATCGGTCACTTGGAGGCTCGCTCGGTCAGCCGACATCGGGAATATGGTATCAATTGAAATAAAGGGTTACTTGTTGCGGCCGGGCCGCATTGTACCCACTTCGTTTTGTGCTGGGAATCTCCTCGTGAGCCTGCTCAAGCCGCGGGACCGATTGGATCTACTCGGTGGAATCGGTCAGGCGCGTCTCGATATTGGCCAGTACGCGGGCGGAGGCGCCCTTGGCCTCGAGCGCGAACAGCAGCAGGGAATGGGCCGTGACCTGGTAGACCTCGCCGGCGTTGAAGACGGGGAGGTCTTCGCGCACGGGCATGTTGGTGTCCAGCAGGCAGGTCCACGCGTCGGGGCCCGGAACGTCGGGCAGTGTGAAGTTGACGGCGTCGTGGTGGGCGTTGAAAACCAGGAGCAGCGTCGCATCCGAGGCGGGCCGCTTGATGCCCGATGCCTGGGCGCGGCCGTCGATCAGCATGCCGAAGCAGCGCATGGCGTCGTCCGCCCACTGTTCGGCCGTCAGCGGCGTGGCGGCGGGCGACAGCCATTGCACGTCGGTAATCGCCAGCGCCTCGTTGTATTCCCCGGTCAGGAAGCGGTTGCGCCTCAGCACGGGCAGGCGCCGGCGCAGGTAGGTCAGCTTGCGCACGAACTCCTGCAGGGCATGTCCGGCCTCGTCGATTCCCTCCCAGTCCACCCAGCTGATTTCGTTGTCCTGGCAATAGGCGTTGTTGTTGCCGCGCTGGGTCCGGCCGAATTCGTCGCCAGCCAGGATCATGGGGGTGCCTTGCGACAGCAGCAGGGTGGCCAGCATGTTGCGCTTCTGGCGTTCGCGCAAGGCCTGGATCGCGGGATCGTCCGTGGGGCCTTCCGCGCCGCAGTTCCAGGAACGGTTGTCGGAATGGCCGTCGCGGTTGTCCTCGCCGTTGGCCTCGTTATGCTTGTCGTTGTAGGACACCAGGTCGTTCAGCGTGAAGCCGTCGTGCGCCGTGATGAAATTCACGCTGGCCCAGGGCTTGCGTCCGCGCCGGTTGAATTTGTCGCCCGATGCGGTGATGCGCGTGGCGAAGTCGGCGGCCGTGCCCGCATCGCCTTTCCAGAAACCGCGGACAGTGTCGCGGAACCGGTCGTTCCATTCCGCCCAGCCCGGCGGAAAACCGCCCACCTGGTAGCCGCCCGGGCCGCAATCCCAGGGCTCGGCAATCAGCTTGACGCTGGAGAGCACCGGGTCCTGCCGGCAACTGTCGAGGAAACCGCCCCCCTCGTCGAAGCCGTGCGCCTCGCGTCCCAGGATGGTGGCCAGGTCGAAGCGAAAGCCGTCGACTTTCATTTCGGTCGCCCAGTAGCGCAGGCTGTCGGTGACCATCTGCAAGGTCCGCGGATGGCTGAGGTTGAGCGTATTGCCCGTACCGGTGTCGTTGATGTAGTACCGGGGCTGGTCCGGCAGCAGCCGGTAGTAGGACGCGTTGTCGATGCCCTTGAACGAAAGCGTCGGCCCGAGTTCGTTGCCTTCGGCGGTGTGGTTGTAGACCACGTCCATGATGATCTCCAGCCCGGCGTCGTGGAAGCGGTCCACCATGCGCGTGAATTCCTGCACCGGATGGCCCGCGAAATAGCGCGGGTCGGGGGCGAAGAAGCCCAGGGTGTTGTAGCCCCAGTAGTTGGTCAATCCTTTTTCGAGCAGGTGGTTGTCGTTGACGAAGGTGTGCACCGGCAGCAGTTCGACCGAGGTGACGCCCAGGCTGCGTATGTAGTCGACCACCTCCTGCTGCTGCAGTCCCGCGATGGTGCCGCGCAATTCGGGCGGTACGGCCGGATGCAGCTTGGTGTAGCCGGCCGCGTGCAGTTCATAGATGACGGTCAGGTCCCAGGGCACGCGCAGCCGGTCCGGCCGCTCGCCGGTGGCCGTGTCGACCACGAGGCATTTGGGCACGAAGGGGGCGCTGTCCCGCTCGTCGAACGACAGGTCGGCATCCGGGTCGCCGATGCGGTAGCCGAAGACTTCCGGCGCCCAGCGCAGCTGCCCGGCGTGTGCCTTGGCGTAGGGGTCGAGCAGGAGTT
The DNA here is from genome assembly GCF_002188465.1 of Pigmentiphaga sp. NML080357. Classification (GTDB taxonomy): domain Bacteria; phylum Pseudomonadota; class Gammaproteobacteria; order Burkholderiales; family Burkholderiaceae_B; genus Pigmentiphaga. The sequence goes on along the minus strand of NZ_NINW01000038.1, from coordinate 55,944 downwards.
TGTTGGGATTGAACCGGTGGCCTTCGTCCGGCGCGTAGGGGCCATGCACCCGGTAGCCATACAGCGTGCCTGGCGGCAGGCCATGCAGATACCCGTGCCAGATTTCGTCGGTGAATTCCGGCAGCTCTATCCGTTCTGTTTCGCGGCCATCGGAATCGAACAGACAGAGTTCGACTTTGGTGGCATGAGCGGAAAACAGCGCGAAATTGGTGCCCTTTCCGTCCCAAGTCGCGCCTAGAGGGTAGGGGTGACCCTCGGCAAGCCGATATTGCCCGTTTGCCATGCTGGTTCTTCCGCAGTGACCCGGCCCATAGCATGCAACAGCCGCCGGCGGGCGTCTCCTACGCGAGGTAAAAAAAGTAAGCGAAAAAGGTAGGAGCGCCAAGGCCGCGCATCGCGGCCCCGGTCATGCGTGAAAGCGTTCCGCCGTCAACCCGTCCAGGTCGATGTCGGGCGCGCGTCCGGCCACGATATCGGCCACGACCTTGGAAGTGCCGCAGGACTGCGTCCAGCCGTTCGATCCATGGCCGCTGTTCAGGAACAGGTTGCGCCACCGCGTACGGCCGAGGATGGGCGGGCCGTCGGGCGTCATGGGCCGCAGCCCGGCCCAGAATTCCACCTGGTCCCATGCGAGGCCCTGCGGAAACAGCTCGCGTACGACGTTCGTCAGCAACTCCCGGCGCGCCGGGTCCAGGGCCAGCCCATAGCCGGTGAGCTCGGCCATTCCGGCGGCGCGGATGCGGTCGCCCAGCCGCGAGATCATGATCTTGTTGTGTTCGTCCATGACCGCCATGCGCGGCGCGGCGGCAGGGTCGGACACCGGCACGGTGATGGAATAGCCCTTGAGGGGATAGACGGGCAGACGCAGGCCCAGCGGGCGCAGCAGGAACGGCGCATGGCTGCCCAGTGCGACGACATAGGCATCGGCGTGCAGGTCGCCTTGCGAAGTACGGACCGCGCCGACGGCGTCGCCCGCGCGCGCAAGCGATTCGATGCGCACGCCGTAGCGGAACGCCACGCCTCGCTGCTGCAGGAAGGCCGCCAGTCCCTGCGCGAATTTATAGCTGTCGCCCGAAGCGTCCGCCGGCAGGTGCAGGGCGCCCGACATCTCAACGGAGCTGCGGCGCATGGCCGGTTCCACCGAGTCGATCTCGTCCGGCGCAAGAATGCGCCAGGGCACGCCATATTCCTCCAGCGCCTTGGCCGACAGCCGGCCGAGTTCGAGCTCGGCCGGCGTGCGGAAGAGCTGCAGCACGCCGCCTTCGTGGAAGTCGAAGGAAGGAAGCGCTTCGTTCGCCGCGATCTCGCGCAGGCAACGCAGGCTGTAATGCGCCACGCGCTGCATGCGCAGCTTGTTGACGCGGAAGCGATCGGCGTTGCAATTGCGCATCCATTGCAGCACCCATGCGACCTTGCGCGGCTCGGGCAGCGGCGAAAAGCGGATGGGCGAATTGCGCTGCAACGAAAGCTTGAGCACCTTGGATACCATGCCGGGCGCGGCCCACGGGCCGGCGAAGCTGGGGCACAGTCCGCCGGCGTTGCCATAGCTCGTTTCCCGGCCCGGGCCGGACTGGCGGTCGACCACGGTGACTTCGTGGCCGTCCTTCCAGAGGTAATAGGCGGTAGCGACGCCGACCACGCCGGCGCCCAGCACGAGTACCTTCATGAGTGCTATGCGTACTTATTCGACGGTGATGTGGGCCGCGTCGATGATCTTCTGGTAGCGCGCCATTTCCGAGTCGATGTACTTGGCGAAGTCGGCCGAGTTCTTGTAGGCCGATTCGAAGCCGAGCGAGGCCAGGCGGTCCTTGATCTCGGGCGTGGCCATGATCTTGGCCGACGCGGCGTCGAGCTTCTTCACGATGGCGGCCGGCACCTTGGCGGGCGCCCACAGGCCATACCAGGAATAGAACTCGAAGTCCTTGAATCCTGATTCGCGCATGGTCGGCACGTCGGGCAGCAGCGGGCTGCGTTCGCGGCCCGTGACGGCTAATGCGCGCAGCTTGCCGGCCTTCACGTGCGGCAGCGAAGACAGCATCGGATCCATCATGGCCGAGACCTGCCCGCCCACGAGGTCCTGCAGCGCGGGCGCCGCGCCCTTGTACAGCACGATGGGGATGTCGCCGGTCAGGTTGGCTTCATGCAGGAACTGGGCCGCGCCCAGGTGGCCGGCCGAACCGAAGCCGCTGGTGACGAAGGTGTACTTGTTCGGATCGGCCTTGAGCTTGGAAACGAACTCCTGCACGCTGTTCGCGGGGACGTGGGGGTTCACGCTGAAAATCAGCGCGCCCTGGGCCAGCATGCTGACCGGCGCGAAATCCTTGACCGCGTCGAACTTGATGTTCTTCTTGTAGAGCAGCGGGTTGATGGCGTGGATGGAAGCGTTGAAGTAGAGCGTATAGCCATCGGGCTCGGCGCGCGCCACATAGGCCGCCCCGATCATGCCCGAAGCGCCCGCGCGGTTCTCGACCACGACGGATTGCTTGAGCTCGTCCTTGAGCTTGTCGGCGAACAGCCGGGCCGTACTGTCGACCGCGCCGCCCGGAGCATGCGGAACGACAATGGTGATCGGACGCGTCGGATAGTCCCCCTGCGCGAAGGCCGGTGCGGCAACGGCTGCAGCGCCGGCCAGACCGGCGGCCGCCAGGGCGGTATTCAGGAAATTACGGCGAGTGTAGCGGTTCATGATTTTCCCCATATGCGAAAACAGAATTGTCCCCGTTTTCTATATATTTTTCGGTTATTAGAAAATGCTCCGGTTCCTACTGGCCCAAGCCGGTTTTTCGTCTCCTCCGGCAAAGGGAAACCCACCCCGCGCGGCTCATGCCGCGCCCCTCAAGGGGCGGCGCTGGCGGACCGGCAAAGCCGGATCCGCGGCGCCCTGGATCCAGCACGGCTTTCTCCAATTGCCACATCGTTGCTGCCGCTGGCAGCCAGCGAAGCACAGGTGCCCCAAACCAAGAGAGCGGTACTAGACCCAGGATGCGGTGCATCCGGCTCCGCCGGTCCACCCGCATCGCCCCCTGGGGGGCGCGCGTAAGCGCGTAGGGGGGGCTCAATACGTTCCCGGATACCCCCCGCCATCGATCAACAGGCTCTGGCCGGTGATATAGCCCGCATGCGCCGAGCAGACGAACGCGCACAGCGCGCCCAGTTCTTCTGCCCGCCCGTAGCGTCCCGCGGGATTGTTGCTGCCGCGCTCTTCCCACAATTGCTCGAAGGTCTTGCCGGTATCCTCCAGCATGCCTTCGATGTGCCGGCGCTGCGCGTCGGTGGCGAACACGCCGGGCAAGAGGTTGTTGATCGTGACGTTGTGGCGCACCGTCTGGCGCGCCAGCCCGGCCACGAAACCCACCAGCCCCGAGCGCGCGCCGTTGGACAGGCCCAGCTCGATCTGCGGCGTCTTCACGCTGCGCGAGACGATGTTGACGATACGGCCGAACTTGCGGTCGATCATGCCGTCCACCGTGCGGCGGATCATCTCGATGGGGCCGAGCATCATCGAATCCAGCGCCTGGTGCCAGTCATCCAGCGTCCACTTGCGAAAATCGCCGGGCGCCGGGCCGTCGGCGTTGTTCACCAGGATGTCGGGCGCGGGGCAGGCGGCCAAGGCCGCATTCCTGCCCGCTTCGGTGGTGATGTCGGCCACGGCGACCGTCACCGGATTGCCGGTCTGCGCGGTGATCTCGGCCGCTGCCTGTTCGAGCGTCGCGAGCGTGCGCGCGGCGATCGTCACGTGCACGCCTTCCTGCGACAGCTGGAGCGCGCAGGCGCGCCCCATGCCGCGGCTGCCGCCGAACACCAGCGCCTTCCTGCCTTGGATGCCGAGGTCCATGGATCGTGTCCCCGTCCGGTCAGAGCGACTTCAGCTCGGGCGAGCTCCAGCCGTATTTCTTGTCGAGCTCGAGCTCGCGCACGACGCGCAGGCCCTTCTGCAGTGCCTCGGGCGCTAGGCCCTTGAGCGGCTTGCGCAGCTCGCCGGCGGGCAGGCCAACCGCTTTCATGAGCGACTTGATGGCGACCGGATTGATGGCCGAGTACGAGAAGTGCAGCATGGGCAGCATGTGCAGATACATGTCGCGGAAGCTCTCAGACACTTCGGGCGTCTTCCAGGGCTTGGAGATGACGGCGATCTCGGCGGGCGCGATGTTGCCGGTCATGTTGGCCGTGCCGTGGCCGCCCAGGCTCATGGTGGGCACGACCAGGCCCAGGTTGGGCGAGTCGCAGCACATCACGGCCACGTCGGGACGCGCGCGCAGCACCTGCGCGACCTGTCCCACGCGCGTGGTCGATTCCTTGTGCACCACGTAGTTGGGATGCTTGAAGATGCGCAGCAGGTTGTCCCAGTGCAGGTCGGTCTTCACGCGGGGAGGGTTGTTGTAGATGCCCAGCGGCAGGTCGGTGGCGTCGGCCACTTCCAGGAAGTAGTCCTCGATATCGGATTCCGACCCGCAGATGTACGCCGGCGCGGCCAGGATAGCGCCGTCGGCGCCGTTGGCGTGCGCAAAGCGCAGGTAGTCGATGGTCGTGGCCGTGTTGTTGCCGGTGCAGCCGTAGAAGAACTTCATCTTCCCGGTCTTCATCTTCGCCGTCTCGGCGATGATCTGCTGCCGTTCCTGCTGCGACAGCATCGAGACCTCGCCGGTCGAGCCCATGATCAGGACGGCCGCGGTGCCGTTGTCCTCATGGAACTTCAGCAGCGTGCGAAAGCCCTCGAAATCGACGCTGCCGTCGCTGTTGAAGGGGGTGATGAGGGCGACGAACGACCCTTCGATTTTCATCTTAGCCATTGCGATTCCACCAATTGAATAACTGTTACATGATACTCCGTGGGTCGGGCGCGATCAGGCCCGGCGGGCGACGGGGGCCGATTCGACCTCGGCCAGCATGGCAAAGCCCTGTTCCAGGTCCGCGATCAGGTCCGCCGGATCCTCCAGGCCGATGTGCAGGCGCAGCGCCTGGCCGGTGTAGGGCCATTCGGCCGTCGTGCGGTCTCCCGAGGGGTTGAAAGGGATGACCAGGCTTTCGTAGCCGCCCCACGAGACGCCGATGCCGAATAGCTGCAGGCTGTCGATGAAGGCTTCCACCGCGGCGGGCGAGGCCGGTTTCAGAACGACGGCGAACAGGCCGCTCGCACCCTTGAAATCGCGTTTCCACAGCGCGTGGCCGGGATGGCTGGGCAATGCGGGGTGCAGGACCTTCTCGACCTCGGGCCGTGTTTCGAGCCAGGAGGCGACCTCGACGCCGGCCTTCCAGTGCTGGGCAAGGCGCACGTTCATCGTGCGCAGTCCGCGCAGCGCCAGATATACGTCGTCCGGACCGGCGGTCTGGCCGAGGTCTTGCGTGGTGCGCTTGATCAGCGGCCAGGTTTCCTGCGTGCAGGTGACGATGCCGAGCATCGCGTCGGAGTGGCCGACGATGTACTTCGTGGCGGCCTGGATGGAAACGTCCACGCCGTGCTCGAACGGCTTGAAGAACAGCGGCGTGCCCCAGGTATTGTCCATGACGACCTTGGCGCCGTGACGATGCGCCACGGCCGCGATGGCGGGGATGTCCTGTATCTCGAAGGTCTCGGAACCCGGCGATTCCACGTACACCACGCGGGTATTGGGCCGCATGCAGGCTTCGATGCCGGCGCCCGCGGTGGGGTCGTAAATCGTGGCTTCCACGCCGAACCGTCCCAGCACGCGCGTCAGGAAGGTGCGTGTCGGGGAATAGGCGCTGTCGGTCAGCAGCACGTGATCGCCGGCGGCCAGCAGCGAGGTCAGCGCCGTGGCGCAGGCCGCCAGGCCCGAGGGGTACACCTGCGAGCGGTATCCGCCCTCCAGTTCGGCAATGGCCTCCTCCAGCGCATGGTGGGTAGGCGTGCCGAAGCGGCCATAGGTGCTGGCCCCGGCTTCGTCGGCGGCCCGCCGTTTCTTCTTGTCTTCCCATTCGGCCATGGATCCGTGAAGAATCGTCGATCCTCGGAAGACGGGGGTGTTCACGAGCCCGGCGAAACGCTCGGGGTGCCTGCCGGCGGTGACCAGTCTGGTCTTTTCTTTCATTGCTGCTGCTGTCCTCGAATTCATGTGGCGAGCGGCCTTTCGCGCCGCGCCTCGTCGGCCGTGCGCGGCATCGTCGGATGCGGCGCGAGCGTAGGGAAAGTGTAGGGGCGAGGCGCATTAATTTTTTTTCTTAATGGACTCGCTTTTGTCAGAAAATGGGAAAATTATTTATCGTTCAATGTCTAGAATAGTGATCAATTTCCCATGGATAAAAAAGACAGCAATATTCTTTCTATCCTCCAGGAGGATGCCACGCTTTCGGTCAACGAGATCGCCGAGCGGGTCAGCCTGTCGCCTACCGCGTGCTGGAAGCGCATCCAGCGCCTGACCCAGGAAGGAGTGATCCGCAAGCAGGTATGCCTGCTCGACAACCGCAAGCTGGGCGTGGGCGTGACGGTGTTCGTGGCGGTCAAGACCAATCATCACGATCTGCAGTGGTTGCAGAAATTCGCCGCCGGCGTGCGCGACATGCCCGAGGTGGTGGAGTTCTACCGGATGAGCGGCGAGATCGACTACCTGCTCAAGGTCGTGGTGCCCGACATCCAGGGCTTCGATATGGTGTACAAGAAGCTGATACAGGTCGTGGAACTGTTCGACGTGAGTTCGAGTTTCGCGATGGAAGAACTGAAGTACACGACGGCGCTGCCGTTGGACTACGCGTGACCTTGCCTATCAACCAAGAGCTGTGCCATGCCTGCAGAGACCAAACGTTATCCCTCGCTGTCGCACTGGGGAGCCTTTACCGCCGTGGTCGAAGACGGCCGGCTGCGCGCCTGCGAGCCGTTTCCCCATGACCCCGCGCCTTCGGCGATCCTGCAATCCATGCCGGGCATGGTGCATTCTCCGTTGCGCATCGCCCGGCCGGCGGTGCGCCGGAGCTGGCTGCGCGACCGCGGCGCGGCCGACGGCTCGGCCCGCGGCACGGAGCCCTTCGTCGAGGTGGAGTGGGACGTCGCCCTCAGGCTGGTCGCCGACGAACTGGCGCGCGTGCGCGCGCAGCACGGCGATGCCGCCATCTTCGGCGGATCCTATGGCTGGTCGTCGGCGGGCCGGCTGCATCACGCGCGTACCCTCACGCACCGCTTCCTGAATGCCGGCGGCGGGTGCGTGAACCAGGCCGGCAACTACAGCTGGGGCGCGGCGCAGTTCCTGCTGCCGCACGTCATCGGCACGTATGCGCCGGTGACCGGCCGCGTCACCGACTGGAAGAGCGTCGAGGCGCATACCCGGCTGTTCCTCGCCTTCGGCGGCCTGCCGCTGCGAAATACGCAGATCACCTCCGGCGGCGCGGGCGAGCATTCGGCGCCGAAGTGGCTCGAGCGCGCCCGCCGCGCCGGCATCGAGTTCGTCGTGGTCAGTCCCACGCGCGCGGACGTGCCGGAAGGCGTGGCGGCGCGCTGGATACCCATCCGGCCCAACACCGATACCGCCATGATGCTGGCGATGGTGCACACGCTGGTGTCCGAGCAGCGCCACGCCGCCGATTTCGTCCGCACCCACTGCGCCGGTTTCGACCGCTTTGCCGACTACGTACTGGGCAAGACCGACGGCATCGCCAAGAATGCGGAATGGGCCGAACGCGTGTGCGGCGTCCCGGCGGGCGAGATCCGCGATCTCGCCCGCCGGGCGGCGGGGACGCGCACGCTGCTCAGCTGCACGTGGTCGCTGCAGCGCGCCCATCGCGGCGAGCAGCCGTACTGGGCGGTCATCGCGCTGGCGGCGGCGCTGGGCCAGATCGGCCTGCCCGGCGGCGGGTTCGCGTTCGGCCACGGGTCCATGAACGGGGTGGGCAATCCCCGGCCCGGCGTCGCCGCGCCCGAGATGAGCGCGGGCCGCAATCCGACCGGCCGCTCCATCCCCGTCGCGCGCATCGCCGACATGCTGCTGCAACCCGGCGAGCCCTTCGAGTTCAACGGCAAACGCGATACCTATCCGGACATCCGGCTGGTGTACTGGGCCGGCGGCAACCCTTTCCACCACCACCAGGACCTGAACCGGCTGATGCGCGCATGGAGCCGGCCCGAAACCATCATCGTGCACGACAGCTGGTGGACGCCGACCGCGAGGCGCGGCGACATCGTGCTGCCCGCCACCACCACGCTCGAACGCAACGACATCGGCGGCTCGTCGCGCGACCGCTTCGTGCTGGCCATGCACCGGGCACTGGCGCCGCATGCGCAAAGCCGGAACGACTTCGACATCTACCGTGAACTGTCCGCCATGGCAGGCCACGAAGCCGCCTTCACCGAAGGCCGCGACGAGTTCCAGTGGCTGCGCCATATCTACGACAACCTGGCCAGGAATTGGCGCGACGGCGGCTTCGACGCGCCGGCATTCGACGCATTCTGGGAGGCCGGCTACCTGGAGCTGCCCGAGCCTTCGCGCGAATTCGTCCTGTTCGAGGACTTCCGCCGCGACCCTGAGGCCCATCCGCTGCAAACTCCCTCGGGGAAGATCGAGATCTATTCCGAGCGCATCGCCGGTTTCGGCTACGACGACTGCCCGCCGCACCCGTCCTGGGTCGAGCCGGTGGAATGGCTGGGTGCCGAGGCGGCCGTCCGCTTTCCGCTGCACCTGGTGACCTCGCAGCCCGGGGACAAGCTTCATTCGCAGCTGGATGCGGGCTCGGTCTCGGTAGCGGGCAAGATCCACGGACGCGAACGCGTGCACATGTCCGAGGTGGATGCCGCCAGCCGCGGCATTGCGCATGGCGACCTGGTCAAGGTGTACAACGACCGCGGGGCCTGCGTCGCGGCGGCCGTGGTCAGCGCCGGCGTGATGCCCGGCGTGGCGATCATGTCCACCGGCGCATGGTTCGATCCCGAGGGCGTCGACCTGGAGCGGCACGGCAATCCCAACGTGCTGACCGTCGACGTCGGCACTTCGCGCCTGGCCCAGGCTCCCAGCGCGCTGTCGGCGCTCGTGGACATCCGCAAGTGGGAAGGCGAGGCGCCGGCGGTGCGGGCGTTCGAGGTGCCCGAGCTGGCGGCGCAAGCATGACGCCGGTCACGCGCCCACCTCGGGCGGCGGCTCGAGGCGGCGCTTCTGCCGGCGGAACTGGGCCGGGGTCAGGCGGGTATAGGCCTTGAATCGCTTGGCGAAATGCGCGTGATCGAGGAAGCCTGAAGAGATCGCGATCTTCTGCAAGGGCATGTCGGTGTAGGCCAGCAGGTTCTTCGAGTTTTCCAGGCGGATCTGGTCGAGCAGCGGCTTGAACGACTTCCCCGTCTCGTGCTTGAGCAGGTGAGTGAGATAGGTGCCGGTCAGGTGTACTTTCTCGGCGACGTCCGAGAGCGTCAAGGGCCTGTCGAAGTTCTCTTGAAGGAAGCTCAGCGCGGCGCGGGCACGCTTGTCGAGGCAAGGCGCGACGGCATTGGACTTGTCGATCCGCTTGAATTCATCGCTGTAGCGCCTGGCCACGGTCGTCAGCAGCAGGGTCAGTTCGGCCCTGACCTCCGCCTGGTCCAGGATGCCCTTGCGCTCGCAGGCGGCACGGATCCGCTCGCAGCGCTCGCGCATCTGCTGTGTTGCCTCGGCGTCGAGCTCGTAGGTGCAGAAACGCTGGTACACGAACGGAGCCAGTTCGGGGAGCGCATACAGCTGGGAGTCCTGGGCGGCTATTTCGGAAACGGAGAATCCTCGCCGCAGGAAGGGGGCGTCGAAGTACAGGACGTAGCATTCGGCGTCTTCGGGAAAGACGACCTGGTGGATCGTGTAGGGGCTGACGAAGAAAATGTGGCCGGCGCTGGCCTGGACGATTCTTCCCGCGATGTCGTGGACGGCGCTGCCCGACGCGACGAAGAAAATCTGGAAGAAGCTGTGGCGGTGCGCGGGCATGTTGCGCTCGGCGGATTCGGTGCTGCGGATGCCGACTCCTTCCCAGCAGAAGCGCTTCTGGGCAAGCGAGAAGGTGGGTATCGTCTTCGTCCCCATCGAGAGCAACTCCGAGAAGGAATCGCCTCAGCTTATGCCTTTCGCGGGCGGCGTTGAATAGGGCCTTCTACGAGGGCCAGGCCGATCAGCCGCAGGCAGGCGTAGACGACGCGCAGGGTGGGGGCCGGCAGTTGATGATGGGCGGCCAGTTCCAGCAGGACGCCCAGGATGGGATCCAGCTCCAGGGGGCGTCCGGCTTCCACGTCCTGCAGCATGGAGGTCTTGTGCAGGCGGCTGCTGCGTGCCCGCGCAAAGGCGGCCTCGACGTCGACAGCCGCCGACAGGCCGCAGGCCCGCGCTATCTGCAAAGCCTCGCCCATCAGTTGGCCGGCCAGCCATTCTCCCTGCTCGTCGTCCAGGACCTGTCCGAAGCCGAGATGAGAGATGGCGCCCAGCGGATTGAAGGCGACGTTGATCAGCAGCTTGCGCCACTTCTCGAGGCGGATATCGGCGGCGAGCTTGACCGGAAGTCCGCAGTGGGCCAGCAAGTCGGCCGGCCGCTCCGCCGCCAGCGAGCCTTCCAGCACATCGCCCACGGCAAACTGGTCGGTGGCGACGACGGCTTCCACCAGCGTTGCATCCGGACGGAACGATAAGCCCTTGGTGACGGTGCAGCCCACGATGCGTTCCAGGGGCAGGGCGCGTTCGGCATCGCCATCGGGGTCGACCGAGCGCAATCGCAAGGGATGACCGGCCGTGCCCAGGAACTGCCACCAGGGGAGTCCATTCTGGGGCAGCACGATGCGAGCATCCTCGACGTGGCGGGCGAACTGGCGCGCCGCGGCCGGCAGGTCCTGGGCCTTGACGGCGAACACCACCATCTCCCAGTTGCGCGCGTCCGGCGGCACGGCGCTGCACCGCAGGGCTATCGTCTGCGTCTGCGTGCCGGACTGCCGCGCGAGCCGCGCGCCATGGGCCTCGATGTCGCGAAAGATGGGGCCGCGTCCGTGCAGCATGACGTCGACGCCCGCAGCGGCAAGCTTCGCCGCCAGGTAGGTGCCGATGGGGCCGGCGCCGATCACCAGTGTGCGCATGGCGGCCTCATAGCTCGTAGCCCCGCTGGATCAGGGCCTCGTCTATCCATGTGTGATCGTAGGCGCCGGCCTCGATCTGCGCGACCACTTGTTCCTCCCGTTGCTGGATGGCGCGCGCGGTGCGGGCGACGTACTCCAGCTGCTGCCGTGGAATCGCGACGACGCCGTTGCGGTCGCCCACCACCAGGTCTCCCGGCTGCACCACCATGCCGCCCAGCGATACCGCGACGTTGAGCTCGCCGGGACCGTCCCGGTAAGGGCCCCGATGGGTATAGCCGCATGCATAGACCGGGAACTCCGATTCGGCGATGCAATCGATGTCGCGCACGGCGCCATGGATGACGATCCCGGCCAGCCCGCGCTTGCACGCCCAGGCGGTCATGATTTCACCGACGATGGCCTGCTCCAGCACGCCTCCCGCGTCCACGACCAGGACGTCGCCGGGCCTCGCGCTGGCGATGGCTTTGTAGACCATCAGGTTGTCGCCGGGAGGCGTCCTGACCGTGACGGCCGGCCCGATCATGCCGCCGCCCCGGTGCAGCGGCTTGAGCGCGGTCCCGGCAGGCAAGAGCTTGCCCAGGCTGTCCGAGATATTCGGGGTCGGTATGCCCCGTATCGCGTCGAGGATCCCGGATGCGGGGGCGGGCGGGGCGGGATGGATGCAAAAGCCTGGTTTCATGGAGCGTCCTCAGGGCGATGACTATCGCTCAGTCCTTTACGTGCTGGTAGGTGAATGTGCTCGCGTCGATCTCCGGCTCCATGCCGGCGGCCTCGGCCGCGGGAAAGTTGAGCTCGATCTTCACGCCGTTCGGGTCGAACAGGAAAAGCTGGTAGAGCCCCTGGTCGTTGACCCGCCGCTGCCGGAAATCGATGCGCTTGGCCTTCAGGTCGGATACCGTGTCGCGCAGGCCGCTGCAGCGAAAGCCGATATGGTCGATGACGCCGGAGCCGCTGGTCTGCTCGGACTGCTGGCCGAGGTAGCGCTTGCGATTGTCGGTGGCTTTGCGGCCGCCATGGGTGATATGCAGGACGTCGCGGTCGCCCAGGTACATCCACTGGACGGGAAACCCGAAATTCGGCGTCGGCCCCGGCGCGAGCCCGAGGACGTGCTGGTACCAGCGGATGGTGCCTTCGAAATCCGTGGTCTGGACGAGATAGTGCTCGATGTATTGCAGGGGCATCGTTGCGGCCTCCATGGGGCGGTGGCGTTCGGGATCGATCACGCGTTCGACGCGTGCTCCAGGGTCATTGCCGAAGTGAATTCGCCCGCCTCGAGAAGCGTGATCTCCGCTTCGCCGGCCCCGTCGAGCCGGTGTTGCCGGGCACGCTGGTATTCCGGCGAGTGGTAGCAATCGAGCGCGTGCTGGAGGGAGGGGAACTCCAGCACGACGAAGCGCGTGAAATGGCTCGCGCCTTCGACGTGCACGAATGGCGCGCCGCGGGACAGCACCCGCGCGCCATACTTTTCGATGATCGCGGGAACCTGCTCCGCATACTTCAGGTAGCGCACCGGATCGATGACCCGGCTTCGTGCCAGCCAATAGGCGCTCATGGGATACCTCGACAGGAAAGGGATCAGGCGGGGACTGCGCCGGACGCGGGCAGCAGGCGTATCGGTCGTTCGATGGCGTCGCGCATCAACTGGTTGGCATCCTTGACCATCAGGCTGCGGGCAAGCGCTCTTGCCTCGGCGACGAAATCCGATGCAGGCAGGGACCGGCGGTCGAGCTCGCGCGTGGCCCGATCGGCCAGGTCCGCCATTCTCTCGTCGAGCTCGCGGCGGTCGCGGGTCTCCAGCTCCAGGAACGCGCAGCCCGCGGCGGCGAATTTTTCCCGCGCCAGGGCGCCGCCCAGGCCGTACAGGATCTGGGTTTCGGCCTGGGCCTCGGCTCGCAGCCAGTCGTTCAGGACGGATTGGAGATCAGGAGGCAGCCGTCGCACGAACGCCTCGCTCAGGCCGAATTCCATGTTCATCATGGAGACCCCCACCTCGATTCGATACGGTGCTTTCACACCCACGCCGAAGACGTCGGCCGACCCGTCGGCGAGCGACACCGCGTCGATACTTCCGGCAAGGAAAGCCGGAAGCAGTTCGACCGAACTCAGCGCCACGGGAGCGGCGTCGAGCGCGACCGCGATCCGGCTGTCCAGGCCGGCATTGACGCCGATCGACATGCCGCGCAGATCGGCAAGGCGCTTCACCGGCTTATGGGAGAAGAGATGATAGGCGCCGGTGGCCTTCAACCGACCCATCAGCAGTCCAGGTTTCTCGAACTCGGCCCTCAGGTATTTCGAGTAGAGCCGCTCCGCGACTTCGGTGCCGATCTCGCTGTTCGGAAAGAGGCCGGGCAGCGCGAGGAGCTGGGTCATGGGGTAGTCGTCGGCCCGCCAGTTCGTGTAGCAGGGCGCAAGGTCGGTCCGTCCATCCGCCAGCGCCTCGAAGCCCTCGATGGCGGGATGGGCGCGTTCCGCCCAGTGACCCTCGGCCGCGAGCCGTCCCCCGGACATGCGCCGCAGGACCGAGAACGCGGGCTGGAATACCTGTTGGACGACGAAGGCGTCGTCCGCGGGATGGGCACTGACCCGCATGACCGCGGCTGGGCCCGGCCGCGTCGGCGGCGCGTGCCCCACGTCGCCTGCCAGCCACGCTCGCGCTGTCGCGCACCGGACGAGTTCCTGCTCGATGGAATTGGGCATGATCCAAGTTCGCTAGTCGTTGGTGGTGGGTATGCCTTGCGTCACCGCAGGCGCAACCCTTCGATGACTGCCGCCATTTCCCTGCGTTCGGACTCCCCCAGCTGCTGCAGCTCGGCGGGCGTACTGCCCTTCGCTCGCAACCCATAGCCGGCGATCTGGTCGCGGCTGGCCTTGCGGCCCAGCACCTCGCGGACCGCCTCGCTCAGCTTGTGCAGTACAGGGGCGGGCGTATCGGGTGGCGCATACATTCCCACCCAGGGGACGTACTCGAATTCGGCGACACCGGCTTCTTTCAAGGTCGGCGTATCGGGCAACTGGGGCGACCGCTCGCCGCCGCCGACCGCCAATGCGCGCAATTGGTCCGTCTTGATGAACGGGACCGCGACCGATACCGCGATCCAGGTGGCCTGGATCTGGCCGGAGACCACGTCCGCGACGGCCTGGGGGCCGCCCCGATACGGGACGTGCAAGAGGTCGGCGCCGGTGGCCGACTTCAGCATCTCCATGGCGATATGCTGGGGGCTGCCCATCCCGACCGAGCCGTAGGAGAGCTTGCCGGGATGCCGCCTGGAATAGTCCACGAACGCTTGCAGCGTCGATACGGGCAGGGCTGCGGGCACGACCAGCACGCTCGGGAGTTCGGCAATCATGCTGACCGCCGACAGCGTGCCGATGTCGAAAGACGGCCGGTCGGGCAGGTTCGGAACGAAGGTGATCAGGCCATTGTTCAGCGCCGCCAGCGTGTAGCCGTCGGGCTTGGCGCTGTGCAGCCGGGCTGCGCCCAGTACGCCGCCCGCGCCGGGCAGGTTCTCGACGATCACTTTCACGCCCAGCTTCTTCGACAAATCATTGGCGACCACCCGGGTCGCGATGTCCGAGGCGCTTCCCGCCTGCAGCGAGACGATCACGGTGATGGGCTTGGAGGGGAAGGCCTCTGCGGCGAGAGCCGGACGGCAGGCGAACCCGACGAGGAACAGGGCGAAAGGCAGTCCTCGGCGCAATCCGGCGCAGGAAGCGGATTTCATGCGGTGTCTCCGGTCTTTCTTTATGGCGACCATGGTAAGCCGATCGCCCCTGCCGGTTATGTCTGTTTCCGATGCGCTATTGGCGTTTTCCAATATGTGCCCGGCGGGCAGGGAACACTGCGAATGTGCAAGTTTTCCGCATATTTCTCCGCCTTCGGCGAATGGCGCCGTCCTACAGTGCCCATGCCGCTTCTCGCCTCACCCCTTATCCGTCCACTATGCAGGTTCATATGGCACCGTTCGAATCGAATTCGTCCTCCGGGACTCGTTGCACTGTCGCAGTCGCCGGGCTGGGCATCATGGGCTCGGCCATGAGCGCTAATCTTCTTGCCGCCGGATTTCGAGTCATCGGCTATGACCCCGTGGAGGACGCCCGTCTCGCATTGGCGCAGGCCGGCGGGGAAGCGGTAGCCTCCATCCGGTCGCTGGCCGCCTCGTCCGATCGATTCCTGCTTTCCCTGCCCACTGCCGAAGCGTTGCTGGACACCGCGCGCGAACTGGCGGGACACGCGGCCCCGGGCAGCATCGTCGCCGATGCCAGCACGTTGGCGCATGGCGCCAAGCAAGCGGCACGCGGCATTCTGAATGCCGCCGGAATGGTGCTCCTGGATACGCCTGTGTCAGGCACCGGGGCGCAAGCGCGCAGGAAGGACATCGTGGTGTATGCGAGCGGCGATACCGACGCCATTGCAGCCTATGGGCCCATATTCGCCGGGTTCGCGCGCAATCACTACGACCTGGGCACATTCGGCAACGGCATGTCGATGAAACTTGCCTCGAATCTGCTGGTTGCCATCCATAATGTCGCAGCCGCCGAAGCGATCCTGGTGGGCATGCGGGCGGGACTCGCGCCGGAAACGATGGTGGAGATCCTGGCCGACGGCGGCGGCCAATCGCGGATGCTGGAAATCCGCGGGCCGCTGATGATCGCCCGGGCATGGGATGTGCCGACGGTGAAGGCATCCGTGTTCGACAAGGATCTTGCGCTGATAGGCGAGGCGGTGCGGACGCTGGGCATTCAGACGCCATTGCTGGATGCCAGCGTGCCCGTCTATCGAGCGCTTATGGCGCGTGGCCATCGCGACCACGATACGGCGGCCGTGTTCGCAGTGCTCGAGGAAATGGCGCGGGGCTAGACGCCCATGTAGAGCTCCCTGACCAGGGCATTCTCGTGGAGACTGGCTCGATTTCCCGAGAAGCGGATTTCGCCATGGACAATGACATAGCCGCGATCGGCGATGCGCATCGCCTGGGTGAAATTCTGCTCTGCCATCAACACCGTCAAGCCGCGCCGCGCCTTGAGTTCTGCAATCTTCTCGATCATCTGCTGGACCAGGATGGGGGCGAGTCCGACCGAAGGCTCGTCGATCAGCATAATACGCGGCCAGGACATGATGGCACGTCCCAGGGCCACCATCTGCTGTTCGCCGCCGCTCATCCTGCCGGCTATTTGTCCGCGGCGTTCGGCCAGGCGGGGAAAAACCTCGAAGCACAGTTCCAGGCCTTCCTTGACGCGGCCGCGGACGGCAGGGCGAGAGCCGCCCAGCAACAGATTTTCTTCTACGCTCAACTGGGGGAACAGGTGCCGGCCTTCCGGGACGACTGAAATCCCGAGGTTCACGATCTGTTCGACTGAATATTCCGCCAAGTCGTGACAGACCCCGTCGATCGTCGCCGTCACTTCGCCCGACGCGGGCTTGATGAGTCCTGCGACCAGTTTGATCAAGGTGCTCTTGCCGTTGCCGTTGGTTCCAAGCAGGGCCACCGTCTCGCCGTCGCCGACGTCCAACGACAGACCGTGAAGAACCTGCACCGAGCCGTAGCCTGCGCATACGTTCCTGATTGCAATCGCCCCCACGCCTATTCTCCAAGATATGCCTTGACGACCGCGGACATTTGCACCACCTGCCGCGGGTCGCCGTCCGCGATCTTCCTGCCCGCCATCAGGACGACGATGCGCTCCGAGAACTTCATCATGGCGTGCATGATGTGTTCGATCATCAGCACGGCCACACCGTGCTCCTTCAGGCCAAGCAACAGGGCCAGAATTTCTTCAATCTCGGATCCCGAGAGCCCGGCGAGGGCCTCGTCCGCCACCAGCAGACGAGGCTGCATGGCGATGGCTCGCGCCAGTTCGAGCTTCCTCAGTTCGACCTGGGTGAGTCCGCGAGCGGGATGGGCAGATTTGTGCAGCAGGCCGACGGACCGCAGGATCTCGTTCGCAGCGTCGGCGAGCTCGGCCGCCGATAGCGGTGGACGCCGGGCGTAGCGCAGCGGCACGTGCAGGTTCTGCGCTACGGTCATGCTGGTCAATGGCCGAGGAATCTGGAAGCTGCGCGCGATGCCGCGTCGTGCCCTCGCGTGGGGCGCAAACCGGGTGACATCCTCGTTGTCAAAAATAATGCTTCCTTCATCCGCCAGCAGCGCGCCAGCGATGCAGTTGACGAGCGTGCTCTTGCCGGAGCCATTGGGCCCGATCAGGCCCAGCCGCTCGCCTGGTCGGATGTCCAGATCGACGCCTTCCAGCGCAACGAAGCCACCGAAGCGCTTGACGATGCCGCTTGCCTGCAGCAGGATGGGGGCATTCATGACCGGTTCCTTTTCCTGCGGAGCAGGACTTCCACTGCGCCCAGGATGCCTTGCGGGGCCACCGTGACGCATACGAGCAGCGCCGCGCCGACAATGATCAGATTCCAGTCCGGCGACAAGGCCACCGTGGTGTATTGGAGCAGGCTGCCCAGCAAGAGCCCGCCTACTACCGGCCCTAGCCAGGAATGCATGCCGCCGATGAGCGGCACCGCGATGCTGTTGATCGAGAGTGTGAGACTGAACGCCGCGGTGGGTTCGACATAATTCAGAAAATGGGGGAAAGTCGAGCCTGCCAGTCCCATCAGCCCGCCGCTCAAGCTCGTCACGATAATCTTCATTTTCAGCGTAGGCACGCCGAGCGCCTCGGAGGCGACTTCGTCGTCCCGGATGGCGGCTAGCCCGCTGCCCAGGGGCGATCGTTGGACAGCTCTCGCCAGCGCGACGCCGGCGAGGGCCTGCAAGGCCAGGACGGCGCACAGCAGTTGGATAGGCGTCGCATAGCCGGGGGGAAGGGCGTCGACCATGATGACGTAGGCCCCTCGCGCTCCGCCTACGAATTCCCAATTGATGACCAGCGTGAACAGGACGACGGACAGCGCGAGGGTGGCGATGGAGAAATAGACGCCGCGCAATCGCAGCGTGAGGTACCCGACCATGGCGCCCAGCAGGGCAGCCGCGGCTGCGGCGGCGAGCATGCAGGCCAGCAGCGGCGCGGCCATGAGCTTGACCATGACGATCGAAGTGTAGGTGCCGGTTGCGAAGAATGCGGATGCGCCGAAATTGACATAGCCGGTGAATCCTCCCAGCAGGTTCCAGGCGGTGGCCATCAGAATGAGCTGCAGCACCGAGTAGGCGGCGAAGTAGAAATACTCGCCGCTGTACACGAAGGGAGCGAGGGCGGCCAGCAAGAACATGCCCGTGGCGGCGAGGTAAAAAAAACGGCTCGAATTCATCGGCTGAAGAGTCCTGAAGGGCGGAAGGCCAGGGTCAACAGCAGCAGGCCGAAGGCTGTGGCAGGAGCCCAGGACGGGCCGAAGAACGTAGCCGTCGTTGTCTCGGCTATGCCGAGGATCACTGCACCGGCAAGCGCGCCGTACAGGCTGCCCATGCCGCCGAGGATGCATACCGCAAACACCATGCCGATGTACTCCCGGCCAAGGGCCGGCTGGATCGGCTGGATCACGACGAGCATTGCTCCACTGATCGCGGCGGTGGCGGTAGCCAGGCCGAGCGCGCAGCTCTTGATGCCCGTCGGGCTGGTTCCCATCAGCCTCAGCGCGACGGGGTCCTGCGCCACGGCCATCACGGCGCGTCCGAAGAACGTTCGTTTCAGGAACTGGCGAAGCAGGACGATCATTGCCAGGGACACGCCGAAGGGAACGAGGATTCTCAGCGGTACGGCCAGAGAGCCCCATCGGAGGATCTCGTCGGTGTAACTGGCGTGCACCGATTGGTAGTCGACGCCGAACGCCACGATCAGGAAGGCTTCGATCAGGAACAGGAGGCCGAAGAAGAATACCAGCCCTCGCAGCGCATCCTGCCCTGAGCGCTCGAAGCACAGGTAATAGATCCGATAGACCGCGTATCCGGCAAGGAAAAACAGCGGTGCCAGCGCCAGGCCCGCCACGAACGGATCCATACTCAACCATCGATTGAGCAAGATGGCGAGGTAAGCGCCTAGCAGCACGAACGCGGGGTGAGCGATGTTCACAATGTTCAGCATGCCGAAGGCGATGGTCACCCCCAGGGCGGTGGCTGCGAAGAAGCCCCCCAGCATGATGCCGGCAAATAGCGTGTTGACCGTCAGGCTCAAGGTATCGTCCATGGAAAGTCCATGCCATTGTGGGAAAGACGTTTTTCATCGCGCAAGCGCGCGAGGGTCAGCTGACCGAGGGCGGATACGGATAGCGGAGATCGCCGGATTTGAATTCAGCGGGAGCCAGGATATGGACGCGGCCCGCACGCTTGAATTGGTCGATGCTGTTGCCTTGGACGCTGTGGTACTGGGACCATAACGTACGACCCTTTTCCCACTCGCCGTTGGCGCCGAACTTCACCGAGCCGACAACCGTGTCGAACCGGGTCGCATGGATGTAGTCCGCCAGCATCTTTTGATCCGTACCGCCGGTCTTCTCTACGGCCTGACCAAGGATCTCCATCATGGCGTAGGCGAAGGGCGGCACGTAATATCCCAGGGGATCCACGCCCAGTTTCTCCGCCCTGGGTTGGTATTTCGACAGAAAAGCTTCTATTCCCTTGAAGGACAGTGTCGGCTCCGGAACGTACATTTCCGGAGAGACGAGGCCATTCATCAGATTGCCGAGCTGCTGTTTGACGGCGGCATATTGCAGTCCGACCATGCCGCCGCCGAATACGGTGGTGCGCAGGTTGACCTCATGGGCTGCCCGCACTATGCCAACGGTATCGGGAGGGAATGACGCGACGAACACGGCGTCCGGCGCGGTCGCGGCGACCGACCCGAGCATGGGCGAGAAATTAGTCGTGTTGGGAGGATAGGTCTTGTCGTAGACAACCTTGAATCCGTGTTTCCTCGCGTTGGCCCGGGCGCCTTGCAGCACCATCGCTCCGTACTCGTTATCCACGCCCACCAGCGCGATGGACGTGGGTCGCGGCTTGGCGCTTGCCACTACATCGAAGAATCCGGCGGTCAGGTCCACCGCGGGATCTGCCCCATTGGGCTTGATCTCGAAGTACCGGTCGTACTTGAACTGGGCATTCGAGTTGGTGCCGAACAGCGACATCAGGACCATGCGCCTGCGCATCGCCACCGGCAGCGCGGGCGCGATGAAATTCGTGCCGTACCCCGATACGATGAGGTCGACCTTGTCGACGTCGAGCAGCTTGGTATAGATGCCTGGCACCAACGATCCGTTGGATTGGTCATCGTAGTAGACCAGTTTGACCTGCCGGTTCAGCAACCCGCCGCGCGCGTTGACGTCCTCGGCCCATATCTGCATGGCCAGAAGGGCGGCCTTGCCGTTGGCGGCCACGCTGCCTGTCAGTCCCATGCCCATGCCGATCTTCAAGGGCCGACGCGTGGGCTGCCCCCGGGCGAAGGGCGCAATGCCGAGGCCGGCCATTAATCCCAAGATCTGCCTTCGATGACTGGACCGTGGCATCGGCTGTCTCCTCGTATCGTTATAGGCGTTGCCGCTCTGGGCGTCGGACTGTGCAAGATGCTAGCGGCGCGAATGGCGGTCCGGGTTGCACGAACAGAAGAGGGTTTTGTCGATTTGAGCGCAACGCTGGCCTTGCGCGCTCGCCGGTGGCGTGGACTTGCCTGTGTCCGAACGTATGCCCCGTCTGGGCGCGACTCGCGTCGCGGATCAGCGCCCAGACTCTGTAGCAGCCACGGACGCGCCCAGAACGGCCTTGCGGCGCGAGTAGAGGAAATACACCGCCAGACCCGCGAGGATCCACAGGCAAAAGGCCAGCCAGGTGAAGCTGCCCAGATGCGCGATGAGGAAGACGCAGCAGGCGACGGCGGCGAGCGGGACATAGGGCACGCCGGGGCAGCGGAAGCCGCGCGGCAGGTCTGGGTGGGTCCTGCGCAGCACGATGACCGCCAGCGAGATCAGCGAGAATGCGGTGAGGGTGCCGATGTTGATGAGCTCGGCCAGCACGGCCAGCGGCACGAGGCCGGCGATCAGCGCGAAGATGAGACCCACCGACCAGGTTAGGGAAAAGGGCGTCGCATAGCGCGGATGCAGGGCGGCCAGCTTGCGAGGCAGCAGGCCGTCTCGCGCCATGGCGTAGAGGATGCGGGTCAGGCCGTAGCTCATGACCAGGATGACGGTCGTCATGCCCAGGATGGCCCCCAGGTCGATGACGCCGGCCAGGCCCATCTGGCCGGTGCGTTGCAGCGCCAGCGAAACCGGATGGTCTGAGTTGGCCGCGAAGTCCCCGTAGGGCACGATGCCGGTCATGACCAGCGTCACCAGCACGTACAGCACGGTGCAGATCAGCAGCGAGCCGAGGATGCCGAGCGGCAGCGAGCGCTGCGGGTTCCTGACTTCCTCGGCCGACGAGGCCACGGCGTCGAAGCCGATGAAGGCATAGAACATCAGGGCTGCGCCGGCATAGACGCCGCTCATCCCGTAGGGCATGAAGGGCGTCCAGTTCTCGGTGCGCACGTGCATCGCCCCGGCGGCGATGAACAGGACGACCACCAGGATCTTGATCACGACCATGATGTTGTTGACGCGCTTGGACTCGCGTATGCCGACCGAGAGCAGGGCGGTGACGGCGGCGATGACCAGGAAGGCCGGCAGGTTGAACAGCGTGGCGCGGTCAGGCATCGCGCCCGGCGCGGCGCGCAGCGCCTCGGGCAACTGTATGCCCAGGCTCACGACCAGCGACTGGAGGTAGCCTGACCAGCCGGCCGCCACGGCGGAGGCGGCCAGGCCGAACTCGAGTATCAGTATCCAGCCTATGAGCCAGGCGGGCAGTTCGCCCAGGGTGGCATAGACGTAGGTGTAGACGGAGCCCGAGACAGGGAGCGAGGACGAGAACTCGGCATACGACAGGGCCGAGAAGAAGCACGCGACGGCGGCGAGGACGAAGGAGAGCGACAGGGCGGGGCCGGCGATGAGGCTGCCCGTGCCGGTAAGGATGAAGATGCCCGATCCCACGACGGCGCCCACGCCCAGCATGACGAGGTCGAAGGTGGAAAGGCTCTTGCGCAGGCCGGCCGCCTGGCGCTGTTCCATCATGCTGTCGATGCTCTTGACTCGGAACAGGTCCATGGTCGCCTCCGCTGCGGTATAGGGCGCCGGGACCGGCGCTGCGGCATGCTCGATGGTGGCCTCGCCAGCAGGAATCGAACCTGCATCTGAGTCTTAGGAGGACCCTGTTCTATCCATTGAACTATGGCGAGCCTTGCCGGGATCCGCGATGCAGGTCCGGCAAACCCCGCATTCTAGCATCGCCCGCCGGCCGCGCGCCGGCCGGCGGGCCCCGCGGTGCGCCGGACCGCGGCGGATAGGGGTTGTCATGGTCCGTTCACACTATTGCCGCATTCTCGTCACTGTTTTGTCTCTCGGCGAACTGGCTACACGACGCGACGATGACCACCATAGATCTCGTTTACTTCAATGCCGGAGGCGGCCATCGCGCTTCCGCGCTGGCGATCGAAGCCGCCATCGGCGAATTGGGCTGGCCATGGACCGTACGGCTGGTCAATCTCTTCGAAGTCCTCGATTCGCGCGATATTTTCCGCAAAGTGGTCGGCATGCGCCCCGAAGACATCTACAACAAGCGCCTGGCACGCGGCTGGACGCTCGCCATGCGGCACGAGCTGAGATTGCTGCAAGGCGGCATCCGCCTCGGGCACCGGCTGATGGCGCGCAAGCTGCGCAGGCACTGGAGCGAGACCCTTCCGGATGCCGTCGTGTCGATGGTGCCGAACTTCAACCGCGTGATGTATGAAAGCCTGGCCGAGGCGCGGCCGGGCGCGCCCTATGTGACCATCCTGACCGACCTCGCCGACTATCCGCCGCGGTTCTGGATGGAGCGCGGCCTGCAGCAGCACGTGATATGCGGCACGCCGAAGGCAGTCGAGCAGGCACGCGCGATGGGGTATGCCGAGCGCCAGATCCATGCCACGTCGGGCATGGTCATCCGGCCGGACTTCTACAGGCAGGCCGTGGCTGACCGGGCGCAGGAGCGGCGCCGGCACGGACTCGATCCGGCACAGCCCACCGGCGTGGTGATGTTCGGCGGGGAAGGGTCCAGGGCCATGCTGCGCATCGCCCAGGAACTGGCCGACACGCAGCTCATCCTGCTGTGCGGGCGCAACCGGGCGCTGGCCGAGCGGCTGCGCGCGCAGCCAGCCCGCGCCCCGCGGCTGGTGCAGGATTTCACCTCGGAAATCCCGTACTTCATGACGCTGGGCGACTTTTTCATCGGCAAGCCGGGGCCCGGGAGCATCAGCGAAGCGGTACGCCGGGGGTTGCCCGTCATCGTGGTCAGCAACCGGGCCACCATGCCGCAGGAGCGCTACAACGCGCAGTGGGTGCGCGAGGCGGGGGCGGGCATGGTGCTGGACAGTTTCCGCTCGATCCGCCCGGCGGCGGCCGAGATGATCCGCTCGCTGGCCACCTTCCGCGCAAACGTGGCGAGCATCGACAACCAGGCCGTTTTCGAGATTCCCCACATCCTGGCCGAGATCCTGCGCGCCCATGGCATTCCCGCGCAAACGGGCGCGCAGGATGCGCTCTGGCAACCGGAGGCCCGGGCCGCCCACAGGCCCTAGGCCGCGGCTTCGATGGAGGTCTGCACCTCTTCCGTCGTGGCGCGCCGCAGCTCGCGCCGCTGGCCGAAGTCGAAGCGCCGCCCGCGGTGCAGCGTGGCGGTGTTGTCCCACATGACCAGGTCTCCCACGCGCCAGTGGTGGCGGTAGACGAACTCGCGTTGGGTGGCGTGCTCGAGCAGGTCGAGCAGCAGCATGCGGCCTTCGGCCACCGTCATGCCGACCACCTCGCAGGCATGGATGCCGACGAACAGGATCTTGCGCCCCGAACGCGGGTCGGTCTGCACCAGCGGCCATTGCACTGCGGGAATGGCCTGGCGCTGGGCCTCGGTGTAGTCGGTATCGCCGAGCAGGAAGCGCGAATGCAGCGCGTAGTGCACGGCCTTCAGGTCGCGGATGGTCGCTTTCATGTCCGCGGGCAGGTGGTCGTAGGCGGCGCGCAGGTCGGCGAACTCGGTTTCGCCGCCGTGGCCGGGCACTACTACCGCGGACAGCATCGAATATTTCGCGCGGGGCCGCTGGAACGAGCTGTCGCTGTGCCAGAGCTGGTTCGCGATGTTGCCGACGATCTTCGCATGTTCGCGGCCAGCGACGGCGCCGTCGGCCGTGACGTTGGAAATGTCGGCCAGCTCCGCGTAGTCGAACCGGTGGGCGCCGCCCTTGACCTTGCGCAGGCCAAGATCGAGCGGGCCGAAATACTTCGCGAAGCGGATCTGCTGGTCCTGGTCCAGGGGCTGGTCGCGGAATACCAGCACGGCATAGTCGTCCATCGCCTTTTCGATGGCGCGGACCGAGACCTCGTCCAGCGGGCGGCTGATGTCCAGGCCGGATGCCTCGGCGACGAAGCCTGGCGTCAGGGGGGTAAGCGAGAGTGCCATGATGAGAGTCGCTCCTTGAAAGTCACTCGATCTTGATGCCGGCGGTCTTGACCACCTTGGCCCATTTGTCGATTTCCGCGTCGATCAGCGCGGCGTATTGCTCGGGCGTGGAGCCCACCGGTTCCATGCCCAGTTGCCCCATGCGCGCCGACAGGTCGGGCGCCTTGACGATGCGCGCGATGTCGGCGCCCACTCGCCGCCGCAGTTCGGCGGGCACGCCGGCCGGTTCGATGATTCCTATGGTGCTCATGGCCGAGAACCCCGGCACCGTCTCGGCGATCAGCGGCACGTCGGGTTGGCTCGCGGCGCGCTTGGGGCTGGCCAGGGCGATCAGCTTGAGGCGCTTGTCCTCGACGTAGGGCATGGCCGAGAACATGACGTCGAACAGGAGCGGCACACGGCCGCCGATCACGTCCTGCTGCGCGGGGCTGCTGCCCTTGTACGGCACGTGCACCAACTCGATGCCCGCCATGTGGGCGAGCAGTTCGCCGGCCAGATGCGTGCCCGTCCCCACCCCGGGCGTGGCGTAGCTGAGCTTGCCGGGGTTGCGCTTGGCGTAGGCGATGAGCTCGGGCACGGTGTCGACCGGCAGCGAGGGATGCGCGAACAGGCCGAAGTGCGTCAGTGCCACCTGGGAGACGGCAGCCAGGTCCTTGCGCGTGTCGTAGGGCAACGAGGCCTGCATGCTCGGATTGATCATCAGCGCGCTGATGGCCATGCCCAGGGTGTAGCCGTCCGGAGGCGCCTTGGCGACCGTGTTGGTGCCGGTAATGGTGCCGCCGCCGGGCTTGTAGTCCACCACGACCGGCTGCTGCCAGGCGGCCTGCATCTTTTCGGCCAGCATGCGGGCGATGGTGTCCGTGGGGCCGCCCGGGGCGAAGGGCACGATGAGCTTGACCGGCCGGCTGGGCCAGGCCGGATCGGGCTGCGCGCCTGCCAGGCGCGGGCCGGCCGCGGCGGCGAGCAGGGCCGCGAGGGCCGTGCGCCGCCGGGGATGGGGCAGGAAGTCGGGCATGGTTGTCTCCTTTCTTTATCGTGAAGAGCCGGCGGAACGCTCAGGCGGGCGCGGTTCGCCGGCGTGGGGGGGCGGCGGTCGCCGCGGGCGGCGCGGCCGCGGTGGACGAGGTCAAGGCCGCGCCCGATACGCCGCCGATTTCGGCGGCGAAGTCGGCCGCCGCCCGCAGCAGCCGGGGAATGACGAGGTCCTGCAGCTTGTCGGGCGTGATGAGGAACGAGGGGCCGCCGCAATTGATGGCAAACACTTCGCCGCTGGGGGCCTGTACCGGCGTGGCGACGGCGTTGATCTGGGTGTGCCACTCGCCCAGCGAGGCCGCATAGCCGAGCCGTTGCGCCTTGCGCAGCGCGGCCTCCAGCCGCGACCCGGGCACGGCGCTGCCGGCGCGCAGTGTGTCGGCGCTTACCGTGGCCCGTGTCACGGGATCCACGCCCGCCAGCCACGCCCGGCCCAGCGCCGAACTGGCCAGCGACATGCGCGTACCGACGTCGGCGCCGAGGAAGGCAACCGCCGAACGCGCCCGCGCCGCCTCCACCACCAGTATGTCGATCCCGTCGCGCAGTCCGAGGAAGGCCGAGGCGCCACAGGCTTCGGCCAGGGCCACCAGGTGCGGCCGGACCATCCGGCGGGCGTCGATGGCCCCGAGGAAGGACTGCGCCAGGCGTACCACGCCGGCCGCGAGTTCGTACTTGTCCGAGTCCGGGCAGGGGCGCAATTGCCCCAGCGCAACCAGGGTGGAAATCAGGCGATAGGCAGTGGGGCGGGGTATGCCCGTCGCTTCGGCAACCTCGCCGTTGCCCAGCGGGCCACGGGCGCGGGCAAAGCAGTCGAGCACGGCGAAGCCTCGCTCGAGGGCGGTGACGTTGGCGGGCGGCTTGGAGCGGCGTCGCATCGTGTTGGCGGTATCCGGCGGGGCGGACCGGAGTGTCCGCCGTCGAAGCTCACTCTAGGAGCGCCTGTTCGCGAAGACAACCGTTTTCAAAAACCATTTTCATTTTTGCGCTTTTACGCCCGTCTTGGGGCCGCCCGGGGAGGGGCGCCGGCCGATGCGCGGGCCGGGTTCACGCGGGCGGTTCGGTGCTCAGGAGCGCCTCTTCGATCGCCGCCCGGGTCAGCCCGGGGGCCAGCTTGCCGACGAATTCGTACAGGTGGCGCGGCCAGTAGGCGCCTCGCCGCGCCAGGGCGTAGACCGTGCTGGTCGGGAACAGGTGGTCCACGGGCCGCGCATCGAGCTTGCGGTCGCGCGACCGGGAATAGGCGATCAGCGGGATCACGGCCAGGCCCACGCCGGTGGCGGCATAGCTTTTCATGATCTCCACGTCGGTGCCGCGCATTGCGATCTTGGGGGCCAGGCCTGTCGCGGCGAAGGCTTCGTTGACGCGACGGCCGATGGCGTGCTGCTCGCTATACGTGATGAGCGGATAGCGGGCGATGACGGGCAGGGTCAGCGCCTGGGCGGCGAACACCGGGTGGCCGCGCTCGCCGATCAGGACGTGCTTGAGTTCGTAGCAGGGAATGGTGGCGAGCGAGGGCGGCAGGATCTGCGGCGCGGTCGACAGGCCGAGGTCCACTTCGCCCGTGGCGACCAGATTGGCGATTTCCGAGGGCGTGGCCTGCACCAGGTGCAGGCCCACCCCCGGATGGCGCTTGGCGAATCCCGGCACGATGTCCTGCAGGGCGTAGCGCGCGTGGGTATGGGTGGTGGCGATCGCCAGCCGTCCGCCCGCCTCGCGCCGGTGATCCGCCACGATATGGGCGATGTCCTCGGTAGAAGCCAGCATGCTGCGCATGCAGCGCAGCACCTGGCGTCCCACGTCGGTCAATCCCAGTATCCGGCTCTTGGACCGGATCAGCAGCGCCGCGCCCAGGCTGTCTTCCAGCTGCCCCACCTGCTTGCTGACCGCCGACTGCGTCGTATGCAGCGCCCGTGCCGCCCGCGACACGCTCATGTCGTGGTCCACCACGGCGCAGAACGCCCGTATCTGCTGCAATTTCATCCGGGTATTCCATTTTAGAATAGACCTCCGCAATTTATCATTTCCTGGAAAACCCGCGCCGCACTACGATGGCTACATAGACGAGAACATCAGCGAGACAGCATCGTGACTCCCGATACCACGCCCGCGGCCCTGGAAGACCTGCAAGCCTGGGTGGGCCGCAGCGAAACCTCCACCGACGTCGTCACCCCGCAACTGGCCGAGCGCCTGTCCGCCACCCTGGAGTCCGCCCGCGGCGCCACGTTCGCGCGTGGCTCGGAGTTTCCCCAGATGTGGTACAGCGTGCTCTTCCCGCGTGTCGTACCGCGTTCGCAGCTCGGCCGCGACGGCCATCCTGCGCTGGGGGACTTCCTGCCGCCGGTGCCGTTGCCCAAGCGCATGTTCGCCGGCAAGCGCATCCAGTTCGTCGCGCCCATCCGTGTCGGCGACGAGCTGGAGCGGGTATCCACCATCGCGTCGATCACCCCCAAGGAGGGCAGCTCCGGGCCTCTGGTGTTCGTTACCGTGCGCCACACCATCGGCGGTGCGGCCGGCACGGCGGTGATCGAGGAGCAGGACGTCGTGTACCGCAACAGTACGCTCGGCAAGGGAAGCGGTTCGGCCAAGGCCGCGACGGCGCCTGCCTTCGAGGCGCAGCGCAGGTCCGACCCCATCGTGGCCGATGCCGTGATGATCTTTCGCTACAGCGCGCTGTGCTTCAACGGCCACCGCATCCATTACGACTTTCCCTATGCCACGCAGGTAGAGGGATATCCGGGCCTGGTGGTCAACGGCGGCCTGTCCGCGCTGTGTGCCACCGAGCACCTGCACCAGGCCTGGGGCGGCCCGCGCCTGGCCCGCGTGACCACGCGCAATACCGCCCCCCTGTTCGAGGGAGACCCGTTCCGCATCGAAAGCCGGACGGGAGACGAACCGGGCACGATCGAGTTTCGCGTCGTGACCGAGGCCGGCAAGACCACCCTGCAGGGATCGGCCCAGCGGGAGGCGGCATGAATACAGGCATGCAGAACGGCGGCCAGGCTGGCGCCCGCGCTCCGCTGGAAGGGCTGAGGGTGGTCGACCTGACGCAAGTGGTGGTCGGCCCCTATGCGACGCAGTTCCTGGCCGATTTCGGCGCCGAGGTCATCAAGATCGAACATCCTTCGGGCGACCTGGCTCGCTGGATCGGCGGCCGTTCGCCGACGCCGGGCATGGCCGCCAAGTACCTGCACCTGAACCGCAACAAGAAAAGCCTGGCGCTGGACCTGAAGAAGCCCGGCGCGCTCGATGCGCTCAGGAAACTGATTGCCACCGCCGACGTGGTGGTGCACAACATGCGGCCCCCGGCCGCAGCGCGGCTGGGACTCGCCGCGGAAGACCTGATCGCGCTCAAGCCCGACCTGATCTATTGCAGCGTGGTGGGCTTCGGACAGGAGGGCCGGTATCGCGACAAGCCCGCCTACGATTCCATCATCCAGGGGGCTTCCGGGCTCGCCGCCATCAACAACGGCGGGGATGGCCAGCCGCGCTTCGTGCCCATGGTCATCGCCGACCGGACGGTCGGCGTGATGGTGGCCAACAGCATCCTGATGGCCGTGGTGCAGCGGTTGCGGCACGGCGGCCCGCAGGTGGTGGAGGTGCCCATGTTCGAGAGCATGACGGCCTTCGTGCTGGCCGAGCACATGTTCCTCAAGACCTTCGACCCGCCGCTGGGCGCGGCCGGCGATTCCCGCCTGCTCGATCCCAACTCGCGGCCCATACGCACCGCCGACGGCTATATCTGCGTAACGGCCAATACCGACGCCCAGGTCTTTGCCATGTTCGACGCCATGGGACGCCCCGAGCTGCGGACCGATCCGCGTTTTGCCGAGAAGCGCGCGCGCTTCGAGAACATCGGCGAGATGTTCCGGATCCGCAACGAGGTGTTCGCCACCAAGACCACCGCGCAATGGCTGGAGATCCTGGAGGCGGCCGACATTCCCGCGATGCCGCTGCATACGCTGGATTCCGTACTGGAGGACCCGCATCTGGCCGAGACGGGGCTGTTCCAGAAGATCGAGCATCCCACGGAAGGCACGATCACCAACCTGCGCAACCCGGTCCGGTTCTCGACCTACGAGCCGGCGCTCAAGTGGCCGGCCCCCCACATCGGCGAGCACAGCATCGAGCTGTTGCGCAGCGTCGGCGTCGACGACCGGGCCATCGACGCCATGGTGGCGAGCGGAGCGACCGTGGACCATGCCTCGCCCCGCGCGGCCGCCTGACGAGCGGAGGAAACATGACCACGAGCATGGCCGAGCTGGCCAAACAACGCGATCTGCCGGTGTGGCGCTCGCTGCTTTACGTGCCGGCGAACGTGCCGCGCTTCATCGAGAAGGCGCACACCCGCGGGGCGGACGCCATCATGCTGGACCTGGAAGACAGCGTGCCGGCGGCCGAGAAGGACGCCGCCCGCGCCGCCGTGGCGAGTGCCGCGGCCCAGGTGCGGCGCGGCGGCGCCGACGTGCTGGTGCGCGTGAACCGTCCGCTTGCGTCGTGCGTGCGCGATATCGAGGCCAGCGTGTGCGGCGAGGTCGATGCGATCGCCATTACCAAGGTCGACGGCCCGTCGCACGTCAGGCTGCTCGACGAACTGGTGACGGACCTGGAGGCCGCGCGCGGCCTGGCCCTGGGAAAGACGCGCTTCCTGCTCATGATCGAGACGCCGGAGGCGTTCGAGCAGATGACCGACATCGCCCGCGCATCGCCGCGCGTGGCGGCGATCAACATAGGGGGCGAGGATTTCGCCTTGAACGGCGGTTTCGAGCCGACCGACGAAGCCTTGCTGATGCCCAAGCAGCGCATGATCCTGGCGGCGCGGGCCGCCGGCGTGATGCCGCTGGGCTATATCGGCACGGTTGCCGATTTTTCCGACTGGGACCGTTTTCGCGCCATGGTGCGGCGGTCGAGGCAGTTCGGTTTCGACGGAGCGAGCTGCATCCACCCGGGGCAGGTCGCCATCGTCAACGAGGAGTACGGGCCGCGGCCAGAGGAGGTGGCGCATGCCGTGCGCGTCATCGAGGCCGCGGATCAGGCGCAAGCCCAAGGGCGCGCGTCGTTTCAACTGGACGGCAAGATGATCGACATCCCGGTCGTCGAACGCGCCCGCCGGCTGCTCGCGCGCCAGCGGCGCATCGAGGCGCGGGCCGCCCGTACGTAGGGTGAATAGGCCCTAGGCCGCCAGGCAAGCGGGCGCGAGCCCCGATGGACATCACACAAGCACATACCAAGGAGACCTGCCATCATGTTCAAGAAAGTCGTCGTTGCCTCGGCGCTCGCCAGCGCCGGTATCGCGGGAGGACCGCTGCACGCGGCCGACAACTATCCGTCCAGGCCCATTACGCTGGTGGTGCCGTTCACGCCCGGCGGCAGCACCGACATCATCGCCCGCGTCATGAGCAAGCAGCTCGGCGCGGCGCTGGGGCAACCCATCGTGGTGGAGAACAAGCCAGGCGCGGGGGGCATCGTCGGCACGCAATATGCCAAGTCGCAGCCTGCCGACGGCTACACCTTGATCATGGGCGCCATCGGCACCTTCGGCGCCAACGCCACGCTTTATCGCCGGCTGCCCTACGACCCCGTGAAGGACTTCGCGCCCATTTCGCTGGTCGCAGGGGTGCCCAACGTGCTGGCGGTCAACCCGGCCAAGCTCGACGTGCACAACGTGGATGAGCTGATCAAGGCGGCCCGCGCCAAGCCCAATGGCTACGACTATGCCTCGGGCGGCAACGGCAGCGCGGCCCATCTCGCGACCGAGTACTTCAAGCTCAAGGCCAACATCCAGATCCAGCACGTGCCCTACAAGGGAACGGCGCCGGCGCTGAACGACCTGGTCGGCGGCGTGACCTCGATGGTGCTGACCGGCTATCCGCCGCTCGCGCCGTTCCTGCAGGCAGGCCGCTTGCGCCCGATCGCCGTCGCCACCGCCAAGCGCCTGCCGCAATTGCCCAATGTGCCCACCATCAGCGAGACCAAGGGGCTGGAGGGCTTCGAGGCAAGCCAGTGGTATGGCCTGTTGACGATCGCCGGCACGCCCAAGCCCATCGTCGATCGCCTGAACAAGGAGATCGTCGCCGCGCTGAAGAACCCGGAGACGCTGGAGCAGTTCCGCAAGGAAGGGCTGGAGCCGATGTACAACACGCCCGAGGAGTTCGCCCAGTACATCAAGGACCAGATCCAGCTGTGGCGGCCGGTCATCCAGAAGGCCAACATCATCATCGACTGATCGCAGGCTGCCGGCGCGGGCCACGCGCCGGCTTCTCCTGCTACTGCTTGAGATTCAGCTTCGGCACCAGCGCCTTGAACGCCTGGCCCTGGCGCCCCACGTCGGACGCGAACTCGGGCAGGTCGGCATAGGCGGGAGTCAGGTTCTGCTTGCGCATGGTGGCCTGGAACTCGGCGGACTGGGCCAGCGCGCGGGAGGCCACCCGCCATTTCTCGACCGCTTCGGCCGGCGTGCCCTTGGGTACGCCTATGCCGCGCCAGACGCTGAACAACAGGTTATGGCCCAGTTCCTTGAACGTGGGCGTCTGGGCCAATGTTTCGATCCGCTTGTCGGACATGACCGCGAGCGTGCGCAGCTTGCCGGCTTCCACGTGCTGGCGCAATTCGGCATAGGCCACCGTGGTGGCCTGCACGTCGCCCGACAGCAAGCCCATGATGGCCGGCGCGGAGCCCTGGTAGGGGACGTGGACGAATTCAATGCCCGCGGCGTCTCCCAGTGCCGCGGCCGCCATGTGGGGCACCGTGCCGTTGCCGGCGTTCGAGATCGCCACGCGGCCGGGATTGGCCTTGGCATGCGCCAGGAACTCCTCGATGGTGCGCCAGGGAGCATCGGCCCGCACCGTGATCGAGGACGGGTCGTCGGTGAAGCGGGCGATGGGCTGGAAGTCGTCCGCCGTCGTCTTGCCTATGCCCATCAGGGGCACGACCAGCATCTCGGGCGTCATGAGCACGAGACGATAGCCGTCGGCCGGACCCGTGGCGACGTAGGACCAGCCGATGGATCCGCTGGCTCCCGGCTTGTTGACGACGAAGACCGTCTGCGGAAGCAGCGGCCGTACGGCTTCGGCGATGGCGCGGGCCGTGTTGTCGCTGCCGCCACCGGGTTGGTAGGCGACGACCAGTTCCATGGGCTTGGCGGGATAGCCGGCGGCCCAGGACGATGCCAGCGCGCAGAGGCTGGCGAGTGAGGCGCAAAGAAGGCGGGCGAGGTTCATGGTGCGGTCCTTCCGTCGTGTGGGCCCCGGCGTGCGCGTCGCACGGCGGGGCGGGGAGGTCAGTAGTCGTAGCCCAGCCGGCGCAGGCCGGCCAGCGTGTCGCGGACGATGGCGATGGTGCGTTCCCGTTCGGCGCCCGATAGCTTCAGCCGGGGCGGCTTGACGGTTTCCGCGCTACCGCTGATCAGGTGTTCGGCGAGCTTGATGTGCTGCACCAGCTTGACCACCGTGTCGAGGTGATAGAGCGGCGTCAGCACCGCATACAGGGCCCGCGCCCGGACGAAGTCTCCGGCCACGGCCATGTCGAGCAGGTCGACGGATTCGCGTGGCACCGCGTTGGCCATGCCGGATACCCAGGCCTTGACTCCCAGCGCGGCGCTTTCGAGCACCAGATCGTCCACGCCGCAGACGACCGACAGGCGATCGCCGAAACGCGAGATGAGATCGGTGACGCGGGTGGTGTCGTACGATTCCTCCTTGATCGCCACGATGGTCGGTTCTTCCAGCAGCCGGGCGACCACGTCGGGCGTGAGGTCCACGCCGTAGCCGCGCGGATTGTTGTACAGCAGGATGGGCAGGCGCGATGCCTGGGCGACGGTGCGGTAGAAGGCGACGGTTTCCTCGTCGTCCGACTTGTAGGTCAGGCCGGGGAAGACCATCAATCCGTCGATGCCGAGCGCCTGCGCGTCCCGGGCGAACGCCGCGGCGCGGTCCGTGCTCGTCTCGGCCACGCCCGAGAGCACGGGTATGCGTCCGCGCACCGTTTCCAGCGCAATGCGCAGTACCTCCATTTTTTCCTGCGGCGACAACTGCGCGTTTTCGCCTACCATGCCCATCATCAGCACGCCGCTCACGCCGCTGGCGATCAGGCGCTCCAGTCCGGCACGCATGGCCTCGGCGTCCAGCGAGTGATCGGGTTTGAGCTTGGTGGTGACGGCGGGGAATACGCCTTGCCATCGGATCGTCATGATTGGAACTCCTGGTTGCCGCATCCAAATTTCGGATATTGATTAATGTATATTGGATCCAATTTCTTGGGCCATTAAAAAACCGGATGAACCGGATGCTTTCAGAAGCGGAATATGCGGTTGGATAGTGGATCCAATATACTGCTATTAAATCGTTTCCCCTTTAGCGCGTCTGTCCGGGTTTACCTGGATGCCGGACGTACGCACCGGAATTCCCGATGCGCCGTCCCCGACGCCATGCGATCTTCAGCCCATGCCCAAAAACGATTCATCTTCGCCCTCCCGCCCGGCTTCCGGGCAAGCCGCCGGTACCCGGCTCGTGCGCAGGACCACTTCCGAACTGGTGGCCGAAGCCGTGCGCGATCGCATCCTGTCCGGCGACCTCCCGCCCGGTTCCCCGCTGCGCCAGGAAGTGCTCGCCGACGAACTGGGGGTGAGCCGGATACCGGTGCGGGAAGCCATCCGGCAACTCAGCGCCGAAGGATTCGTGGACGCCATTCCCCATCGCGGCGCCTTCGTCTCCATGCTGTCGCGGGCCGAAGTGCAGGAGCTGTTCGATATCCGGCTGCGCCTCGAGCCCTGGCTGCTGCACGAATCGGCCTTGCTGATTTCCCCGGACGAACTGGCGCAGGCCGAGCAATGCGTGGCGCGCATGGATACCGCGGGACCGCAGCAATGGGGCCAGTTGAACTGGCAGTTGCACGAGCGGCTCTACAAGGCGGCGCAGCGGCCCGCCGCACTGAATATCGTGCGCGCGCTGCATGAGAAGTCCGAACGCTATTTCCGCTTCCAGGTGGTCAACGCCCCGATACGGCAGCAAGCCCACGACGAGCACATGGCCTTGATCGACCTGTGCCGCTCCCGCCGGGCCGGCGAGGCCCAGGCCGTCCTGGAGCGCCACATCGCGGATGCGGCACAGCAGATACTGTCCATCGTCGGACGCCTGCTGGACCACGCGGCGGAACAGGACTGAAGGCGCACGCGCCGGTTGCCGCGCTGCGACCGGGCCCGGCGACTACAATGCCCGGGCCACGGCCGTGGGCGCGAGCATCCGGCGCGCCGCCTTGGCGTCGAGGTCATCATCCCCATGCCGTTGTCGCGAGTTTCTTCCCCGTCTTCGTCCCACGCCGACCGCATCGTCGTCTGCGCTTCGCTGGTGCTGCTTTTCGCCATGGGCGTGCGCGCCACCTTCGGCCTGTTCATGCAGCCCATGGGGCTCGTCCATGGCTGGGGACGCGACGTTTTCTCGCTGGCCTTCGCCATCCAGAACCTGGTGTGGGGCGTCGCGGCGATCCTGATGGGATCGGTGGCCGACAAATGGGGCTCGGGACGCACCATCGTCGTGTCGGCGCTGCTGTGCGCGCTGGGTCTGATCGGGACGCGCTACGCCGGGTCCGAACTCATGCTGTACCTCTGTGCCGGCGTGCTGGTGGGGCTGGGCCAGGCCGGCACCACGTTTGCCGTGCTGCTCCCCGTAGTGGCGCGGTCGGTGCCCCCGGAGCGGCGCAGCGCCGCGATGGGCATCGCCAGCGCGGGCGGGTCGATGGGGCAATTCGTCGTGGTGCCGGCGGGCCAGTTGCTGATCGACCATTTCGACTGGACCGGCGCATTGTGGGCCTTGTCCGCGCTGATGCTGCTCGCGCTGCCGCTGGCGACGAGGCTGACCGGCAAGCCGGAGCACGCGGCCGGCGCGCAATCGCTGGGCGCCGCCGTGCGCCAGGCCGTGGGCGACGGCTCCTATCATTTCCTGTTCTGGAGCTATGCGGTGTGCGGGTTCCACACCGCCTTCATCACGCTGCACCTGCCGGCCTTCGTCGTCGACGGCGGCCTGAAGGCGTCCAACGGCGCGCTGGCGATCGCGCTGATCGGCCTGTTCAACGTGTTCGGCTCGTACTGGGCCGGCAGGATGGGCGGGCGCCACAGCAAGAAGCATCTCCTCGCGCTGCTGTACGCCACGCGCTCGGCGGCGATCCTGCTGCTGATCTTCCTGCCGCTCACGCCGGCCGTGCTGTATGCGTTTTCGGCGCTGATGGGACTGGTCTGGCTGGGCACGGTCCCGCTGACCACCGCGCTGGTCGGCCACATCTACGGCATGCGCTATGCCGCCACGCTCACGGGCATCGTATTCTTCGGGCACCAGATCGGCAGCTTCGTCGGCGTCTGGCTCGGGGGCAAGCTGTACGTCGCCACCGGGAGCTACGACGTCGTGTGGTGGCTGTCCGTAGCCCTGGGCCTGGCCGCTGCTGCGCTGTGCCTGCCCGTGCGCGAACGGGCGCTGGCGCCGGCGGGGGCAGCATGAACGCGCGGCCGCCCGGAAGGCGCCGGCGGTGGCGCGCGTTGCCGGCCTACGCTTTGCTTGCCGCCGTGCTTGCTGTAGCCTTCCTGGGCTATTTGCGTCCCGAGCTGGTCGTCGGCTGGGATGCGCTCATGGCCTTGTGCGGCTTCTGAGGCGGACGTGTCCGGCCCGGCGGGCATGGATCGTCGCTCCATCCGTACAATAGCCTTCATTTTTCACAGTTGCTGGGGATAACTTGGCCACTCGCTACAACGAAGCTTCCATCCGGGTGCTGAAAGGGTTGGAACCCGTCAAGCAGCGCCCGGGCATGTACACCCGAACCGAAAACCCCCTGCACATCGTGCAGGAGGTCGTCGACAACTCGGCCGACGAGGCCCTCGCCGGCTACGGCAAGCACCTGCAGGTCACGCTGCACACCGACGGCAGCGTGACGGTGGAGGACGAAGGCCGCGGCATACCCGTCGGCCTGCATCCCGAAGAAAACGCGCCGGTGGTCGAGCTGGTCTTCACGCGCCTGCACGCCGGCGGCAAGTTCGACAAGCAGGGCGGCGGCGCCTATTCCTTTTCCGGCGGCCTGCACGGCGTGGGCGTGTCGGTCACCAACGCGTTGTCATCGCGGCTGGAAGTCACGGTCTGGCGCGACGGCGTCGCCCACCGGCTGGTCTTCCAGCATGGCGACGTGGTCGAGGAACTCGCGCAGGTTTCCGAGCCCACCCGCAAGAAGACCGGCACCCGTGTGCGCTGCTGGCCCGATCCCAAGTATTTCGACAGCGGCGCCATTCCGATGGGCGAGCTGTCCCGCCTCCTGCGCAGCAAAGCCGTGCTGCTGCCCGGCGTGAAAGTCACGCTGCGGGTCGAGAAGACGGGCGAGACCCAGACCTGGCTCTACGAACAGGGGCTGCGCGGCTACCTGACCGAGGCCCTGGCCGGCGCCGAGCTGCTGATCCCGTTGTTCGAAGGCGAGCAGTATGCCGGCGCCGACAACGAGAACTTCGCCGAGGGCGAAGGCGCCCAATGGGTGGTGGCCTGGACCGAGGACGGCAACGTGGTGCGCGAGTCCTACGTCAACCTGATCCCGACGCCGGCCGGCGGCACGCACGAGGCCGGGCTGCGCGATGGCCTGTTCAACGCGGTCAAGAGTTTTGTCGAGCTGCACAACCTCAGCCCCAAGGGCGTCAAGCTATTGCCCGAGGACGTCTTCGCCCGTGCAAGCTTCGTGCTGTCGGCCAAGGTGCTCGATCCGCAGTTCCAGGGGCAGATCAAGGAAAGGCTGAACAGCCGCGACGCGGTGCGGCTGGTGGGAGGCTTCTCCAAGCCGGCGCTGGAGCTCTGGCTCAATTCCCACGTGGAATACGGGAAGAAGCTGGCCGAGCTGGTCATCCGCCAGGCGCAGTCGCGCGTGCGGGCGACGCAGAAGGTCGAGAAGCGCAAGAGCTCCGGCGTGGCGGTGCTGCCCGGCAAGCTGACCGACTGCGAAAGCAACGATGCCTCGCGCACCGAGGTATTCCTGGTCGAGGGCGACTCGGCCGGCGGTTCGGCCAAGATGGGGCGCGACAAGGAGTTCCAGGCCATCCTGCCGCTGCGCGGCAAGGTGCTCAACGCC
Source organism: Pigmentiphaga sp. NML080357 (assembly GCF_002188465.1). Classification (GTDB taxonomy): domain Bacteria; phylum Pseudomonadota; class Gammaproteobacteria; order Burkholderiales; family Burkholderiaceae_B; genus Pigmentiphaga. Next base: position 18,354 of record NZ_NINW01000038.1, on the reverse strand, counting down.
TGGGAGGTCGAGCGCGACCGCCTGTTCGCCAACAACGAGATCCACGACATCGCGGTGGCGATCGGCGTCGATCCGCATGGGCCGGGCGACGATCCCGACCTATCCGGCCTGCGCTACGGCCGCATCTGCATCCTGTCCGATGCCGATGTGGACGGTTCGCACATCCAGGTATTGCTGCTGACGCTGTTCTACCGGCATTTCCCCCGGCTGGTCGAGGCCGGACACGTGTACGTGGCGCGGCCGCCGCTGTTCCGCGTGGACGTGCCGGCGCAGGGCAAACGCCCGCCGCGCAAGCTCTACTGCCTGGACCAGGGCGAGCTCACCGCGGTGGAAGACAAGCTGCGCAAGGAGGGCGTGCGCGAGGGCTCCTGGAGCATCAGCCGCTTCAAGGGCCTGGGCGAAATGAGCCCCGAACAGCTCTGGGAAACCACGATGAACCCCGATACCCGCCGCCTGCTGCCGGTCGCCTACGGCGAACTCGGGGCGGACGAGACCACGCGCATGTTCGACATGCTGATGGGCAAGGGTGAGGCCGCGCAGCGGCGCTCGTGGCTGGAAGAAAAAGGCGATCTGGCCGAGGTGGATATTTAATGACGGACGAACGACAACCCGGCTTGTTCGAGACGCCGGGCGGCGACGCCGCGATCACGCTGGCGCGCTATGCCGAACAGGCTTATCTGGATTACGCGGTATCGGTGGTCAAGGGGCGCGCGCTGCCCGACGTGAGCGACGGCCAGAAGCCGGTGCAGCGCCGCATCCTGTACGCGATGCAGGCCATGGGGCTGGGCGCCAACGCCAAGCCCGTGAAGTCGGCGCGGGTGGTGGGTGACGTACTGGGCAAGTACCATCCGCACGGCGACCAGGCCGCCTACGACGCGCTGGTGCGCATGGCGCAGTCGTTCTCGCTGCGCTATCCGCTCATCGACGGACAGGGCAACTTCGGCTCGCGCGACGGCGACGGCGCGGCGGCCATGCGGTACACCGAGGCGCGGCTCACCCCCATCGCCCGCCTCCTGCTGGACGAACTGGACGAAGGCACGGTCGATTTCATCCCCAACTACGACGGCTCCTACCAGGAGCCCAAGCAGTTGCCGGCGCGCCTTCCCGTGGTGCTGCTCAACGGCGCCTCCGGCATCGCGGTGGGCATGGCCACCGAGATCCCGCCCCATAACCTGCGCGAAGTGGCCCAGGCCGCGGTCGCGCTGCTGAAGAATCCGAAGATCGCCGACGAGGAGCTCTACGCGCTGCTGCCGGGGCCCGACTATCCGGGCGGCGGCCAGATCATCACGCCGCAGCCCGAGATCGCGCAGATCTTCAGCGCCGGTCGCGGCTCGATCAAGGTGCGCGCGCGCTGGAAGTTCGAGGAAATGGCGCGCGGCCAGTGGCAGCTGGTGGTGACCGAACTGCCGCCTTCCACGTCCGGCCAGAAGGTGCTCGAGGAAATCGAGGAGCTCACCAATCCCAAGGTCAAGGCAGGCAAGAAGAGCCTGACCAACGAGCAGCAACAGACCAAGGCTGCCCTGCTCAGCCTGCTGGACGCGGTCCGCGACGAGTCGGGCAAGGATGCCGCCGTGCGGCTGGTGTTCGAGCCCAAGACCTCGCGCGTGGATCGCGAGGAGTTCGTCAATACGCTGCTGGCCCATACGTCGATGGAAAGCAGCGCGCCCATCAACCTGGTGGCGGTGGGCAACGACGGCCGGCCGCGCCAGAAATCGATGCGCGAGATCCTCGACGAATGGCTGGCCTTCCGCACCCAGACCGTCACCCGCCGCTCGCGCCACCGCCTGGACAAGGTGCTGGACCGCATCCACGTGCTGGAAGGCCGCATGGTGGTCTACCTGAACGTGGATGCCGTGATCAAGGTCATTCGCGAGTCGGACGAGCCCAAGCCCGCGCTGATGCAGGCCTTCAACCTGTCCGAACGGCAGGCCGAGGACATCCTCGAGATGCGCCTGCGCCAGCTGGCGCGCCTGGAAGGCTTCAAGATCGAGCAGGAATTGAAGGACCTGAAGGACGAGCGGGCCAAGCTGGAAGAGCTGCTGGCCAACCCGTCGTCGCTCAAGCGCCTCATCGTCAAGGAAATCGAGGCCGACGCCAAGCAGTACGGCGACGATCGCCGCACGCTGATCGAGGCCGCCGAACGCGCCACGGTCGAGGCCAAGATCATCGACGAGCCGGTCACCGTCATCGTGTCCCAGAAGGGCTGGCTGCGCGCGCGCCAGGGCCACGGCCACGATGCCAGCCTGTTCACCTTCAAGGCAGGCGATGCGCTCTACGGCGCCTTCGAATGCCGCACCACCGATACGCTGGTCGCCCTTGGCAGCAATGGGCGCGTCTATTCCGTGGCGGTCAGCGCGCTGCCCTCGGCGCGCGGCGATGGCGTGCCGGTGACCACGCTCATCGACCTGGAAGCGGGAACCCACATCCTCCACATGATTGCCGCGGCGTCCGACAGCCGTTGGCTGCTGACCACGGAGCGCGGCATGGGCTTCGTCACCCGGTTGGGCGACATGGCCACGCGCCAGCGCGGCGGCAAGCAGTTCATGACGCTCGACGAAGGCGATCGACCGCTGCGGCCGGTGCCGGTATTCGAGGGCGCGGCGTCGATCGCGCTGCTGTCTGCCAAGGGGCGCTTCCTGGTATTCGGCCTGGGCGAGGTCAAGGCACTGTCTTCCGGCGGCCGCGGCACGACGCTGATGGATGTCGACGCCAAGGACAGCCTGGCGCAGGTCGTGCCGGTCGGGGCGGCGGGGTTGCGCGTGAGCGGCATCTACCGCAACAAACCGCACGAGGAGATCCTCGCCGGCGAAGCGTTGGCCGCCTACGTCGGCAAGCGAGCCCGCAAGGGCCGGCTGCTCGACGCCAAGGCCAAGCAACCCGTGCTTTCGCCTGTGTTGTAGCCCATGATGCGCAAGTGGCTGGCGGCGGTCTTGGCGGCGGGTGCGTTGTCGGGGTGCTCTCCGGTCAACCCGTACTATGACCCCGCCCAGCCGCATCATACCGAGCACGGTTTCCGCAACCTCTACTCGTATTCCACGCCCGGGACGCTGGACTTCTGGCGCTGGCAGTTCGACCGCTGGATGCAGGATCTGCCGCCGGCGCCCACGGAACTGCTGGCGCCCGTCGTGGCCGACGCGGCGTGGCTCAAGGAGCCGTCGTCCGAAGTCCGCGTAAGCTGGATCGGACATTCGACGCTGCTGGTGCAACTGGGCCGGTTCAACCTGCTGACCGATCCGATGTTTTCGGAGCGGGCCTCGCCGTTTACCTTCGCCGGACCCAAGCGCCACCAGCCGCCGGGCATCGCGCTGGCCGACTTGCCGCACATCGACGCGGTCGTCATTTCCCACAATCATTACGATCACCTGGACCTCGATTCGGTCAAGGCGCTGGCGGCGCAGCGCGGCGGTCCGCCGGTCTTCATGGTGCCGCTGGGCGTGGACGTCTGGTTCCGCCAGAACGTGCCCGAGGCCACCGACCTGAGGCCCCTGGACTGGTGGGGCCAGACCATCGTGGGCGACGCGATCCTGACCCTGCTGCCGGTCCAGCACTGGAGCGCGCGCACGCCATTCGACCGCAGCGCGACGCTATGGGGCGCCTGGGCCGTCCAGACCCGCGAGCCGGCCTTCAACTTTCTGTTCGGCGGCGATTTCGGGTACTCGCGCGACATCGCCACCATCGGCGAGCGCATGGGCCCCTTCGACCTGGCCGCGCTGCCCATAGGCGGCTACGCGCCGCGCTGGTTCATGCGTGGCCACCACATGAATCCGACCGAGGCAGTCCAGGCGCACCAGGAGCTGCGGGCCAAGGCTTCGGTGGCCATCCATTGGGGCACCTTCGAGCTGACCGACGAGGCCCTGGACCAGCCGCCGCGCGAGCTGGCGCGTGCCCGGCGCTACGCCGGGATGGGGCCGGACGAATTCTTCGTCATGCGCCACGGCGAGAGCCGGGTGTGGCGCGACGAGAGGTGGCTGGTGCGGGCGCCGGGGAATTGACTCCCCTACGCGCTGGCGCGCGAGGGGAGCCCACCCCCTGGCGGCCTTTGGCCGCTCCCCCTCGAGGGGGCGGCGCTGGCGGACCGGCAAAGCCGGATCCGCAGCGCCCTGGGTCTAGTACGATTTTCTCCGTCTGGGGTGCTGGTGCTTCGCTGGCTGACAGCGGTAGCTACGGTGTTGCAATTTAGGAAATTCCCGCTAGGGGTTCCCGTAATGCGGAATCAGCGTTTGTCTTGATTTGGTCATTGATGCGCTGTATAAAAACCCAGTGAAAGATAGCGATAGGCAATCCACATAGGAGAAAACTGTGGCTCATCTGGTTCTCGCGCTCGATGTCGCCGGCACGCCGGTGCACTGGGTGGATATCGAAAAGGCCATCTGCCTGCATGTCGCGGGCCGGGTGGCTTGGGAACTGGGGGAGAACACCGTCACCTATCGGGGCGGCACCAGTCGGTTGACCGGGCTCGTCTCCACGGTCAGCACCGCCAGCATCATCGCCGTGCGCGGCCGCGAGTTCCGGGGCGACCGCTCGGCGTCCATCAGCATCAGCCGCGAACGATTGTTCGCGCGCGACAAACATATCTGCGGCTATTGCGGCGGCTGTTTTCCCGAGGCCGAACTGACGATCGAACACGTCCGGCCCGAGTCCCGCGGCGGCGCCAACACCTGGGAGAACGTCGTCACGGCGTGTCGCTCGTGCAACCAGCGCAAGGGCAACCGTACGCCCGAACAGGCCGGCATGCCGCTGCTCTACCTGCCGTACCGGCCCAATCGCTGGGAAGGCATGATCCTGCGCAATCGCCGCATCCTGGCCGACCAGATGGAGTTCCTCATGGCCGGCGTCCCGACTACGAGCCGGTTGGCGGGGTAGAGGCCCCCCCTACGCGCTGACGCGCGCCCCCCAGGGGGCGATGCGAGCGGACAGGCAAAGCCAGATCCGCCGCATCCTGGGTCTAGGGCCGCTTTCTTGAAGTGTGGCGCTGGTGCTTCGCTGGCTGCCAGCGGTAGCAGCGGTGTGACAACTTAAGAAATTCTCACTAGACCCAGGGCGCCGCGGATCCGGCTTTGCCGGTCCGCCAGCGCCGCCCCTTGAGGGGCGCGGCGTAAGCCGCGTGGGGTGGCCTCTCCTTCCAGCGCCGCCCCCTTGAGGGGGCGCCCGAAGGGCGTAGGGGGTGGTCTCCCCTTATCGCCTACACTTGAAAAATGCCATGGCATCCCCACTTGGGCGCCAGGGCGTTTTGTCCGCTAGCAAGAACTTCCGTTTTCATCACAGTGCCATTTTCTGCGCCGCCCCTGGCGGGCGCCGCGTGGCCGGTTCTGCCGGGCCGCGGTTTGTCCTCCGGGGCGGGGCAGGAGGCCTTCCCATTGCCATGAGCCAGACCGCACACACCTCCGAGACCCTGGGCTTCCAGACCGAAGTCAAGCAGTTGCTGCACTTGATGATCCATTCGCTGTACAGCAACAAGGAAATCTTCCTGCGCGAGCTCGTCTCCAATGCATCCGACGCCTGCGACAAGCTGCGCTTCGAGGCCATCGACCGGCCCGAGCTGCTGGAAGGCGGCGGGGAGTTGGCGATACACGTGGGGTACGACAAGGCCGCGCGCACCATCACGATTTCCGACAACGGGATAGGCATGACCCGGGACGAGGCCATCGCCAACCTCGGGACCATCGCCCGTTCGGGTACCCGCGAATTCTTCCAGCAACTGACCGGCGACAAGCAGAAGGATGCGCAGCTGATCGGCCAGTTCGGGGTGGGATTCTATTCGTCGTTCATCGTCGCCAGGAACGTCACGGTCATCAGCCGCCGTGCCGGGGTGCCGGCCGATCAGGCGATCCGCTGGGAGTCGGCCGGCGACGGGGAATTCACGATCTCCGCGGCCGAGAAGGCGGGGCGCGGCACGGACATCATCCTGACGCTGCGCGAAGGGGAAGACGAATTCCTGTCGTCGTGGAAGCTGCGCGACATCCTGCGCCGCTATTCCGATCACATCTCCATCCCGATCCGGATGAAGAAGGAGGAGTGGGACGCCGAGAAGTCGGAGTACGTGACCAAGGACGAGGAAGAGACCGTCAACCAGGCGAGCGCCCTGTGGACGCGAAGCAAGTCCGACATTACCGACGAGCAATACGTCGAGTTCTACAAGCACGTGGCGCACGATTTCGAGGCGCCGCTGGCCTGGACCCACAACCGGGTCGAGGGCCGCAGCGAATATACCCAGTTGCTGTACGTGCCCAGGCGTGCGCCGTTCGACTTGTGGGACCGGACCAAAAAGCACGGGGTGAAGCTGTACGTCAAGCGCGTCTTCATCATGGACGATGCCGAGCAATTGCTGCCGGCCTACCTGCGTTTCGTGCGGGGCGTGATCGATTCGGCCGACCTGCCGCTGAACGTGTCGCGCGAGATCCTGCAGGAAAGCCGCGACGTGCGCGCGATCCGCGAGGGCAGCGCCAAGCGCGTGCTGAGCCTGCTGGAAGACCTGGCCGAGAACCGCAAGGAAGACTATGCGGCCTTCTGGAACGAATTCGGCCAGGTGCTCAAGGAAGGCGTGGGCGAGGACGCAGCCAACATGGAGCGCATCCTCAAGCTGTTGCGCTTTGCGTCGACCCACGAGGGCGTCGCCGACCAGGCCGTCTCCCTGGCCGACTACGTGTCGCGCATGAAGGAAGGGCAGGACAAGATCTATTACGTGACGGCCGAGACGTTCGCCGCCGCCAGCAGCAGCCCGCACCTGGAAATCTTCCGCAAGAAAGGCATCGAGGTGCTGCTCTTGAGCGACCGTGTCGACGAATGGATGCTCTCTTTCGTCCGCGAATTCGACGGCAAGCCCCTGGCGTCCATCGCCAAGGGCGGGCTGGACCTCGGCGCAATGGCCGACGAGGAAGAGAAGAAGCAGCAGGAGGAAGTCTCCGAGGCCTTCAAGCCGGTGGTCGAGCGACTGAAGAACGCGCTGGGCGATGCGGTCAAGGAAGTGCGCGTGACCTTCCGCCTGGTCGATTCGCCCGCTTGCGTGGTGGTCGACAGCCAGGATATGAGCCAGCACCTGCAGCGACTGCTCAAGGCGGCGGGGCAGGCCGCGCCGGAGTCGCGGCCCATCCTCGAGGTCAATCCGCATCACGCATTGATCGAACGCATCAAAGAAGCCGGGGACGCCGACTTCGAACAATGGGCCAAGCTGCTGCTGGACCAGGCCCTGCTGGCCGAAGGAGCGACGCTCGAGGACCCGGCGGCTTTCGTGCGCCGCATGAACAGCCTGCTCCTGGGCCGGTCTTGAGCCGCGGCCGCCGTCCTGCCGAGCGGGGCCGGCCTGTCGCGGCGGGCCCCAGCGAGTTCGACGACCCCACGTTCTCCGAAGAGCAGGGCGTGCGCTACCTGCACTTCGGCAGCCCCTGGATACAGGGCGCGATGAAAGTGCGCAGCCCGTTCTCGCTGGTGCTCGAATACACGCGCCAGATGATGGCGTGGCTGCTGTTCCTGGACCCGCCGGAAGGGCAAGAGGCCATCGGCACGCTGGGCCTGGGCGCCGGCTCGCTGGTGCGGTTCTGCCTCAAGCATACGGACAGCCTGGTGCACGCCGTGGAGTGGAATCCCCGAGTCACGGCCGCGTGCCGCGCCTATTTCCGGTTGCCGGCCGAGAGCGACCGCTTCATCGTGACGCACGCGGATGCGGGGGAGTGGGTGCAGGACATCGCCCATCGCGGCAGTTGCCGCGCGCTCATGGTGGATTTGTACGACCACCAGGCGCGCGGCCCGGTGCGCGATTCCGTGGCGTTCTACCGGGGCTGCCGCCAGGTCGTCAGCGCCCACGCGCACCAGGCCGGCGTGGTGACCGTCAACCTGTTCGGCGCGCACGAGAGTTTCGAATTGAACCGGCGCCATCTCGACGAGGCATTCGATGGCCGCGTACTGGTGCTGCCCGAGATCGAGGAGGGCAATCGCGTGGCGATCGCGCTGGCCGGCCCGCCCCTGCGCATCGATGCCAGGACGCTGCTGGCGCGGGCCGACGAGGTGGAACAGCGCTACGGCCTGCCGGCGCGCAGATGGGCGCGTTCGCTGGTGCCGGGCCTGGGGCGATTGTGAGCGCCGCCGTCCGGCCCCAGCTCAGCGGCTTTCCGCCGGTCCTGGCGCCCGATGCCACGGTGCTGGTGCTCGGCAGCTTCCCGGGCGTGGCGTCGCTGAACATGGGCCAGTACTATGCCCATCCGCGCAACCAGTTCTGGCGCCTGCTGGGCGCTTGCCTGGATGTCGAGGCTCTGCACCAGATGCCTTACGAGGAACGACTGCGCGTTGCCATCCGGCACCGCGTGGGCATCTGGGACGTCGTCGCCACTTGCCGGCGCCAGGGCAGCCTCGATGCCGCCGTGACCAAGGCCGAGGTCAATCCGCTTGCCGCCTACCTGAAGGAACACGCGCCGCGGCTCGAACGCATAGGCTTCAACGGTGGCCTGTCCTGGAAGCTGGGCCATCATCTGGCCGACTACGGCTACCGCGTGTTCCGGTTGGCTTCTTCGTCGCCGGCGGCAGCGATGTATAGCTTCGAGCAGAAGCTGGAGCAATGGCGGCCCCTGTTCGCATGTCGGTCGTGATTTCCTGCTGCAGCAAATCGTCCGTCAGGTGGCGAATCTCCTGGATCAAGGCCTTGCTCGCGGTCGACAGCATGGTATCGCGCCGGTAGGCGACGCCGATCATGTGCGTGCTCAAGAGCTTCTTGCGCACCGCCGGCTGGAGCGGCAGTTCCACGATGTTCCCGGTATGTTTCTCCAGCCGCGCGGAGTCGTAGCGGGCCAGGCCGATGCAATCGCTCGCCACCAGCGTCGAGCGGAAGAAATAGAACGAATCGGTACGGATCACGCTGTTGGCGAAGGGCGTGCCCTGCGCCCGCATCATCTGCCTGAGCATGACTTCCAGTTGCGAACATTCCGACAGCACCAGCCAAGGGTAGTCGGCGAGGTGGGCGCCGATGCCATCGAAGGTTTCCAGTATCGGATGGTCGGCGCGCACGAACAGGGCGGTACGGTCGGGAAAGAGCGGTTCGGACACCAGTTCGTCGGCGTATTCGTCGTCTTCGATGCCGACGATGACGAAATCCAGGTCGCCGCGCAGCAGCGGACCCAGCATGCTGCTGCGATGGCCGAATCGGTAGTTCACCGTCAGCCGCCGGGCGCGCTGCGTCAGGTTCAAGGTGGCCTTGGGCAGGATCTGGTTCTGCAGCAGGCCCGGGACCACGCCCACGTTCACCTCGCCCATCGAGACGTCGCGCAGGGCGCGCGCCTCGCTTTCCAGCTTGCGGAACTCGGCGTCGACCAGCTTGGCGCGGGTATAGATGGTTTCGCCGAAAGAGGTCAGGCTCACGCCCCGCGCGTTGCGGGTGAATAGTTCTACCCCCAGCGCTTCTTCCAGGTCTTGCAGGTCTTTCGTCAGCGACGGCTGCGAAACGTTCAGGTGGGTGGCGGCCTTGTTGATGCTGCCGAGTTCGGCGATCGCCAGGAAGCGTTTGAGTGCGCGCAGGTTCATGGCGCCAGCATATCAATATTTCCGATATCTGGTAGAGAAAATTGTATTTGTTGCCTATAGCTAGCCTACGTATTCTGTCGCCATGACGAGAGCCCGCGGGAGTGGGCACCAGAACATGAAAGGCCGGTCCGCCGCCCGGCCGGTGGAGAGACAGCATGAGTACGAAGCTCGGGCAGGAGCGGGGCGCCCGCTTGCGAGCCGCCATGGAACAGGCGGGCCTGGACCTGATGGTGGTAACGGGCAATGCCTGGCGCAGCGACTATCTGCGTTACGTGCTGGACGTGACGCCGATGGAAGGCCAGGCCGTGGCCTTCGTCACCGCGAACGACGCCTGGCTGATGGTCGAGACGCCGGCCGAGGCCGAGCGAATCGCGGCCGAGCAACCCGGCTTGAATGTGGCGTGGCACGCCGACCTGCTGGCTCGCGTACGGAAGGCACTGGATGCCGCGCGGCCCGAACGCACCGGCCTGGCGCCCGCGCATTCGACGCCGGCCCTGCTGGCGTGCAGCGCCGCGGGCGCGGGCATGCGGGCGTCTACCGCCCTGCTGGACGACCTGATGGTGCGCAAGACCGCCGCCGAGGCGGACCGGGTCGAAGAGGCGGTGCGCCTGGCCGACGAGGGCTACGAAATCTTTCGCGCGGCCGCCAGGGTGGGCAGGAAGGAATTCGAGCTGGTGGGCGAGCTCGAGGCCTGGCTGCGGACCCAGGGCTGTCCCGAGAATTTCATGATCATGGGGTCGGGCGGCAAGGAAGTCCGTACCATGCGCCCGCCGGGCGAACGCCGCCTGGCCGCGGGCGATCTGGTCACCACCGAACTCACGCCCTGCCTGGACGGATACTACGCGCAGATCTGCCGCACCCTGGTGCTGGGCGATCCCACGCGCGAGCAGCTCGATGCCTACCAGGTGTACCTGGACGCGCTGGAGGCCGGCATCGCCGCTGTGAAGCCGGGCAATACCCATGGCGACGTGGCGCGCGCGCAGAACGACGTATTCCGCCGCCATGGCCTGGGGGAATACGTGACCTCCAAGTACACCCGCGTGCGCGGCCATGGCATGGGGCTCTACGTCGACGGCCCACATGTCCTGGAGGATGTCGATCTGGTGCTGGAGCCCGACATGACCCTGGTGGTCCATCCCAACACCTACCATCCGGTGGCCGGCTACATCGTGCTGGGCGACACCGTGCGCGTGACCGCCGGCGGCTGCAAGGTGCTGACCCGCACGCCGCGCGAACTGCGCAGCGCCCCGGCCGTCTCGGCCTGATCCGGTATCGGTATTCCACAGAAGGATTCGTTCTATGCGTCGCGGACTCATGAGCTGGTCGCGGGAAGAACTGCCGGCCTCGGTGCTGGACGAGCGTGTCGCCCGCCTTCGGGCCGGGATGGAACGGGATGGCCTGGCGGCGGTGCTGGTCTATACCTCGTTCGCCGAGCCGGCCGCCGTGCATTGGCTGAGTAACTTCACGCCCTATTGGAGCGAGGCCATGCTCCTGGTGCTGCCGGCCGAGGCGCCGATCCTGCTGGCATCGCTTACGCCGCGCGTGCACGGCTGGATACGCGAGGTCTCGCACCTGGGCGAGGTCGTGTCCGCGCCCAGGCTCGCGCAGGGCGCGCTGGAGATGTTGGCCGGCAAGGGCGTGCGGTCCGGATCGCGCATCGGCGTGGTGGGACTGGACAGCCTGCCGGCGGCGGTAGCCGGGCCTCTGATGAAGGGTTGGGGAACCGCGTCGGTTGTCGATGCCGGGCCTTTGTTCACCGCGCTGCGCCAGCCTTGCGGCAAGGAAGAGCTGGCGCTGGCGAATCGCGCGCTGGCCATCGGCCTGGCCGCCGTGGCCGGGGTGCCCGGCGATGTCCGGAATACGTCGGAACTCGCGGCCGCCATCGAGGCCAGCGCGCGCGCCGCCGGCGCCGAGGAGGTGCTTCATCGCGTGGCGCCCGACCTCTCGCGCGCCGGCGCCTTGCGGCGGCTGGAGGGCGAGTTCCCGCTCGGCCCGACCTATGCGCTGGAGCTGTCGGTGGCCTACAAGGGCCACTGGGTCCGCCTGGGCGGCAGCCATGCGCGGGGCGCACGACCGGCGGGCTGGGACGCGGTGGAGGCCTGGGTCGGCGAAAGCCTGTCGCGGCTGGCCGAAACCGGCGCCGACGGGTTGGCCGCCATGCCGGCCCGCCAGTCGCGCTGGTCGCTGGAGTCGTGCGTGGGCGTGCAGCCCTTGACGCTGGCCCGCACCCACGAGCAGGAATTCGTGCATCTGCCGCCGGGCAGCCTGGCGGTGTTTTCCGCTCACGCGGCGCTGGATGGCGGCGGCCATTGGTACCACAGCGCGCCGCTGGTGCTGGGCGGCGGCGGGCTGCGCGGACAGGTGCTGGGCGGCTGACGCCAGCCGAAAACGAACGTGGCGCATGAACGCGCCGACACACAAGGAGACGACACTCATGTTCAAGCACATCGTGCGACGGCTGCTGGCGGCCGCATCGCTGGTCCTGCCCTGTGCCGCGATGGCGGCCGGCTATCCCGACCGGGTGATCAAGATCATCGTGCCGGTGCCTGCCGGCGGCGCGGCCGACACGCTGGCCCGCCTGGCCGGCGAAGGCATCCAGAAGAAATGGGGCCAGCCGGTCGTGGTGGAGAACCGCTCCGGCGCGAACGGCAACATCGGCGGCGAGGCGGTCTACCGCGCCGAGCCCGACGGCTACACCTTCCTGGTTTCCCCGCCCACGGCGATCGCGATCAACCAGAGCTTCTACAAGAAGCTCGCCTACGACCCCAACCGCTTCGTGCCGGTGTCGATCATCGCCGCCAATCCGAACGTGCTGCTGGTCAATCCCAAGGTGCCGGCGAAGACGCTGCAGGAACTGATCGCCTATGCCAAGGCTCACCCTGGCAAGCTCAACTTCGCCTCGGGCGGCACGGGGTCCACGCCCCATCTGGCGGGCGAGCTGCTGAAGATGATGACCGGCATCGACATGGTCCACATTCCCTACAAGGGCGGCCCGCCCGCCTATGCGGACCTGATCGCCGGCCAGGTGGAGGTGATGTTCCAGGGACTGGCCACCGCCTTGCCGCAGATCCGCGAGGGCAAGCTGCGCGTGCTGGCCATCGGCAGCGAGAAGCGCCATCCCGCGCTGCCGGACGTGCCGACGCTGAACGAGACCATGCCGGGCTTCATCTCGGTGTCGTGGACCGGCATGGTGGCGCCTCCGGGCACGCCCGCCGACATCGCCGCCAAGGTGTCGGCCGCGATACGAGAGGAACTGATGGTCAACGGCGCGGGCAAGGACATCAAGGGCCTGGACGCGCGCGACCTGATCGCCAGCAGCCCGGCCGAGGCGGAACGCTTCATCAAGGAAGAAGTGGCCCGCTGGGGCAAGGTCATCCATTCGACCGGCATCAGCCTCGACTGACGCCGGTCATTTCAGGAGCTTTACATGCGTGCAGCCATCACGGGACCGGCCACCTGGCGCGGCCCTGAAATCAAGGACAGCAAGGACTGGATCTACGAATTCGCCCCCGCCGAGATCGAGGAAATCGACGCCGCGCTGCGCAACGTGCGCGCACGAGGCAAGCTCATCTCGACCATGACTCGCGAGGACTTCCCGCTGCCGACGGTGTCGAAGGTAATAGACCATACCCGCGAGCAGATCGAGAACGGCCTGGGCCTGCAGCTGCTGCGCGGCATCCAGGCCGAGCGCTACAGCAAGGACGACCTGCGCATCATCTACTGGGGCATCGGCCAGCACATGGGCACGGCCGTCTCGCAGAGCGCCAAAGGCGACATCCTGGGCGACGTGCGCAACCTCGGCATCGACATCAACAGCCCGCAGGGCCGGGGCTATACCTCGAACCAGAAGCTGACCTATCACACCGATTCCTGCGATGTCGTGGCGCTGTTCGTGCTGCGTACTGCCCGCAGCGGCGGCCTGAGCATGATCGCCAGCTCGCAGGCCATCCACAACGAGATCCTGAAGCAGCGTCCCGACCTGCTCGAGGTCCTGTACCAGCCCTTCTACTGGAGCTGGCAGGGGCAGGAAGAACCCGGGCAGCTGCCGTACTACCAGCAGCCCATCTTCTCGATGCACGAGGGCAAGTTCTCGTGCCGCTACGTGCGCACGCACATCCGTTCTGCCCAGCGCTTTCCCGACGTGCCGCGCCTGACGCCGATCCAGGAGGAAGCGCTGGACTTCCTCGACAGCCTGGCGGGCAGCACCGACTTTCATTTCTCGATGATGTTCCAGCCGGGCGACCTGCAATTTCTGAACAATCACATGATGCTGCATTCGCGCACCGCGTTCGAGGATTTCGACGAGCCGGAGAAGAAGCGCCACCTGCTGCGCATGTGGCTGTCGGTGCCGAACAGCCGCGCATTGAGCCCGGCCCTCGGCACCATCTACCGCGACCAGCGCGCGGGCGCGGTTCGGGGCGGCTTCCCGTCGCGCACGGGCAAGCTGATCTACGAGACCGTGGGCAGCATCGAGTAAGGCGGAGGGCCTATGTCGTACGAAGCTGAGCGGGGCCGTATCAAGCTGGCGTTGGTCGGCGACATGATGTTGTCCAGGGCCCTGAAGCCCTACGCCGAAGACGACTACCTGGCGCTGGTGGATCTGTTGCGGGACGCCGATGCCAGTTTCGGCAACCTGGAGACCACCGTACGCGAGGCCGGCGAAGGCGTGCCCAACTTCACGCAGGGCACGCCCATGAGCACCCCGCCGGCCTTGCTGGAGGACCTGAAGTGGATGGGCATGGACATCGTGTCCATCGCCAACAACCATGCCACCGACTACGGCGTGTCGGGCGTGCTGGCCAGCCTGGCGCACCTGGACCGCGCCGGCATTCCGTACTCCGGCGCGGGCCGCACGCTGGCCGAGGCGCGCCGGCCGGGTTACCTGGACACGAATGCCGGCCGTGTCGGCCTGGTCTCGGCCACGTCGTTCTTCCGGCCCTGGAACCGCGCGGCCGACGCGCGCTCGGACAGCGCCGGCCGCCCGGGCATCAATCCCCTGGGGTTCTCCACGTCCTATACGGTGGACGACGAATCGCTGGCGACGCTGCGGCGCATCAGCGAGGAACTGGGCCTGGCGCAGGAGCAGGTGCGGCATCGCTCGCAGTTCTACGCGCCGCACGAGGTGCCGAAGAACGACGACGACAGCGTGGCGTTTCTGGGCGCCAAGTTTCGCCGCGGCAAGGGCTTCGCCATGTCGACCAAGGTCGACGCCAGGGACGCCGAGGCCAACCTGCGCTTCATCCGCGAGGCGCGCAAGCAGGCGGACTGGGTGGTGTTTTCGTTCCACTGTCACGAGTTCGGCAGCGCCGGCCGGCGCACCGCGGCCACCGACGTGGAATTGGAGGAATCCGCGCAGTTCGCCATCGAGTTCGCCCGTGCGGCCGTGGACGCCGGCGCGCACGTGGTGGCGGGCCATGGTCCGCACCTGACGATGGGCATCGATATCTACAAGGGCGCGCCGATCTTCCACAGCCTGGGCAACTTCATTTTTCAGAACGAGACCATCAACGCTTTCCCCGCCGAGGCCTATGACCGCTTCGGCCTGGACGCCGCCGCCACGCCGTCCGAGTTCCTGGACGCGCGCACCGGCAACGACAGCCGGGGTTTCCCGGCCACGCGCGAGTTCTGGGAAGGCTGCCTGGCCACCTGCCAGTTCGATGCCGGGAAGCTGGTGTCGGTCACCCTGTACCCCGTCGACATGGGGTTCGGCCGGCCACGAGGCCAACGCGGCCGGCCCATGCTGGCCAGAGGGAACGACGCACGGCGCATCCTGGACCGCGTCGCCCGGCTGTCCCGCCCCTTCGGCACCCGCCTGGACATCGAGGGGGACGTGGGCGTCCTGCGCCTGCCATGAAGCGCCTGGCCATCCTGGACGACTACCTGCACCTGGCGCTGCGTTCGGCCGACTGGTCGGTGCTGGAAGGGCAGTGCCGCATCGACGTGATCGACCGCAAGCTGCAGGTGCCGGACGAGGCGGCGGCCGTGCTCGAGCCCTATCACATCCTGTGCCACCTGCGTGAACGCACGCCCATGCCGCGCGCGCTGCTGGAGCGGCTGCCCAACCTCGAGTTCATGACCGTGACGGGCAAGGCGCATCGTACGCTGGACCTGCAGGCGGCGACCGAGCGCGGCGTCGTCGTGTCCCATGTGTCCTCGGCGGTCCACGGATCCAACGCGACGCCCGAACTGGCCTGGGGGCTGATCCTGGCTACCGCCCGCCACATCGCCTACGAGGATCGCGGCGTGCGCGAGGGGGCCTGGCAGCGTACTGCCGGGATGCTGCTGGATGGCAAGACCCTGGGGCTGCTCGGGCTAGGGCGGGTGGGCCAGCGCATGGCCGCCATCGGCCAGGTCTTCGGCATGCGGGTCGTGGCCTGGAGTCCCAACCTGACCGACGAGGCGGCGGCCGCCTTCCGCGTCCAGCGCGTGGACAAGGACGCGCTGTTCGAGCAGTCGGACGTGCTCAGCATCCACGTGGTCCTGAGCGAGCGGTCCCGCCATCTGGTCGGACGGCGCGAACTCGCGCTGATGAAGCGCGATGCGCTGCTGATCAACACCGCCCGGGGGCCGATCGTGGACGAGGCGGCGCTGGTCGAGGCGCTGGCGCAAGGCCGGCTGGGCGGCGCGGGATTGGACGTTTTCGAGACCGAGCCGCTGCCGGCCGGTCATCCGCTGACCCGTCTGGACAACGTGGTCCTGACGCCGCACCTGGGCTATGCGACGCGAGAGACGATCGCGGGCTTCTACCAGGCCAGCGTGGCGGGCGTGCAGGCCTACCTGGCGGGCGCGCCCGTCGGGGTCCGTGGAGGGTGAACGGCAAGGCCGGGCGACGAAGGTTCCGCTGAGTGCCCGGTCCGGCATCCTGTCTACAATGCGGGGTCGAGGGTTCACGCAAGGGCGGACATGGCGGCGTCGCAGTATTCGTTGATCGGCAACCTGGTCGCGCTCCGGCCCCTGGCGCGCGAGGACGCCGCGGCGCTCGTGGCCGCGGCGCGAGACGGCGACGCGTGGCGCACCGTCTATACCCAGATCCCCGCCGAGCTCTCCGCGGCCGAGGCGTACATCGAGGCCGCGCTGCGTGCCCGCGACACCGGCGAATCCATGCCTTTTGCCACTACGCTGCGCGAGGATGGCCGGGTGGTCGGTTCGACCCGCTACTGCCGCATCGAACCCGCGCATCGCAAGCGGGAAATCGGCTACACCTGGATAGGCGGTTCATGGCAGCGGACCTTCGTCAATACCGAGGCCAAGTACCTCATGCTGCGCCACGCGTTCGAAGGGCAGGGTTGCCAGCGCGTGCAGTTGCAGACCGATGAGCTGAACCAGCAGTCCCGCCGCGCCATCGAACGGCTGGGTGCCCGGCTGGAAGGCATCTTGCGCAATGACCGCATCATGCCCGATGGGCGCAGGCGGCATTCGGCCATGTACAGCATCGTCGACGAGGAATGGCCGCAGGTGCGCGCGAGGCTCGAAGCCGCGATGCGTCAGCGGGGCGTCGAGCCCGCCATGGAGCTGGCGGCGGGCTGAGCCCCGGGGAAGCTCACTCCACCAGCAGTTTGCGGCGCCTCAGGATGTCCTGGATCTGGCCCAGCCGGCTCTGCGGGTCGCCGTCGGCCAGCAGGTGCCGCTGCTGGGGAGGAAGCAGCGGCAGCAACTCGGCCCAGCGGTTGGCGACCCAGCCGCATTCGTCCAGGCGGAACGGCGGCGCGATCGGCATCTCGGCCGTCGGAACCCGTTCATGCTGCATGTCGGCAATCAGGCGTCCCAGCGTGTTGGCGCTTGGTTGCAGGGAGTCCGGCACGGGAATCGCCGGGTCCTCGGCCTGCGGCTCGATCTGCCCCACCCACAGCCCGTATTTGCGCTGTTCGCTGGATGCCAGGCGAAAGCGCGTCGTTCCCACGCAGCGCAACTGCAGGAGGCCCGGCATGGGGGCCTGCCATTGCTCGATCTTCGCCATGGTGCCGAAGTCGGCCAGGACCTCCTTGCCTTCCGGCGTGCGGACTTCGTTGCCGGCCAGGAGCGGCACGACCCCGAATTCACTCTGCTCGGCGATGCACTGCTTGATCATGTCGAGGTAGCGTATCTCGAAGATGCGCAGGTGCAGGATGCCCTCTGGATAGAGCGCCCGGCTGAGGGGGAAGAGCGGCGTCGAAATCATGGCGGGAATGTCGGGTGGTTGCCCTTGACGCCAGAATAGCGCGTCCCGGCGGCCACGCGGGCGGCGGTGGCGCGGAAAGGCGGTAAAAAAGCGTTGCAGCCTTGTGAGGCTGCTTTCAGGGCGAACAGGCGCTAGTCCGCCAGCGGGACGACGTCCTGGTCGGCGCACGCCCGCAGCAGGTCGTCGATCCGGCCCTGCGGCAACACCATGCCGGGATCGATGTCGGCAAGGGGGCGCAGCACGAAGGCGCGCTGGTGCATGCGGGGATGGGGCAGGGTCAGCCGGGGTGAGTCCAGGCGCTGGCCGTCGTACAGCAACAGGTCCAGGTCCAGCGTGCGGGGAGCGTTGCGATAGGGGCGTTCGCGGCCGTGGCGCTGTTCGATGTCCTGCAGCAGGTCCAGCAGCCCCATGGGGGGCAGCGTGGTGCGCAGGCGCACTACGGCATTGACGTAGTCCGGGCCGCTGGAGTCGATCGGCCCGGTGCGGTAGAAGCGCGAGAGCGCGTCCTGCCGCACCTCGGGATGGGCGGCCAGCGCGGCCAGGGCCTCGCGCAGGGTGGCGGCCGGATCGCCCAGGTTGGCGCCCAGTCCCACCCAGGCCACCTGCCAGGCGGACGCGTTCATCCGGCTACCGGGGTGCCGCCTTCCGGGCCGCCCTCGGCGGGGCCGCCGTGGCGCGAGCGGCCGCTG
>NZ_NINW01000041.1 GCF_002188465.1 Pigmentiphaga sp. NML080357 | reverse complement strand
ACTGTTCCGGCGCCTCAAAGGCTTCCGGCGCATATTCTCGCGATTCGACAAGCTGGATGTGATGTTCATTGCCTTCATCAATTTCGCGCTCATCGTTGATGGGCTTAGATAGTGTGAACACGCCCTAAGACAGGAGTCATTGCATGGTTTCGAGATTACTCGTGATGGTTGCAGGCGCTTCTTTCCTTGCCGCCGGCTGCGCGGTGGCGCCCCGCGAGGACGCGGCATTGCGACAGGCCATCGCCAACCCTGCCCGTACGCCGGCTTTCGCCGCCCGCGATTCGTCCCGCAAGCCGTACGAGGTGCTGCGGTTTTTCGACATCCGGCCCGACGCCACGGTGGTGGAGATTTCCCCCGGCGGCGGATATTGGACGGAAATCCTGGCGCCCTATCTGCGTGAACGCGGCACGTACTATGCGGCGCAGTATCCGCGGGACGGAGGCGGGCGCGCCTATTATCGGCAGTACTACGAGAACTTCCGCGCCAAGCTCGACGCCGATCCCGGCACGTACGGCAAGGTGCGGGTGACGGCATTCGGCAAGGGCAGCTACGATATCGCGCCGCCGGGGTCCGCCGACCTGGTGATGACGTTCCGCAACCTTCACAACTGGATGAACGACGGCTATGCCGAAGCGGCGCTCGCCGCCTTCTACCGGGCGCTCAAGCCCGGCGGCGTCCTGGGGATCGAGGCGCATCGCGGCCGCGACGACAAGCCGCAGGACACGCGCGCGGCCGACGGCTATGTACGGCAGGACTACGCGATAAGTCTGGCGCAGCAGGCGGGATTCGTCTTTGTCGGCAGCTCGGAGGTCCTGGCCAATCCGCGCGACACGAAGGACCATCCGGCGGGAGTGTGGACCCTGCCGCCGACCTTCCGGCTGGGCGACAAGGATCGCGAGCGTTATGCGGCGATAGGGGAGGCCGACGGCTTCTTGCTGAAGTTTCGCAAGCCGTGAACCGGGCTCAGGCCTTGGAGGTGGGCAGCCGTGCGTAGCAGTGCTTGCAGATGGCGGCGGCGGGATGGACGTACTTGCCGCAGCTCGGGCACGGCTTGCCATATTTCTCGCGGGCGGCGGCGCGCGCCCTCGAACGTTGGCGAGCCTTGAAGAGTATGAGGGCCACGCCGACGATGGCCACGACTGCGATGAGAAAAACCATGCTCTTCCCGTTTTATTTGCGGGATCGAGTATAGGTGCGATGTGTTATCGGAATTTTGCAGAATGTCTCAAATGTTAGGGAGCGCGTCCCGTCCCGGCCGCCGCATCCCGCCACGGCAGCCGGCCGGTCGTCGTCGCCGCCGCGCAGCAATCACGCGGCGAACCGTCATCACTGCCCAGTGAAAAACCGGGGCTCGTCCATGGCGCATCGCCGCCATGGACGAGCCCGGGCTAGCGAACGGATACACATGACTGCCCCGAGGCTCGTCATGCCGCTATGTAACATGTAACGTGTTACGTGTTGGCGGAGGCTCGCCCGGCACGGAGGCGATACGCCCCGCCTGCGGCTGCGGGCAGGTCTAGGCCGACCAGTAATCGCCGGCGGCGATGGCCGCGCGCACGTCCTCGGGGACGTCGATCGGCCGCATAGTCCGCATGTCGATGAACACCAGCACCAGGCGGGCTCGCACGCGCGGCTGGGCAGCGGCATCGGCGCCTCGCAGCTCGATGGCGATCTTCAGCGAGGTGCGGCCCACGCCTTCCAGGCGCAGCACCGAGGCCAGCTCTTCCCCCAGCCTGCTGGGCGCGACGAAATCCATTTGCAGATTGACGATAGGAATCGCGATGCCCCGATCGCCGTGCAGGGCCGCGAAGCCCGCGCCTATGCCGTGCTTGAGCCAGTGTTCGACAGTGTCGTTGAGCATTTCCACATAGCGCGGGTAGAAGACGATGCCTGCCGGATCGCAGTGCTTGAATCCGATCTCGATCGGCATGACGTGGTTGGTGGGCATGCGGTTTCCTCGATAGCATGGAAGAGGGCGGCGGACGCCGCATGAGCCAATTAGACCGCATGCGCGGGAGGCGCTCGCTCAATAGGTGCGTTCACCGCGCTCGGCGATTACCTCCAGCAGTGTCCGGGTGAAGGCCTCCAGGACCGCCGGCTGCTCCCGGCCGCGCTTGGTGATCAGGTGGAACCCCAGCGACAGCACCGGCTCGACCAGCAGCGCGGTGATGATGGGCACGTCCATGCCGACCGGCGCGGCGAAGGAAGGAATGATGGTGGGGCCTACGCCCGCGGCCGCCATGCCGATCAGCGACTCGAGGTTGTTCATCCTGATGCCGGCCCCGGCCCGCGCCATCCCGCATGCGGCCTTGCGCTTGTCGATCAGTTGCTGGAGTTCCGAGGTGGGATGCAGTTCGACGAAGGGAACGTCGGGCAGTTCGTTCCAGCGTATGCGCTGGGCCCGGCCTCGGGTCTTCAGCCGCAGCGGCGCGATGCGAGGCTCCAGGTACAGGAAATCGAACTCGAATAGCGGCCGTCTCGATACGTCCGGTACTCGCTTGGGAAAGATCCCCAGTCCGCAATCGAGTTCGCCGCTGCGCACGCGCCGCTCGACTTCGGGCTTGGGCAGGTCGAACACGTGCAGATCGAGCGCCGGCTGCGTATCGCGCAGCCGCATGTAGACATGCGGCATGACGCTGGCCGAGAAGATGGGCGTTGCGCCTACGCGCAGCGTACGCCGGCGTTCTTCGGACAGCTGGCTCAGGACCGGGGCGATGGCTTCGACTTCGTCCACTACCTGCTGGGCCACCGGAACCAGCCGTTGCCCCGCCGCCGTCAGGTGCACCGAGCGGGTGGTGCGTTCGAACAGCCTGCAGGAAAGCTGGGCTTCCATGTCCTGCATCATCAGGCTCAGCCCCGGCTGGCTGATGTGCATCCGTTCCGCCGCACGCGTGAAGCTGCGCGTATGCACCACGGAGAGGAAGGCCTTGAAGTGGCGGATGGACAGATTCATAAGCACAGAAAATCAATAGATATAAGAGATATATTAGACAAATTAAATAGCCCTTCCTAGAATTCCCGCCATACGGAGACAAGCCGGCGCCCACGCGGACGCGGCACGGGAGACAGGCAATGGACGAGGCGACAGCCAAGCGGCGTAGGTTCCGCGAACTTCTGGCCAGGGACGAATTGCTCGTGATGCCAGGCGGCTTCAGCCCCTTGCTGGCGCGCATCGCGCAGGAGGCGGGCTTCGAGAGTTATTTCGTCGCCGGTTCGCAGCTGTGCGCCTTTCTGTACGGCTATCCGGACACCGGCGTGCTGGGGCTGCGTGACGTCGTCGATCATGCGCGGCATGTCGCCGCCCGTACCGACATTCCTGTTTTTCTCGATTTCGACACCGGCTTCGGCAACGCGGTCAACGTCTGGTATGCCGTCCAGGAGGCCGTGCGCGCGGGCGTCGCGGGTCTGCAGATCGAAGACCAGGAGGCGCCGAAGAAATCCGGTACCAGTGCAGGCCGCCGCTGTATCCCGGTTGACGAGGCCGTCGGCAAGTACCGAGCCGCGGTTGCCGCGCGCGACGAGCTCGATCCCCAGTTCGTCGTTTGCGCGCGTTGCGATGCGCTGGGCGCGGCGGGCGAGACCTTCGAGTCCGCGCTGACCCGCTGCGCGGCTTATGCCGAACAGGGCGGAGTGGACATGATCTGGATCAACTCGGTGCAGAGCCGCGAGCAGTTGAAGATCGTATGCCGCGAGATGCCGGTACCGGTGCTCACCATATGGGGCGGGCAAGGGCCGGCGCCGACGCTGGAGGAGTATCGGGATCTCGGCCTGAAGGTCGCCTTGTATCCCACGATCGCCGCCTCTTCCGGCATGCAGGCTGCCTGGCGCGTACTGCACGATTTCAAGCGGCGCGGCCAGGCGGCGCTGGCCGATTGGGCCGCGCAGGTCAACGCCTGCCCCGATGGCGCGGCCGACTACAAGACTCTGTCGGGGATCCCCAAGGTCATGGAGCTCGAACGCCGTTTCCTTTCCGCGGATGCGCAGCCGGACTACGAAGGCACCTGGGGCCACGGCGGCACGCTGGAGCAGAGCGGCAGGCGGCAGCCGAAGTGACCGGGCCGGCGCGGCCGGCATCCGATTCTTCCTTCCTGGAAACGAAAATGGATCGACGTCAATTATTGAAGGTCGCGGGCGGAGCCTTGCTCGCGCCGTCCCTGGCGCTCGGCGAGACCTATCCCAGCCGGCCCATCTTGCTGCAGGTGCCTTTCCCGCCGGGCGGCGCGGCCGACGTGATGGCGCGCTTGGTCGCGCGCAAGATGAGCGAATCGCTGGGCCAGCCAGTGGCGGTCGAGAACAAGCCCGGCGCGGGCGGCATCATCGGTGCGGCCGCGGTGGCGCGCGCCGCGCCCGATGGCTACACACTGCTGCTGTCCACCACGAGCACCCATTCGCTGGCGGCCGCCATCAAGTCCTCGCTGCCCTACGATCCGGAGCAGAGCTTCGCGCCCATCATCGAGATCGCCAACGGCAAGAGCGTGTTGCTGGTGTCCAGCGCTTCGGGCGTCCAGGATGTCGCCTCGCTGGTCAGGCTGATGAAAAGCCGCGGCGCCGGCAACAATTTCGGCTCGGCGGGCGTGGGGACCCTGGCGCACCTGAACGGCGAGGCCTTCAAGCGAGCGGCTGGCGTCGAAATGACGCACATCCCCTACAAGGGCATGTCGCTGGCCGTGCAGGACCTGATAGGCGGCCAGCTGACGATGATGTTCGACAGCGCCGTGTCCGCGCTCGCGGTGCTCAAGGGAGGGCGCATCCGCGCGCTGGCGGTGGCGGGGCGCAAGCGCACGCCGGTGCTGCCGGAGGTGCCGACGCTGATCGAGGCCGGCGTGCCGGGCTTCGACATGGAAGCCTACTTCGGCCTGTGGGCGCCGGCGGGTACGCCGGCGCCCATCGTCGATCGGCTCAACGGCGTGCTCAACGCCGCGATCGCGTCTCCCGACCTGCGCACGGAGATCACCGGCCTGGCTGCCGATCCCGCGGGGGGCACCAGCGCGGGCTTCGCGGAGCGTATCGCCCGCGACAGGCGGAAGTGGAAACAGATCATCGCCGACGCGGGCATCGTCCCTGAATGATGTCCTTGTCGTCCTGCGCCATCCGGGCGCGGACCATGCATTTCTTAAGGAGCACGTCTTGAGCAATACCTCATTCCATCCCGTCGCCCGCCGCCTCTATACGGCGCTGGTCCTGCCGCTCGCGGAAGACTTGAGCATCGACGAGCCGGGCCTGCGCAGGCTGGTGCGCTATTACCTGCAGCCGCGCTTCGCCGCCGAAGGCGGACTCATCGCCAACCCGGAGGCGGGCGAGGCGTTCTACCTCACACGCGACGAGAAGCGGCGCGTGCTGGAGATTGTCATGGAGGAGGCGGACGGCAGGATGCCGGTACTGGCCGGCACGTTTGCCTGGACCACCGAGGAGACCGTGCAGACCGCGCTCGATGCGAAAGCGATGGGGGTGCAGGGGATTTTCGTCGTGCCGCCCGCCGGTTCCATGGACGTGTCGGTGGCCTGGGATTCGGTGCGCTATCCCGAAGTCTGGCTGGACCAGATCAAGGCGCAGGACAAGGCCGTGGACCTGCCCATCTTCACCCATCCTATTACCAATGCCTCGCAGCCGTGGGGGCTGGGCCTGCCGCTCGAGCCGACCCTGAAGTTCTGCCGCGAAGTGCCCAACATCGTGGGTTGGAAGACGACCTACGCCTACCAGGGACATCGCATACTGGCCCGCGCCATGCGCGAGCGGGCGCCGGCGGTGGCCCTGTTGTGTTCCAGCGCGCATTTTTTCCACGAGTACCTGGCCAGCGGCAACTTCGACGGCACGATCAGCGGTTCGTGGAACTATGCCCTCGAACCCATGCTCGATCACATCGATGCCATGCGCGCCAACGACCTCGCCGCCGCCCGCCGCATCTGGGACGCGGGCCTGGCGCGCCTGCACGAGTACGTCTACGCGGAACCGGGCCGCTTGCACGTGCGCTACAAGATCGCGACCTGGCTGCGCGGGTTGATCGAATCGCCCCGCATGCGGCCCCCCATGCCCGAGCCGCGGGCGGAAGAAATCCGTCGCATCGACCAACTGCTGCGCGGCGCCGGCATCGAGGTCTCGCGCACGCCGGCGCAAATGGCCGCCGCGGGGAGGGAACCATGAGCGCGCTTGCCACGAGGGCCGCGCAGCGGCGGGGCGGAATCCGCGCCCATGTCCGCCTGGCTGCCTGCGCCGCGTTCCTCCTGGCCGCCATGCTGCCGGTGGCGACGCTGCATGCCCAGGCTTATCCGGCCAAGCCGCTCAAGATCGTGGTGCCGTTTCCGCCGGGCGGCTCGACCGACGTGGCGGCGCGTACCCTCGCGGTCAAGCTGGCCGAGGCCTTCGGCCAGCCGGTGTACGTCGAAAACAAGCCCGGGGCAGGCACCACCATCGGCGCCGCTTATGTGGCCGCATCGGCGCCGGACGGCTACACGCTCTATGTGACTGGGCCGGTCACCCATGCGAGTTCGCAGGCCCTTTACAAGAAGCTGCCCTACGATGCGCTGCGCAGCTTCGCTCCGGTCGGCAACATGACCGTCTCGCCGTTCATCGTGGTGGTCCATCCCAGCTCCAGGGCCAGGACACTGGGCGAGCTCCTGGAGGCCGCGCGCAAAGAACCCGGGCGCCTGAGCTACGCGTCGAGCGGCAATGGAGCCGCTCCCCATCTGGCTACCGAAATCATCGCCAGGGCGGCCGGTGTGACCTTCACCCACGTGCCGTTCAAGGGCGTGGGGCCGGCGCTGGTGGCGCTGCTGGGCAACCAGGTGGATTTCATGATCGCCGACGTAGCGGTCGTACCGCAGATACGGGAAGGCAGGCTGCGTGCACTGGCCCTGACCACGGCGCGGCCGTCCCCGCTGGTGCCCGGCGTGCCGTCGATGGTCGAGGCCGGCATGCCCGGCGTCGATCTGCCCAGCGGCCTCGCGCTGTTCGCGCCGGCGGGTACGCCGGCAGCCGTGGTCGCGCGCATCAACGCCGCCATGAACCGCGCCCTCGAAGACCCGGAGGTCAGGCAGAAATTCGCCGTGCAGGGTTTCGAGATCCAGACCGGCACGCCGGAGGAGCTGGGACGAATGATGGCCAGGGAAATCGAGCGCTACGGCCAGGTCGTGCGGCAGACCGGCATCAGCATCGATTGAGCGGTCCGGGCTTCGCGGTCAGGCGCCGCGCAGGCATGCCAGCGCGGCCGCGGACAGCAGCAGGGCGGCGCCGCCGTAGACCAGCCATGCCGGGGAGGCGGGCAGCAGCAGGCCGGCCAGCAACGGTCCCGCGCCGGCGCCGATGTCGCGCCAGACCGAACGCGCCGCCAGCGCCTGGATGCGTTCCGGGCCGGGATGGCGGCGCGCGACGATGGGCGCCAGCAACGGCAGCTGCAAGGCGCGCAGCACGACGATCACCAGCGCGCAGCTCCACAGCCAGCCCGCGCCGAAGCCCACGAGGGCGGCGGCGGTCGTCAGCGACAGCGCGACCAGCATGCGTTCGGCGCCGAGGCGATCGGCGATGCGGCCTCCCAACGGGCTGAGCACGATTTCCGACAGATAACGGAGAGCCAGCAGGACGCCGGCGGCGAGCAGGGCCCAGTCGGGCAAAGCGTCCTGCGCCAGCAGGGACAGCCCGATGATGAACAGGCCGTCCAGCGTCAGCCCTTCCATGAACGACCAGGCATCCAGGCTGCCCGGCGCGCGTATCCGCCGCGTGGAAGCGGGCAAGGCATGTCCGCGTCCATATGCCGGCAGGCGGCGGGCCAGGGGCAGGGCGCAAAGCGCGATGGCGGCCAGGATGAAGAAGATCAGCCGCGGCCCCGCGAGCTCCGACAGCCATGCGGCGGCCGGCAGGGCCAACATGGGGCCGGCGGCGATGATGGCGCGCGAGCGTCCCGTGCGCTGCGCCGCGCCCGTCAGGCTGGCGGTGGCCAGCGCCTGGGTGGACAGGTTCAGCGCCGCGAACGACAAGCCCCACAACAGCCGGGCTGCCAGCAGCAGCCAGAAGCCGGACAGCAGGGCATAGCCCAGTGCGCAACTGACCGATGCCAGCACGGCCAGCGTGCAGACGGCGCGGTCGCCGCGTGCCGCGTAGAGCCGCGCCACCCAGCCGTAGCCGGCGATCCTCACCAGGCGGTTGGCCGCGAGCAGTATGCCGGCCTGTGCCAGGCTCACGCCGAACAGGTCCGCATGGACGGGCAGCAGCAGATAGAGAACGGTATCGGCGGGCAGCGACAGCCCGAGTACGGTGGCGGCATCGCGCGAATCGCGATCGGCGGCGGTAGGCGTAGGGTCTGGCATAGGCCGCCATGGTGACGCCGGGATGACAGCGCCGACAAACGATTTAAACTGCCGCTACATGTGAGGAAATTGCACGTATGAGCCGTCCACCGCCCTTGAATGCCGTGCGAGCTTTCGTGGCTGCGGCGCGTCACCTGAGCTTCACGCGCGCGGGTCGGGAGCTCGGCGTGACGCATGGGGCGGTCAGCCGCCAGGTGAGGCAACTGGAGGAGTACCTGGGCGCCGCGCTGTTCGAGCGCAAGACCCGGCAGATCGTGTTGACCGCGGCGGGCGCCCAGTTCCTGGCCGATACCGCGCCGGCGCTGGCCAGCATCGCGGCCGCGGCGCAGGCCTTCGTCGGGCGGACCGCGGCGCGCGTGGTCCGGATCAACGTGCGTCCCAGCTTCGCCGTGCGCTGGCTGATTCCGCGCCTGCCTGATTTCGTTGCCCGTCATCCGCTGGTCACGCCGGAGGTCGTGACCAGCACGGCCGCCCCCGAGAAAGCCATGGAGAGCTTCGATGTGGCCATCCGCCGCGGCCGGCGCGGCTGGCCCCCTTCCATCGAGGCGCGGGCTTTCCTGGAGGACGAGGGATTGGTGGTGGCGTCACCCGAACTGCTCAAGAGCCGCCCGGTAACCGATCCCGACAGCCTGAGCCGGCACGTCCTGCTCTATTCCAAGACGCGGCGCGGCGATTGGGACGCCTGGTCGCTGCAGGTGGGCAAGGCGCGCGTACGCAACCAGCAGATGCTGCAGTTCGATCACCTGCACTTCGTGATGCAGGCGGCGATAGACGGGCTGGGCGCGGCCATGGCGCCCGTTTCGCTCCTGGGGCATGACCTGGCAAGCGGGCGGCTGGCGGCGCCATTGCCCCATTTGCGCCTGCCGCTGAGCCGCTACTACTACGGCGTCGCTCCCGATGCCGGTCCGGAGAGCCAGCTGTTCATCGCCTGGCTGGAGTCGCTGGCCGAGTCCGAAATGCGGCAGTCCCTCGCCGGACTGGCGGCGCAATAGCCCCAGAGCCCGCGAACAGGCCCTAGGCGCGCCCGACCTCCGTCTCGATCTTGATGGTGGTGGACGTCATGAGCTTGTGGACGGGGCAACGGTCCGCGACCGCATGGAGTTCGGCCACCTGTTCGTCGCTCAGATCGCCGGCGAGCGCCAGCCGGACGGCCAGCCGGTATTCGCCGCGCCGTTCGTCCTTGTCGTCGCGGACGATGTCGACGTCGACGCCTTCGAGCGGGATGTTCTTGCCCTTGGCGTAGATCATCAGCGTGAGCGCCTTGCAGCCGGCCAGCGCGGCATCGAAATAGTCGTGCGGCGTGGGGCCTTCGCCCTTGGGGGGCGGCAGGTCCAGCGGCAGGTCGCGGCCGGCCACCGTGACGGTGTGGCGCTGGCCGCCGGGCGTTTCGGGTTTGACGTGTACGCTCATGGTTGCTCCGTGGCGGGGGAGGCGAGGGGGGATTCCGGCGTTTCCCTGTAGGACCGCCAGGCGTCATGGCCGCCCAGCAGGGCCCAGGTATTGGCGTAGCCCGCCGCGCGCAACCGGGTGGCGAGGAGCGCGGCCGATATCTCGTTGGGGCAGGCGCAATAGATCACGATGTCCGTATCGGGCGGGCCCAGATCCAGGTCGGCGATCCGCGCATGCACGTCGACGGGAATGGCGCCGGGCAGCGGGTCGTCGGGTCGAGGGCGCACGTCGAGCACGACGTGCCTGCGGCCGGCGCGTTCCCACGACACGAGTTCGTCCACCGGCAGACGAGGAACCGTGCGCAGGTACCGGACGATGCGCCAGCGCTGGAACAGCCGGTAGGCGATGTACAGCGCGAGCAAGGTGCCCAGGAAGAGAATGCCCATGTGGCCGTACCGGTCGATGGCCTCGAGGATGTCGGCCACCAGAGGATGGAAGGCCGCGCCCACCAGGACTGCCGAGCCGCCCCAGATCAGGGTGCCGGCGATTTCATAACCGGCGAACACGCGGTAGGGGGCGCGCGTCAGGCCGGCCATGACCGTGGTCAGCGCGCCGGCACCGGGCAGGAACTTGGCCACCAGCAGCAGGCGCGGCCCGACCTGCAGGTAGCGGCTCTGCGTTTGCCGTATGCAGGAATCCTGGGACAGCGAGATGCGGCAGACGGTGCTGAGGAGCCTTGCGCCATAGCGCTGGCCGGCGAAGTACCACCCGCTGTCGGCGATCAGGCAGGCCACGACCGTGCCGGCCATGACCAGCGGCCAGGACAGCTCGCCTTGCGCCGCCAGCGCGCCGGCCACCACCAGGAGCGGATAGGCGGGAATGGGCAGGCCAGCCTGTTCCAGGAGGACGTTGAAGAAGACCAGCCATGCGCCATAGAGCACGAGCAGCGTCTGTAGATCGGACAAGGCGGCCTCCCGGAAAAAGTTCCCATCGAGAGGATGAGGTCGATTCCGGCCGAAACAAGCCCGCGCGACATAGGGTCTTTCTTCCGGCGATGCGGCCCACCTTACCATAGGCGGGCGCCGGTTTTCGTCTGGGTCTCAGTCCGCCGTGATCTTCGCGGCGCGCACCACTTCCGCCCAGCGCTGGGCGTCCTTGGCCACCAGCTTGCCGAACTCGGCCGGGCTCGCGGTGGCGGGCACCATGCCTTGCGCCTCGAATGCGGAGGCGGTGGCGGGCGATTGGAGGATGCGCGAGATCTCCTGGTTCATCCGGGCGATGATCTCGGGCGGAGTGCCCTTGGGCGCGAAGACGCCGTACCACATGTCCACGTTGCCGCCCTGGATGCCGGCCTCCTCCAGCGTCGGTACGTCCGGCAGCTGCTGCAGGCGCTTGGCGCTGCCGGTGGCGATGGCCTTGAGCTTGCCGCCCTTGATCTGGGGCAGGGCCACGTGCACCGGCAGGAACATGGCATCGATCCGGCCTCCCAGGATGTCGGTGACCGCTCCCGCGGTGCCTTTGTAGGGCACGTGCATCATGTCGGCGCCGGTGCGTTGCAGGAACAGCGCCATGGAAAGATGATGGGGCGTGCCCACGCCGGGGGTGGCATAGGTCAGCTTGCCGGGCTCGGCCTTGGCGGCGGCCACAAGTTCGGGCACGGTGTTCGGCTTGCGCGAGGCGGGCGACACCAGCAGCAGCGAACCCCACGAGGTCAGCGCGACCGGGTCGAAATCGCCCACGGGATCGTAGGGCAGCGACTTGTAGAGGCTCCGGTTCATGACCAGCGTGTTGACCTGCACCATGAAGGTGTAGCCATCGGGCGCGGCCCGCGCCGCGCGTTCGCTGCCGATGTTGCCGCTGGCGCCGGCCACGTTTTCCACCACCACGGGCTGGCCCAGGGTCTTGGGAAGCTGGGCGGAAAGCTGGCGCGCGACGAGGTCGATGCCGGTGGCCGGCGTATAGGGAACGATGAAGGTGATGGGGCGTTCGGGCCAGGCGTAGGCGCTGGCGCAGGAACAAGCCAGGGCGAGGGCGCCCAGTGCACGCAGGGATCGCAGCATGATGTCTCCGGGACGGCCGGCAGGGCCGGACATGTAAGGTTGCTTTCTTCTGGCAGTATGCGGAAAAAGATATGCTGTGAAAAATGAATTTTTGTTCTCAACCATACTATTTTGAGTATGGTAACTTCTCGCCCCGCCATGGATTGGACCCACCGCCTGCGGCTGCGCAACCTCCAGATGCTGCTCAGCCTTGCCCAGACCCGCAACATCAGCCATTCGGCCGCCGCGCTCAATACCACGCAGCCCGCCTTGTCCAAATGGCTGCGGGAACTGGAGGACGACATCGGCCTGCCGCTTTTCGAGCGCCATGCGCGCGGCCTGCGGCCGACTCCCTATGGCGAGGCGCTCATCGCCCACGCCAAGCGCATCGAGGTCCAGCTGGACCGTGCGCAAAGCGACATGGAAGCCATGCGCGCGGGCGGGAGCGGCCAGGTGCTGATCGGCACGTCGGGGGCATCGGCGCCGGACACCGTGCCGCTCGCCATGCTGGCGCTGCTCAAGCGCATGCCCCAGGCGCGCATACGGATGGTGGAAAGCACCATGGACCAGCTCATCGAGCAGTTGGCGCGGGGCGATCTCGACATCGTGGTCGGTCGATCGGCGCCGGAACTGCATGATCCCGCGATACGTTCCGAAGCGCTGTACCTGGAGCCCATACACTTCGTCGCCCGCCCGCACCACCCGCTGTTCGAACGGCCCGAGGCGACCTGGGACGACGTGCTGCGCCATCGCTGGATCCTGTGGCCCAGGGGCACGCCGATACGCACTGCGCTGGACTCCGCGCTGGCATCCGCGGGCCGAGACCTGCCCGCCGATTATGTGGAGTCGAATTCCGCCACGCTGAACGTCACGCTGCTGGCTCATAGCGACATGATAGGCGTGGCCTCGCATCGCGCGGCCGTCAGGCTGGTGCACATGAATGCCGTGCGCATCGTGCCGCTGCGGCTGTCGGGATTCGGTTCGGTGGCAATGTACTGGCGCAATGACGCATTGCGGCCGGCGGCGGTGGAGGTCGCGCTGGATTGCCTGCGGGAAGTGGTCAAGGAACAGGCCGGCGAGCGCTGAGGGGCCGGCTGATTGGAGAGGCGCCGTTCGGGCCGGCGGCAGGGGCAAGGGGGAGCAGCGGATCCGGCCCGGCCGGGCCCGCGGGCTGCCCGGGAGAGACGCGCCGCTTTCCCCCGGGCCTGGCGGCAGGCTTAGCCCTCGGTCTTTTCCTTTTCTTTTTCTTTCTTCTTTTCTTCCTTGACGCGGTAGACCAGCACCGCCACGTGGGCCAGGGACAGCACCTTGGCGGTGACGCTGCCCAGCAGCAGGCGCGACAGGCCGCTGCGGCCGTGGCTGCCGATGAAGATCAGGTCGCAGCCGGTCTCGGCGGCGGCCTGCACGATGCCGTCGGCCACGTTGAAGTTGGAGACGGACAGCGCGGTGCTTTTCACGCCGGCCGTGTCGGCGCGGCTGGTGACCGCGTCGAGATATTTGGCGGCTTGCTCGGCCGAGGCCTTTTCATAGGCGTCATCGGTGATCGCATAGGCGGCGGCCATGCCGTCGAAGCCTATCGTGGCGGCGAAGGGCTGCGTGACGTGCAGGGCCACGATCTCCGCATTCACCGAACGCGCGAAGCTCACGCCGGCGTTCGCGGCCTGGGCGGACAGCGGCGAGCCATCGGTGGGGATCAGGATTTTCTTGAACATGGCGTTTTCTCCTTGAAGATCACGAAGATGACCGCTCGAACGCCGGTGCGGTGTCGCGGGCGTTTTCGTTGACTCGTGAAGTACACCACATCTTGGGGCGGTATGTCTTGATCGGCATCAAGCCAGCGTCTTGCGCAGGAATGCCGATATGTCCGCCAGCTCCGGCGCGCAGACCGAGTGCGGCATCGGGTAGGCATGCCATTCCACGTCGTAGCCGAGCTGCCGCAGCGCATCGCGCGAGGCGGTCGCCCGCTCCGGCGCGACGATGGGATCGGCCGTGCCGTGGCCCATGAAGATGGGCGTGTCGGCGTTGGCCGGATGGCGCTCGGCGACAAAGCTCGCCGCCAGCGGCAGATAGCCCGACAGGGCGACGAGGCCGGCCAGTTTCTCGGGATGGCGCAGGCCGGTGTGCAGGGTCATCGCGCAGCCTTGCGAGAATCCCGCCAGCACGATGTGCTCGCTCGGAATGCCTCGCTGGTTCTCGCGCGCGATGAGGCGTTCGACGTGGCGCTGGGAGGCCCGTATGCCGGCTTCGTCCTCGCGCCGGACCAGGTCGCTCGCGACGATGTCGTACCACGCGCGCATGGCCATGCCGCCATTGATGGTCACGGGCTGCACGGTGGCGTGCGGAAAGACGAAGCGGACCGGCGGCAGGCCGCGCAGGTCCAGTTCGGGCACGATGGGTTCGAAGTCGTGGCCGTCGGCGCCCAGGCCGTGGAGCCAGATGACGGCACGCGTAGGCTGGGGGCCGGTTTCGGCTTCAACGCAATCGAGCAGGATGTCGGTCATGGGATTTTCTCCGGGATCGATGGCGTCGCGCGTCACGAGGCGGCGCGGATCGCGGCCTTGGGCCGGAACGCCTTGCATACCGCGTCGTGGGTCTCGACGTACGGGCCTTCGATGAGCTGGATGCAATAGGGCACCGCCGCGAAGATCCCTGGCACCGCGAGCGTGCCGTCGGCTTCCCGCAGGCCTTCGAGGGTCTCCCGGATGGCCTTGGGCTGGCCGGGCAGGTTGATGATCAGCGAGGCGCCGTCCGCCGCCGAGGCGCCGCGCTCGCGTATTACGGCGACCTGGCGCGACAGGATGGCCGTCGGCACGAAACGCAGCGAGATCTGGCGCATCTGCTCGCCGAACCCGGGCATTTCCTTGGTCGCGACCGCCAGCGTGGCCTCCGGCGTGACGTCGCGCCGCGCCGGGCCCGTTCCGCCCGTGGTCAGGATGAGGTCGCAGCCGAGTTCGTCGCAGAGCTCGACCAGCGTGGCCGAAATCGTGTCCGCGTCATCGGCGATCAGCCGCTCGGTGTAGCGCACCGGCGTCCGCAGCGCGCCGTCGAGCCAGGTCCTGAGCGCGGGTATGCCTTCGTCGGCATAGACGCCCTTGGAGGCGCGATCGCTGATGGACACCAGGCCGCACAGCAGTTCGTCGGGATGATTGCGCACGAGGCGCTTGGCGGGAGTCGTCATGGCTGGAAGAAGAGGTGAGGCTGCGTGTCAGCGTTTGTCGTCGTCCGCGTCGTCTCCGGCGCTGGGCGCCGGCTCGGCGTTGGCTGCGGCCTGCAGCCGCTTGATTTCCTGGAACAGCGCGCGGTAGTGCTTGCGCTGCGGCTCGCGGCCGGGCAGGAGCGCGGCGTTGGCCGCCTGTTCCTTGCGCGCCGCCCGTATCAATGCCCGCAGGGGCTGGGCCTCGGCGTGCGGGTACAGGTTCATGAAGGCGGTGAAGTGCTCGTCGTCGCCAAGAAGGCGATCGCGCCACAACTCGAGTTGATGGAAGGCCGCCACCTGCTCCATCGACTCGCCGTCCCACTCGGCCAGCATGGCCTGGATCGGCTCGACGTGCGCCTCGCGCATCAGCTTGCCCACGTACTGGAGCTGCCGGCGCTTGCCCTCGTGCGAAGTAATGCGCTGGGCCTCCCGCACCGCGTCGTACAGCCGCTCGGCCAGCGGCAACTGCCGAAGCTTGCTGTCGGGCAACCCCACCAGGCGCTCCCCCAGTTCCTGCAGCGCCGTCATCTGCCGCTTGAGCTGGGACTTGCTGGGCGCCCGTTGATCGCCCTCGTCGCCGGCATCGTGACCGACCATCGAAGGCGAAGCGAAATGTTTGGAACGAGACATAAAAATAATTAGCTATCCATGAGGGCCACCCCGGATCACGCAAGAACCCGGCGCCCCGCGCCAAGAACCCCTCCACGGATCCAGGGCACAGCGGATCCGGCTCCGCCGGTCCCGCCCCCCTGGGGGGGCGCGCGTAAGCGCGTAGGGGGGATCCATTATCATAAAGCCTAGCCGCCCCCCGGGCTCCGCATTCTTCCCAAAGATACCCATGGCCATTTCCTCATCTCGCAAGAAGTCCTCCTCTACCCCGGCCCGTTCCTCGCTCGCCACCGACCAGGCCGCGTTCCGCCGATTGATCGAGCGGGTGCTGGAGGAGTCGAAGCGGGCGGGCGCCACCGATGCCGCGGCCGAAGTGTCCGAGAGCCGGGGGCTGGCCGTCTCGGTGCGGCGCGGATCGCTGGAGACCGTGGAACAGACCCGTGACCGCTCGCTGGACATCACCGTATACGTGGGCCAGCGCCGCGGTTCGGCTTCCACGTCCGACTTCTCGGACCAGGCGGTACGCGACACCGTGCAGGCGGCCTACCACATCGCCCGCCATACCGCCGAGGATCCCGCCGCCGGCCTGCCCGATGCCGAGCTGCTGGCGACCGAGTTCCCCGACCTGGATCTCTACCATCCCTGGGATCTCTCGGCCGAGGCCGCGGCGGAACTGGCGCTGCAAGCCGAGCATGCCGCGCTTTCCACCGACAAGCGCATCGCCAACTCGGACGGCGCATCGGTGTCGTCATACGAAGGCCACTTCGTGATGGGCAACACGCGCGGCTTCCTGAACGGCTATCCCTATTCGCGGCACTCGCTCTCGGTCTCCCCCATCGCCGGACGCGGCGACAACATGCAACGCGACGACTGGTACACCAGCGACCGCAACTGGGCCAAGCTCGCCGATCCGGTCCGGGTCGGCCGCTATGCCGCCGAGCGGGCGCTCTCGCGCCTGTCTGCCCGGCGCATCCGCACGGGCAAGTATCCCGTGCTGTTCGAGGCGCCCCTGGCCTGCGGCCTGCTGGGTTCGCTCACGCAAGCCCTGAGCGGCGGCGCGCTTTATCGCAAATCGAGCTTCCTGGTCGATAGCCTGGGGCGCCAGGTATTTCCCGGCCACATCGATGTCCTCGAGGATCCGGGCATCAAGGGCGCGCAGGGCAGCGCCGCGTTCGACGACGAAGGCGTGCGCACGCAAGCCCGCAAAGTGGTCGACGCCGGCACGATCCAGGGCTATTTCCTGTCGAGCTATACCGCGCGCAAGCTCGGCATGGCCACCACCGGCAATGCCGGCGGATCGCACAACCTGGCCTTGACCTCGCGCCTGACGCGTCCTTCGGACGACTTCCGCGCCATGCTGCGCAAGCTCGGCACCGGCCTGCTCGTGACCGAGCTGATCGGACAGGGCATCAACTACGTGACCGGAGATTATTCCCGCGGCGCGTTCGGGTACTGGGTGGAAAACGGCGAAATCCAGCACGCCGTGCAGGAAATCACCATCGCCGGCAACCTGCGGGACATGTTCGGCAGCGTGGTCGCGGTGGGGGCGGATACGCTTACCCGCGGCACGAAAACGACCGGCTCCATCCTGCTGCCCGAAATGTCGATCGCCGGGCTCTAGTCTGGATGTCCGGCCGGCGGCGGGCACGCCGGCTGCTGGGGAAACGTTGCCGGCACGGGGCCGGCCCGGCGCCCGTGCGCCGGCCATCGGGGAGCATCCATGAAGTCAGGGGCATTGCATCGCATCGTGATCGCCGGCGGCGGCGCGGGAGGACTCGAACTGGCGGTTCGCCTGGGGCGGCGCCATGGGCCTGACCACGTGACGCTCGTCGATGCGACGCCGTTCCATATCTGGAAGCCGTCGCTGCACGAAGTCGCCGCCGGCACGGTGGACATCCATCGCGATGGACTGTCGTATGCGATGCTCGCGCACGACAATGGCTTTCGCTTCGTGCTGGGAGAAATCACCGAGGTCGATCGCCAGGCCCGCGAGGTACGGGTGGCAGCCTTGAGCGATGCCGACGGCGGGCTCATCCTCCCCGAGCGTGGCGTTCCCTACGACACGCTGGTGCTGGCGATCGGCAGCCTGGGCAATTTCTTCAATACGCCGGGCGCCGAGCAATACGCGATTTCGCTGGATACCACCGACGCCGCCGAGCGCTTCCGGCTCGAACTGCTCAAGGCCATGGCGCGCGCCTCGGCGGGTACCGACGTGGCCACGCCCGGCGTGGTGAACGTGGTGATCGTCGGCGGCGGGGCCACCGGCGTCGAGCTCGCCGCCGAGCTGCACGAGGCGGGCCGCACGATTTCCGCCTATGGGCTGCCGGGCATGACCCCCGATAAGCTCCGCATCACGCTCATCGAAGGCGGCCCCCGCATATTGGGGCCGCTGCCCGAGCGGGTGGCGCGGGCGGCCGAGGCGCTTCTGGTGGAGCGGGGCGTGCAGGTCGTGGCGGACTGCCGCGTCTCGCAAGTCACGCCCCATAGCGTGGTGGCCCAGGACAAGGTGTTCGATGCCGATTTGTGCGTCTGGGCCGCGGGCATCAAGGCGCCGGCGCTCATGGGCAGGCTGGGCCTCGAGTTGAACGGCATGCAGCAGATCAAGGTGGACGAGACCTTGCGCACCGCCGATCCGGCCATCTATGCCATCGGCGATTGCGCCGCGGCGCCCTGGCGCGAGACCGGCAAGACGGTTCCCGCCCGCGCGCAGGCGGCTCACCAGCAGGCTTCCTATCTGGCGCCTATCCTGTCGGCCCGCATACGGGGCGAAACGCCTCCGGCGCAACCCTTCCGCTTCCGCGACTTCGGTTCGCTGGTATCGATCGGGCATGCCGAAGGCGTCGGCAGCCTGATGGGCAACCTCTCCGGCCGCAAGCTGCTGGTCGAGGGTTGGATCGCCCGCATGATGTATGCCGGCACGCATTGGTCGCACTATGCCGCGGTGCTGGGCTGGTGGGGCGCGAGCCTGCGTTCCCTGAGCCGGCTGTTGAGCCGTCGTTCGCAGCCACGCGTGAAGCTGCACTAGAAAGTGTCCTCAATTGCGGGGGGCTTTGATCCGTCCTTGGCCGGTGGAGCGGGGCGGCCCGCCCCACCGGCCGCCCGGCCCCGGCGCATCGCACAAGACCGTGTCAAGAACCGAAACTCCCAACGAACCCTAGCGCTGCCGGCCGCGACTACCGATTGACATCGCAAATTTGCATGATAAAGTCATGTAAATTGCGATGACCTCTCACGCGGCTGGAGCGCCATGGAACTCAGAATCGATGCCCATCCCGATCCCATGATGGGACTGGTCCCCCTGTTCACCGCCATCGACGCGGGGCTGTTCGCCAAGCGAGGCATCGAACCCGTCTTCGTCCAGCGCACCGCGGTGCAGGCCATCGAGGACATGCGCGCCGATCGCATGGATCTCACCTTCTCCGGCCCCACGCTTACGATCATGGCGCGCGAGCGCTTCGGCCTGGCCTCGCGCTTCGTCGCCACCGCGGCCCTGCGCGGCAGCTACGGGGGCCGCAATGCCGACTTCATGAACATCATCGCGCGCAAGGACGTGAGCATCGCGCGGCCTGGCGATTTCGAAGGCAAGCGCCTGGCCGCCTTCGCGCTGGATGGAGGCATCACCCATTCCGCGCCGCTTTATCTGTTCAATCGCCACGGCATCGATGTTTCCAGCGTGCAGTGGGTGCCGATGCCTTTCCACAAGATGCCCGATGCGCTCGCCGCGGGCGAGATCGACGTCGCCGTCTGCGTCGAACCCCTGGTCACGATCATGCTGCGCCGCGGGCTCGGCTATGCCGTGGACGAGGTGCTGGGGGAAGGGTCGCTGGCGATGGCGAGCACGGGCAATCCTTCGCTGGTGTCGAACTGGTGGACGACCCGCGAGGCCTACGCGCGTAATCCGGCGCTGTTCGCCGCCACAGCCGAGGCGCTGGCCGAGGCGGTGGACGCGGTCTACCGCGACCCGTCCGCCGCGCTCGACGCGATGGCCCGGCATACCGGGCAGGACTCGGCGCTGCTGCGCGAAATCGGATTCGACACCACGCTGTTCCACCCTTTCGGCATGGACGATCCCGCGGTCAAGGCCATGTACCGGAGCTGGGCGGCCGTGCTGCGCGGGGCTGGCCTGCTCGATCGCGAGGTGGACGTCGAGCAGTTCTTCTGAGGAACGGGCTCGCCGCGCGCGGCGACGGTTGCGGTGTTTTCTACAGTCGGGGGGACCATCATGAGGCAGTCGAATTCCAAGATCCGGCGCGCGCTTGCGTTCTGCGCAGCGCTGGCCTGCGCGCAACCCGGGCTGGCGGGCGCCCGGCAGCCGGCGGCCGAGAAAGCGGTCATGTTCATCGGCTGGCGGGCCGAAGCCGAGTGGGGCGGTTTCTTCCAGGCGCTGGCCAAGGGCATCTACCGCAAGCACGGGCTGGACGTGGAGATCCGCCTGGGCAATCCTCAGAGCAACCCCACGCCCATGCTGCTGGCCGGGCGCGTGGATTTCACGGCCGGCAGCAGCGGCACGTCGCTCAATGCCGCGCGCGAAGGGGCGCCGCTGATGTCGGTGGCCGCGGTCTTCCAGAAGGATCCCCGCGTGCTGATCGCCCATCCGGGGCAGGGCGTCGATTCGATCGAGCAGATCAAGGGCCGGACGGTGCTGGTCGGCGCGCTCGGCATGGCGACGTTCTGGCCCTATCTGCGCGGCCGCTTCGGTTTCACCGACGACCAGGTCAAGCCGTATACGTTCTCGCTGGCGCCGTTCCTGGCCGACAAGCGGGTCGTGCAGCAGGGCCTCGTCACCAACGAGCCGCTGGCGCTCAGGAAGGCAGGCGTACGGGACCCGGTGTCCTTCCTGCTGGCGGACTATGGCTGGGACCCCTACATGACGACCATCGTCACGACGCGCGACAACGTCGAGAAGCGTCCGCAGTTCGTGCAGAAATTCGTCGATGCCTCCATTGAAGGCTGGTACAGCTACCTGTACGACGATCCCGCGCCCGGCAATGAACTGATCAAGCGCAACAATCCCGAAATGACGGACGACCAGATCGCCTTCGCCATCCAGGCCATGAAGGAACGCGGCCTGGTCGACTCCGGCGATGCCAGGAGGATGGGCATAGGCGCCATGACGGACGCGCGCTGGGAGCACTTCTACAAGTCCATGGTGGACGTGGGCGTGCTGCCGGCCGGGGTGGACGTGCGCAAGGCGTACACCCTGCGGTTCGTCAACAAGCGGGTCGGCATGCGATGAGTGCCGCACTCGACAATACCGGCGACGTGCTCGAACTCCGGGGCATATCCAAGCGTTTCGGCAATGGCACGCTGGCGATCGAAGGCCTGAGCCTGAGCCTGGCGCGAGGCAGCTTCGTCAGCCTGCTGGGTCCTTCGGGTTGCGGCAAGAGCACCGTGCTGCGGATGATCGCGGGACTGGCCGAGCCCACCGCGGGCGAGGTCGTGCGGCACGATGCGAAGGGCGCGATCAGCTTCGTGTTCCAGGAGCCTACGCTCATGCCCTGGGAGACGGCGCTGGCCAATACCACGCTGCCGCTCGACCTCGCCGGCGTGCCGCGCGACGAGGCCCGGCAGCGCGCAACGCAGGCGCTGGAGAAGGTCGGCCTGAAGGGATTCGAGCATGCCTTGCCGCGCGAGCTGTCGGGCGGCATGAAAATGCGCGTGTCCATCGCCCGCGCGATCGTGACGCGTCCGCAGGTCCTGCTGCTGGACGAACCGTTCGCCGCGCTGGACGAGATTACCCGCTTCAAGCTGAACAACGATTTGCTGAGGCTGTGGCAGGACCAGCGCTTTACCGCCGTGTTCGTGACGCACTCGGTGTTCGAATCGGTGTACCTGTCGCAGCGCGTGGTGGTGATGGCCGCCCGCCCGGGGCGGTTGCACGCGGACCTGGCGATCGCTCCCCATGCCGAACGCGGCGAGGCATTCCGCACCTCGGCCGAATACGCCCACCTGTGCCGGCAGACTTCCGAAGCGCTCGAAAAGGCCATGAACGCATGAATTCCAAGCTCCGCACCGCGCGCATCGTGCTGCCCGTCGCCATGGGCGTGCTCAGTCTGGTCCTGTGGGAGGCCGTCGTGCGCGGCTTGCACGTCTCGCCGCACATCCTGCCGGGGCCGGCGGCCATCGCCCGGGCGCTGGTCGAGGACGGCCCGCTCCTGTCGGCCGCCCTGTGGGTCACGCTGAAGATCACCGCCGCGGCATTCGCCAGCGCCGTGCTGGTGGGCGGCGCCATCGCGCTCTTGTTCAGCCTGTCCAAATGGATAGAACTGACGTTCTTCCCGTACGCCGTCATCATGCAGGTCACGCCGGTGGTCGCCATCGCGCCACTGCTGATCATCTGGGTGGACAACGTCCAGGTGGCGCTGCTGGTGTGCGCCTGGCTGGTGGCGTTCTTTCCCATCCTTTCCAATACCATCGTCGGCCTCAACAGCGCCGACCACAATCTGCGCGACCTGTTCCGGCTCTACGGGGCCACTCCCGGGCAGACGCTGCGGCGGCTGCGCATTCCATCGGCCATGCCGTACTTCCTCGCGGGCGTACGCATTTCGGGCGGCCTGTCGCTGATCGGCGCGGTGGTGGCGGAATTCGTGGCCGGCGCCGGCGGGCAGGGCTCGGGACTGGCCTATCGCATCCTCGAGGCTGGCTACCAGTTGAAGACGCCGCGCATGTTCGCCGCGCTGCTGCTGATTTCATGTACCGGCGTACTGATCTTCCTGGCGACGTCGTGGACCTCGCAGCGCATCTGCGCCGTTGGCACGAAAGCGCGATGGAGCGCGAGTCGTGAGAGCCGTCGGCGAGCGGCTCGCGCAGGCTGTCGGGGACTATATCCTGCGCGATGCGCGGGTGCCGCGGGCACTCCTGCCCACCGCGCTGCGCGCGCTGGCCGACGGGCAGGGACTGGCGCGCGTGGACCTCGCGGTGGAAGGTGGCCGGCTGCGCGCCATCGCGCCGGTGGGCCGGCTTGGGGCCGGCGCCGTGCTGGACCTGGCCGGGCGACAGGTCTGGCCGTCCTTCCACGACTTGCACACTCATCTGGACAAGACGCATACGCTGGCGCGCGCGCCCAACGCGGACGGCACGCTGCTGGGAGCGGTCAAGGCCGTCATGGCCGACCATGCCCGCTGGCATGCCGCCGAGCTCGAGACCCGCGCCGACTTCGCGCTGCGCTGCGCATGGGCCCACGGCACGGCGGGTTTGCGCACCCACGTGGACGCCGCGGGGCCGCAGGCCCGCATGTCGTGGGACGTCATGCAGGCGCTGCGTGCGCGGTGGGCGGGCCGGATCCGGCTGCAGATGGTGGCCATGGCGCCGATGGACACGTATCTGGGCGCGCAGGCCGAGGCCTTCGTGCGCCGGGTGGCCGAATCCGGCGGCGTGCTGGGCGGCGTGACGCGCATTCCCGGCCTGCCGCCCGCGGCCGCGCGGCAGCGCCTGGCGCTAGCGCTGGACGCGTTGTTCGGATGGGCCGGCCGCTATGGCCTCGATGTGGATCTCCATGTGGACGAGTCCTGCGAACCGGCGGCCGATTCGTTGCGGGAGGTGGCCCGCGCCGCGCAGGCGAAGGGCGTGCGCGGCTACGTCGTTTGCGGCCATTGCTGCAGCCTGGCCGTCCAGCCGGAGGCCGTGCGGGAACAGGCCCTGGACCTTTGCCTCGAGGCCGGCCTTGCCATCGTCAGCCTGCCGCTGGTCAACCTGTTCCTGCAGGACCGCTCGGCCGGCCGCACGCCCCGGCTGCGCGGCCTGGCCCCGTTGCACGAGATCGCCGGCCACGGGATTCCGGTCGCCTTGGCGAGCGACAACTGCGGCGATGCCTTCCATGCCTACGGCGACTACGATCCGCTGGAGGTCTTGCGCGAGGGCGTGCGCAACGGGCACCTGGACGGCGCCGCGGCGGACTGGTCCGCCAGCGTGACCGCCACGCCCGCGCGCCTGATGCGCCATCCCGCCCGTGGAATGCTGGAAGAGGGCGGCGCGGCGGATTTCATCGTGTTCGATGCACGCAGCATGCCGGAGCTGCTCGCGCGGCCGCAGTCCGACCGCATCGTCGTACGCGGCGGCCGTCCGCTGGCCGAGTCCCTGCCGTCGTTCGCCGAACTCGACTGCGCACTGGCTGAGGCAGGGCACGCATAGCCCATGGCGCGGCCTCCGGGTTTCCCGCCATGCCGGACGGCTGATCGTGCGGCGAGGCAAGTGCCGGACCTACAATGACCCCGCCTCCCTTTCGAATGGACTCCAGCATGGAACGACACGACGCGCCCCGCGGCCGCCCTGGCCCCCGCAACCTGATTACCGACGTCGAGGGCCTGCGCGTGGGCCAGGCGGACGATGCGCGGGCGTGCACTGGCGTAACCGTCATCCTTCCCGACGGCCGCGCCGCCGCCGCCGTGGACGTACGCGGCGGGGGGCCGGGCACGCGGGACACGGACACGCTGGGAGCCTCCAACCTCGTGAGATCGGTGGACGCCGTGGTCCTGTCGGGCGGTTCGGTCTATGGCCTGGCCAGCGGCGACGGCGTTGCGGCGTGGCTGGGCGCCCAGGGCCGAGGCTTCACGCTGCTGAGCCAACCCGGCGTTCCCCCGTCGCCCATCGTGCCGACCGCGGTGCTCTACGACCTTGCCAACGGCGGCGACAAGCGCTGGGGCGAAGCGCCGCCTTACCGCGAGCTGGCGATGCAGGCGGCCCGGCGCGCCGAGGCGATCTTCGCCCTGGGCACGCATGGCGCCGGCTTCGGCGCGGCTGCGGGAGCGCTCAAGGGAGGATTGGGCTCGGCTTCCTACGTCACGCACGACGGCATGACCGTCGGGGCCATCGTTGCCTGCAACAGCTTCGGCTCGGTGGTTGCGCCGCACGGCAGGCGCTTCTGGGCGGGTGCGTTCGAGATCGGCGACGAGTACGGCGGCCTGGGCATGGCCGACGTGCGCGCCGAGGGCGAGAACTGGGAGATGGCCAAGCTCGATCCCCGGCCGCTGGGCAATACCACCATCGCGTGCATCGCGACCGACGTCGCCCTGACGCCGGACGAGCTGCAGCGCGTGGCGACCATGGCGCAGGACGGCATGGCGCGCGCCATTCGTCCCATCCATGCTCCCTTCGACGGCGACACGGTGTTCGCCATCTCGACCGGCCGGCGCGAGGCGCCCAGGATCGACGGCCCGGTCGACCCCCGGCCTTTCATCGTCTGCCGGCTGGGCGCGCTGGCG
This sequence comes from Pigmentiphaga sp. NML080357, assembly GCF_002188465.1. Taxonomy (GTDB): domain Bacteria; phylum Pseudomonadota; class Gammaproteobacteria; order Burkholderiales; family Burkholderiaceae_B; genus Pigmentiphaga. Next base: position 212,598 of record NZ_NINW01000041.1, on the reverse strand, counting down.
GCCGATGTGCTGGCGCGGGCCATCGCGCGCGGCGTTTATTGCGCCGCCACGCCGCCAGGCATGGCGGCGCCGGCATGGTCGAGCCTGTGACGGGCAACGGCGGTCGACGGCGCTATTCGCCGCGCGTCCAGGTGCCCGACTTGCCGCCGCGCTTCTCCAGCAGCCGCACGTCGCCCATCACCATGCCGCGGTCAGCCGCCTTGCACATGTCGTAGATGGTAAGCAGCGCGACTTGCACGGCGGTCAGCGCTTCCATCTCCACGCCGGTGCCGCCCACGGTTTCCGCGCGCACGGTGCAGCGCACCGCGTGCTCGGCTTCGTCCAGCTCGAAGTCGCAGGCGACGTGGGTGAGCGGGATGGGATGGCACAGCGGAATCAGCTCGGCGGTCTTCTTGGCGGCCATGATGGCGGCGATGCGGGCGATCCCCAGGACGTCGCCTTTCCTGGCGCTGCCGTCGCGGATCAGTGCGAGCGTGGCGGGCTGCATGCGTATCGTTCCGCCGGCGATGGCCACCCGGGCGGTCGCGGGCTTGGCTCCCACGTCCACCATGTGGGCCTGTCCCGCGGCATCGAAATGGGTCAAGGGGGATTGCGCCATCATCGTTCTCCGGTTGCGATGGGCGAGCCGGGACGGCTGCTCCATTCGCTCCATGAGCCTGGATACAGCGCCGCTCCGGTCAGGCCCGCGATTTCCATGCCGAGCAGGTTGTGGCAGGCGGTGACACCGGAGCCGCACTGGCTGATCACGCGGTTCGCGGGGGTGGCGCCGAGCAGTGCGTCGAATTCGGCCTTGAGCTGCGACGGGCTCTTGAAGCGTCCGTCGGGCTGCAGATTGTCGCGGAAGAAGCGGTTGACGGCGCCGGGGATGTGGCCGCCCACGGCGTCGAGCGTCTCGTTCTCGCCGCGGAAGCGATCGGCGGCGCGGGCGTCGACCACCAGCCGCGGAGCCTGCGCATGGAGATTGGCCCGCACCTCGTCGTATTCCACGGTCGCGGACAGCGGCGGCCGCAGCGTGAATCGGCCCGGCCGCGGCGACGCGGGCGGCTCCTGCTCGAGCGCAAGCCCAGCCGCACGCCAGGCGGCCAGGCCGCCATCCAGCACCGCGCTGGCCGGATGGCCGGCCCAGCGCAGCAGCCACCACAGGCGTGCGGCCATCGCGCCGCCGACGGCGTCGTAGGCGACTACCTGCGTGTCGTCGCTCGCGCCTAGCCGCGCCATCAGCGCCGCGACGTCCTCGCGCCGGGGCAAGGGATGGCGGCCGTTGTCGCCGGTCTTGGCGCCGCTCAGGTCCCGGTCCAGGTCCACGTAGACGGCGCCCGGAATATGTCCGGCCGCGTAGCCGCGCGCGCCGGCGCCGGTATCGGCCAGGTCGAAAGTGCAGTCGCAGACGAGGACGGGGGAGCTGGACTGCCGCAGCGCGTGCAGTTCCCGCGGGGAAATCAAGGTACCGTAGCTCATGGCGTGTCCTGTAAGCCTTGCCCCGCGGTTGGCCGGGCCGCGGGCCGGATTGGTATATTTTTCACGTTTTGACACGGCGGCGGGAACCCGTCGCCCAAGCTGGCTATCATACCGGTATGCCGAATTCCCACCGCCCCCTGTCGCTACGCCGCAAGGCCGCCGCGTTGCTGCTGCCGGCCCTGCTGTCGGCCGCCGCGCCGGCGCTGGCGCCCGCCCAGCCGGTCGGTCTGCCCGACCTGGGGGATTCGTCCGCGCAGGAGCTGTCGCCCCGGCTCGAGCAACGCCTGGGCGACGCCATCATGATGGAGTCGCTGCGCGATCCGGCTTACCTCGACGATCCCGACCTCACCCAGTATCTGACGGACATCGCGCGGCAGCTGTCGGCCCAGGCTCCCGCGGGCACCCCGAACATCCACGTGTTCGCCGTGCGCGATCCTTCCATCAACGCCTTCGCGATGCCGGGGGGCTACATCGGCGTGCACACCGGGCTGGTGGTGGCGGCGCAGAACGAATCGGAGCTGGCCGGCGTGCTGGCGCACGAAATCGGCCACGTGGTGCAGCGGCACATCGCCCGCGGCCTGGTCCAGCAGAAGCAGGACAGCCTCATCATGGTCGCGGCGCTGCTGGCCGCGCTGGTGGCCGCGCGCGGCAATTCGCAAGCGCCCGAGGCGGCGATGGCCTTCGGCCAGGCCGCGGCCATCAACTCGCAATTGGGGTTCTCGCGCGAGGCCGAACGCGAGGCCGACCGGACGGGCTTCCAGATGCTCGAGGGCGCGGGCTACAACGTCAACGGCATGGCGTCGTTCTTCGGGCGGTTGATGCAGGCTTCCGGACTCAACGAAAGCACCAGCCAGGCATTCACGCGTACCCACCCGCTGTCCATCGAGCGCATGTCCGACATGCAGAACCGGGCGCGCGGCGTGGTCATCCACAACCGCGCGAGTTCGTCCGATTTCTATTTCGTGCGCGCCAAGATGCGCATCTTGCAGGCGACCAGCGGCCAGGACACCCGGGACGCCATCCGCTATTTCGAGAGCCGGATCGCCGAAACCGAAGGCCTGGAGCGCGCCGCGGCCTATTACGGCGCGGCGGTCGGCTGGATGCGCCAGCGTGAATTCGACAAGGCCCAGGAAGCCTACCTGGGCGCCACCTCCGGGGCCCGCAGCCATTTCATGCTGGAGCGCCTCGCCATCGACCTCGCCCTGGCGCGCAACGACCCGCAGCAGGCGGTGAGCCTCGCGCGCAGCGCCTACGCGCGCTGGCCGGGGCAGCGAGGCCTGGCCATGGCCATGGCCGAATCCCTTCAACGCGCCGGGCGCAACCAGGAGGCGGTCGACTTCCTCAAGGAGCAGATGCTCAAGTGGAGCGACGAGCCGCGGTTCTATCAGATGGCGGCGGTCAGCTATTCGCGGCTGGGCAGCGTCGTGAACGAGCGGCGCAACATGGCCGACTATTACGCCATGACGGGCGCGCTGCCGGCCGCGGTGGAGCAATTGCAGCAGGCGCGCGCGGCGTCCAAGGACTTCTACGAGCAATCGCAGATCGATGCCAAGGTGCGCGAACTCCAGCGCCGCCTGAAGGAAGAACGCGACCTGCTCAAGCGGTTCCAGAGCTGAACGGCCCCGGCCCCTGGGGGCGCATACGCCCGCCTGCTATGTCGGCGGCGCCGGCCGTTCGATATATCCGAAAGCGGTGCTGGCGGGTTCGCGCAGCGGGACGAGGGGAATGGCCGCCTTGTTGACGGCCGGATAGAGTACCGTCTCGGGCGCGTGCGCCGCTGTCGTGCCGGGATCGGCCAGCCACCCGGGCGGATCCTCCAGCAGCGGCCGGCCGGCCGCGGTGCGCATCAACTCCAGCACGCCCGGGAGGTAGCGGTCTTCGACCATGCCGGGGCCATGCTCGGTCGCGGCGTACAAGCGGCCGCCGGCGTCGAGCGCCCAGCGTTCCACCCGGGTCACCGGGCGGTCGGTATGGGTAGCCAGCCGGCCCGCTTCGTCCGCCTGGCGCAGTATCAGCGGCGCGGCATCGAGCCTGACGAAGACGCGCTGTGGACCGTTCTGGAAGAACCAGCGTCCTTGCTCGTCATGTCCATAGTTGCGTGCGATGAAAGCGAGGATGCCCGGGTTGGAGATGGACACTCCGGGGCCGCCCGCGAGCGCGTCTCCCTCCGGATGCAGGCGCCAGCGGCCCCGCGCGTCGAGCGACAGCCAGCCGTAGGCGTCCGGCACGTCGGGCCAGCGCGCCATCGCGGCGAGGACGTCGCTATCCACGCCCTGCCAGCCGCGACTGCGGCGTGATCTGCCGGGGATCGGTGCGCAGTTCCAGCAGCGCCGGGCGGCCCGCGGCGCAGGCGCGTTCGAAGGCGGCGGGAAATGCCTCTGCGCTGTCCAACCGTTCGGCGTGGGCGCCGAAGGACTGCGCCAGTGCGACGAAGTCGGGATTGCGCAGGTCGGTGGCGCTCACCCGGCCCGGAAAGCGATTTTCCTGGTGCATGCGGATGGTGCCGTACATGCCGTTGTTGACCACGATGACGACAACGGCGGCGCCGAATTGCAGCGCGGTCGCGAGCTCCTGGGGATACATCAGGAAGCAGCCGTCGCCGGCCAGGCATACGACGGTTCGCCGCGGATGCCGCAGCTTGGCTGCCACTGCGGCCGGCAGGCCGTACCCCATTGCGCCGCAGGTGGGGGCCAGCTCCGTGCGCGGCCGGCGATAGCGGTAGAAGCGGTGCAGCCACACGGTATAGTTGCCGGCGCCATTGGCGAGGATGGCGTCGTCGGGCAGGATGCGGTCCAGGTGGGCGATGACCTGCGCCAGGTCGATCCCGCGCGATTCGGGGTGTGGCGATGGCAGCTTGCTGTAGCGCGCATGCAGCGCGCCGGCCTCGCGCGTCCAGTCGTCCCACGGGCGCGAGGCGGGCGGGGCGAGGTTCCTGAGCAGAGCGGCACCGGCCTCGATGCCGCTCTGGATCGCAAGATCGGCCTGGTAGACGCGCCCGAGCTCGGCGGCGTCCGCATGCAAGTGGACCAGTTTCTGCGCCGGGCGTGGCGGGACCAGCAAGGTGTAGCCGTTGGTGGCGATTTCGCCCAGCCGCGTGCCTACGGCGAGGATGAGGTCGGCGTTCTTGACCAGGGCGGCGAGCTCGGGATTGACGCCCAGGCTCAGATGTCCCGCGTACTGCGGCAGCCGGTTGTCGAAGAGATCCTGGCGGCGGAACGCGCAGGCCACGGGCAGGTTCCAGGCCTGGACGAAGGCCGCGAAGTCGGCGGCCGCGCGCTCGCTCCAGTTCGGGCCGCCGACGATGACCAGCGGCCGCTGCGCCGCGCCGAGCAGCGCGTGCAGCCGTGGGCCGGTGCTGGGGTCCGGACCGCAGGCGGCGGGCGTGGCCACCGGGGTGGCGGCGGCAGGGCACGGTGCGCTCAAGACGTCTTCCGGCAAGGCCAGCACCACGGGGCCCGGTCGGCCCGATGTCGCGCAGGCGAAGGCGCGGGCTACGAACTCGGGGATGCGCGCGGCATCGTCGATGCTCACGACCCATTTGGCGATGCTCCCGAACATTGCCTGGTAGTCGATTTCCTGGAAGGCTTCCCGCCCGAGTTCGCGGCGAGGAACCTGGCCGACGAAGAGAAGAAGGGGCGTCGAGTCCTGCTGGGCGATGTGCACGCCTATGCTCGCCTGCGTGGCGCCCGGCCCCCGCGTCACGAAGCAGATGCCGGGCTTGCCGGTGAGCTTGCCGTCGGCTTCCGCCATGTTGGCGGCCGCGCCTTCGTGCTTGGCGACCACCACGTCCATGCTGGGATGGGCATGCAAGGCATCCAGCACGTCGAGATAGCTTTCGCCGGGTACGCAGAAAACCCGGTCTACGCCGTGTGCAGTCAACGATTCGACGAGGAGCCGGCCTCCGGTGGTCTGGGGAAGTCCATCGGAAACCGCGTGAGTCGGGATCATGGGAGCGTCCGTCCGAAGAGTGAAGGGCAACAGGCCGTCTTCCGCATTGTCGAAGAAAACGGCGCCGTTGTCAGGCCTCGGACGGCGTCGTCAGCGGCCCGAGCGGAAGAAGACGGCCAGCCGTTGCGGCAGCCAGTTCAGGTTGCTCGGGAAGCGCCCCGTGGGAAAGCCCGCGTGGCCTCCTTGTTCGGGCTGGTGCAGCACGACCTGGTCCGAAGCCTGTGACGCGTCGGGCAGGTAGCGGCCGGGCAGGAACGGGTCGTTGCGCGCATTCAGGACCAGCGTCGGGACGTTAATGTCGGCCAGCAACGGCTTGCTCGAGGCACGCGTCCAGTAGTCGTTCACGTCGCGGAAACCGTGCGTGGGCGCGGTGTAGGCGTCGTCGAACTCGTACAGGTCGCGGGCATTGGCCACGCGGATCACGTCGATGGTGCCCGGAAAGCGCTGCGCCTTCTGGAGGGTCTTGGCCTTCAGGGTGCGCAGGAACATGTGGGTATAGACGTGCCGGTTGATCAGGCCCGTGCCCAGGATGCGGCCGCCGGCCATGAGGTCCACCGGCGCCGAAACGCCGGCCGCCGCGACGAGCCATCCCGCGGACGAGCCCGCTTCGCCAAGGTACTTGAGCAGCGCGTTGCCGCCCAGCGACACGCCGGTGGCATGCCAGCGCATTTCGGGCAGGCGCTGGCGCACGGTGTCCAGCATGAAGGCGATGTCGGCCGAATCGCCGGAGTGGTAGGCCCGGGGCAGCCGATTGGGCTCGCCGGAGCAGCCGCGGAAATGCGGCACGACCACGGTCCAGCCCCGGGCGCGGAAATGCTGGGAAATGGCCTGCGCATAGTGGCTGGCGCTGCTGCCTTCCAGGCCGTGGAAGAGCACCAGGCCATTGCGCGACGCCGTGGAGGTGCCGGCCGCCGCGGCAAGTCGGGCGAACAGTCCGGGCTCCACGGCTGCGCCCGGCGCGAAACCCGGCGCTGTCCAGTCGAAATCGATGAAATCGCCATCCGGCGTATCGACGCGTTCGCGCACGAACGATACGTGGTGATGCGATGAGAACCGCGACGCGAAGATGGTCTGGCTATGTCCTTCGGGCAACCATGCGGGAGTGGGGCAGGGTGTCGTATCCAGGTAAGCGGGCATGCGGTGTTCGGCTGCGGCAACTCAATGCAGTAGGTCGGGAACGTCCTGCAGCTCGGTCGGACCGAGGTCGGCAGGGGCCTGCGACGAATGGTGCAGAACCAGACGCCAGCCGGTGGGACCTTTGTGAAAGACATTGGTTGCATAGCAGCGGACGATCTGCCTGCCCTGCGAAGTATCGACCATGAGCTGCTCCACTACCGTGTGGACCGAACTCATCATGCTTTGTACGGTGTGGATGCGCGTGGGACGGATGGAAACCGGCGCATTGCCGAAGATCTCGCGCCACGACTCCTGCACGGCTTCGTGGCCGACCAGCCGCGGACCGCCCGGATGGATGCAGACGATGTCCTCGTCGTCCGCCCATACCGCCATCAGCTGGGCGAGGTCGCCCTGTTCCAGGGCGTCGTAGAACGCCTGTTCGGCTTCTTCCGAGGTGGCGAACAGCAGAGCGCCGCGGGATTTGAGCACCATTATGCGAATACGATGGTCTTGTGGCCGTTCAACAGAATGCGGTGCTCCACGTGCCAGCGCACGGCGCGCGCCAGCACCAGGCATTCGACGTCGCGGCCGACCTGGGTCAGGGCTTCCGGCGACATGCTGTGGTCCACCCGCGCGATGTCCTGCTCGATGATGGGGCCCTCGTCGAGGTCCGGGGTCACGTAGTGGGCGGTGGCCCCGATCAGCTTCACGCCACGGTCGTGCGCCTGGTAGTACGGCCGGGCGCCTTTGAAGCTGGGCAGGAAGCTGTGGTGGATGTTGATGGCGCGGCCGGCCAGCGCGCGGCACATGTCCGGCGACAGGATCTGCATGTAGCGCGCCAGCACGACCAGGTCGATGTTCTCGCGCTCGACGATCTGCAGCACTTGCCGCTCCTGCTGCTCCTTGCCGCCCGCGGCCACAGGCAGGTGGTAGAACGGGACGCCGTACGAGGCCGACAGCAGCGCGAAATCGGGATGGTTGGAAACCACCGCCGGGATGTCGATCGGCAGTTGGCCGCTCTTGGCGCGGAACAGCAGGTCGTTCAGGCAGTGGCCGTGCTTGCTGACCATCAGCAGCACGCGCGCGCGCCGGTGCGGGTCGCGGATCTGCCATTGCATCGAGAAGCGCTCGGCCAGTGAAGCGAAATCTTGCCGGACGGCCTCGGCATCCACGCCTCCGGGCAGGGTGAAATGCACCCGCAGGAAGAAAAGCTTGGTGTCCTCGTCGCCGAACTGCTGGGAATCCAGGATGTTGCAGCCGCGCTCGAACAGGAAGCCCGATACGTGATAGACGATGCCGGTCGTATCGGGGCAGGCGAGCGTCAGGATGTAGTCGTTGTGCTGCACTGGAATGTCCTGTAAACAAAAGCAAACCCCGGCGGGCCGGGGTGGTGTCCTGAACCGGGGCAGTTCAAGGATGGCGCGATGGTATCGGACACCATCCGAAGAACGCCGTTCTCGCGCACGTCAGTGCGTAGGGGCGGGACCCTTCAAGCGGTACTCCGCGCCACAGTACGGGCACTTGGCTTCGCCCGTCGTCGCCACGTCCAGGAACACCTTGGGATGCATGTTCCAGAGCGGAGTATGCGGCCCGGGGCACGAAAGCGGAAGCTCGTCGGCATCGACTTCGGTGACGGCGTTGGCAGCTTCGGTGGTCATGGCGTTTTCCTGCTCAGACGTGGGTAAGCCAGTGGTTGTACTTGGCGTTGCGGCCGGCAACCAGGTCGAAGAAGGCCTGCTGCAGACGCGCGGTGATCGGGCCGCACTGGCCGGCGCCGATCTTGCGGCGATCGAGTTCGCGGATGGGCGTGACTTCGGCGGCGGTGCCGGTGAAGAAAGCCTCGTCCGCGATGTAGACGTCGTCGCGGGTCAGGCGCTTGGTGACCACCTTGATGCCCAGGTCGGCCGCCAGGCTGTGGATCGTGGAGCGGGTGATGCCGGTCAGGGCCGACGCGATCTCGGGCTCGACCAGCACGCCGTCCTTGACGATGAAGATGTTCTCGCCCGAGCCTTCGGCCACGAAGCCCTCGGTGTCGAGCAGCAGGGCTTCGTCGTAGCCGTCCTCGGTGGCTTCCAGGTTGGCGAGGATGGAGTTCGCGTAGGTGGAGGCCAGCTTGGCGCGCGGCATCGTCACGTTGACGTGATGGCGGGCGTAGGAGGAGGTCTTGACCCGGATGCCTTTCTGCAGCGCCTCGGCGCCCAGGTAGGCGCCCCATTCCCAGGCGGCAACGGCCACGTGCACCTTGGCGCCCTTGGGCGAGACGCCCATTTTCTCGGAACCGTAGAAGGCGATGGGGCGCAGGTAGCAGGATTCCAGGTTGTTGGCCTTGACCACTTCCTTCTGCGCTTCCATCAGGGCCTCCCGGCTGTACGGGATCTGCATTTGATAGATGTGGGCGGAATTGATCAGGCGGTCGGTGTGTTCCTTGAGCCGGAAAATCGATGTTCCGAGGTCGGTCTTGTATGCGCGCACACCCTCGAATACCGCCAACCCGTAGTGCAGGGAGTGTGTGAGCACATGGGTGTTGGCTTCACGCCAGGGGACGAGCTTGCCGTCGTACCAGATGAAGCCGTCGCGGTCTGACATCGACATGATTGGGATCTCCGAAATGAACCAGATATTGTACCAATCTGCGACTGGATCCAGCGGCGGGGCGGCGCGCAGGGGGACTCCCCCGGCAACCCCTCCCGGGTTCCAGGGAGATTCGGGTAATCACTTACAATAGCTGTAAACCATAACTTTACTCCTTCCGGCCTGCCCCCCGCGGCAGCGCTCCCCGACCTTCATGTCAAGCACGCCTTCTTCCGCCGTACCCGCCGGTCCGACCAGGAAGGAGCTCCGGGCCGCTTTCGTCGCGGGACTGAAGGCGCTGGCGCCGACCACCATCGCCATCGGCGTCTGGGGGCTGGTCAGCGGGGTGGCCATGGTCAAGGTCGGGCTCAGCCAGACCCTGGCGCTGGCGATGACCCTGCTGGTGTACGCGGGTTCGGCGCAGTTGGCCGCCCTGCCGCTGATCGTGGCCGGCGCCCCGGTCTGGCTGGTGTTCGCGGCAGGCTGCGTGGTGAACCTGCGCTTCGTCATCTTCGCCGCCGCGATGCATCCCTATTTCCGCCGGTTCTCGCGCCTGAGGCGCCTCGGCCTCGGCTATCTGACGAGCGACATCGGCTTCGTGCTGTTCATGCCGCGCTACGGCGATGCGCCCGTCAAGGGCACGCCCGAGCAGATCTGGTTCTTCCTGGGCGCGGCCGCGGGCAATTGGCTGACCTGGCAAGTATGTTCGGTCGCCGGCATCCTGCTGGGATCCGTCGTGCCTCAGGCCTGGTCGCTGGAGTTCGCGGCCGTGCTGGCGCTGATCGCCATCGTCGTGCCGATGGTGGCGAGCTGGCCGGTGCTGGCCGCCGTGGCCGCGGCGGGGCTGGTGGGCTGGGCGGGCCAGCCGCTGCCGCTGCGGCTGGGCCTGGTGCTGGCGGTCGTGGCGGGGGTCTGGGCCGGCGTCTCCGCCGAGAAGGTGCTTGAGCGCAGGACCGCGCAAGGAGGCAGGACATGAGTCCGTCGAGTTTTCCGCCGGTTTCGGATTCGCCGTACGTCTGGCTGGTGATCGCCGCGCTGACGCTGTGCACGGTGATCACCCGCGCCGGCTTCCTGCTGCTGGGCGACAACGTGCCCCTGCCCGACGGCGTGCGGCGCGCCCTGCGCTATGCGCCGGCCGCGGCTCTCGCCGCGGTGATCATGCCCGACCTTCTGCCCTGGCCGCCTGGCGGGGTGCCCGTCTTCGACTGGCGCGCGCTGGCTGCCGTGGTCGCGGTGGCCGTCATGGTGACCACGCGCAATACGATCGCCATGATCGGGGCCGGGATGGCCACGTTGTGGCTGTTGCGCTGGCTGTTGGGCTGACGGCGCCGCCGGGCTTATTCCGCCTGGATGTTGCGCTGAACCACGACGGCGCGCAGGCGCCTGATGTCGTTCTCCACGCGCGCCTGGAATTCTTCCGGCGACGAGGCCCGCGGCGAACCGCCCCAGTCCACCAGTTGCTGCCGCACGGCCGGCGTATCGAGCACCGCGCGCAATTCACGGTTCAGGCGGGCCACCACGTCCGCGGGGGTGCCGGCCGGAGCCGCGATGCCCAGCCATGATTCGAAGACGATCGCCGGCAGCGTGTCGGCCACGCTCGGAACGCCGGGCAGCGCCTGCACATTCGCGGGCGCCGTGGTCGCCAGCAGGCGCACGCGGTTGGCCTTGAACAGCGGCGCGGTATTGGTCATCGTATCGATCATGACGTCCACGCGTCCGGCCAGCAGTTCCGTCATCGGGCCGGCCCCGCCCTTGAACGGCACGTGGAGCGCGCTGCCGCCGCTCTCCGCCATGATCCATTCGCCGACGAGGTGCATGGCGGTGCCGACCCCGACCGATGTGTACGTGTAGCGGTCCTTTTCTGTCTTGATGCGGTGGACGAAGTCTTCGAACGACTTGATCGGCGAGGCCGGGGCCACGGCCAGCGTCAGCGGATAAGTGGTGAGCGTCGATATCCAGCTGAAACCCTTGACGGGCTCGAAGGGGAGGTCCTTGCGCATCGCGGCATTGGTGCCGTGGCCGCTGGTCATCAATACCAGCGTGTGGCCGTCGGGTTCGCTCTTGGCCACCTGTGCCGATGCGATGTTGCCGCCGTCGCCGGCGCGGTTCTCGACGACCACCGGCTGGCCGAGCCGTTCGCCCAGCGCCTTGCCCACGAGGCGCGCCACGACATCGCTGCCGCCGCCGGCGGCGAAGCCGACAAGCAGCTTGACCGGCCGTGCCGGATAGGTGCCCTGGGCCAGCGCGGGAACGGCCAGCGCCGCTCCCAGCAGGCCGGCCGCCGCCAGCGCGGCGCGCCGGCGAATGTCGCCGTTGCTCATGTGTGTCTCCTCGCGTGTTTCTGTCGTATGCCGTCGCCAGGGAGGGCGTGGCGGTACCGTTCATTCCGCCTGCTGCAGGCGTGCGGAAAGTTCACGGCTTTTTTGTTTCAGCACGGCTCCCAAGGCCGCGCCGTTGAGGAACTCGCCTCGCTGCCTGGAGCAGACGAGGGATATCGTTCCGATGACTTCATCCTCGAGCATCACCGGGACGCCATAGCCGATGACGTCGGGATCGAGCCCGGCGTGGCTGACCACGTACCCTGCCTTGCGTATGGCCTTCAGGCTGGCCCACGTGGCGTTCCAGGCCTGTTCGCCGGCGTCGCCATGGGCCTGCTCGAACAGCTTGCGCACCCGCGCACGCGGCCAGAACGCCAGCACGGACAGCGATGGCGCGCCGCGGAACCATGGCAGGCTCTTGCCTCGCAGGTAGGTCAGTTCGAGTGACTCGACGCCCGGTTCGTGCGCCACGTTGAGCAGATGTTCGCCATAGACGTTGGAAAGCAGCACGTGGCACCCGGTCTCCTGCGCCAATTCGCGCAGGATGGGCTGGCTGGCGCGGGTGACGGGGTCGGTTTCGCGGATCAAGGCCTCGAGTTCCACCACGCGCGCGCCGATTACGTACCGGCCCCGGGGCAGCCGGATGAGCAGGCCCGCCTGGCACAGTTCCTTGACATAACGGTACGTGGACGAAGGCGTGAAACCGAAATGGCTGGCCAGGTCGTCCACGGTCCACGCGTACCGGTCATGGGTATAGGCATCGAGCAGCGCCAGCATGCGCCCGAGGCTGGATGCGCCGTCGCTCATGCCGGGGCTTGCTCGACGCCCATGCGGCGCGCCATGTCGGCCCGCCACGCCTCCCGGCTGCGGAAGCCCGGCAGCCCGCGCGCATGCCGTTCGGCCCAGGCCATCAATTCGGCCGGCGGCAGCTCGATGGGCATGGGAACCCTCATGGGCTGGGACACGTACCACGGCGTATCGACATAGAGCTCCAGCCGGTTGCCCTCGGGGTCGCGGCAATACAGCGACAGCGCGTTGCCATGCGTGACCGGCGCAAGGTCCGCCACGCGGGCGTCCTGAAGGCGCCGGTGATAGCGCTGCAGGGTTTCCAGGGAGTCGGCCATCAACGACAGCTGGTTGATGACGTTGAACCGGACGTCGGCCGGCCGGCCCGACACCAGCACGATCTGGTGATGCACGTCCGGATCGCGGCTGGTGAAGACCAGTTCGACCGGGCCTTGGGGACCGTCGAGCATGCCGCGGTCCGTGATGGTGAAGTCCAGCACCTTCGAATAGAAATCGGCCATCCGCTGGATGTCGGTGACGAAGATGCCGACATGGCTGAACGAAAGACCTGTTCTTTTGATCATGGTGGAATTTGTTCGAGAAGGTCTGGAGGTTTTTTTCAGAAAAACGTGGTTTTTTGCATATTACGTAAAAAACTCAAAAAAGAACTCATGTGAAACCCCAGGTGCGGAAAAGGGCGGCGGGGAAGCGCAGTGCGGGCGCGCGCTCCTGGCGACGGCGAAGCCGGCCCGCTGGGCGGCCCGGCGGCGGGGTCGAACGGATGGGGCAGTGGGGAGCGGGCGAACGCCCGCGCGGGAGAGCTCCCGGCCGGCGCGCGAGCCCGGCCGGGCGGGGCTGGCCTACCCGGGGAGCCTGGGCGAGCCGAATACGCGTTCCCACAGCTCGAACACGGCGGCGCGCTCCGCCGCCAGGGCTTCCTGCGGGACGCGCGCCTTTTCGATGTCCTGCAGGCGCAGCGCGTGCTGTTCCCGCCGCAGCGTGCGGTAGGCGTCGCCTACGCGCTGCGCCAGTTCGCCGGGAATCAGGCCGGCTTCGGCGGCGTGGCGCAGCAGCGCGATGTTGCCGAGGTTCTGCACCAGGATCTCGTGGTCGCGGGCGTGCAGCAGCACCAGGTACTGGGTGATGAACTCGACGTCCACCATGCCGCCCGGATCGTGCTTGAGATCGAAGTCCGGGGTCGGGTTGGGGTGGCCTTCGCTGATCTTGCGCCGCATCGCGATGACCTCGTCCGCCAGCTGGCGGGCATCGCGCGGCATGAGCAGCACTTCGCGCCGGATGCGCTCGAACTGCCGGCCGACGGCCGGGTCGCCGGCTGCGAAACGGGCGCGGGTAATGGCCTGGTGCTCCCAGGGCCACGCGTGCTCTTTCTGGTAGCGCTCGAAAGCCTCGGTCGATATGACCATCAGGCCGGCCTGTCCGTCGGGACGCAGGCGCAAGTCCACTTCGTAAAGGCGGCCGGAGGCCGTCATGGATCCCAGCCAGGACAGGATGCGCTGGCCGAAGCGGGCGTAGATCTCGCCGGCGTCCTCGCGCGTGTCTTCATACAGGAACACGAGGTCCAGGTCCGAGGCGTAGCCCAGTTCCTTGCCGCCGTGCTTGCCGTAGGCGACGACCGCGAAGCGCGCGGGGGTGCGGCCCTGGTCCTTGGAAACCTGGTACCAGACGCGCTTGAGCGTTTCTTCCAGCATGATGTCGGCCACCATGGACAGGTAGTCGCCCAGGCGCTCGACCGTCAGCTGGCCCTCGAGGTCCTGGGCAAGCAGGTGGAAGCCCCACTGGCGCTGCGCGTCGCGCATCAGGTTCATTTGCCGTTCCACGTCCGGGGCGCCGGTGCCGTCGATCACGCACGCGTCCAGGTCGTCGCTGAGCTTGCGCGCCAGGGCGGGCAGGTCGGGCGGGGCCAGCAGCGTGCGCCAGTCGAGCAGTTCGTCCAGCAACAGCGGGTGCCGCGTGAGATAGCCCGCGGCCCAGTCGCTGGCGGCGAAGATGCGGGCCACGCGGGCGAGCGTGTCCGGATACTCAGCCAAGAGCGCCATGTAGGCGCTGCGCTGGGCGATGTGCTCGATCAGTCCGAACATGCGAAGCAGCGCCGGCGCGGGAGCCTTGGTGCCCGCGCAGGCGTCCACGACGGCCGGCAGCAGGGCAGCCAGGCGGCGCCGGCTGTTGTCGGGCAGGCTGCGGATCCGCGGGCTGCCGAGCAGCGCGGCCACGCGCGGCAACAGGCTGTCGGCCTCGGCCGGCAGGCAGGCGCGTATGCGTTCGACCAGCAGGTCCTCGGGATCGCCGCCGCGGTGGCCTTCCGGGCTACCCGCCGGACCCGCGTCACTCTGGCCGAACACGCCGCGGAAGGTAGCCTCGACGAATTCCCGGTGCCCGGTTAGCGTGCGCTCGAATTCGGCGGGGTCGGCAAAGCCCAGCGCGCGCGCCAGTTCCGCGCGCCGTTCGGTGTCCTGGGGCAGCAGGTGGGTCTGCTGGTCTTCGCGGTATTGCAGCGCGTGCTCGACGCGGCGCAGGAAACGGTAGGCGCTTTCGAGGCGTTCGGCGTCCTGCGCGGAAACGAGGCCGGCCTCGCGTTCGGCGTGCAGCGCCGGCAGCAGGCCCCGCACGCGCAAGGTGGGAGTGCGGCCGCCGCGTACCAGTTGCGACAGCTGGACCACGAACTCGATTTCGCGGATGCCGCCTTCGCCCAGCTTGACGTTGTCGGCCTGGGTGACCTGTTCGCCCGTGCCGTTGTAGGAACGGCGGTTCCAGTCTTCGCGGATGCGCTCGCGCAGCGCGCGCAGCGCGGCCAGCGCGTCGAAATCGAAGTACTTGCGGTAGACGAAGGGCCGGCACAGCGCCTCGAGCTGGGCGGCCTGCGCGGCGGGATCGCTGCCCTCGAAGGCGCGGGCCTCGATGCGCCGGGCCTTCAGCCAGGCATAGCGTTCCCACTCGCGGCCCTGGGAGATCAGGTAGTTCTCGAAGGCGTCCAGGCTCCAGGCCAGCGGCCCGGCATCGCCGTCCGGACGCAGGCGCAGGTCGGTGCGGAATACGTGGCCGTCGGCGTCGATCTCCGATATCACCGGCATCATGCGGCGCGTGAGCCGGCCATAGAACTCGTGATGGGAGATCGGCCGGCGGCCGTCCGTTTCCCCTTCGTCGCCGTAGAGCATGACCAGGTCGATGTCGGACGAGACGTTGAGTTCCTCGCCGCCCAGCTTGCCCATGCCGACGATCATCATTTCCTGCGGCAGGCCGGAGGAGGCTTCGCGCGGAATGCCGTGCACTTCGGCCAGTTCGGTCGCCACGCTGCGGTAGGCCTCTTCGATGGCCAGGTCGGCCAGCCGCGTCATCGCGCCCACGACTTCTTCCAGTGGCGCGAGGCCGGCCAGGTCGCGCACCATGATCGCGCAGAACACGCGTTCGCGCAGCTTGCGGAGCACCGCGCGGCAGTCGGCCACCGGCAGGGGGCCGGCGGAGGCCGCACCCGTGCGGGCCGTGCGCAGCTCGTCGAACCAGGAGGCCAGCGCCGAGGCGTCGACCGGCCTGGCCGCTGCGTCGGCCAGCCACTGGCCGTATTCGGGCTGGGCGTCGATGCGCCGGCGCAGGTGGCCAGACCAGGAGAGCGCGGGTGCGAGCAGGGACGTATCTGACATGGCGGAAAATGTGGCATTGCGTAACAGAATTGTGCGCCACGAAGAAGTTTTGTGCAGAAGCCAGCATAAGACAAGCCTGCCGGTATAAGCTTCAACTTTCTCATTCTTTCCATCCCGGCCGTCGCCGCCGCTTCGACGGAACGACTCCGTTTCGCCGTCCCTTCGTGCATATCGACCTACCTTTTCTCTATCGCGTCGTCGTGCGGCCCCTGGTCTGGCTGGTGCTGGCCGTCTACTTCCTGTTCGTGGTCGCGCTGGTGGTCGTGCGCTACGCGGTCCTGCCCGCCATCGACCAATACCGGCCCGGCATCGAACGGCTGGCGAGCCGGGCGCTTGGCGCGCCGGTCAGCATCGAAGGGATCGAAGCCGAATGGCGCGGCCTGCATCCCAGCTTCGAACTCTCATCCGTGCGGATCGCCGACGCCTCCGGCCAGCCAGGACTGGACTTGCCGAAGGTCTCGGCCATCCTGTCGTGGCGCAGCCTGCTGGTACTGGAGCCGCGCCTGCTGCGGCTCGAGCTCGATCGGCCCGAGCTCGATGCGCGGCGCGACGAGCAGGGGCGCTATTGGATAGCCGGCTGGTCCTTCGATCCCAAGGCCGGGGGCGGTTCCCATGCCGGGCTCGAGTGGCTGCTGGCCCAGCGCGAAGTGGTGGTGCGGGACGCCGTGGTGCGCTGGCGCGATGCCGCCCGCGCCGCGCCGCCGCTCGAAATCGTCAACGTGGCGTTCGCCATGCAGAATACCGGGCGCCATCACCGGGCGGCCTTGCGCGCCGAACCGCCCGCCCATCTCGGATCCGTGCTGGATCTGCGGGCCGATTTCACGCACAGCTGGTTCACGCTGGGCGTCGCCGATCCCGCGCTGTGGCGAGGCTCGTTGTACGCGGCGATGGAGCGTATCGATTTCGCGGGATGGCGGCCGTGGCTGGACGTGCCCGGCGAGCCGCAGCAAGGTAGCGGCTCGCTGCGCGCCTGGCTGGACTACGACCGTGGCCGCATACGAGCGGGGACCGCCCAGGTCGCGCTGCGCGAGCTGCGCATGCAGCTCGCGCCCGACCTGCCGGCGCTGACCCTTGCGCAGCTGGATGGCCGCGCCGAACTGACGGCAACCCAGGACGGCTACAAGCTGGACGTGACGAAACTGGATGCGCGCACCGACGACGGCCTCGCCTTGCAGCCCCGGCGGCTGGCGGTGCTATGGCGCCCGGCGCGGCACGACGCGCCGGCGTCGACGCAGGTGGACGCGGCCGGTCTCGACCTGGATGCGGGCCTGCGCCTGGCCGACCGGCTGCCCCTGCCCGCGGCCACGCGCCAGTCGCTGTCCGAGCTGCGGCCGGCGGGCCGTATCGACGATTTGCACCTGGCCTGGCAGGGGCCGCCGACCGAGCCTTCCTCCGTATCGGGCCGCGCACGGTTTTCCGGCCTGTCCATGGCCCCGGCGCCCGAGCCAGCGGTCAACGACGGCCATCATCCCCAGCGCCCCGGCTTCTCGAACCTGCAGGGCGTGATCGAGGCCGATGCCCAAGGCGGCCGTATCGAGATCGACGCCCGCGATGCCGTGCTGCGTTTCCCGGGCGTGTTCGCCGACCCCGACCTGCCCATGGATAATGTGAACGCCAAGGCGGCTGCCCGAAAGACCGCCGACGGCGCCTGGACGGTCGACGTCGAGCGCCTGGATTTCGCGGGCCGGGGCGTGCAGGGCAGTTTCAGCGGCAACTGGAGCAGCCATGGCCGTTCGCCCGCGGGAACGCTCGATCTGCGGGGCCGGCTCGAGCGGGCCGACGTGAAGGAGGTCCACCGCTACATCCCCATCGTCGTCGGCGCGAACGTGCGGACCTGGCTGCAGCACGCGCTCGTGGCCGGCCAGGCCCAGGACGTGGACGTGCGCGTGCGCGGCGATCTGGACGGTTTCCCGTACGGCAGCGACAGGTCCGGCGAGTTCAGGGTGGCGGGCAAGGTGAGCGGCGTGACGCTGGACTACCTGCCTGCGCCCCTGGCGCACGGCGACGTCTGGCCGCGCCTGGAGGACATCGCCGGCGAACTGGTGTTCGATCGCGTGTCGATGGCGGTGGACGCGCGATCCGGCCGCGTGCGCGTGGACCGCTCGACCACGGTGGCGATGGGACGCACGCGCGCCGCCATTGCCGATCTCGTGCACGATGCCGTGCTGGACATCGACGGCGAGACGCGCGGCCCCGCGCCGGCCTTCCTGGCCTTCGTCAAGGGATCGCCGGTGGGACGCATGATAGGCGGCGCGCTGGACGAGGCCACCGCCAGCGGCAATTTCGTCGTGCCGATTTCGCTCCGCATCCCGCTGGCGCACCGTGAATCGGAGCAGGAGCACGCCGAAGTGGAGGTCAAGGGCGAGGTCCGGCTGGCCGGCAACGAATTCCGCCTGGCGCCTGCGGCGCCGCCTCTTTCCCGGCTGACCGGAACGGTGGCGTTCGACAACCGCGGCGTGGCCCTGCGCGACGTGACCGGCACCGCGCTCGACGGGCCCGTGCGCCTGTCCGGCGGGCCGCAGCCCGATGGCAGCGACTTGCTGCTGGCCGAGGGCACCGCCGCGGCGTCGGCCTTCAGCCTGTGGTGGAATGCGCCCGGGATGGCTCGGCTTTCGGGACGGACGGCCTACAAGGCATCGGTACGCATCGAGCCGAAGAAGACGCCGGTGCTGCTGGTGGAGTCCGACCTCGTCGGCCTGGCGGCCGACCTGCCCGCGCCGCTGGGCAAGACGGCGCAGGAAGCGCGCCCGTCGCGGCTGGAATGGAGCGGCACGCCGGCCGCGCCGGGCCGGCCCAGGAGCGACTGGTTCGCCGGCAGCGTGGGGCCGGCCGTCAATCTCCACATCGAACGTGATCACGACGACAAAGGCGGAGTACGCGAGGTGCGTGGCGCCATCGGCATCAACCGAGCGGCCACCATCGCCGGTCCGGGGCTGAGCGTGAGCGCCGAGCTGCCGGAACTGGACATCGATTCCCTGCGCAAGGTGGCGGCGGAGTTCCAGCCGTCCTCGGCGCAGGGCACGGGCACGGGCGCAGCCGGCAAAGGCGCCCTCGACGTGCCGCTCAACCGCATCAGTCTCGCCACGCCGGTCCTGCGCGTGCATGGCCGGCAGCTCGACAAGGTGACGCTCTACGCGGCGCGCCAGCAGAACGGCGCGGGCGCCAATTGGCGCGCGGACATCGAATCGGCCCAACTGGCGGGCCGGCTGTCCTGGATGGAGACGCGGGGCGGCGCGGGGCCGCATCGCCTGACCGCGCGGCTGTCGCGGCTGGTGGTCGACAGCGAGGTCGACGACGAAAGCCCCGAGACCCTGGCCGACTCCGGCGCCGACGACGACGCGGAGGTGCCGGAAATCGATCTGGTGGCCGACCATTTCGAACTGTTCGGCAAGCAGCTCGGGCGGCTGGAAGTGCTGGCCCAGAGCTCGAACCGGGGCCGGGAGTGGCGGCTGCGCAAGCTCAACGTGAAGAACCCCGATGCCGAACTGGATGGCTCGGGCGTCTGGAAAGTGGCTGCCGACGGCGCCGCGCGGGGCCGGCGCGCCATGTCCCTCGATGCCGTGCTCAAGCTGGGCGACACGGGCAAGTTCCTCGAGCGCATGGGGGTGCACGGGGCCATGGCCGGCGGCAGCGGCATGCTGTCGGCGCAGGTCTCGTGGCGCGGCCTGCCGTATTCGCTGGACCTGCCCAGCCTTTCCGGCAAGGTGGAGCTGGCCCTGGACAAGGGGCAGTTCCTCAAGGCCGAGCCGGGTATCGCCAAGCTGCTGGGTGTGCTGTCGCTGCAGTCCCTGCCGCGCCGCGTGACGCTGGACTTCCGCGATATCTTCAGCGAAGGCTTCGCCTACGACACCATCCGGGCCCATGCAAGCATTTCCAACGGCGTGGCCCATACCGACGATTTCAAGATGAACGGCGTCAACGCCACGGTGGTCATCGCCGGCGAGACCGACCTGGAGCAAGAAACCCAGAAACTGCAGGTCGTGGTAGTGCCCAAGCTGGACGCCGGCGCCGCTTCGCTGCTGTACGGCCTGGCGGTCAATCCCGCGGTGGGCCTGAGCGTGTTCCTCGCCCAGTTGCTGCTCAAGAATCCGCTTTCCAAGGTCCTGGCCTACCAGTACGAGGTCACCGGCACCTGGGCCGATCCCCAGGTGACCAAGGTCGCCACCACCAAGGGGGATGCGGCCGATTCCCCGGCCGCGCCGTCCGTGCAGGAACCCGCGAATCCCGCGCCCTAGCGTTCTGCGCGACAATAGTCCCATGCCCTGCAACCTGTCTGCCAGGATCCGACGCCCATGACCGAATCCGCCGTCCCCGCAGCCGTTCGCGTGGCTGCTGTCCAGATGGTGTCCACGCCCGACGTGGCGCGCAACCTCGCCGATGCCGAAGCCTTGATCGCCCAGGCGGCAGAGCGGGGCGCGCAGCTGGTGGCCCTGCCCGAGTACTTCTGCTTCATGGGACGCAGCGACCGCGAGAAGGTCGCCATTCGCGAACGGGAAGGGCAGGGGCCGATACAGGAGTTCCTGGCCGCGCAGGCGCGCCGGCATGGCATCTACCTGGCGGGAGGCACCCTGCCGCTGGAATGCCCCGATCCCGACCGGGTGTACAACACGGCGTTCGTCTACGGCCCGGACGGCCGCGCGCTGGCGCGGTACGACAAGATCCACCTCTTCAACTTCCGTCGCGGCGCCGAGTCCTACGACGAGGCCCTGAGCATCCGCCCCGGCACGGCGCCGGTGGGCTTCGACGCGCCCTGGGGACGCGTGGGGCTGTCCACCTGCTATGACCTGCGCTTTCCCGAGCTCTACCGCGCGCTGGGGCAGGTGGACTTGATTTTGGTGCCTGCCGCCTTCACCTATACGACAGGCCAGGCACATTGGGAGATCCTGCTGCGCGCCCGCGCCATCGAGAACCAGTGCTACGTGCTGGCGCCGGCGCAAGGAGGCGTGCATCCCAATGGCCGCCGTACCTGGGGGCATGCGATGCTGATCGATCCCTGGGGCACGACGCAGGCGGTGCTGCCCGAGGGCCCCGGCATCGTCGACGGCATGATCGATCCCGTTCGCATCGCCGACGTGCGCGCAGCGTTGCCGGCGCTGCGCCATCGTGTACTGTAGAGCCTGGGCACCCGCCTTGTTTCGCAACGAATTCCCGTACAGCCATCCATGCAACTCGTAGAACCCAACATCCAGTCCCTGGCCACCGCCAAGTCTTTGCTGCTCGACCCCTGGGGTCTGACCGAGGCCGACCTCTCCCGGGCCCTGGGCGAGATCTTCGCGCACAAGGTGGACTATGCCGACCTGTACTTCCAGTACACCCGCAGCGAGGGCTGGAGCCTGGAAGAAGGCATCGTCAAGACCGGCAGCTTCGCCATCGAGCAGGGCGTGGGCGTGCGCGCCCTGAGCGGCGAGAAAACCGCCTTCGCCTATTCCGACACGCTGTCGCAGGACGCGCTCCTGTCGTCGGCCCGCGCCGTGCGCACGATCGCCCGCCAGGGCGCGGGCAAGGTCAAGGTGGCCAATGGCTATCGCCAGGCGGGAAGCCGTTCGCTCTACCTTCCGCAGGATCCGCTGGCGTCCATGTCGGCGCCGGACAAGGTCGCGCTGCTCGAGCGCGTGGAGCGCATGGCCCGTGCCCGGGACCCCCGCGTGGTGCAGGTCATGGCGGGGCTGGGCGCCGAATACGACGTCGTGCTGGTGGCCGGCAGCGACGGGCGGCTGGCAGCCGACGTGCGGCCGCTGGTGCGCCTGTCGCTCACCGTGATCGCCGAGCAGAACGGCCGTCGCGAAGTCGGCCACGGAGGCGGCGGGGGCCGCACGGGCTTCGATTACTTCACCGATGAACTGCTCGAGCAGTACGTGGAGCGTGCCGTGCACGAGGCCCTGGTCAACCTGGAGGCGCGTCCAGCCCCCGCAGGCGAGATGACCGTGGTGCTCGGCTCGGGCTGGCCCGGCATCCTGCTGCACGAGGCGGTGGGCCATGGCCTCGAGGGCGATTTCAACCGCAAGGGGTCCAGCGTGTTCTCGGGCCGCATCGGCGAACGGGTGGCGTCCAAGGGCGTGACCGTGGTCGACGACGGCACCATCCCCGGTCGACGCGGATCGCTCAACATCGACGACGAAGGCAACGTCTCGCAGCGCAACGTGCTGATCGAGGACGGCATCCTGCGCGGCTACATGCAGGATTCCCTGAACGCCCGGCTCATGAAGACCTCCGTCACCGGCAACGGCCGCCGCGAATCGTTCGCGCACCTGCCCATGCCGCGCATGACCAATACCTACATGCTGGCGGGCGACAAGGACCCCGAGGAAATCGTGCGCTCGGTCAAGCGGGGCCTCTATGCCGTCAATTTCGGCGGCGGGCAGGTGGACATCACCAACGGCAAGTTCGTCTTCTCGACGTCCGAGGCCTACATGATCGAGGACGGCAAGGTCACCTATCCCGTCAAGGGCGCCACGCTGATCGGCAACGGTCCCGATGCGATGAACCGGGTCAGCATGATCGGCAACGACATGCGCCTGGACTCCGGCGTGGGCACCTGCGGCAAGGACGGCCAGAGCGTGCCGGTGGGCGTGGGCCAGCCCACCTTGAAGATGGAAGGGCTGACGGTGGGCGGCACGGCCTGACCGCCGGGCGCCCGCCGCCGCTCAGGCGATGCCCGAGGCCGGCAAGCGTCCCGGCAACTGGTCCGCGGGCCGCTCGCGCAGCATGTCCGTCAGCTCGCGGCGCCGCTTGGCGTAGCCGGGATCGTCGAACAGATTGTCCATCTCGTCCGGATCGTCGGCCAGGCAGTACATCTCGCCGGCGCCCGTCCCCTGTTCCAGCGTAAGCTTCCAGTCGCGCGTGCGCACCGTTCGCAGCTTCAGCTCCACGCCGCAGCGCGAGGCCGCCACGTCCCATTCGCTCAACGCGTAATCGCGGCTTGCCGCGCCGCCTTCCAGCAAGGGACGCAGGCTGCGGCCATGCACGGGACCCAGGGCCTCGGCCCTTGCGTAGTCGTACATCGTCGCCGCGAGGTCCAGCGTGGAAACCGGATCGCGCACCTGGCGACCGGCCGCCACGCCGGGGCCGCGTGCCACCATGGCCACCCGCAGCAGCCCCTCGTACGGCATCGGGCCCTTCAGCATCAGGCCGTGGTCCCCCAGCCATTCTCCGTGATCCGAGGTGAAGACCACCAGCGTGTCGTCGTCCAGGCCGTATTCCCGCAGTGCGTTGAGGATGCGTCCCACCTGGTGGTCGACCAGGGAGATCATGCCGTAGTAATTGGCGATGATGCGCCGCAAGGGTTCGTCCGGCTGGGTAGGGATGCGCGAGAA
Source organism: Pigmentiphaga sp. NML080357 (assembly GCF_002188465.1). Taxonomy (GTDB): domain Bacteria; phylum Pseudomonadota; class Gammaproteobacteria; order Burkholderiales; family Burkholderiaceae_B; genus Pigmentiphaga. Next base: position 189,432 of record NZ_NINW01000041.1, on the reverse strand, counting down.
ATTCTGGCGCAGCGCCTGTACCTCGGCGTTGCCCACCGGCTTGCTTTCCATGCTGGCGCGATGCCACCAGGGACGGCGGTCGTAATCGGTGCTGCGATGGCGCGGCAGGTCCACTTCGTCGGGATGATGCAGGCGCGACCACGGCTCGGGGCAATCGAAAGGATGATGGGGATCCGGGAACGAGGCCCACAGGCAGAAGGATTCGCCGCGATGCCTGCGCAGGAAGTCGATGGTGCGGTCGCCTATCCATGTGGAGTTGTGCCATGCCACCGGCAAGCCGGAATTGAACGTTTGCGGCGCGCCGCTGGGCGGGCCGAGATCGGTCTGGTACAGGCGATTGCGCATTTCGCCCAGCCCGTCGCCGTAGTACCAGCGTGAATGATGCAGCCCGCCCGGAAGCGGCGTGGGCAGCCAGTAGTTGTGGCCTTCGACCACGAGTTCCACGTGCCGAAAGCCCATGTAGGGGCCCGACCAATCCTCGCCCATGTCGGCTTCGCTGTATTGACACTCGGGCCGGCCGGTCCGGGCGAAGGTGTGGTGGGTGGAAAAATGCGCCTTGCCGATGAACCCGGTGGCGTATCCGGCCGCCGCCAGGCTGCCGGCAAAGCCGGCTTCGCCCGTCCGCGTGTCCAGGTCGATGCCGTTGTCGCACACGCCATGCGTGAGCGGCAGCAATCCGGTCAGGATCGATGCCCGCGACGGCTGGCAGACCACGTTGGGGGTGATGCAGGCCGAGAAGTGCGTGCCGGTGCGCGCGAGTTCGTCGATATGCGGCGTCTTGACGCGGCGTCCGGCAAAGCCCAGGCAATCGCCGCGATGCTGGTCCGTGGTGATGAGCAGGATGTTGGGCCGTTTCATGGCTTGCCCTGCAGGCTCTTGATCTTGGCGATGACGGGTGCGAGCCGGCGCGTGTCGCCGGCAATGCGGTCGCGCAGCCCCTGCGGACCGCCGTCGCCCGCGGCCAGCCCCTGGGCCTGGAGCTTCTCGCGGACGTGGGCGCTTTGCAGCACGGTTCTTACCGAGGCGTTCAAGGTCTCGATGACCGAGGCTGGAGTGCCGGCGGGCGCGAACAGCCCGAACCAGCTATCGAACGTGAAGCCTTGCACCTTGTCCTTGAGCATGGGGAGCTCGGGCAGGTCGGGAATGGGCGTGGCGGAAGTGTTGGCCAGCCCCTGGACCTTGCCGGTCCTGACCGGCTGGATGGCGGTGCTGGCGGCCAGGAACATCATGTCGACGTGTCCGCCCATGACGTCCACGAAACCTTGCGGCGCCGCCTTGTACGGCACGTGCTTGAAAGAGACTCCGGCTTCCTGGGCGAACAGTTCCATGCCCAGGTGGTGCGTGGATCCTTCGCCGCCGCTGGCATAGGTAATCGTCTCGGGACGGGCGCGGGCCTGGTCGAGCACCTGCTCGACCGATTTGAACGGCGCGGAGGGCGAGGCGACGAGCACGTAGCGCAACGTGGATACCGTGGAGATGGGCTCCAGATCCTTGCGCGGCTGGTACGGCATCCGGTCCATCAGATAGGGAACGGCGATGAACGAGGCGTCGATGCCCAGCAGCAGGGTGTAGCCGTCGGGCGGGGCCTTGATCACCGCCTGGGTGCCGATGATGGTTGCGCCGCCCGGCTTGTTTTCGACGATGACGGGCACGTTCCACGCCTTGCCCAGGCTTTCGGCGACCAGCCGCCCCACCATGTCGGCGGCCCCGCCGGGCACCGAGGGCACGACGAGGGTTACGGGACGATCCGGATAGGCGGCTCGCGCGCCGGGCGCCGCCTGGCCACCACTCAGCCGGCCGTGTCCCGGATGGTGGCCGAACTGGAGGACATGCTTGGCGTCCGGCTGTTCGACCGCACGTCCAAGGGAACTTTTCCCACTGACCATGGCGTCTCGATGATCAGGCATGCCCGCTGGGTCCTGGGCGATCTCGAACGCATGGGGCGGGAATGGTCGGAGCCGGGCGGCCTGGGCATCGAGACCATCGCCATCGGCATCAACTCGTCGTCCGCCGCGTATCTCGTGCCGCATGCGCTGCTGCGGTTCGAACAGCGAGCCGCCGGCGTGAACGTCCTGGTACGCGAAGGATCGATCGAGGCGCTCCTGCCCGACCTCGAAACCCGCAAGCTGGACCTCGTGGTGGCACGGCTGGGCGCACGGGCCGGCGGACAGGAACTCGTGCAGCAGATCCTGTGCGAAGAGCCGATGTGCGTCTGCAGTTCCGCCGATCATCCGCTGGCGGCGCGGCGAAAACTTTCATGGAAGGCGCTCGCGGCTTATCCGTGGATCATGCCGCCGCAGGGCAGTCCGGTGCGCGCCGGCCTGGACATGCTGTTCCAGCGCCAGGGCATTCGTCCATCGTCGCGGATCGAGTCGGCTTCGGTCGTCAACAACATGGTCCTGATGGACAGCAGCCAGGCCTTGTCTGTGGTGCCGCGGTCGGTCGCTGCCTATCATGCTCGCCGCCACCGGCTTTCCATCCTGGAAATGGAACTGCCCCCGGTCTTCGGGCCGATCGGTATCCTTCGCCACCCGAGCCTCGACCCTTCTCCCAACATGCTCGCGCTGATCGACTGCCTGCAGGCCGAGGCGGCCGAGATGTCGCGCCAGCGCTGAGCCGCCTTTCCCTTCCGCCTCGCGCCTGGCCACGGCGCGAGGCCACCCCAACGCTTCCCGTGCTCCGCCCTCCGGCACGCGCGCCGCCGTTACGTGCGCAGAAAACGGTTGACTGCTTTCAATCAAGTATGTAATTTGAGTACCATATTCATATAATCGCCTTTTGTGCGATATATCCGGCTGCCGGCGATACCGCCGTGCCTGCGCTTTCGGGGAGAAACCTATGCGTCTGTACGGATGGTGGGTAGGTGCGTGTGCCGCCTGGGCCTGCGTGGCGGTGTCGGGGCTTGCGGCGGCGGGGGATGCACCCTATCCCGACAAGCCCGTGCGCCTGGTCGTGCCTTATCCGCCCGGCGGCTCGCTCGACATCATCGGTCGGGTGGTGGCGCAGAAGCTGGGCGCCGGGCTGGGCCAGCCCGTGGTGGTCGAGAACCGGTCCGGCGCGTCGGGCGCGATCGGAACCCAGGTCGTCGCCAAGTCCGCCCCGGACGGCTATCTGCTGTTGATGGGATCGCCCACGCCGATTTCCATCCTTCCGAATATCTCGCCCGCCATCCAGTACGACGTGGGGCGAGATCTCGCGCCGGTCGGCCTGGTGGCGACCGGTCCGCACGTGCTGGTGATCAACAGCAAGACGCCGGCAAACAACGTGCGCGAGTTCGTCGCCTTCGCCAAGGCGCAGCGCACACCGGTCAGCTTCGGCACCTTCCTCGGTTCGCCGCAGGATCTGGCCGGCTACATCTTCGCCCGCGATACCGGCCTCCAATTGCAACGGGTGTCCTATCGGGGGAGCGGACCGGCCCTGAACGATCTCGCAAGCGGCGTGATCCAGTTCATGGTGGTGGAGCTGGCCGCGGCGCTGCCGTTTCTGGAAAGCGGCCATCTGCGCGCCATCGGCATCGCCTCGCCGCGGCGCAGCCCGGTCCTGCCCGATCTGCCGACCGTGGCCGAGCAGGGGTTGCCGGGGTTCGAGAGCGGCGGCTGGTTCGGTGTGTTCGCCAAGGCCGGAACGCCGGAGGCCGTGCTCGACCGCCTGGCCGAAGAGGTGCGGCGCGCGGTGTCCGACCCGGAAGTGAAGGCCAAACTCGCCGGCGTAGGGGTAACGGCCACCGGCAGCGGCCGTGCCGAGTTTGCCGCGCACGTCAAAGATGAAAGCCTGAAATGGCGGCGCGCGGTGGCCGAGTTCGGCATCAAGCCGTCCGAGTGAGCCGGCGGCTGTCCGCCATCTATGGAGCCTGTTTCATGTCCGATGTCTACCTGCAGCCCATCGATCATCCCGCGGCGTGGAAAGGCGCCGATCTCGAGCGTGAAGACGATTGGATTCACCACCTGGATGAGCGGGACCTCCAGGAACTGGATGCGGCCTTGCGCAACGTCCGCGCCCTGGAGCTCGACCTCCCGCGCATCGGACGGGAGACGTTTCCGCTGCCCAGGCTGGCGGCCAGGCTCGCGCGGTGGTCCGAGGAGATCGAAAACGGGCGCGGATTCGTCGTGGTCCGGGGTTTTCCGGCGCAGGACTACGCGCCCGAGGACGTCGAGGCGGTCTTCTGGGGCATCGGCACTTACCTGGGCCTGCCCGTCACGCAGAATCCCAGGGGCGAATTGATGGGCCACGTGAAAGACTACGGACGCACATTCGGCAACCTCGACGTGCGCGGCTACGAAACCAACGCGCACCTGCCTTTCCATACCGACGGCTGCGACCTGGTCGGGCTGATGTGCCTGCGCCGCGCCAAGGCCGGCGGCCGGAGCAGCATCGTCAGCGCGCTGGCATTGCACAACGAGATCCGCGAGCGTCATCCGGAATTCCTGCCTGTCCTGTATCGCGGCTTTCACTACATCAAACGCGAGGCCGCCATGACCGACGATCCGGTCACCGCCACGCGCGTTCCCGTATTCGGCCAGCGGGACGGCGTCGTGAGCTGCCGCTACGTCCGGGCGCAGATCGAGGCGGCATGCACTCGAACCGGCACGACGCTGACGGCCCTCGAGCGCGAGGCGCTGGACTGCCTCGATCGCCTGGCCGCCGATCCCCGTTTCCATATCGACATGGACCTGCAGCCCGGGGACATGCAGCTATGCAATAACTACACGATTCTCCACTCCCGCACGCATTTCGAAGACTGGCCCGAACCGGACCGACGGCGACACATGCTGCGCCTGTGGTTGACCTGCCGGCGCAGGCGGCCGCTGGCGGCCGATTTTCCCCAGCACAACGGCTACGGCCTGGGGCAGCTTACCGAGGTGGCTTTCGGCGGATGAACCGCCCAGGCCGTCTTTCCCCCACATTCCCCATGCGGAGCGTGAAATGCGTTCGATCGATGCGGCAAGAAGGCTGTTCGTCACTGTCCTGGCCTCGGCGGGAGCGCTTGCCGCCGGGCCCGTCTCGGGCGCGGAACCCTACCCGGCCCGTCCCATACGCCTGATCGTGCCGTATGCGCCCGGAGGCCCGGTGGATGTCATCGGGCGCCTGGTGGCAAAGTCGATGGGAGAAGCGGTTGGCCAGAACGTCTACGTGGACAATCGCCCCGGCGGATCGGGAACGGTGGGGACCCAGGCGGCCATCCATGCCGCGGCCGACGGCTACACGCTATTGGTCGGATCGACTGCGACGATTTCCATCCTGCCGTCCATGAAGGCCGACGTAGGTTACGATCCGGAGCGCGATCTGGTCCCCATCAGTGTGGTGGCCACCGGCGTCCACATCTTCGCCGTCAATCCCAAGGTGCCGGTGAGCGACATGCCGGGCTTCATCCGCTATGCACGGGAACAGCGGGTGCCGCTGGCGGCCGCTGCCGGCGGGGCGGGGACGCCCGACGACCTGGCACTGCACCTGCTGGAAAAAGAGGCGGGCATTGTCCTCGCCCACGTGCCCTACAAGGGCACGGGACCGGCCATCGCGGACGTGGTGGCCGGCCACGTCCCGGTCGTGGCGGCCGACGTCTCGGCCATCCTGCCGTTCCTGGAGGCCGGCCGGCTCAAGCCGCTCGGCATCGCCGCCTTGCAGCGCAATCCCCTCGTGCCGGCGGTGCCCACGCTGGACGAACAGGGATTGAAGGGCGTGGAAAGCGGCGGCTGGTTCGGGGTATTCGCGCCGGCGGGTACGCCCGCCGCCATCGTCGAGGCGCTCTCCAGCAAGCTCGCCGCCAAGATGTCGCAGCCCGAAGTCCAGGAGCGCATGCGCGCGGCCGGCGTGCTGCCCGTATCCACCGATGCTTCCTCGGCGCGGGAGCGAGTGCGCAAGGAAACGGAAAAGTGGCGCAACCTCATCCGCAGCGGCAACCTGCGCATCGATTGAATCATTGAGGTCCGTCCACGAGGGCGCCGCCGGGTCCCGATCCGCCCGGCGGGCCGCGGCCATCACGCCGCAGGCAGCTCGCGTTCGATGTCCCCGTCGACGAGCACGACGCGGCATCTGGTCACAGGCTGGCGTATGGCCTTGGCCTCCGCGTATTCCGGAGAGTTCCACCACCGCATGGCCTGTTCGACCGAATCGAACTCGGTGACCACCATGCGCCTGACGTTGCCTTCGCCTTCCAACAGCCGGGGATTGCCGCCGCGCACCAGATAGCGTCCGCCGTATTTCTGCTTGGACAGTTCCACCAGCGGCAGGTAGCGCTTCATGGGTTCGGTGTCCAGCCATTCGATTTCACTGATCAGATAGCAGCTCATCAATACCTCGCGATAAATGGGTGTGGTCCGGCGCGGCCGTGGTGCGGACGCAGGCCGGCGCCGGGGAATGCGGTTGGGGAATGCACCATGCCTAGTCGACGCGCTGGCGATCCAGGCTGGGCCAGATGCGCTGCCAGACCGCGCCGAGTATCTCGCCGCAGCTCAATTGCTGGCCACGGGCGATGGTGTTGTGGAGCACGGGTTCATTGAATTCGCCGGAGTTCTTCACCAGCGGCTCGATGCGCGTGTCGTAGTCGGGCATCAGGAAGTACGGCACGGAATAGCGCTCCAGTCCCGACCGGTTGACCACGCGGTGCGGGGTCGCCAGGAAAATGCCGTCGCTCCACAGCTTCATCATTTCCCCCAGGTTGATCACGAAGCTGCCGGGGATGGGCGGGACGGCGATCCAGTCGCCGCTGCGGCCGAGGATCTCCAGTCCGCCCACATCGTCCTGCGAAAGAATGGTGAAAGCGCCGTTGTCGGTGTGAGGGCGAACGCCGATGTGTTCGCCCGAGTCCGTCGGCTGCTGGGGGGGATAGTGCAGCAGGCGGATCATGGTCATGGGGTCGTTGAAGTAGCGGCGCAGCCCGCCTTCCGGCAGGCCCAGCCCTTGCTCGAACAGTCCCAGCATGCGGTAGGCCAGTGCGTCGACCTGCTCGTAGTAGCGCAACAGCGCATCGCGAAAGCCCGGCAGATCGCCGGGCCACTGGTTCGGTCCGCGCAGCGGCTTGGCATCGGCGACGGAAGGATGGGCCGCATCGCGTTCGAGATAGAAATGGAAGGCTTCGTGGATATTGCCTTTCAGCGAGGGGTCGTCGCCGAGCGTCTTCATCGGCAGGTAGCCGCGGTAGTCGCGCGAGTTCGCCATGGCGATCGCCTGTTTGCGCTCGGCAGGCTGCGCGAAGAAGCGCCGGGCGGCCTCGAACGGCGCCTGCATGTCGGACGGCGTCAAGCCATGGTTGACGACATAGAAGAAGCCGATGTCCCGGCAGACCTCGGCCATGTGCGCGGCCAGGCGGGCCTTTTCCTGCGGCGTGCCGTCGTGCATGGGGGCCAGGTCGACCACGGGCACTTCCGCCGTGGATATCTGCTTGGATAGAGGTAAGGCCATGGATGTCTCCCAGTGGAGTGAAGCCGCTTGGGCAATGAGGATGCGCGGAGTCCTAGTCCGCCCGGGCGCCGGACAGCCGGATTCGCTGCGCCCATTGCGCCAGTTCGCCGCGGATGAATCGTTCGAATTCCTCAGGCGTCGAGCCGCGGATGTGGAAGCCGGCATCGAGGAATTGCTTGCGCAGGGCGGGGTCGTCCAAGGCCTTGAGGGTTTCACGGCTCAAGCGCCGGACGACCGCGTCGGGCGTGCCGGCAGGTGCCAGCAGCCCGTACCACGGTTCGATCTCTATGCCGGGAAATCCCGACTCCGCCAAGGTCGGCACGTCGGGGAGGTCTTCCGACCGCTGCCCGCCGTCCACGGCCAAGGCCTTGAGCTTGCCCGCGCGCAGCAAGGGCAGCGAGCTCGGCAGCCCGACGTACATGATGTCCACTTCGCCGCGCATCAAGTCCAGCAGCGCCGGCGCGACGCCCTTGTAGGGGACGTGCGTCATGCGGGTATGCGAGGCGAGCTGCAGCAATTCGCCGGCGACGTGGGCTCCGCTGCCGTTGCCCAGCGAGGCGAACCGTATTGCCTCGGGCCGGGTGCGCGCGCGTTCCACCAATTGTGCAACCGTGGCAAAGGGCGCATCGGGCGATGCCACGAGGCTGTTCCGCTGGTAGGCGATCTGGCCGATGGGGCGGAAATCCTTGATGGCGTCGTAGCCGGTCGACTTGTAGAGCGCGGGATTGCCGCCGTGCGTGTTGTTGGTGCCGAGCAGCAGCGTATAGCCGTCGGGCCGGGCGCGGGCGACGTGGGCCGCGCCGATGTTGCCCGTCGCACCGGGGCGATTCTCCACCGCCACCGGCTGGCCGAGCGACTCGGACAGCTTCGTGCTCAGCACGCGGGCGATGAGGTCGGTAGGGCCGCCGGCGGGAAAGGGCACGACCAGGGTCAAGGGCCGGGCGGGATAAGAGGCCTGCGCCGGCGCCCATCCAGGCAGCATGCCGGCCGTGGCCAGCAGAAAGCATCCCGCGCGGACAATCGAGACCATGGATCCATCCTTCTGAAAACCTGTTCGCCTGATGGGCAGCCGCTTGCTATTCTTTTTATGGTACTTTAAAACCATACTTTTGTGCACTATTTTTTCTGGGCCGGCGATATCCGTTTGAAGGAGCGCGAACGAGCGGCGTTGACATCCGCCGCCCTCCAATTTATGATTCGATAACTAAAATATCGTACTTGAATAAATTATTTTTGTGCATTAATCTAGATCGAAACTTCCACGCGGACGTATCATGAAAGCTTGGCGCCTCGTTCTTTCCACGATCTTTATGGCGGCCCTGACGCCGGTCTCGCTCGCTGCCGAACCGGCGTATCCGGCGGCGCCCGTCAAACTGGTGGTGCCGTTCCCGCCCGGCGGGCCGGTCGATTCGGTAGGGCGGCTGTTGGCGAACAAGCTGGGCAGCGAACTGGGGCAGCCGGTCTACGTCGACAACAAGGGAGGAGCGGGAGGCGCTATCGGGGCGCAAGCCGTGGCGTCTTCCGCGCCCAACGGCTACACCTTGCTGCTGGGGTCCACCGCGACCATTTCCATCCTGCCGCTGATCAATGCCAGCGTCCGCTACGATGCCGACGGCGACTTCACGCCGGTCGCAATCGCCGCGACGGGCGTGCAGATATTCGTCGTGAACACGAAGGTGCCCGCGTCCAATATCCCGGAGCTGATCGCCTATGCGCGCCGGAAGAAGGAGCCCGTCACCGCCGCCACCGGCGGCAGCGCCAATCCTTTCTTCATCGCCATGTTCGAACGCGAGGCCGGCATCCGATTCCTGCACGTACCCTACAAGGGGACCGGCCCCAGCCTGGCCGACGTCGCGGCCGGGCATGTCGAGTTCACGGTCGCGGATACCTCGGCCGTGCTGCCGCTGCTCAAGGCCGGACAGGTCAAGGCACTGGGCATTTCCTCGCTGCAACGCAGCCCGTTGGCGCCCGAGGTTCCCACCATCGCCGAGCAGGGGCTGCCGGGCTTCGAGGCTGGCGGCTGGTTCGGGGTATTCGTGCCCAAGGGCGTGCCCGCGAACGTGTATGCGCGCTTGCAGGCGGCGCTGGAGAAGGTCGCGCGCGACGCGGATACCAATGCGCAGTTGCAACAGCTGGGGCTGGCGCCTTCGTGGAGCGTGGGCGAAGCGGCGGTGCGCAACGTACGCAAGGAGAACGCCAAATTCAGGACCCTGGCCGGCGCCATGGATCTGAAGCCTCAATGACGACCGTCGGCCGCTTGGGAGCCCTGGCATGAACCTGGAGAACAGCATCGCCCCGCGGTTGCGCGAGGGCCGGCACGTACACGGCATATCCGTGGGCACGCCGCAGCCCGCGCTGATCCAGATGTGCGGCTATGCCGGCTACGATTTCGTCGTCATCGACAACGAGCATGGCCCCGCCAGCGTGGAAACCGTCGGCGAGGCGATCCGCGCCGCGCATGGCGTCGGCCTCGCGCCGATCGTCCGCACGTTCGAACGGGACATTCCCCGCCTGCTGGACGCCGGGGCCTGCGGCATCCAGGTGCCGCTCGTCGAAACCGCCGACCAGGCGCGGCGCATCGTGCAGGCCTGCCGCTATCCTCCGGCCGGGTCGCGCTCGGTGGCGTTTTCGACGCCCGCGGCCCGCTATGGATTCGCCGGCGGCCCCGCGCACGTCGAGGCATCGGATCGGGCGATCGCCGTCATCCTGATGATCGAGACCGCCGCCGCGATGGCCAATCTAGACGACATCCTCGCCGTGCCTGGCGTGGACGCGGTGTGCGTGGGGCCAACCGACCTGTCCTATTCGCTGGGCTTGTCCGGCGAAGGCAAGCACCCGGCGGTGCGCGCGGCGGTTGCCGAATGCGTGGCCGCCTGCAAGCGCGCCGGCGTGGCAGTCGGGGCCAACGCGTTTTCCGGCGACGATTGCCGGGAACATGTGGCCATGGGCATGACCTATCACACGATGATGCTCACCTTTCTGCTTGGCGCCGCATTGCGCGGCGGCCTTGCTTCCATGCGGACGGCCGCCGCCGGCTAGGACCGGTGGCGTACCGTCCGGCGAACAGCTGGAGAACGAGGAGAACGACGCATATGTCTGCGGTCTACATGGATGCCATCACATCGCCGGATGCCTGGATCGGCGCCGAACTCGGCGCGCGGCGGGATTGGATGGAGGCCTTCACCGACGACGAGCTGGAGGAGATCGAGCGCGCATTGCGCGCTGCGCAGGCGCGCGGGCTGGAACTGCCGCAGGTCGACCGCGAGACTTTCCCGTTGCCGCGCGTGGCGGCCAAGCTCGAACGCTGCGCCCGCGAGATCGAACGCGGCCGGGGCTTTGCGGTGCTGACCGGGTTTCCCGCCGAGCGCTATACCGATGAAGAGGCGGGCATGGTCTTCTGGGGACTCGGGGCGTATCTGGGCATGGCCGTCATGCAGAACCCGCGCGGCGAACTGCTGGGCCACGTCAAGGACTACGGGCGCCAGTTCGGCAAGATCGACGTGCGCGGCTACGAAACCAACGCGCACTTGCCCTTCCATTCCGACGGCTGCGACGAGGTCGGGCTCATGTGCCTGCGGCGCGCCAAGTCCGGCGGCGCAAGCAGCATCGTCAGCGCGCTGACGCTGCACAACGAGATCCGGCGCCGCCATCCCGAGTACCTGGCGCCGTTGTACCGGGGGTTCCATTACATCCGGCGCGAGGCCGCCCTGAGCGATGCGCCCGTCACGCCGCATCGCGTGCCGGTATTCGGACAGGTGGACGGCCTGGTCAGCTGCCGGTATGTGCGTGCCCAGATCGAAGCGGGCGCCGCGAAACTCGGGCAGCCCCTCGCCGCGCTCGAGGTGGAAGCGCTGGATTGCCTGGACGAGCTGGCGCGCGATCCGCGGCTGCATCTCGACATGGACCTGAACCCGGGCGATATCCAGCTGTGCAACAACTACACGATGCTGCATTCGCGCACGGACTTCGAGGATTGGCCCGAGCCGGGGCGCGAGCGCCACATGCTGCGGCTTTGGCTCACGTGCCGCGAGCGCCGGCGTCTGCCGCCCGACTTTCCCCAGCTCAACGGCTATGGGCTGGCGCGCCTGCCGAGTTGAATCCGGCGCCGGGCCCGCGCATTACTGCGGGGAGGAGGGCGCTGTCTCCGCCTGACCGCCGCGCGGGAACTGCATCAGCAGGACCTGGGCCCCGGCGGCGCCGGCCCGCATGGCGACGCTTTCATCGCCGGGATGGACGAAGATCGTCGAGTGGCGTCCCAGGGGTTCATCGAGCAGAAGTTCACCGTCCATGACCAGCAGGAACTGGCCGCCGCCCTGCGCAGGGTCGGGGGCCAAGGCCGTCATGGACGGACCGAGCCGCCACGCGAGGGCCAGGACGCCATCGTCGTGCGCGGGAAACAGCGTATCGATCCGGGGCTGCTCCAGCCGCGCCAGCTCCTCGGCGCCCAGCGTGGGAATGTCGCATTTCAGCAGGAACCGGCGCTTGGACGGCCGCATCCGCTCCCTGGCCCCCGGCTGGCCCATGTATTGCGGGCCCGGGTCGGCCTCGGCGCGCAGCGTCATGTAGTGCATGGCGCTCTCGCCGGCGACCAGGGGACCATAGCCGGTGTAGCGGTCGGTGTAGTGCACCGAGTAGGTCGAGACTTCCCGCCGGCCTATGCGCCCCTCGCCATGAAGAATCACCTGGTACTGGTCCACGGTGTGGTAGTGGGCGCCAAATTCCTGCCCCGGCGTCATCTCGATGGTGAACGCCTGGGGCTGCCCGGCGCCGCCGCGGCCTGGCCGGCTTCCGATGTACTCGATGCGGCTCGGGGGAATGATGCCGTCCGCGGCCAGTACCGCCGATCGCTGCCTGGCAGCGGTGTCCGATATGGCGATGATCATCGTGTCGAGCTCCCGGGGGAATGGGCCGTATTGATTTACTGAAGTGAGTTATTCAAGATATTTACTTGAACCATGATTGTCAATCATCGACTATGCCAATGAATAAAAAATAACTTGAGTCATATATTTAGATAAGTAGCTTTGGCCGCCGGCCAGGAGAGGGGAAATGCCCATGCATCGCGATACGGGAGTGCCTCATGCCGTTCGTTCCAGCCCCGGCGCTTCCGCCGTCGCCGGCTGCGTGGGCGCCGGCCTCGTCTTGATGGCCGCGGGCATGCCAGGCGCCGCCCAGGAGCGCTATCCATCGCGTCCCGTCACCATCGTGGTTCCCTATGCGGCGGGTGGCGGGGTCGATCCGGTCGCGCGGCTCGTCGCGCGCAAGCTGGAGGAACGGTTGAAACAGCCGGTCGTCGTGCTGAATCGCGCCGGGGCGGCGGGCATGATCGGCTCCAGCCAGGTCGCGCGTGCCAAGCCGGACGGCTATACCCTCTTGTGGGCAGGGACCGCGCTGCCGGTGTACCCCAGCATCTTCAAGACCGTGCCCTTCGATCCGATGAACGATTTCGCGCCGATTTCGCTCATCGCCAAGGCGCCTTTCGTCATGGTGGTGCATCCCGGCGTGCCTGCCGATTCGCTCGCGGCGTTCAAGGCTTATGCGAAGAGCCGGCCTCCGGGAAGCCTGAACTATTCGTCGGTGGGCCAGGGAACCGTCAATCACCTGTTCGCCGAGCTGGTGCAGACCACCATGGGATTGAAGCTGGTCCACGTTCCTTATGGTGGCGGTGCGCCGGCCATGCTGTCCACGATTTCGAACGAGACGCAAATGAGCGTGGCCAGTGTCGTTCCGGTCCTGCCCCACGTCCGGGAAGGGCGGCTGCGCGCGATCGGCATCGCGGCAAGCCGCCGTTCGCCCCTGCTTCCCGACGTGCCGACCTTCAGGGAGCAGGGGGTGGATCTGGAGAGCGGACTGTGGCATGGCCTGGCCGCGCCCAAGGGAACGCCGGCCGAGGTGGTGGCGCGCTTGAATGGCGAGGTGCGTGCGCTATTGCGCGACGAAGAGGTGGCCAGGCTCCTCGTAGCCGAAGGCGCCGAGCCGGTCGGCACCAGTCCGGAGGAGTTCGCCGGCATGCTGAAGGGGGCCGTGAGCAGCTGGCGGCGAATTGCCGAGACCGCCGGCATCTTCCCCGAACGACCGCCGCCGACGGCGCAGTGTCCGTTCCAAGTAAGTGTTTTTGATACACTACTAAAGGCAAATTTCTTGCCCGGCTGCCGCATCCCGCCATGCGCGCGGCAGGAAAGAATCAAGAGGACGACACATGGCCGGAAAGCGCGTCAGCCCGGAAAAAAGCGGTTTGCGATTCGTCAAGTGGGTCGACACGAACCACGGTTTCCACTCTTACGAGTTCCACGATTACATGCAGAACGTGGCGTCCGCCAGGTACGTCATACGGCGGGTCCAGCGCATCATCGACGACTGCGTGCGCAAGCACGGGCTCGAGCCGCTGGAACAGCAGGCGCTAGTGCAGATCTATGGCTCGCCCGACCAGCGCCTGCCCATCGGGCAGGTGGCCGAACGCCTCGACATTTCGTCGTCCGCGCTGGCGTCCAGGCTCGTCACCAAGCTCGAGGACAGCGGCTACGTCCGCCGCGTGCCGTCGGAAGAAGACCGTCGCGCCACCTGGGCTTGCGTGACGCCGGCGGGTGTGGAGATCCTGCACGCCATCGTCGAAGACTTGCACAGGGAAGTGCAGTACTTCCACGGCAAGCTGTCGGAAACGGACCAGCGCGCGGCCATGGAAATCTTCGCCTTCTACGCCGGGTTCGGGCTGGCGCTGAACTGAACGGCCGTTTCAGCCGCCCACGGCATAGCGCGTCTGCGCGCTCAGCGCCGCATCGAGGCGGCTGGCATGAGGCACGGCGCGGATCTGCCGCGTATAGCGCTTGCACACTGCCACCAGGTCCGCCTTGGATCCCGACAGCCGTCCGGCCATTTCCCTGGCCGTGGACAGCAATTGGCCGGCGGGCAGGGTCCGCGAGGCGATGCCCATGGCGAGCGCCTCCGGGGCCGCCACCGTGCGGCCGGTCAGCACCATTTCCATCAGATGCTTGGGATGCATGTGGTCGACCAGTTCGCTCAGCACGAACATGGGCGGGATGCCGTGCGGGATTTCGTCGAGCGTGAAACTCGCGTCGTCGGATGCCAGGCATACGTCCGTGCGCAGGGCCATGCCCACGCCGAATCCCGCCGCCCGTCCCTGCACGGCGGAGATCGTGAGGCCGGGAAACTCCGACAAGGCGCGGTAGAAGGCGGCGACCGGCCTGAACGCGTCGAAAGGGGGGATCGGGGCGGCCTGCTCGGCCCGTTCCCGGCCCAGGCAGAAATCCGGTCCCGCCGCCGACAGGAGGAGGACGCCCGCGCGTCCGCGTTCGCTGTCGAGCAGGGCCGTCATGGCAGCCAGCGCTTCCAGCGCGACCCGGTTGCCCGCCTGCGGCCTGTCCAGTCGCAGATGTCCCCATCCGTCTTCGGTGGAGTACGTAAAGCCGGAGCCGGCGGCATTGGCGTGCGCATTCGACATGGAAAGTCCTGTATGGCGGCGTGTCCGCCGTGAACGGTGGAAGGTAGTATCAATACTCAAGTATGTGATGCAGGATAAGTAAATGGACGGCGCCCGTCAACAGGCGGATGCGTCGCCACCGCCTCTCCCCGAGTGGGGCGGCCGGCCGGTTCTGCTATATCATGCACGGAGTGTTTACATACAACGGTGTTTGTATATGCCTTTGCGGCCGGCAGGCGCCGTCCCGCATCCAGGCCCCATCCCCATGCCGCTGCCTTCGAGTTGCCGCGCCGATACGGCCCTGAAGCTGTGCCCGCATTGCGACGCCGCCTACCGCAGGCTCGCGCTCGTCCCCGGCGAACGCGCCTATTGCCAGCGCTGCGGTACGGAGCTCTATCGCAACAACGACCGGCGCTATCCCATCTTGCTGCCCATCGTGCTGGCCAGCCTGATCGTATACGTCATCTGCAACGCCTTTCCCATCGTCACGATGGAAATCCAGGGCGTGAGCACGCAAACCACCGTATGGGGCGCCGTCAGGGCCCTGGCGCAGGAGGACATGTTCTCGGTCGCGCTGCTGGTCCTTGCCACCACCATGCTGTTCCCGCTGCTCGAACTCGGCTTGCTGGCCTACCTCCTGGTGCCGCTGTCGGGCGGTCGCGTCCCCGCCGGTTTCGGCGCCGTCGTGCGCGTCGTGCGCCTGGGCCGGCCTTGGGGCATGATCGAAGTCTTCATGCTCGGCATCGTGGCTTCGCTGGTGAAGCTGTCCGCCATGGCCACCGTGATTCCAGGGCCCGCGCTATGGGCGTTCGGGGTGTTGACGGTGCTGCTGGCGATCGTGGTCAGTTTCGACCCGGCGGATCTGTGGGAGTACGCCGAATCGGTCGAGAAGGCCGATCGCGTGCGCATGGCGGAGGAGGCTCGATGAAGCCGGTGCGTACGGCGGCGCAGGCCGGCGTGGTGGAGTGTCCGCAATGCACCGCCATTTTCCCGCGCTCCCGCGCGGGCTCGGCGTGCACCCGCTGCGGCGCGGCCCTGAACCTGCGCAAGCCCGACAGCCTGCGCCGCACCTGGGCGTTTCTGCTGGCCGCCATGGTGCTTTACCTGCCGGCCAACCTGTTGCCCATCATGACGACCGGCACCCTGTTCGGTACGCAATCCAACACCATCATGAGCGGCGTGGTCTACCTGTGGCACGACCAATCGTATTTCGTGGCCGCCGTGGTCTTTTGCGCCAGCATCGTCATTCCGATTTTCAAGCTCGCCGTACTGCTCATGCTCGTGGTCACGACGCAGGCCCGTTCGACATGGCGGCCTCTCGAGCGGACCCGTCTCTATGGCATGGTGGAGGCGGTCGGCCGCTGGTCCATGGTGGACGTGTTCGTCGTGGCGCTGTTGGCCTCGCTGGTGCACCTGGACGCATTGGCCACCGTCCGGCCCGAACCCGGCGCGATTGCCTTCGGCGCGGTCGTCGTGCTTACCATGCTCGCCTCCATGAGCTTCGATCCTCGCCTTATCTGGGACCCGGTAGACGTCCATGACACAAAAGCCTGAAACCCCCACGAACGCTGCGCCGGGCGATCCCGTGCGCCGCCGGCCCAGCCGCTGGCTGCCGTCGCTGGTGTGGCTGATCCCCATCGTGGCCGCAATCGCCGGCCTCTCCTTCGCCCTCGACAGCTGGTATGGGCGCGGGCCGACCATCGAGATCAGCTTCCGCTCCGCCGAAGGCATCGAGGCGGGCAAGACCAAGGTGCGGTACAAGGAGGTCGATATCGGGCAGGTGCAATCCATCCGGCTCGCCGAAGACCGCTCCCACGTCATCGTCGAAGTCGAACTGACCTCCGACGCCAGTAGCTTCGCGGTGGAGGACAGCCGCTTCTGGGTGGTCAAGCCGCGCATCGCCGCCAGCGGCGTGAGCGGACTGGGAACGCTGCTCTCGGGCGCCTACATCGGCGTGGACGCCGGGCGCTCCGAAGAGCGCGCCACGTCCTTCGTCGGACTGGAGGTGCCGCCCATCGTCACGGCCGACACGCCGGGCAAGCAGTTCGTGCTGCATGCCCACGACCTGGGTTCGCTCGACATCGGGTCGCCGGTGTATTTCCGCCGCGTCAGCGTGGGGCAGGTCGTGGCGTATGACCTGGACAAGGATGGCAAAGGCGTGACGGTGAGGGTGTTCGTCAAGTCTCCCTACGATTCCTTCGTCACCACCAGCACCCGGTTCTGGCACTCCAGCGGCGTCAACCTCAAGCTCAACGCCGACGGCCTCAAGCTGCAGACCGAGTCGATCGCCACCGTCCTGCTGGGCGGGGTTTCTTTCCTCGACTCGCCCAATCTGCCGCCTGGGCAGATCGCCCAGAACGATGCGGTGTTCCAGCTGGCCGACAATCAGGAGGACGCGCTCAAGGTCGAGGACGGCGCGCCCACCAGCGTCGTGATGTATTTCGAGCAGTCGGTGCGCGGGCTGTCGCCCGGGGCGCCGGTGGATTTCCGCGGCGTGGTGATCGGCGAGGTCCGTTCCATCGGAATCGAGTTCCGCAAGGAGACCAATTCCTTCAGGCTGCCGGTCGTCGTGGATCTGTATCCCTCGCGGCTGGGCCTGCGCCAGCCGGGCGACCCGGGCGCGCTCGACGCCGAGGGGAGGCAGCGCCTGATGGATGCGCTGGTCCAGCGCGGCATGCGCGCCCAGTTGCGCAACGGCAACCTCCTGACCGGGCAGCTCTACGTCGCCATCGACTTCTTCAAGGGCGCGGCGGCGCCCAGGCTCGGCCACAGCCATGGCTTGCAGGAGTTTCCGACGGTGCCGGGCACCTTCGACGAACTGCAGAACAAGCTGGCCGAGATCGTGGACAAGATCGGCAAGGTGCCTTTCGATGCCATCGGCCAGGATCTGTCGTCGGCGCTGGCCGGCATGCGCGCCACCATGGCGTCCGCCGACAAGCTGGTGCAGCGGCTCGACGGCCAGGTGGCGCCGGAGATCGTCGCCGCCATGCAGGATGCCCGCAAGACGCTCAAGGCCGCCGAGGGCACCTTCTCGGCCGACGCGCCATTGCAGCAGGATCTGCGCCGGGCCTTGCAGGAATTGATGCGCACCGCCAATTCGCTGCGCCAGTTGACCGACTATCTCGAAGAGAATCCGCAATCGCTGCTGCGCGGAAAGCCCAAGGAAGAACGATGAAGAGCTTCATACTGTCGATGGCGACGCTGGCCGCGGTAGGCGGATTGCAGGGATGCGCCGCGCCTCCCGCTCCGCGCATCTACACGTTGCAGGGCGAGGCGCCGGCCGCGCCTCCGGCCGTCGCGCCCGACATGGTGATAGACCTCGCGCCCGTGGCCCTGCCCGAACGCCTGCGACGCCGGCAGATCGTGCTGCGCGAAGACGCTGCGCAGGTGCAGATGCTCGAACAGCAGCGGTGGTCGGCGTCGCTGGGGGACGAGTTGCAGGATGCCTTGTCGTCGGCTCTCCAGAGCCGGCTTCACGCGGTGGACGTGGCCAAGGGCGGCGTTGCGGGCAAGCCGGCCTATCGCATCAACGTCGAGTTCTCCCGCCTGGACGCGAGGCTCGGCGGTCCGGTGCAGGCGGACGTGGCGTGGTCGGTCAAGGGCGCCTCGGCGGGCCCCGGCCAGGTGTGCCTCGGCCGGTTCGAGCAGGCCGCCGTGGGGCCGTCGGTGCCCGACGTCGTGGCGGCTCACCAGGGCATGGTCGCGCAAGTGGCAGACGCCATTGCCGCCAGCGTGCGCGCGGCGGCGGGCGGCGGCCGGGTGGCGCATTGCTCGGCGGGTTGAGCCGCCGAGGTCCGCGCACTGCGGCCGGCAGCGGTCCGGTCCAGCCACGGCGTGTCCGCGGCTGTTGAGTTCTTCACACGGGCTTGTGCGATGCGCCGGGGCCGGGCGGGCGGTGGGGCGCAGCGGGACCGGCTCCGCTGCGCCCCACCGGCCAAGGACGGATCAAGAACCCACCCCCCGCAATCGAGACCACCTCCTAGTCGATCGTCCTGGACTTGCGCACGCTGTCGATGAGCGAGCTGCGCAGCAGGAATTGACGGTGCTTTTGCGGATCTTCCGAAATCCTGCGCACCTCGTCCAGGGCCTGGGCCCGCACCACCGGATCCTTTTCTTCCAGGCGCTTCTTGTTGTTGACCGTCTGCTGCTGCACGAACTCGATGTTCAGCTGGCGCCGCCTGCGCTCGTAGCGATCGAACACCGAGGCGTCCGCCTCGCCGCGTTCCACGGCGGCCAGCGTGTCGACCAGTTCCATGGCGTCATGGATACCGCAGTTCAACCCGAGGCCGCCGATGGGGTTGTTGACGTGGGCGGCATCTCCCGCGAGGAAGACCCGGCCCTGCCGGAAACGCGCCGCGACGCGCTGGTGGACGCGGTAGATGTTCCGGTGCAGCACCTCGTAGGGCTCGGCCTTGGGGAAGACGTGGGCCAGCCGGCGCGCCACGGCGGCATCGCCCAGCGCCTCCTCGTCGGTCTCGTCGACCTGCGAGGGAAAGACGGCCCGCCACCGGCCCTGCATGTCGTCGCCGGATATCTTGAAGAGATTGGTCCACGCGTCGGGATGGGCGAGGTAGTTGCGATAGCAGCATCCCATCAGCCGCTCGAAATCGTCCTTGACCGTGATGACGATGAAGCGTTCGGGCCAGGTGATGCCCTCGAACGGGATGTCGAGCGCCTTGCGCAGGGCGCTGCGTCCGCCGTCTGCGGCGATGACGTAGTCGGCCTGGATGCGGATCTCGCCGTCGGGCGTCGCGGCCGTGAGCGTCACGCCGTCCGCGTCTTGCGACACGGCGGTGATGCGGTGCCGGAAATGCACGCCGGCGTCGGCGTAGCTGCGCAGCTTTTCGATTCCCATATTCCCGAGCTTGTGCTGCTCGGTCTGCACGACGAACGGATAGGGCGTATCGTCCTTCAGGATCTCATGGTCGAACTGCGCCACCATGCTCTGCGTGGTCTGGTCCCAGAACTGGAAGTAGCGCGCAGTCAGCCCTTCGGCGATGAAGCGGTCGATCAGGCCTACGCGCGCGATCATTTCCAGCGTCGAGCAATGCGTGGTGGCCGCCCGGGGGCTGTCGTCCACCTGGGCTTCGGCCTCGTACAGCGATACCCGGAATCCCTGCTGCACGGCGGCCAGCGCCGCGACGACGCCGACCGGCCCGGCGCCGACGATCGCAATGTGCTTGCTCATTCAATGGCCTCCCGCGGAATAGTCTTGCGGGATGTTGCAGCGGGCCACGCGGACCGGCCGGTTGCCGGCCGGCGTGTTGCGGCTCTTGCCGACGAAGCGCGGCACGCCGTCGGTCACCACCGCCGACACGGCGGCGATGTCGCCGTTGCGCAAGGCATCGAGCGGATCGCTCTTGGAACCGCCCACGCAGGCATCGAGCAGGATGACGTCGGCGTCCTTGCCCGGCTGGATGAAACCGCTGTTGATGCCGTAGACCCGCGCGTTGTTGCCGGTGGCCGCGGCGATGGCCCATTCCACCGGCATGTCGGTGAGGCTGGCCAGGTGCGTGATGGTGTACATCATGCCGAGCGGCATGATGCCGCTGCCGGTGGGCGTGTCGGTGGCGATCAGGAAGCGATCGAACTGGTCGGCGGCCCGGACCATGTCGCCCAGCATGAGCGTGGTGCGAAGATTGCCCGCAGTGCAGACCTGCAAGGCGATCTGGGACTCGTGGACCAGCTTGGGGAAGTCTTCGTCGGGCATGGCCACCGGGCCGCCGTTGACGTGGAACGATACGTGGGGCTGCATCGCGATCAGGTGATCGGCCCAGATGCCCGAAGAGCCGGGGATGGACGAGCCGCCCGTATGCACGGTGGTGATCATGCCGTGCTTCTTGGCCCAGCCCACCATCTCCGCATATTCGAACGGCGACTTGACGGCGCCGAAACCGGCCTTGGCCAGCCACACGCCCTGTGCGGCCACGTCGGCGAAATCCTGCTCCTTCAGGCCCGGCTCGAGAATGATCGAGCCTGCGTAGACGCGCATGCCGCCCGGCCGGAAATGTTCGAAGCACTTGAGGGCGGCGACCGCCAGCGCCTTGACGCCCGCGGGGTCTTTCGGACGTCCGGGCACGTGGACTTCCGATGCGCTGATGGCGGTCGTGACGCCGCCGTGCACGTAGCTTTCCAGGAATCCCACCGTTTTCTGGCGGGGCGTGTAGTCGCCGAATGTATTGTGGACCTGCGAGTCGATCAGGCCGGGGATGGCCGTGGTGCCTGCCGCGTCGATGACCACGTCGGCGCTCTCGACCTCGCTGGAAGAGAGTGTGCCGACCTTGGAGATCAGGCCGTCCTGCATCAGGATGGCGTCCCCCGGCGCATGGGGTTCGCGCCATTCGCCGGTCAGGATCCGACCCAGGTTGACGATAGCCAGTTTCATCGCGTTCTCCTCAGATGAGTCCGTCCTTGCCTTGCACATCCTTGAGCTGCAGGCCGCCGACCCGGGCGTTGAGCCGCTCCCGGTTGGAGACCGCGAACACCAGCGCAATCTCGTCGGGCAGAGGGCCGTCGGGGAAGTACAGCGTCATTGCGTTGTAGAGCGCGCGCACGTACAGCGCGTCCTTGGAGGCGAGCGGCACGTCCAGCACGGTACCCGGTCCGCCCACTTTGGTCACGGAGGAAATCCATGCCTTGCCGCCGCCGATCTCGCGCCGCAGCGGCTCGGCGGCCGGCGTCGTCAGGAGGGCATTGGCATGCTCCTGTTCACCGCCCAGGCCCACCACGCCCGCCTTGCCGTACGAGAGCACGGGATGGTCGCCATAGGCCTCCCGCAGCTTGGCCGCCATGCGGGCGCCCAGCTCGGGGCTGGCCTCGATCATGGGCGACAGGTCTTCCACGTACCTGCCCGCATAAGGGTTTTCCACAAAGGCGATGATGGCCGCCTTGCGTAGGGGCCCGTCCGCGATCCGGCCGGCCTCTTCCAGTTTTTCTTCCAGCACCGCCTGCCACCTGCGTACTTTCAATTGCATGCATCGCTCCTGAGGTCTGCCATTTCCCGGGGATGGGTAAGGCCAAATTCTTGTTGTACAGAATGTTTGACGATGTTATTGTCATACAATCATAAAGTCAATCGAAGCCGGACGGAGAACTTTCATGCGCGGACGCGCCATCCTTTTTTCCGAAATGACGCCTGCCCCGGATTGGGAGGAAAAGTTCAACCGCTGGTACGACGGCGAACACATCCCCATTCGCATGGGCTTGCGCGGGTTCGTCAGCGCCCAGCGTTACACGGGCGCCGAGCGCAACTACCTGGCCGTATACGAGATGGACGACCTGGCCGCGCTGCGCACCGTCGCCTACCAGGCCATCAAGCAGCATCCGTCGGAAGAAACCGCCTGGATGCTGCGCAACGTATCGGGGTTCACGCGCTACCTGTGCGAGGAAATCGGCAGCGCCGGGGATCCTTCGCCGCAGGCCATCGACGCGCCGGTGCTCTATCCGGTCTGGTTCAACGTGCCGCAGGAAAACCTGGCCGATTTCGACGCCTGGTACGAGCAAGACCATGTCCCGCTCCTGCTGGAGTGCCCGCAATGGCGCGCGGTGCGCCGTTTCCATGTCCGCGACGGCGAGCCGGGCCACTACAACCGCCTCGCGTTGCACTACCTGGACGATGCCGCGGCGCTGGAGTCGCCGGCGCGGGCGCGCGCTCGTGCTACACCTTGGCGCGAGCGCCTGGCGGTGCAGCCTTGGTTCAAGGGCGTGTACGACCTCTTCGATCGCCATGGGGCCAGGCAGATGCCGGCGCTGTAACTGTGGAGACACGACAAGCATGGAACTGAAAATTTCCCCGCGATCGGTGCAGCAGGAAACGGTGCGCCTGGTACGCGAGGCCATCACCAGCGGGTACTTCAAGCCCGGCGAAAGGCTGGTCGAAGCCAAGCTGTGCAGCCTGCTGGGCGTCAGCCGGACTTCCGTGCGCGAGGCGCTGCGGGTGCTGGCGACCGAAAAGCTCATCACCATTGTCCCGAACAAGGGGCCTTCGGTAGCAGAGCTGAGCTGGCAAGAGGCCGAGAACATCTACCACCTGCGGGCTCTGCTCGAAGGGGAGGCGGCTGCCCTGGCGGCCGCCCGCGTGCAGCCCGAGGACCTGGCCCGCATGCGCGCCGCGCTCGATGCCTTCGCCGATGCCGTCGAGCAGCAGGACTGGAAGGCGCGCATTTCGGCCACCGCCGATTTCTACGAGGTCGTCATCCAGTGCTGCGGCAACGCGATCATGGGCGAGGTGCTGCATGGCCTGTTGACGCGCATCAACTTCCTGCGAGCCAGGACCATGGCCAGTCCCGGACGCGCCAAGCACAGCGTGCGCGAACTCGAGAACATTTATGCCGCGCTGGAGAAGGGCGACGCCCGCGCCGCGCGCGCGGCCGCGGTGGCGCACGTGAAGGCCGCCGAGGCCGAAGCGCGCGAGGTATATCGAGCGATGAACCAGGCTGCCTGATTTTTCATCGTCGGGCCGCCCCAAGATGAAAACGCCCCCTTGGCGGGGGCAGCGCTGCCGCAAAGCGGCAAGCGCGGGGGTTTTTTCAACCACGTACCGCAAGGATGGGAGATGAAGATGAATTGGCGAATTACCCCCGCGCGCATCGCGCGGCTCCACGGAGGGCTTCGGGGCCGCATGGCGGCCGGCCTCGGAGCCCTGTTCTCGGTTGTCGCCATGTCGGCCATGGCGGGCGGCGCGCAAGCCGCATGGCCTGAGCGCCCGATCACGCTGGTCGTGCCGTTCGCCGCGGGCGGCAATACCGACAGCATTGCGCGCATCACGGCGGAATGGCTGACCACGCAGCTCAAGCAGACCGTGGTGGTCGACAACCGCCCGGGCGCCAACGGCGCCATCGCTGCCGACTACGTCGCCCGCGCCAAGCCCGACGGCTATACCCTCTTCATGGCCACCTTGCCGCAGATGGCCATCGTTCCCTATCTGCAGAAAGTCCGGTACGACCCCATCAAGGATTTCGCGCCGGTGTCCATCGTCGCCACCAACGAATTCGCGCTCGCCGTCGGCCCCGGCTTTCCCGGCAAGACGCTGCCCGAACTCGTGGACTACATCAAGGCGCGGCCCGGCCAGGTCGCCTACGCCTCGGCGGGCAGCGGCTCGGTCAGCCACCTGACGATGGCGATGTTCGTCAAGCGCGCGGGGCTTTCCATGATCCATGCTCCCTATCGCGGCGGCGCGCCGGCCATCGCCGACGTCGTGGGCGGGCAGGTGCCCATGTACTTCGCCAACGTTGCCGAGGTCCTGCCATACGTCAAGAGCAACCGCCTGCACGTGGTCGCGGTGTCGGGCGATCAGCGCTCGGCCGACCTGCCTTCCGTGAAAACGGTGGCCGAGCAAGGGTATCCGGGATTCTCCACCGAGACGTGGAACGGCATCGCGGCGCCCGCCGGCACGCCCAAGGAGGTGGTCGACCGCATCGCGTCTTCGCTGGCCGAGGCGGGCAAGGACGCGGGCTTCGCGGCCAAGCTGGCCAACATCGGCGTCTCGGTGCTGTGCAATACGCCGGAGCAGTTCGCCAAGAAGCTGGTCCAGGACAACAAGATCTGGTCGGCGGCGGTCAAGGAGTCGGGGGCGTCGCTCGATTGAGCGCGCGGGGGCGAACGTTCAGAAGCGTTCGTCCGCCCGCAGGTACCGCCATTGCCCCGGCGGCAGGTCGCCCAGCACGACGCCGCCGATGCGGATCCGCTTCAGTCCCACCACCTTCAGGCCGACCATCTCGCACATGCGGCGAATCTGCCGCTTTTTGCCCTCGCGCAGCACGAACGACAGCTGGTCTTCGTTCTGCCAGCGGACCCTGGCCGGCCGCAGCGGCTTGCCGTCCAGCGACAGGCCGTGATTGAGGAGTTTCAGGCCGCTGTCGGGCAGGCGCCCCGGCCGCGTGTACTGCACGCGCACCAGGTACTCCTTGTCGACGGTGGAGTCCTCGCCGATCAGGTGCTTGGCGATGCGGCCGTCCTGGGTCAGGACCAGGAGGCCGACCGAATCGATGTCCAGCCGGCCCGCGGGTACCAGGCTGCGCAGCTGGCTGGGCTGGAAACGGGTGGGTGAGCGGTCGCCGCTCCAGCGGGTGCTGGCCTTGATCAGGGTCACGGCAGGCTGGTAGCCGTCCTCGGCCTGTCCGCTGACATAGCCCACCGGCTTGTTGAGGAGGATGGTGACGCGCCTCGCCTGTTCGGCGCTGGCCTCGCGTTCGACGCTGATCTTCTGGTGCGGCAGCACCTTGCTGCCCAGCACCGAGACCACCACGCCGTCGACGCGCACCCAGCCACGGCTGATCCATTCGTCGGCCTCCCGGCGGGAGCAAAGCCCCAGTTCGGACATGCGTTTGGACAAGCGGACGGGTTCGGACATGCGGCGGCTTCAGGGAGAATGGGTGCAGGCGCTAGTTTAGAGGATGGCGCGAAGCCCCCCGGCGGAGCGCCGGGTTAAGCTTCGATCCCATGAACGATACCCAGCCGATTTTCCGCCCGGACGAGATGGCCGACGCCGTCCGGACCATTGCCGCCGTGGAGGCCATGACCACGCGGCACGACGTGGAACATGCCGGCACGCGCGTGCGCTGGCGCTCGGCCGGCCAGGGCCGGCCGTTGGTGCTGCTGCATGGCGGGCATGGAAGCTGGCGGCACTGGATCCGCAACGTCGACGCGCTGGCAAGCCGGTACACGCTATGGATGCCCGACCTGCCGTCGTTCGGCGAGTCGGGAACCTTGTCGGCGCCCGCCGACCTGGGCCACCTGGTCGCCACCACGGCCGCCACGCTGGACCGGCTCGTGGGCGCGCAGACGCCCATCGGATTGGCGGGCTTTTCTTTCGGGGGGCTCTGCGCCGCCCGCATGGCGGCGCATCGGGGGCACGTCGCGCGGCTCGCGCTGGTGGGTGCCGCGGGCCATGGCACGCCCAGGCGGCAGCAGGCCGCCATGGTCAACTGGCGGCTGGCGAGCGGCGAGCAGGCGCTCCTGGAAGACCTGCGCCACAATCTGCGCGCGCTCATGCTGCACGACGAACGCCGTATCGATGCCCTGGCCATGGCCGTGCACCGGCAGGCATGCGAGGCCACCCGCTTCCGCAGCAAGGCCTTGTCGCTGGGCGGTCCGATGAAGGCGATCTTGGACGGATTCGCCATGCCCATCCTGTTCCTGTGGGGAGAGCACGACGTGACGGCCGATCCCGGGCGAGTGGGGCCCATGTGGGTCGACGGCCGTCCCGAACGCGCGTGGCGGAGTGTCGCCGATGCCGGGCATTGGGTGCAGTACGAGCAGGCGGAGGCGACCAACCGGCTGCTGGCGGACTTTTTCGGCTGAACTGTTGCGCCGGACGCGTTGCGGTAATCCGGGCTTGGGATAATAATGAGAGTTGTTCTCATTTGTTTCCGCGCGCGCCGGTGCCATCGTGTCCGCTCCCACCCCGATCACCCCCGATGTGGTGCAAACCCTCTATAGCGATCATCGATCGTGGCTGCACCAATGGCTGCGGCGCCGGTTGGG
The DNA here is from genome assembly GCF_002188465.1 of Pigmentiphaga sp. NML080357. GTDB lineage: Bacteria > Pseudomonadota > Gammaproteobacteria > Burkholderiales > Burkholderiaceae_B > Pigmentiphaga. The sequence continues at coordinate 163,112 of NZ_NINW01000041.1, read as the reverse complement.
GTGCACCGAGACGGCCGCCGACCTGACCCAGGACACCTTCGTGCGGTTGCTGGCCACCCGCACGCAGCTCGGCCTGCCGCGGCTGAACGAACCGCGTGCCTACCTGACCGCCGTCGCCCACGGCCTGCTGGTGGACTTTTTCCGCCGCGCCGACCTCGAGCGCGCCTGGCTGGCCGATCTGGCGGCCGCGCCCCAGCCGGTGGAGGCGTCGCCCGAGACCCGGCTGCTGGCCCTCGAAACCCTGCTCGCCATCGACAGGATGCTCGACGGCCTTTCGCCCAAGGCCCGCGCCGCCTGGATGCTGAACCGCCTCGACGGCCTGCCGCATGCCGACATCGCCGCCCAGCTCGGCGTTTCGGTCTCGCGGGTGCGCCAGTACCTGGCCACGGCGGCCAGGCACTGCTACCGGTTGCGTTTCGGCGCGGCCGATGGCGCCGGCGAGGCGGCCTGACGTGGAGCGAGCCGTGTCCCGTCCCGCGGAGCAGATGCCGGTGCCCGATCCCGTACTCGAAGCTGCCATCGCGTGGCAATTGCGCATGGGCTCGGGCGATGCGACCCAGGCGGACGGCGCCGCGCTGAACCGCTGGCTGTCCATGCATCCCGACCACCGTCGCGCGTGGCGGCAACTGGGCGAACTGGATGCGCAGTTCGAGGCGGCCCGGGGCGCGGCCGTGCGAGGCGTGCTTGCCCGGCCGCGTCCGGCGCGCCGGCTCAAGAAACTGGGGCCGCTGCTGGGCGTGCTGATGCTCGCCGGCGCGGCGCTTGCGCTGGTGAACCGGGAATGGCCGCTGGCTGACCTGGGCGCGGACTATCTCACCGCGGTCGGCCAGCGCCAGCAGGTGATCCTGCCCGACGGCACGGTGCTCGATCTCAATACCCGCACCGCGGTAGATGTGCGCTTCGACGATCGCCAGCGGCTGCTGGTCCTGCGGCGGGGCGAAATCCATGTCCGGACGGCCCATCCGCCCGGCGAACTCCGCCCCTTCGCCGTGCGTACCGCCGACGGCGTCCTGCTGCCGCAGGGCACGCGCTTCACCGTCCGCCGCGACGACGACGCCACCCGCCTGGCGGTATACGAGTCGGCCGTGGAGGCGCGTCCCGGATACTGCGCTCCCGCGCCCGCCGCCTGCGCCCTCGCGCGCCGGGTCGGGCAGGGCGGGGCGGTTTCCATGCGTCCGGATGGGGTGAGCGATGCCGCCGCCGCCGATCCCGACGCCGATGCCTGGCGGGACGGCATGCTGGTCGTGCAGAACCGCCCGCTGGCCGAGGTGGTCGCGGAACTCGCGCGCTACCGCTTCGGGCCCATCACGCTGAAGCCGGAAGCCGCCGGCGTGCGGTTGACCGGCACCGTGCCACTGGACGACATCGACCGTTCCCTCGCCATGCTCACGCGCGGATTGCCGGTGCGCATCCGCAACTACGCCGGGCTCTGGCTGGAGGTCGGCGCCGCGTCCGGCAACTGATACAAATTTTTTTCTCCCTGGCCCTGTCACTTTTCCGGTCTCGTCCGGCAAACGGGAAAAGAACCCCTTATCCCGTGACGTACGGAGCCGCATTGTGATCCCTCCCGACCATTCTCCCGGAACCCGGCGCAGCGCCGGGTCTTCCCCTGTTCGACACGCACCCGGCGCTCACCGGACCAAGCGGCTCCTGGCCGCCCTGCTGGCCTGCGGCGCGCTGACCGGGGCAAGCGGCTGGGCGCAGGCGGCGGATGCGGCGCGGGACTACGACCTGCCGGCCGCGCCGTTGTCCGCAACGGTCAACCGCATCGCCCGCGACGCCGGGCTGGCCGTCACCGTGGAGTCGTCCCTGCTGGAAGGCAAGGTCGGCGCGCCGGTGCGCGGCCGCTTCGACGGGCCGGAGGCGCTGCGCCGCGCGCTGGCGGGAACCGGCCTCGAACTGGTGCGCACCGACCTCGGCAGCTACACCGTGCGCCCGGCGCCGCAGCCGGCTGCGGACGGCGGCACGCTGGCACCCGTGCGGGTCGTGGGCCGCGCCGAGACCGCGACCGGGCCGGTCGAAGGATACGTCGCGCGGCGCAGCGCGACGGCGACCAAGACCGATACGCCGCTGATCGAGACCCCGCAGTCCATTTCCGTCGTCTCGCGCGAGCAGATGCGGGACCGGGAAGTGCAGAGCGTCACCGAGGCCATCCTGTACTCGGCCGGCATCATCGGCGACAACGCCGCCGACGTCCGCTACGACAAGCCGGTGATCCGGGGCTTTGCCGCGCGCCAGTTTCTCGACGGCCTCTACGTGAACTACTACAGCAGCGGCTACAACATGCCGCTGATCGAGCCTTACGGACTGGAACGCGTGGAAATCCTGCGCGGCCCCAGTTCGGTGCTCTATGGCGCCAATTCTCCCGGCGGCCTGCTGAACCTCGTCAGCAAGCGGCCGACCGATACGCCTCTGCGCGAGATCAACCTGCAGGCCGGCACGAACAGCAGGCTGCAAGGCAGCTTCGATTTCTCGGACGCCGTCGACGCCAATGGCGTGGCCCGCTTCCGCCTGACCGGCCTGGTGCGCGACAGCGATACGCAGACCGATCACGCGCGCGACAACCGGGTGTTCCTCGCGCCCTCGCTGGACCTGAAGCTGTCCGAGCGCAGCCGCCTCACGCTGCTGGCCAGCTACCAGCACGACAAGCAGGGAACCCTGATCAACTTCCTGCCGCGCGAAGGGACGCTCATACCCACCGTGGACGGCCGCACCATTCCGTCGTCGTTCTTTTCCGGCGAACCGGGCTACAACACCTTTGATCGCAAGCAGTACTCGCTGGGCTACCAGTTCGAGCATCGTTTCAGCGATGCGCTCGTGTTCAGGCAGAACGCCCGCTACATGCGCAGCGATCTCGACTACACCGGCGTCTACGCCGTGGGCTGGTCCTCGGCCGCGCAGACCCATCTGCGCCGGGCCTCTCTGCGGGACGAAGGCAAGCTCGACAGTGTGGTGCTCGACAACCAGCTGCAGGCCGACTTCGGCACCGGGCCGGTCAGGCATACGGCCTTGGTCGGGCTGGACTACCAGCGGGCGAAATTCAAGGAATCCCAGGGCTACGGCACGGTCGGCGCCGGGCTGGGGCTGCTCGATCCGTTCTCGCCCGAATACGGGCAGAGCATCAATCCCATTCCTTCGTTCACCCGCGCGGACCAGAACCAGCGCCAGCTCGGCATCTATGCGCAGGACCAGATGAAGTTCGGCGAGCGCTGGATACTGGTGGCGAGCGCCCGCAAGGACTGGGCACGTTCCGACACGCTGTCCGAGCGGGTCGTGGCCGCGACCGGCGCCGCCACGGGCACCAATACGCCCGTGGACCAGAGCGACTTCACCTATCGCCTGGGCATGGTCTATCGCAGCCCCAGCGGCCTGGCTCCGTATGTGAGCCATTCCACCTCGTTCCAGCCGCAGGCCGGCACCGACTACGCGGGCACGCCGTTCAAGCCCACCACCGGCAAGCAGACCGAGATCGGGGTCAAGTACCAGCCGGCAGGCTCGGAAAGCTACGTGATCGCATCGGTCTACGATTTGCGGCAGCAGAATGTCCTGACGGCGGATCCGGATCTTTCGCACGGCCCCAGCGCGCGCGTGCAGACCGGCGAAATCCGCTCGCGGGGGCTGGAGCTCGAAGGCGCGTTCGAGTTCGACAACGGGCTCAAGCTGCTGGGCGCCTATACCTACATGGACATGGAGGTCACCCGCAGCAACGCGGCCGATCTGCACAAGACGCCGACCAACCGCCCGCGCCACATGGCATCCCTGTGGGCGGACTACACCTTGCGCGGCGGACCGCTGCAGGGGCTGGGGTTCGGCGCGGGCGTGCGCTACATGGGGTCGACCTGGGGCGACGCCGGCAATACCTTCAAGGTCGGGGCCGTGGCCTTGTTCGATGCGGCCCTGCATTACCAGCTCGACAGGCACTGGCGCTTCAGCCTGAACGCCAGCAACCTGTTCGACAAGTCGTACATCGGCTCCTGCGGCAGCGCGACGACGTGCTACTACGGCTACCGGCGCACGGTGCTCGCCACCGCCACCTATCGCTGGTGAGGCCCGGCCAATGAGGGTTCTTTCCTCCCCGGCGCCGGTCCGGCCGGCGCGCCGGCTGGCCGCGTGGTACGGCGTGCACCGGTGGAGCAGCCTCATCTGCACGCTGTTCCTGTTGATGCTGTGCCTGACGGGGCTGCCGCTCATCTTCGGCCATGAGATCGACCATGCCCTGGGCGCCGACCTGGACCTGCCCGCGATGGCCGAACCCGCGCCCCGGGCGCCGCTCGACGGCATCCTGGCCGATGCGCTGTCGCGGCGTCCCGGCGCCCAGGTGCGCTTCCTGACCGCCGACGACGAAGAGCCCGCGCTGTTCGTGTCGGTCAGCCCGCCCGGCACGGCGGCGGGCGGCGCCTTGTTCACCTACGACGCGCGCACGGGCGAGCTGGTGCACGAAGGTTCGCTGCGCAGCAACCTGATGCGGCTGCTGGCCAAGCTGCATACCGACATGTTCGCGGGCTTGCCCGGTTCGCTGATTCTTGCCGCGATGGGCGTGCTGTTCGCCGTGTCCATCGTGTCGGGCGTGGTCGTCTACGCACCCATCCTCGCCAAGGTTCCTTTCGGCAAGGTGCGCCTGGGCCGCTCGGCGCGCATCAAGTGGCTGGACCTGCATAACCTGCTCGGCATGCTGGCCCTGGTCTGGATGCTGCTGGTCGGCCTGACCGGCGTGCTGCTGGCCTTGTCCAAGCCTGTCTACGGCCTGTGGCAGGCGACGGAACTGGCCGCGATGACGCAGCCCTGGAGCGGCCAGGGGCCGGCCCGCGTCCTGGCTTCGGTGGACCAGGCCGTGGCGCTCGCCCGGGCCGAGGCGCCGGGCAAGGAGCTGGCCTTCGTCGCCTTTCCCGGAACGCCGCTCGCGGGGCCGCGCCACTATGCCGTTTTCATGCGCGGCGAGGGCATGTTCGTCTCCCGGCTGATCACGCCCGTGCTGGTGGACGCCGAAACGGGCGCGTTCGCGGCCAAGCGGGACATGCCGGCCTACGTGGCCGCGCTGCGCATATCGGGCCCCTTGCACTACGGGGATTTTGCGGGGCTGGGGCTCAAGCTGGCCTGGGCGGCGTTCACCCTGGCGACCATCGTGGTGCTGGGAAGCGGCGTCTATCTCTGGCTGCGGCGCCCGAGACCGGGCGTCAACGGCCAGCCAGGAGCGGATAGGGATTGATGGCGCCCCCTGGCGCATAGATGCCGTAGTGCAGGTGCGGGGGCGTGCCGCGGGCGTTGCCGCTGTTGCCCACGTAGCCCAGCGGCATCCCCGCCTGGATGCGCTGGCCCGGCCGCACGTCGGCATAGCGCTCCAGGTGCGCGTAGTAGTGCATTTGCCGGCCCGGGCCCATTACCCATACGGTGTTGCCGCCGAGCGAATTCTGGCCGACCCGCGTCACGATGCCTTCGGTCGCGGACAGCACGGCGGTATGGCGGCGGGCGAAGATGTCGATGCCTTCGTGGCGCCGGCCGTCGGCGCGCGGGGCGTTCCAGGTATCGCGCAGGTCCCGCGGCCGGATGCCCTGGACGGGCACGGGCAGGCGCTCCGGCGCCGGCATCGCGGCCAGCCGCAGGCCGTAAAGCGGGATCTCCAGCGCCGGCCGGACGATGGGCCAGCCGAACCACAGGACGGCGGCCGCCAGGGCATAGAACACGAGCCGGGAGCGCCGCCGGCGGGGCGGCGCCCAGGAAGAAACATGCGTGGCCATGGGGGCTCCTCGCGGGGGCGGCGCCTCGGGGGGGCTGCCGCGTCGCGCGGGGGGCGTCCGCAAGAAAGGTGCCTGCCACTTGCCCAAGCGGCCGACCCCTGCTACGATATATTTCATGAACTACGCTTCCTACTACTTTTACTTTTTTGGTTTTCCGAAGCCGCTGGCGGAGGAAAGGAAGCGTCGTATCTAACGGATTCCTGCCCCAAAAAAGCCGCCAGCGTCCTGGCGGCTTTTTTTGTGCCTGGACGATGCAGCAAGGGGCGAACCATCGACAAACATGCCGAACAGACATCACTGAAATCCAGGAGAGGATCGTGTCCCACAACACCGACGACTTGCGCATTCGAGAAATCAAGGAGCTGGCTCCGCCTTCGCACCTGATGCGCGAGTTTCCCTGCACCACCGACGTTTCCGACACGGTCTACAACGCCCGGGAAGCCTTGCACCGCATCCTGCACGGCATGGACGACCGGCTGGCGGTGGTGATCGGGCCGTGTTCCATTCACGACACCGAGGCCGCGCTGGAATACGCCTCCCGCCTGAAGGCCGAGCGCGACCGCTTCGCCGGCGAGCTGGAAATCATCATGCGGGTGTACTTCGAAAAGCCCCGCACCACGGTGGGCTGGAAAGGGCTGATCAACGATCCCGACCTGGACGGCAGCTTCAACATCAACAAGGGCCTGCGCACCGCGCGCCAGTTGCTGCTGGAGATCAACGCCCGCGGGCTGCCTGCGGGGTGTGAATATCTGGACATGATCACACCCCAGTACATCGCCGACCTCGTCTCCTGGGGAGCCATCGGCGCCCGCACCACCGAAAGCCAGGTCCATCGCGAACTGGCGTCCGGCCTGTCGTGTCCGGTGGGTTTCAAGAACGGCACCGACGGCAACATCCGCATCGCGGTCGACGCCATCAAGGCGGCCTCGCAGCCGCACCATTTCCTGTCCGTGACCAAGGGCGGCGTGTCGGCCATCGTTTCGACCAACGGCAACGAGGATTGCCACGTCATCCTTCGCGGCGGCAAGGCTCCGAACTACGACGCCGCCAGCGTGGAGGCCGCCGCCCAGGACATGGCCAAGGCCGGGCTGGCGCAGCGGGTGATGATCGATGCCAGCCACGCCAACAGCAGCAAGAAGCCGGAGAACCAGCCGCAGGTGATCGACGATGTCGCGGGCCAGATCGAATCGGGCGACAACCGCATCATCGGCGTGATGGTGGAAAGCCACCTGGTCGCCGGCCGGCAGGATCTCGTCCCCGGCAAGCCGCTGGTGTACGGCCAGAGCATCACCGACGGCTGCATCGACTGGGACACCTCGGTGCGCGTGCTCGAGCGCCTGGCGCAGGCGGTGCAGGCCCGGCGCCTGGTGGCGACGAGCAGCGGGAAGTAGGACTTTGCCCGGATAGCGGGACAGGCCGGCGGCCGCGCCCCGGGGCATGGCCTACTTGCCCCGCGTCCTCTCCGAACGCCACAGGACCTCGGGCACGCCGGCATCCTGGTTGATGACCCGGGCAAGCACGAACAACAGGTCCGACAGCCGGTTCAGGTATTGGCGCACCGGCGGCTGGACGATTCCGGTCCGGGCCAGTGCGACGACGCTGCGCTCGGCGCGGCGGCAGACGGTTCGCGCCATGTGGGCCAGTGCTGCGGCCCGGCTGCCGCCGGGCAGGACGAACTCGCGCAGCGGCGCGAGCCGCGCGTTGTAGTCGGCCAGCAGTCGGTCCAGGTGCGCGACCCGTGCCGGCTGCAACAGGGTTTGCCCCGGCATGCTGAGCTCGCCGCCCAGGTCGAACAGGTCGTGCTGGACGTCCAGCAGGTCACCGGCCATTTCCGGAGGCAAGGCTTCTGTCGCCAGCAGGCCGAGCGCGCTGTTGAGCTCGTCCACGTCGCCGATGGCGACGATGCGCGGCGCGTCCTTGGCGAGGCGCTCGCCATCGGCCAGCCCCGTGGTGCCGTCGTCGCCCGTGCGCGTGGCGATGACACTGAGTCGATTCCCCATGATTGCTCCCGTATTGCCGGCGCGCACCCGCGGCTGCATGCCGTGTCGGCATTGTAGTCAGCGGCCGGTCCGTCGGGCGGGCGTAAAATCCCATCATTCATTCATTTGCCGGATTGCCATGAACGCCCCCGCTTTGCCGCCTTCCTTGCGTCGCGCCGTGCCCCAGGCCTGTCTCGACGCGCTTGCCGTCCATTTCGGCGACCGCCTGTCGCTCGGCCAGGCGGTCAGGGAGCACCATGGCCGGGACGAGTCCCCCTACCCGGCGGTGCCGCCCGACGCGGTCGTCTTCGCCGAAAGCACCGAGGACGTCGTGGCCGCCGTCAATGCCTGCGCGGCGCATGGCGTCCCGCTGATCGCCTATGGTTCCGGGTCTTCGCTCGAGGGACACCTGCTGGCGGTCGAGGGCGGCATCACGCTCGACGTATCGCGCATGAACCGCGTGCTGTCGGTCAGGCCCGACGACCTCACCGTCACGGTACAAGCGGGCGTCACCCGCAAGCAACTCAATAACGAAATCCGCGATACCGGATTGTTCTTCCCCATCGATCCGGGCGCCGACGCGTCGTTCGGCGGCATGGCGGCCACACGGGCCTCCGGCACCAACGCGGTGCGCTACGGCACGATGCGCGACAACATCCTGTCGCTGACGGTAGTCACCGCGCAGGGTAAGGTCATCCGCACTGCGCGCCGGGCGAAGAAGTCTTCGGCGGGCTACGACCTGACCCGCCTTTTCATCGGCAGCGAGGGGACGCTGGGGATCATCACCGAAGTCACCGTGCGCCTGTATCCCCAGCCCGAGGCGGTGTCCGCGGCCGTCTGCAATTTTCCCAGCGTGGACGCGGCCGTCGCCGCAGTGATCCAGACCATACAGATGGGCATCCCCGTGGCCCGGGTGGAACTGCTGGACACGGCCACCGTGCGTGCGCTCAACCTCTACAGCAAGCTGACCCTGCGCGAGACCCCCTTGCTGCTGTTCGAATTCCACGGCAGCCCGGTCGGGGTCGAGGAGCAGGCCACGCTGGTCCAGGAAATCACGCGCGAGCATGGCGGCATGGATTTCGAATGGGCCGTGCACCCGGAAGACCGCAATCGGCTCTGGGCGGCGCGCCACAATGCATATTTCGCCACGCTGCAGCTGCGCCCCGGCGCGCGCGCCTCCAGCACCGACGTATGCGTGCCCATCTCCCGCCTGGCCGATTGCATCCGCGAAACCAACGAAGACCTGGCCCGCGCCAGCTTTCCCACTTGCGTGGTCGGGCACGTGGGGGACGGCAACTTCCACGTGCAGATGCTGCTCGATCCCGACAGCGAAGCCGAATGGGCCGAAGCCGAGGCCATCAACCGACGCATGGTCCGGCGCGCGCTCGACATGGACGGCACCTGCACGGGCGAGCACGGCGTGGGCCTGCACAAGATGCAGTTCATGGGCGAAGAGCACGGCGAAGACGCGCTCGCGCTGATGCGCCAGATCAAGCAGGCTTTCGATCCGCTGAATATTCTCAACCCCGGGAAGGTATTACCCCCCCCTCCGCGCTGACGCGCGCCCCCCTCAAGAGGGCGATGCGGGTGGACCGGCGGAGCCGGATCCACCGCATCCTGGGTCTAGTACCGCTTTCTTGGGGTGGGACGTCCGTGCTTTGCTGGCTGCCAGCGTAGAAGGCAGGCACAAGTGCTCCGCGGTTACGCGAAGACGGAGGGCAGAATCGCCACTCCCCGCCAGCCTGGAGTACCCCAGGGCGCCGCGGATCCGGCTTTGCCGGTCCGCCAGCGCCGCCCCTTGGAGGGGGAGCGCGAAGCGCGAGGGGGTGGGCATCCCTTCATAGGGGTTTCTACGCTGTTGGCCGCTGTGGGTGCACGCTATCTTCATGGATTACTGGAGACGGTGCATGAACGCCCCAACAGAAATCGGGCTGGACCCGATCGCAGCCGAGCGCCAGGTCGAGGTGGTGCAGGCGTTGCGCGATGTGCTTCCCCATCACTGCGTGCTTTTCCGGGAAGAAGACACGCGTCCGTACGAGTGCGACGGACTGTCGCTGTATCGCCAACTGCCCATGGTGGTGGTTTTGCCGGAGACCGAGGAGCAGGTCCGGGATGTCTTGCGGTTGTGCAAGCGGCTGGGCGTGCCGGTGGTTGCGCGCGGCGCGGGGACGGGCCTGTCAGGAGGAGCCATGCCGCATGCCGAAGGGGTGCTGCTGGGCATGGCGAAGTTCAATCGCATCGTGAGGATCGATCCGCAGGCGCGCCAGGCGGTCGTGCAGCCGGGAGTGCGCAACCTCGCCATTTCCGAGGCCGCCGCGCCTTACGGGCTCTACTATGCGCCCGATCCTTCCAGCCAGATCGCCTGCACCATAGGCGGCAACGTGGCGGAGAACTCGGGTGGGGTGCATTGCCTGAAGTACGGGCTCACGGTGCACAACGTCATGGCCGCGCGGGTGGTGACCGTGGACGGGGAAGTGCTCGAGCTGGGCGCCGCCGGGCTCGATGCGCCGGGACTGGACCTGCTCTCGCTCATCATCGGGTCCGAAGGCATGCTGGGCATCGTGACCGAAGTCACCGTCAAGCTCATTCCCAAGCCCGCGGTGGCGCGCGTCGTGATGGCCAGTTTCGCGTCGATCGAAGCGGCCGGCGAGGCCGTGGCGGGCGTCATCGCCGAGGGCATCATCCCGGCCGGCCTCGAAATGATGGACCAGCGCGCCGTCCACATGGTCGAGCCATTCGTCTGCGCGGGCTACGACCTCGAGGCTGCCGCCATTCTCCTGTGCGAATCCGACGGAACGGAAGAGGAGGTGGCCGACGAGATCGCGCGCATCGAGGCGTTGTTCGCCCGATGCGGCGCCACGCGGCTGCAGGTGTCGTGCTCCGAGGCCGAGCGGCTGTTGTTCTGGGCCGGGCGCAAGAACGCCTTTCCGGCGGCGGGGCGGATTTCCCCCGACTACTATTGCATGGACGGCACCATCCCGCGGCGCTGCCTGGGCCGTGTCCTGGCGGCGATCACCGAGATGGAGCACAAGTACGGCCTGCGCTGCGCCAATGTCTTCCATGCCGGGGACGGCAACCTGCACCCGCTCATCCTGTTCGATGCCAACGACCTGGACGAGGTGGAGCGGGCCGAGCGTTTCGGCGCGGAGATCCTCGAGCTTTGCGTCGAGGTGGGCGGCACGATCACCGGCGAGCACGGCGTGGGCACCGAGAAGATCGACCAGATGTGCGTCCAGTTCGCGCGCGAGGAACTGGACGTCTTCTTCGGCGTCAAGCATGCGTTCGACGCCGCGGGCCTGCTCAATCCCGGCAAGGCCATTCCGACCTTGGCCCGGTGCAACGAGTATGGCCAGCGGCACGTCCATCGCGGCGCCGTCCGCTTTCCCGAGATCCCCCGTTTTTGAAAGCCAGGGTGCCGCCCCGCGGGGGCACGCGCCCGTTCCGGAGACGATTCCATTCATGGACGTGCTGTTGTCCGATCTTCGCGCTCGCGTGCTGCTGGCCAATGCGGCCGGCAAGGGGCTGTATATCCGTGGCGGAGGAAGCAAGTCGTTCTACGGCTTGCCGGTCGAGCATGAGGCGGTGCTGGACATGTCGCCCTACGCCGGCGTAGTCGACTACCAGCCCTCCGAACTGGTGGTGACCGCCCGTGCCGGCACGCCGTTGACGCAGATCGAGGCCATGCTGGCCAGCCAGGGCCAGATGCTGGCGTTCGAACCGCCGCATTTCGGCGGCTGCGCCACGCTGGGCGGCTGCGTGGCGGCGGCGCTGGCGGGCCCGCGCCGCGCCAGCGCGGGGTCGGTCCGCGATTTCGTGCTCGGGGTCCGGCTGCTCGATGCCCAGGGCCGGGTGTTGCGGTTCGGTGGCGAGGTCATGAAGAATGTGGCGGGCTACGATGTCACGCGCCTGGTAACCGGTTCGCTCGGCACGCTGGGTGTGATACTGGAGGCGTCCTTGAAAGTGTTGCCCAGGCCGGCTGCCGAGACCACGCTGCGGTTCGCGATGGACGAGGAGGGCGCCCTGCGGCAGATGAACGCCTGGGGCGGGCAGGCACTGCCGATCAGCGCGAGCGCATGGGATACCGATGCGGACGGAAAGGGCCGCCTGACGGTGCGGCTTTCCGGCGCCGGCGTGGCAGTCGCCGCCGCGGCGAAAAGGCTCGGCGGCGAGCCATTGCCGGACGCGGTGGCGACGGCATGGTGGCGGGCCCTGCGCGATCATACCCATCCCTTTCTGACGCGGCGGCCGCTGTGGCGCCTGTCCGTTCCCTCCATCGCGCCGGCGCTTGGGCTGGGCTCGACGCTGATCGAATGGGGCGGCGCGCAACGCTGGCTGGGCGGCCCGCTGGCGGTGGACGCCGTGCGCAAGGCCGCGGTGCGGGCCGGCGGGCACGCCACCCTGTTTCGCGCCTCGTCCACCGAAGAGGCCCGCGCTTCGGGCGTCTTCCATCCGCTGCCGCCCGCCGTCGCGACCATCCACCGGCGCCTGAAGAACGAATTCGATCCGGACGGCGTGTTCAATCCCGGCCGCATGTACCCCGACCTCTAGGTCCCAGACGCGAGCAACGCCTCATGCAAACCCGGCTTATGGAATCAATGAAGGATACGCCCGACGGCAAGCGTGCCGAGGCCATCCTGCGCAAGTGCGTGCATTGCGGTTTCTGCACCGCCACCTGTCCGACCTATCAGGTGCTGGGCGACGAGCTCGACAGCCCGCGCGGCCGCATCTACCTGATCAAGCAGATGCTCGAAGGCAACGAAGTGACGGCCAGCACGCAGCTGCATCTGGACCGTTGCCTGACCTGCCGCAATTGCGAGACCACGTGCCCGTCGGGCGTGCAGTACGGCCAGTTGATCGACATCGGCCGCCGCCTGGTCGAGACTCGCGTCGAGCGCGAACCCGGAGACCAGGTCAAGCGCGCCGTCCTCGGCAGGGCGCTGGCGTCGCCGCTGTTCGGGGCCGCGATGCGCGCGGGCCAGGCGCTGCGTCCTATGCTACCCGCCGCCATGGCCGCCAAGGTGCCGCCGCGCCGGGCACCCGGCGCCCTGCCGCGCCGCACGCACGCCCGCGAGGTCTTCATGCTGTCAGGCTGCGTGCAGCCGTCCATGATGCCGGCCATCGATGCCGCCACGCTGCGCGTGCTCGATGCGGTCGGCATTTCGGCCCGTGTCGCGCCCCGTTCGGGCTGCTGCGGCGCGGCGCGCTTCCATTTGAACCAGCAGGCGGCGGCGCTGGCGCAAATGCGCGCCAACATCGACGCGTGGTGGCCCGACATAGCGGCCGGCCGTGTCGAAGCCATCGTGATGAACGCCTCGGGCTGCGGCGCCACCGTACGCGAATATGGCCACCATTTGCAGGACGATCCGGCCTACGCCGCCAAGGCGGAGCGCGTGTCCGCGCTGGTGCGCGACGTGGCGGAAATCCTCGCGCCGCATGCCGGCGAGCTGGCGCCCAGGCTGGCCGGCCGCCTTCCCGCGCGTCCTGCCTTTCATCCCCCGTGCACCTTGCAGCATTGGCAGGGCCTGCGGCCGCTTACCGAAAACCTGCTGGCGAAGCTGGGCTTTGCGCTCCAGCCTTTCGCCGACAGCCACCTGTGCTGCGGTTCCGCCGGCACATACTCGGTGCTGCAACCCGAGATCGCCGGCGAACTGCGCGACCGCAAGCTCGAGGCGATCCGTAAAACCGAACCGGACGTGATTCTGTCCGCCAATATCGGCTGCCTCGCCCACTTGCAGGGCGGCACCGATACGCCGGTCCTGCACTGGATCGAAGCCGTCGATGCCGCCCTGCAAGCCGAGGGCCATGGCACGTAAGGAAGCTATAGCGGCCCTTTCCCGGCGATCAAGCGAAGCTCGTCCAGCAGCTTGACCGCGGGTTGGGGAAGAATCCCCTTGCTGCGGCGGAATACCATCAGCCTGCGCTGCAGGCCGACGCCGGGAATGTGCAGCGTATCGGCCATGCCGGCCGCGCGCTCGGCCTCGTACATGGGCTGCGGCATCCAGCTCAGGAAGCCCGCATGCGCGACCATGCTCTTGATGGCAATGATGGAGCGCGTTTCCACGACGACGTCCGGCAGCGGCAGGCCGCGCGAGGCGAACAGCCGCGTGAGCTCCTCGAATGGAGCCGTCCCGCGCGGCGGCAGGACCCACTTGTGGTCCACCGTGTCCTCCAGCTTCAGGCGGGCGCGCTTGCGCAGCGGGTGCGAGGCCGCGGCGATGATCTGGCTGGTGTCGTGCCATTCGCAGTCGGGTACGACGCTGATTTCGGTGGTGCCGGGCATGGACACCCCGATGGCGAGGTCGATATCGTGGGTGAGCAGGGCGTCGGTGAGCAGGTCGCCGACGCCTTCGACGACGTGCACCTGCAGATTGGGCCATTGCGCCAGCACCCGTCCTATGGCGATGGGCAGCACGAGGCTGACGGCGCTGGCCACGGCGCCCACCCGGATGGTGCCGCGCGCCAGTCCCCGCAACGCGTTGAGTTCCTCGGTCGCCTGTTCGGCCTCGCGCTGCAGTAGCGTGGCATGCGGCAGCAGCGCCTGGCCGAAACTGGTCAGCATCATGCCGGTGGAATAGCGCTCGAACAGCGGAGCGCCGATCTGGTCCTCCAGGCGCCGTATCGTGCGGCTCAGGGCCGGCTGGGTGACGTTGAGCGTCTGCGCCGCGCGCCCCAGCGATCCATGCTGGACGACGGCGAGAAAAGCATTGAGCTGCCGTATGTCGAAGGTCATGCCAAAAGGTAATGACTTTTTCGCTAAAAAGCAATGTTCAGGCAAGGGGTGAGCTTGCCATACTTGCGTGATTCGCCGGGCCATGCCCGGAATACCAACCCCGGAGACGATTCATGACGCCATCCAGCCCGGTCAAGGCCGGCGCCCATCCCGGAACCACCACGACTGTCCGCGAAGCGGTGCTCGACCTGCTGCGCGCTTTCGACATGACCACCATCTTCGGCAACCCGGGATCGACCGAGCTGCCGCTGTTCCTCGATTTCCCCAGCGATTTCCGCTACGTGCTGGGGCTGCACGAGGGCGTGGTCGTGGGCATGGCGGACGGCTACGCCCAGGCCCGCCGCAACGCCTCGTTCATCAACCTGCACTCGGCGGCCGGCGTCGGCAACGCCATGGGCAACATCTTCACGGCATACAAGAACCGTACGCCGCTGGTCATCACGGCGGGCCAGCAGGCCCGCTCCATCCTTCCGTTCGATCCCTTCCTGTACTCGGCCCAGGCCACCGAGCTGCCCAAGCCCTACGTCAAGTGGAGTTGCGAGCCGGCCCGCGCCGAAGACGTGCCGCTGGCCATCGCGCGCGGCTACTACATCGCCATGCAGCCGCCCTGCGGTCCGGTGCTGATCTCGGTGCCGGCCGACGACTGGTCGCGCCAGTGCGAGCCCGTCGCCGCGCGCCGCGTCGGCAAGCTGTTGCGGCCCGACCCGGACGTCATGGCCGAGATCGCCCAGGCCCTGGACAAGGCCCGCCGTCCGGCATTCGTGATCGGCGCGGCGGTCGACCGCGACGGCGCCTGGGACGACGTGGTCGAACTGGCCGAGCGCCACAAGGCCGGCGTATGGGTGGCCCCCATGTCGGGCCGCTGCGGGTTCCCCGAAGACCACCGGCAATTCATGGGATTCCTGCCGGCCATCCGCGAGAAGATCGTCTCGCTGCTGGGCGGCTACGACTGCGTCTTCGTGATCGGCGCGCCGGCCTTCACCTATCACGTCGAAGGCTTCGGCCCCCACGTGCCCCCTGGCGCGACGCTGCTGCAGCTGACCGACGACCCCAACGTCGCCGCCTGGGCGCCCGTGGGCACGGCGGCGGTGGGCAGCATCAGCCTGGGCGTGCGGGAATTGCTCCAACGTACCGCGGCTCCGGTGCGGGAACTGCCGGCGCCGCGCGCGCCGCTGCCGCGCGCCGAGCCCTCCTCGCCCATGTCCGTGGCGTATGTGCTGCAGACGCTGGCCGAGGTGCGCGATCCGGCCTCTATCGTGGTGGAGGAATCGCCCAGCGCCCGCCCGGTCATGCACAAGTACTTGCCCATGCTGCAGAGCGAGACCTTCTACACCATGTGCAGCGGCGGATTGGGCTACAGCATGCCCGCGGCCGTGGGCGTGGCGCTCGCCAAGCCGCAGAGCAAGGTGATCGGGCTGATCGGCGACGGCTCCAGCATGTACTCCATCCAGGCGCTCTGGACCGCTGCCCAGCTCAAGCTGCCCATTACTTTCGTCATCCTGAACAACCGGCGCTATGCTGCATTGACGGAATTCGCGCCCACGTTCGGCTTCAAGCCCGAAGACCCGCTCGCCGGCACCGACCTGCCGGATCTCGATTTCGTGTCGCTGGCGCGCGGTCTCGCCTGCGAGGGCGTACGGGTGTCGGATCCCGCCAAGCTGCCGGATGTGCTGCGCCAAGCGCTGGCATCGCCGGTTCCCATCCTGGTGGACGTGGAAATCGCCTGATTCCGCTTCGCCTATCCCTACCCAGAGCAGGAGACTGATATGAAAACAATAGCCATGCTGATCGACGGCAAATCTGCGGCGGCCTCCCGGGACGCGACCTTCGAGCGTCGCAACCCGCTGGACGGCTCGGTTGCTACCAAGGCGCCGGCCGCTTCGCCCGAAGACATGGTCAAGGCCGTCGATGCGGCGGCGCGCGCTTTCGAAAGCTGGCGCGATACCGGCCCCGGCGAGCGCCGCGCGCTGCTGCTCAAGGCCGCGCAGGCCCTGGAGGCCAAGAACGATGCGTTTGTCGAGGCGATGGCGGCCGAGACCGGCGCATCGGCCATGTGGGCCGGCTTCAACGTGCACCTGGCCGCCGGCATGCTGCAGGAAGCCGCGGCGCTGACCACGCAGATCAGCGGCGAAGTCATCCCGTCCGACGTGCCGGGCAGCCTGGCCATGGCGGTGCGCCAGGGCGCCGGCGTAGTGCTGGGGATCGCGCCCTGGAACGCGCCCGTCATCCTGGGCGTGCGCTCGCTTGCCGTGCCGCTGGCATGTGGCAATACGGTAGTGTTCAAGGGCTCGGAGCTCTGCCCCGCCACGCACGGCCTGATCGTCGAGGCGCTCAACGAGGCCGGTTTTCCGCCGGGCGTGGTCAACTTCATCACCAATGCGCCGGCCGACGCGGGCCCGGTGGTCGAGGCCGCCGTCGCGCATCCCGCGGTGCGGCGCGTGAACTTCACCGGCTCGACCCGGGTGGGCAAGATCATCGCCCAGACGTGCGCCAAGTATCTCAAGCCCGTGGTCCTGGAGCTCGGCGGCAAGGCGCCGCTGGTCATCCTGGACGACGCCGACCTGGACGCCGCCGTCAATGCCGCGGCCTTCGGCGCATTCGCCAATTCCGGCCAGATCTGCATGTCCACCGAACGCATCATCGTCGACGAGAAGGTCGCCGACGAGTTCGTGGCCAAGTTCGCGGCCAAGGCCAAGTCGCTGCCGCTGCAGGATCCGCGCAAGGGCCCGGCGGTGCTCGGCTCGGTCGTCGACATGAGCACGGTCGAGCGCTGCAACGCCATGATCGACGACGCGCTCGCCAAGGGCGCCGTGCTGGTGTGCGGCGGCAAGGCCGAGAACACGCTGATGCCCGCCACGCTCATCGATCGCGTCACGCCCGAGATGAAGATCTACAGCGAGGAGTCCTTCGGCCCGGTCAAGGCCGTCGTGCGGGTCAGCGGCGTCGACGCCGCCATCGAGAGCGCCAACGATACCGAATACGGGCTGTCCTCCGCGGTGTTCGGACGCGACATCGCGCGCGCGATGCAAGTGGCCAAGCGCATCGAGTCCGGCATCTGCCACATCAACGGTCCCACGGTCCATGACGAGGCGCAGATGCCGTTCGGCGGCGTCAAGGCCAGCGGCATCGGCCGTTTCGGCGGCAACGCCGGCATCCACGAGTTCACCGAGCTGCGCTGGATCACCGTGCAGACCACGCCTCGGCACTATCCGTTCTGACCCCCCGGTGCGCCGGCCGCCGCGGCGGCCGGCACGGACGAAGGGGGTCCGTGTTCGTTCATGACAAGACAGGAGACAAACATGAACCGTCAAGCAGGCAAGCGGGCCTTCGCGGCCAAACTGGGCGTGCTCGCGCTGGGATGCGCCATGGCGTTCGGCGCCGCGGCCCAGTCGTGGCCCACCAAGCCGGTGAAGGTAGTGGTCAATTTCCCGCCGGGCGGCGCGGCGGACCAGATCGCCCGCGCCATCACCGGGCCGTTGCAGGAAGCGCTGGGCCAGCCCGTGGTGGTGGAGAACAAAGGCGGGGCGGGCGGCAACATCGGCGGCGAGGCCGTGGCCCGTGCCGCGCCCGACGGCTATACGCTGCTGATGAGCTCCGGCGGCATGGTGTCGGTCAATCCCTTCATCTATCCCAAGATGTCGTTCGACCCCATCAAGGACCTGGATCCGGTCGCCGCGGCCGCCAAGGTCAAGGTGTTCCTGGTGACCAAGCCGGGCAAGCTGCCCTCCGACATCAAGTCCTTCATTGCCTACCTGAAGGCCAATCCCGGCAAGCTGACCTACGGTACCCCCGGCAACGGCAGCTCGCCGCACCTGGCGGCCGAGATGTTCCAGAGCCAGGCGGGCGTGAGCGCCGTGCACGTTCCCTATCGCGGGGCCGCGCCCGCTCTGGTCGACCTCCTGGCGGGCCAGATCGACTTCTCGTTCGACCCCGGCATCGCGATGCAGCACGTGCAGTCGGGCAAGCTCAACATGCTGGCCGTGGGCAGCCTGACGCGTTCGCCGCTGTTCCCCAACGTGCCGACGCTCGACGAAGCGGGGCTGAAGGGTTTCGATGCCGATACCGTATTCGGCTTCTATGCACCGGCCGGCACGCCCAAGGAAATCGTCACCCGGCTGAATACGGAGATCAACAAGATCATCAGTACGCCGGCGTTCCGCGAGCGTCTGGTGTCCATGGGCGGCGACCCGGCGCCGATGACGCCTGAGCAGTTCCATGCCCGTGCCGAGGACGACGCCAAGCGCTTCGGCGCCATCATCCGCGAACGCAAGATCGTCGGTGATTGACCCATGTCCTGCGGCGGAGCGGCCGAGCCGGCTCCCCCTTCACGCATAGAGCCGTTCGCGCACTTCCCCGGCGGCGGCTTCCTGCCGCCGCCGGGTCCAGGACAGGCTGGATTCCAGTTCACGGACGCCAGCCTGCAGCCGGTCGAAGATGTCGGCCGACAATACATACCCGGTTACCGAATCGCCGCCTATCTGGGCGTCGGTCGCATAGACCGTGCTCAGTATGTGTCTTGCTCCCAGCGCCGCAAGCACGGGCTTGAGCGCATAGTCGACCGCCAGCAGATGGGCCGGCGAACCTCCCGTTGCCAGCGGCAGGACGACCTTGCCTTGCAGCGCCGTCTGCGGAAGGACGTCGAGGAACGCCTTGAGGATGCCGCTGTAGGCCGCCTTGTAGATGGGGGTGGCGACGACCACGGCATCGGCCGAGGCCAGCGAGCGCGCGGCGGCCGCGACGGCGGGATCCTGCGTATTGGCCGTCAGCAGCGCCTGGGCGGGCAGGTCTCGCACGCGCAGCGAGCGGACGGTGTATCCCGCCTGCTCCAATTGTTTCTCCAGCGTGTGCGCGAGCAGGGTAGACCGGGACGCCGCCGAAGGGCTGCCGGTAATGGTCAGGACTGTGTACATGGCGAGGTTTTCGGTACGGAAGGCGACAACATAATGCCCGGCGGCCGGAATCCCAACCAAGAATTTCGCATTTGCTCAGACGCTCCCTGAGCAAGGGGCGCGGGCCTTCGTTCACATCTGCTCACCAACCGACTCGTCCTCTTGCCAAGCCCTCCTTGTCTTTTGGCGCCGCGCGCTCATATCTTCCAGGTATCTGGTTCCGGAACCCGCGGATGGACCTTATCGTCGCCACCCGAGAGGGGCTGTACTGCCCGCCGGGGCGTTTCCATATCGATCCCTGGCGAACCGTCGATCGCGCGGTGATCACGCATGCCCATGCGGATCATGCGCGGGCCGGGCACGGCGCATACCTGGCTGCCGCCGCCGGCGAACCGGTGCTTCGGGCCCGGCTGGGCGACATCCGCCTGCAACCGCTCGACTATGGCCAGGAGGTGGTGCTGGACGGCGTCCGGGTCTCGCTGCACCCGGCCGGCCACGTGCTGGGGTCCGCCCAGGTCCGCGTCGAGTACCGGGGAGAGGTCTGGGTCGCTTCCGGCGACTACAAGCTCGAGGCCGACCCCACTTGCGCGCCGTTCGAGCCCGTGCGCTGCCACACTTTCATTACCGAATCGACCTTCGGCCTGCCGATCTACCGATGGCAGGCCAACGAGACGCTGTTCGCCGATGTGAATGCCTGGTGGGAGCGAAACCGGCGGGAGGACCGCGCCTCGGTGCTGTTCTGCTATGCCTTCGGCAAGGCGCAGCGCATCCTGGCAAGCGTGGATCCGTCCATCGGGCCCATCGTCGCGCATGGCGCGGTCGCCGCCCTCAATGACGCCTATCGCCGCGGCGGCGTCGAGCTGCCCGCCGCGATGCGAATGGCGGAGATCGGCGACAAGTCCGTGCTCCGCCGTGCGCTCGTATTGGCGCCGCCGTCGGCGCAGGGCTCGCCCTGGTTGCGGCGCTTCGGGAATTATTCGGACGGTTTCGCCAGCGGCTGGATGCGGGTGCGGGGCAACCGGCGCCGGCGCGGCGTCGACAGGGGATTCGTCCTGTCCGACCATGCCGATTGGCCCGGCCTGCAGCGGGCGATCGCGGCCTCCGGCGCCGAAAGGGTCTTCGTGACCCATGGCAGCGTCCATGCCATGGTGCGCTGGCTGAATGAACGCGGATTGCAGGCGCAGGCATTCGCCACGGAATACGGCGACGAGGAAGACGTGGACAGCGGCGAAACCCTTCTTGCAGCGGACGACGCATGAAAGCCTTCGTCGACCTGTATGTCGCGCTCGAATCGACCACGTCCAGCCTGGGCAAACGGGCCGCCATGCTGGATTACCTGCGCCGCGCCAGCGCCGCCGACGCTGCCTGGGCGGTGTATTTCCTGGCGGGCGGCAAGCCCCGGCAATTGGTGCCGGGCAAGTTGCTGAAGGAATACGCACGCGAGGCCGCCGGCGTTCCCGAGTGGCTGTTCGACGAGAGCTACCAGGCTGTCGGCGACCTGGCCGAGACCATCGCCTTGTTGCTGCCCGAGCAGCCGCATGCCGACGACGCGAGCCTGGCGGCCTGGATGGAGCACAGCCTGCTGCCGCTGCGCGGCATGGCGCCCGAACAGTTGAAACCCAGGCTCCTCGAGGCGTGGGGGCGGCTCGATGCGCGCGGCCGGCTGGTTTTCACCAAGCTCATTACCGGCAGCTTCCGCGTGGGGGTGTCCCGGCTGCTCGTGACACGCGTCCTGGCCGAGCTGGCAGGCGTGGACGCCAAGGAAATCGCCCAGCGCATGGTGGGCTACACCGATCTCAACGCTCGTCCTTCCGCGCAAGCCTATCAATCCCTGATTGCCGCCGAGGCGCCCTCCGGCCTCCAGCAGGGCGGCATGCCCTATCCCTTTTTCCTCGCCCATGCCCTGCAGGCCGATATCGCGGATTTCGACCGCCTGCTCGGACCTCCATCGAACTGGCTGGTGGAATGGAAATGGGACGGGATCCGGGCCCAGCTGGTCCGGCGCGCTGGCGATACCTGGCTCTGGTCGCGCGGCGAAGAGCTGGTCAGCGATCGCTTTCCGGAACTGGTGGAGGCGGGCGCGGCATTGCCGGACGGAACTGTCATTGACGGCGAGATCGTCGTCTGCAGGGAAGGTCGCGTCCAGCCCTTCGCGCAGTTGCAGCAGCGCATCGGCCGCAAGACGCTGACGCCGCGGATCCTGCGCGACGTACCCGTGGCGCTGCTGGCCTACGACCTCCTCGAGTGGGAAGGCGAAGACTGGCGGCCGCGTCCCCAGCGCGAGCGGCGCGCGGCGCTGGATGCGCTGCTGGCCCGGACCGCGGTCGATGCGCTGCGGTCCAGTCCACTGCTGGAGGAGCCGGGCTGGGAGGACTACGCGCGCTTGCGGGAGGGATCCCGCGAACGCGGCGTGGAAGGCATGATGCTCAAGCAGGCGGGCGGCAGCTACGGCGTGGGGCGCAGCAAGGACGTGGGCCTGTGGTGGAAGTGGAAGGTCGATCCGTACTCGGTGGATGCCGTGCTCATCTACGCGCAGAAGGGACATGGCCGCCGGGCGAGCCTGTATACCGACTACACTTTCGCGGTATGGGATGCGCCCCCGGGAGTCGCCGGCCGCCGGCTGATTCCGTTCGCCAAGGCGTATTCGGGCCTGACGGACGAAGAGATCCGCAAGGTGGACGCCATCGTGCGCAAGACCACGCAGGAAACCTTCGGCCCGGTGCGAAGCGTGACGCCTACCATGGTGTTCGAGCTGGGGTTCGAAGGCATCGCCCGGAGCACGCGCCACAAGAGCGGCATCGCGGTGCGCTTTCCGCGCATGCTGCGCTGGCGCCAGGACAAACCGGTGGAAGAGGCCGACACGCTGGAGACGCTCTCGGCGCTGTTGCCCACGGCGACCGAGCAGGCGTGACCATAAGCATCTACCCAGAAATTCGTTGACCGAATAAAGGCACGCGCATAACCTACCCATTATTCGCACAACTTGTCCATATTGCGAACAATCGACGAAAAGCCCGGAGTATCTGCGGGAGATGTCCGGCCCTTTCAATCGGCAAGGGGGAAGTGTTCATGATGGTGATGAAGAAAATGGCAGTCCGCACGGTCGCCGCGGCATTCGCTTTTACGGCAGCTGCGGTATCGGCGCAGGGGTTCCCCACCAAGCCCGTTCGCATCGTTGCGCCCTATGTGCCTGGCGGCACCGTGGATGCCTTGTCCCGCGCGCTTGCCGCGCAGTTGTCCGAGGAGTTCGGCCAGCAGGTGGTGGTCGAGAACCGCGCCGGGGCGTCGGGCAACATCGGCGCCGAATATGTGGCCGGCTCGGAGCCCGATGGCCATGTCCTGCTCCTGACCGCCAGCACGGTCATCGTCAATCCGCTGGTGATGAAAGAGAAGCAGCGCTTCGATCTGCACAAGGATTTCACCCCGATCGGCATGGTGGCGAGCACGCCCCTGGTCTTCGTCGTCTCGCCCCAGAGCGGGATCAACACCGTGGGCGATTTCATCAAGCAGGCGAAAGCGCATCCGGACAAGATCAATTTCGGCGTCGGGGGATTCGGCTCGGGCGGCCACCTGGCCATGGAAACCTTCAACGTCCGCGCCGGCACGTCGATTCCCATGGTGATCTACAAAGGATCCGCACCGGCGCTGACCGACATCGTGGGCGGCCAGCTCAGTGCGATCATGGATCCCGTACTGACCACCCTGCCTTTCGTCAGCACCGGCCGCCTGAAGGCAATTGCAGTGACCGGCGAGCGTCGTAGCGCGTTGCTGCCCTCGGTGCCTACCCTGAGCGAGGCCGGCGTGCCGAACATGGACTTCGTCTCGTGGTACGGCATGTGGGGGCCCGCCGGCATACCGGAGCCGGTGTCCGGCCGCATCCAGGCGGCCTTGACCAAGGTGCTGGGCTCGCCGCAGTTCAAGGCCTGGCTCGACAAGCAAGGGATGGTCGCCGGCACCGTCACCGGCAAGCAATTCGGCAACTATGTCCAGCAGGAGAGCAAGAAATACGCGCAGGCCGTCGCGGATGCGAAGATCGAGCCGAAGTGAGTCTGCGGGGAAAGCGGGATGGAAGGAGGAAGCAGGGTGGTTAGGCGCAAGAAAACTTTCCACGGCGTGACCGTCGGGATCCTGATGGTGAAGACCGGGTTCTGCCGGCTGCCCGGCGATGTCGGCCATGCGGGAACCTGGGACTTCCCTGTTCAGTACCGGGTCGTCGAAGGCGCGACGCCGGACAAGATGATGGCCCTCGAATCGTCGGGGCTGCTGGACGATTTCAAGGCCGCGGCGCGGGACCTGGTTGACGGTGGCGTGGACGGCATTGCGACGACTTGCGGTTTTCTGGCCTTGTACCAGCGGGAGCTGGCTGCCGCGTGCGGCGTTCCGGTGGCCTCCAGCAGCCTGTTGCAGGTACCGATGGTGGAGCGATTGATCGCGCCGGGCAAGCGGGTGGGCATTCTGACCTTCAGCCAGGAAAGCCTGCATGCTTCGCATCTCGAAGCCGTGGGGGTGGATGCCGGCACGCCGGTGGAGGGCATGCCTGCCGATTCCGTGTTCGTGACGGCGATCAAGTCCGGCGACGTCGCTTCCCGGTACGGCGAGATGCGCGCCGAGGTGCTCGAGGCGGCGGATCGCCTGCTGCGCAGCCATCCCGACGTTGGCGCCATCGTGTCCGAGTGCGCCAACATGACGCCGTTTAGCGCCGACATCGTCGAACGCTTCGGCGTGCCCGTGTTCGATGGCGTGTCTCTGATCAACTGGTTCCACGCCGGCCTGCGTCCGCGCCGCTATCCCGCGGCTTGAGCCAACGCGGCCTCAGCCGTGCTGCAGCGCCGCCGAGACGTTTTCGCAGGCGCGGTGCAAGTGCTGCGCCAGCGCCGAGTCCATGTCCAGACAGTCGTCGAGGTCCAGGCCGGATACGACGATGGCACCTTGCGCCGCCGAGCCCCGTCCCCGGAAGGGACAGGCCAGCGAGGCCAGGCCGCGCTTGTAGCGTCCCACGGTGGCGCAGAACCCTCCCGCCTGCCGGATCTTGCGCAGCGCGGGGCGGACCTTGTCGAAACGGGCCTGGCCGAGGGTCGCGATGCAGAGCTCGTCGGGATAGGTCGAAAGAATGGATTTGCCGCTGGCGCAGTCGTCGATGAGAAACTGGTTGCCGATGTCGATGATGACGTTCATCGGCGTGTGCGGTGTCCAGATGCGTTCGACGATGATGACCCGATCGCGCGCCGGTACGGAGATCGAAACCAGAGCGGAGCGGCCCTGCAGCACTTTTTCCTGCAACTCGACGGCATACGGCAGCGCCGCCCGGCTCACGTTGAGCCGGCTGGCATGCGCCGTGGCGAATAGCAGGCACTCGGGCCCGAGTGCGTAGACACCGTCGTCCGCGGTGACCATGCCCCAGTGAACGAGGGTCTTGAGCAGTCGATGTACCGTGGTCCGCTCTATGCCCGTGCGGCGGGACAGGTCCAGCGCGGTGGCGCCTTGGGGCGTGGTGGCCAGTTCGCGCAGCACCACGAAGGCACGGTCTATGGACTGGACCCGCCCGGTGCCGTCGGCATCGGACTGGCGTTGTTCTGGCGTCGTCTGCAAGGCTAGCGCTCGATAAGGGTAGGGGTGGCAAAACGCCGCGGGGGACTGGCGGCCGCCGCGTTCAATCCCGGCGGACGGCCCCGTAGGCGGCTATCGCGTCCTGGACTTTCCGGGTCAACACTTTACCGTAGTGAGAGCGCGGCAGGGCGTCCATGAACAGCATTCGCTTGGGGCGCTTGTGCGAGGACAGGCGCTCCCGGCAGAGCGCAGCCAGTTCCTCGCCGTTCAGGCGGGCGCCAGGCCGCGCCACGACCGCCGCGGCGACGATCTCGCCCCATTCGGGATCCGCGACGCCGACGACCGCGGCCTCCAGCACCCACGGATGGCTGCACAGCACTTGCTCCACTTCGTCGGGCTGCACCGACTTGCCGCCGGTCCGGATGACGGCCTTGGCCCGGCCCTGTATGCGCAGCCGCCCCTGGACATCGAGGCAGCCCAGGTCGCCTGTATGGAACCAGCCGTCTTCGATCACGGCCGCAGTCAGCTCCGGCTGGTTCCAGTAACCCCGCATGACATGGGGGCCGCGTATCAACACTTCGCCGGTCGTTCCGGGTGGCAGGCGCGCTTGGCCATCGCCGATGGCGACCTCTGCCAGGTCGGTGGCAGGCCCGACCAGGCCGAGCGTGCCGGCGGGATCGGCCAGCAGTTCCGAGGCGGCGGGCGGGGGACGATAGCAGGTCCAAGGAGCTTCCGTCAGGCCATAGATGACGGAGAAGACAGGACCGAAGACGGAGACCGCCTGTTCGAACAATTCCGGCGGCATGGCCGCCGCGCCGATTTCTATGCACGACAGCGAGCCGAGATCGGCGCGGACATCCGGCAACAACCGAAGTATGCGGACCAGGTGCGTGGGCACCAGCGACGTGCAGGTCGGCCGGTATCGCTCCACCAGTTCGAGGAAGCGCCGAGGATCGAAATGGGATCCCAGAATCAGCGTGCCGCCTTGCAGCAGGTGCGCAAGCAGCGAAATTGCCGCGATCGGCCAGAGCGGCCGTACGTTGAGCATCCGGTCGCCCGTCCACGGGCGGCGCGCCTTGGCGATGTTGTGTAGGGCGGCGCAGTAGGTGGCGTGCGTATGCACGACTGCCTTGGGCGTGCCCGTGGTGCCGCCCGTATAGTTCAGCGCCGCGATCCAGTCCGGTTCGCACGGGATGGGCGGGCCGGACCCGGCCGGGTCCGGCGCCGGGGCGAGGCTTTCGAGCGGGCGGGCATCGATGCCGCAAGCCTCCAGGTCCGGGCCCAGCGCTTCTATCCGCGCGGAGTAGGGCGGGCAATACAGCAGCACGCGAGCTTCGGAATCGCGCAACTGGGCCAGCAGCTCGGCCGGATCGAGGGCAGGATCCAGCGACACCCTGACGCGGCCCGCGCTCATGACGCCGTAGTCGGCGAACAGGAAGTCGGGCGTGGCGTCTCCCAGCAGCGCGATGCGGTCGCCCGGGCGGGTGTCGAATGCCGCGAGCAGCCGGTGCGAGAACCCGAATATCGCGCGGACCAGTTCCGGGAAGCCATAGCGCCGGCCGCTATCCGCGTCGATCAATGCGCAACGATCGGGCCAGGTCCTGCCGGCCTGTTCGAGAAGCGTGGGGATGTTCATGGATGGATGGGCGGCAGCCTGTCGGCCCTGGGCGGTATGTTCATAATAAACACATGTTGTGCTCTATACAAACTATTCCTAGAATGCCCTTCCACGCCTGTCTCGACGCGCAGGCATGGAAGGAGCATCGATGAGCATCGAATTCGAAGGCATGGGCGACGGCGTGTTTGTCGTCACCCTGAACCGGCCCGAGCGCCTGAATGCGTTGGATGCCGCTCACAAGGCGGCCCTGGCAGACATCTGGCGAAAGGCCGAGGCGCGCGACGATGTGAGGGCGATCGTGGTACGCGGCGCGGGCCCCAAGGCGTTCTCGGCGGGATCGGATTTCAAGGAAATGAAGGCCACGGGACGCACGGTCGACACCGAGACCCTGGCCAATGCCATACCGTCGGTGGGCGTGGAACTGACCAAGCCGGTCGTGGCGGCGTTGCATGGCTATGTGATCGGCTTCGGGCTGACGCTGGCCATCCATTGCGACATGCGCATAGCCGGTCCCGACGCGCGCCTGGCCTTTCCCGAGGTCGAGCACGGCATGCTGTCCGGCATCAGCGACATCACCTTGCCGGGCATCGTGGGCGAAGCCGCCGCGCTGGAGATCATGCTGACGGGACGCGCTTATACGGCCGAGGAGGCCCGGGAGATCCGCCTGGTCAACCGCGTCGTGCCGGATCCCTATGCCGAGGCGCTTGCGTTGGCGCGATCGTTGTCCGGCAATTCGATGCGAGCCACGCGGCTGACCAAGCGGCTGGTGCTGGCCGAGCGGCGCGCAGCCATCGCACGCCACCTGCAGCTCGTCGCCGAAGCGAGGATGGACATTGCGCAGTCCGGCCGCCATGCCTCGGTGGTGGATGGCGCAGGCGCCCAGCCTCGAGCCAGGGTGGACCGAGGATGATCGAGGGCAAGCCCGGAACCGGCGTGCCGGCCTGGTTCGAGCGTGCGCTGGCATGGCCGGCCGAGTCGCGGTTCGTTACGTCGGACGGCGTGCGCCTGCACTACCTGGGGTGGGGGCTGGAGCACCGGACGCGGCCGGGCCTGCTGTTCGTCCACGGCTACCGGGCGCATGCGCGCTATTGGGATTTCATCGCACCATACTTCGCCGACCGCTACCGAGTCGCGGCCATCGACCTCTCAGGCATGGGCGACAGCGGTCATCGCCAGGCCTACAGCGCCCTGGGTTTCGCCGCGGATATCGCGGCGGTCATCGACGATGCCGGACTCGGGCCAGCCGCGGTGGTCGGGCACAGCTTCGGCGGCGCCCGTGCATTGCGGGCCGCCGCGGAGTTTCCCGGCAGGATCCGGCACGTGGTGGCGGTCGACAGCATCTGCCGTTTCGCCGATAGCCCGCCCAGCTCGGCATCGCCGCCCCGCCGGCCTCGCACCGAGCCTTATCCCGATTTCGCCAGTGCCAGGGCCCGCTATCGGCTGACACCCGGGCAGCCATGCGATAACGATTTCCTGCTGGATCACGTGGCGCGCTTTTCGCTGCGTCCGGTAGGGCAGGGCTGGCTATGGAAATTCGATCCGTTCCTGCCGCCCGGACCGCACGAGCCGGACATGGGCGGACTGCTGCGCGGGCTGGATGTCCCCGTGGACTACGTGCGTGGCGAGTTCAGCGCCGTGGTCCGCCAGCAGGACGCGGAACGCACCGTTGCCTGCCTGCGGCATGGACGCGGGCCGATCGTCGTCCCGGAGTCCTATCACTATGTGATGCTGGACCAACCGCTGGCGCTGATCTCGACGCTACGGGCGCTGCTTACTCCACGGCCTTGACCATGTCCTCGACGACCTTCTTCGCGTCGCCGAACACCATCATGGTCTTGTCCAGGTAGAACAGTTCGTTGTCCAGGCCCGCGTAGCCCGCCGCCATCGACCGCTTGTTGACGATGATGGTGCGCGCCTTGTAGGCCTCGAGAATGGGCATGCCCGCGATGGGCGACTTGGGGTCGTTCTTCGCGGCGGGGTTCACCACGTCGTTGGCGCCCAGCACCAGCACCACGTCGACCTGTCCGAACTCGGAGTTGATGTCCTCCATTTCGAACACCTGGTCGTAGGGTACCTCGGCCTCGGCCAGCAGCACGTTCATGTGCCCGGGCATGCGGCCGGCCACCGGATGGATGGCGTATTTCACGTCCACGCCTTTCTCGGTCAGCTTGGTGGTGAGTTCCTTGAGCGCATGCTGGGCGCGGGCCACCGCCAGGCCGTAGCCTGGCACGATCACCACGGTCTCGGCATTGGTCAGCATGAAGGCCGCATCATCGGGGCTGCCCGATTTCACGCTGCGCTGCTGCTGGTCGCCGGCCGCCGCGCCGGCCGAGGCGTCGCCGCCGAAACCGCCCAGGATCACGTTGAAGAACGAGCGGTTCATCGCCTTGCACATGATGTAGGACAGGATCGCGCCCGACGAACCCACCAGCGAGCCGGCGATGATGAGCATGGGGTTGTTGAGCGAAAACCCGATGCCCGCGGCCGCCCAGCCCGAGTAGCTGTTCAGCATCGACACCACCACCGGCATGTCGGCGCCGCCGATGGGAATGATGATGAGCACGCCCAGCACGAAGGCGATGGCGGTCATGATCACGTAGGGCGTCCATTGCTGCGTGACGGCGAACCAGATGCCGCAGGCCACCATGACGATCGCCAGGAGCAGGTTCAGCATGTGCTGGCCGGCGAACACCACCGGCGCGCCACGGAACACGCGCAACTTGTAGCGGCCCGAGAGCTTGCCGAAGGCGATGACCGAACCGGAGAAGGTGATCGCGCCGACGAAGGTGCCGATAAACAGTTCGATGCGGTTGCCGGTGGGGATGGGAAGCCCCGGACCGGCGATGCCGAAGGCGTGCGGCTCGGCCACCGCCGCAATGGCGATGAATACCGCGGCCAGACCGATCATGCTGTGCATGAAGGCCACCAGCTCGGGCATCTTGGTCATTTCCACGCGCTTGGCCATGATGGTGCCGGCGGTGCCGCCCACCAGGAGCCCGAGCACCACCCAGCCCAGCCCGGCGATGGGTTCGCCGCTCAGCTTGGCGATGAGCGCGGCGGTGGTCAGCACGGCGATCGCCATGCCGATCATGCCGAAGGTGTTGCCCATGCGGGAAGTCGTGGGGTGCGAGAGTCCCTTGAGCGCCTGGATGAAACATACCGAGGCGACGAGGTACAGCAGGGTGACGACGTTGAGCGAAAGCATCAGCGGGCCTCCTGCTTGGACGCGCCGGCCGGGGCAGCCTTGGGCTTCTTGCGGAACATCTCCAGCATGCGCCGCGTGACGAGGAAGCCGCCGAACACGTTGACCGCGGCCAGCGCCACGGCCAGCACGCCCATGGCCTTGCCCAGGCCCGTATCGGTCAGGGCCGCGGCAAGCATGGCGCCGACGATGATGATGGCCGAAATGGCGTTGGTCACCGCCATCAGCGGCGTATGCAGGGCGGGGGTGACGTTCCAGACGACGTGGTAGCCCACGTAGATGGCCAGCACGAAGATGATCAGGTTGATGATGGTGTGGTCGATGAGTTCCATTACTTGTTCCTCAGCACACGATGGGCATCGCACACCATGCAGGCGGCGACGATCTCGTCTTCGCGCTGGATGGCCGGCGCGCCATCCTTGGCGACGACCAGCTTCAGGAAATCCAGCAGGTTGCGGGCGTAGAGGGCCGATGCGTCGGTCGCCACGCGGGCGGCGAGGTTGGTGTAGCCGACGATCTTCACGCCGTGCGCTTCGACCACCTGATCGGGCTTGGACAGCGGGCAGTTGCCGCCGCGTTCGACGGCGAGGTCGACGATGACCGAGCCCGGCTTCATGCCGGCGACCGTCTCTTCGCTGACGAGGACGGGCGCAGGGCGGCCCGGGATCAATGCCGTCGTGATGACGATGTCGGCCTGTCTGCACCGCTCGGCCACGAGCGCCGCCTGGCGCGCCATCCACGCGGCCGGCATGGGGCGCGCATAGCCGCCCACTCCTTGGGCGATCTCGCGTTCCTCGTCGGTCTCGTAGGGCACGTCGATGAACTTGGCCCCCAGCGATTCGATCTGTTCCTTGGCGGCGGGGCGCACGTCGGAGGCCTCGACCACCGCGCCCAGCCGCTTGGCGGTGGCAATGGCCTGCAGGCCCGCCACGCCGGCGCCCAGCACCACCACGCGCGCCGCCTTGACGGTGCCGGCGGCGGTCATCAGCATGGGCATGAAGCGGCCATAGTGATCGGCGGCCACGATGACTGCCTTGTAGCCCGCGATGTTCGCCTGCGAGGACAGGACGTCCAGGCTCTGCGCCCGCGTGATGCGGGGAGCCGCCTCGAGCGCGAATCCCGTCACGCCGGTGGCGGCGAGTTTCGTAAGGCCCTCGGCATCGAACGGATTGAGCATGCCGAGCAGGATCTGGCCCTCTCGCAGCTGCGCGAGCTCGGATTCCTGCGGCGCCTGTACTTTCAAGACCAGGTCGGCCTGCGCATAGACTTGCGCGGCATCGGGCACCAGCGTGGCGCCCGCGGCGGCATAGGCCTCGTCGGTAAAGCTGGCTTGTCCTCCGGCGCCGGCTTGCACCAGCACCTGGTTGGCGTCGCCGGCCGTGAGCTTCTTCACCGTTTCCGGCGTGGCGGCAACACGCGTCTCCCCCGGCCGTATTTCAGTCGGGACCCCAATCTTCATGAGACTCTCCTCTGTGCGTTGTGGCGGATCGGCACGAGGGCATTGCCGTCTTGCGCGGCCTGTGCGTTCCCCCCGTATCGCCCCGGTGCATCCTAGCATGCGCCTTCTGTTTTCCCGTGGCTTTCTTGCCGCCCTGTCCGGCCGCCCCGGTGTTGCTGGTCTCCTGGTTGACGGGTTGTATGATAACCGGGCAATATGTGAACCCACTTCATCTCGTCCTGGCCCGCATGTCGTCGAACCCGTTGCGCAGCAGCAATCTTGCCGAACAGCTCAGCGAAGTGCTCTCCACGCAGATCGTGTCGGGCGAGCGGGCGGCCGGCAGCCGATTGCCGACTGAAGAACGCCTGGCGTCCGAGTTCGGCGTCAGCCGCACCGTGGTACGCGAAGCCATCGCCCGCCTGAAGTCCGACGGCCTGGTCACCACGCGCCAGGGGCTCGGCGCGTTCGTCGCCGCCACGCCCGTGGGGCGGCCTTTCCGCATCGGCGGCGATCGCCAGGAGGCCCATGCCGTCGTGCAGCAGGTATTCGAACTGCGCATAGGCGTCGAAACCGAGGCCGCCGCGCTGGCGGCCGCCCGTGCCACGCCGGCGCAGGTCAAGGAGATCCGCAGCGCGCTCAAGGTCCTGAACCAGGCAAGCCAGCGCGGCGGCGACGGCGTGGAGGAAGACATCCTGTTCCACCGGGCCATCGCGCGCGCGGCCAACAACCCGGTCTACGACGATTTCTTCGAATTCCTGGAACGCTATACCCGTAGCCAGCTTTCCATCAGCCGGCGCAACTGCGAGCTGGCCGGCTGGCTCAGCGACATCAGGATGGAACACGAAGCCATCTACGAGGCGATCGCCGCGCACGATCCCGCCGCCGCCAGGCAGGCCGCCCATGCGCACATGAGCAACGCGATGGCCCGCCTGCAACGAATCCAAGCCCACTGATCGAGGAAGAGAGAGACATGTCCACTCCACCCCGCCTGCAAGGCCTGCTTGCTCCGGTCGTCACGCCATTCCAGAACGACATGCTGCCCGACGCCGGCCGCTTCGCCCGTCATTGCCGCTGGCTGCTCGACAGCGGCTGCGCGGGCCTGGCCATCTTCGGTACCAACAGCGAAGCCAATTCGCTGTCGGCGCCGGAGAAGATCGAACTGATGAACAAGCTGGTGGCGGACGGCATTCCCGGCGCCAAGCTCATGCCCGGCACGGGCGCCTGCTCGGTGCCCGAGGCCGCGCAGTTGACGACGGCGGCGGTCAAGCTGGGGGCCGCCGGCGTGTTGATGCTGCCGCCGTTCTTCTACAAGGGCGTGTCCGACGAAGGCCTGTTCCGGTACTACAGCCAGGTCATCGAGAACGTCGGCGATTCCGCGCTGCGCGTCTACCTGTATCACATCCCGCCGGTATCGCAGGTGCCGATTTCGCTGCCGCTGATCGAGCGCCTGGTCAAGGCCTATCCCGACACCGTCGTGGGCCTGAAGGATTCGTCCGGCGACTGGAACTACTCCAAGTCCGTCATCGATGCCTTCGCCTCGACCGGCTTCGACGTGTTCCCCGCCAGCGAGACGCTGCTGCTGCGCGGCCTGCGAGCCGGCGGCAAGGGCTGCATCACGGCCACCGGCAACATCAACCCGGGGCCCATCAGCCGGCTCTACGACAATTGGCAGGGGCCCGACGCGGAGGCCTTGCAGCAGAAAGTCAGCCAGACCCGCGAGCTGGTGCAGAAGTACCCGATGATCCCGGCGCTCAAGGCCGTCATCGCGTATTTCTCGCAGGATCCCGCCTGGCGCGCCGTGCGTCCGCCGCTGACCGACATGCCGGGCGAGCAAGAGGCCGAGCTGATCGGCAAGCTCGAGGAGCTGGGCTTCGACATGCCCGGAATCAGGTGACGGTGGCCTCCTGTAGATGCCCCTCTACGCCTTGACAGGCGCCCTCCAGGGAACGGAAGTCCACCTTCTCCGCGCCTTCGCGCGGCCCCCTCGGCAAGGCGGCGCTGGCGCTTCGGAGGCATCCGGCGGGACGGGGTAAAATCGCCCATGGATCCGAACGAGCAACATCCATGGTCTGGACGCCCCGCGTGACCGTCGCCGCCGTGATCGAGCGCGGCGGCAGGTTTCTGGTCATCGAAGAAGACACCGACGACGGCATCAGGCTGAACCAGCCGGCCGGCCACTTGGAAGCCGGCGAATCGCTCGAGCAGGCGGTGCTCCGCGAAACCCTGGAAGAAACCGCGCATCCTTTCCGGCCGGAAGGGCTGCTGGGCACCTACCTGTGGCGTCCCGGCGGCGAGGCCGCGCCCACCTTCCTGCGATTCGCATTCGTCGGCGCCGTGGGAGAGCCCATCCCCGGCCGCGCGCTGGACGAAGGCATACGCCGCGCGTTCTGGATTTCCGCCGACGAATTGCGTGCCCGGCAGGCCGAGCATCGCAGTCCGCTGGTGATGCGCTGCGTGGACGACTATCTGCGCGCGCGGGCGTCGGGGCGGGCATGGCTGGCCCTGGACGCCCTCTATACCCATTCAGCAATCTTGGATACGCATCATGGCAAGCAGTAAGGGACGCATCGTCATCGGCATGTCCGGCGGTGTGGATTCGTCGGTCAGCGCCTGGCTGCTGAAGCAGCAGGGCTACGAGGTCGTCGGCCTGTTCATGAAGAACTGGGAGGACGACGACGACTCCGAATACTGCTCGACCCGCCAGGATTGGCTGGACGCGGCCAGCGTGGCCGACGTCGTCGGCATCGATATCGAGGCGGTCAATTTCGCCGCCGAATACAAGGACCGCGTCTTCGCGGAATTCCTGCGCGAATATTCGGCCGGCCGCACGCCCAACCCCGACGTGCTGTGCAATGCCGAGATCAAGTTCAAGGCTTTCCTGGACCACGCCATGCGCATGGGGGCCGAACACATCGCGACCGGCCACTACGCGCGCGTGCGCCGTGTGGAATCCGGGCCGCAGGCGGGGCGCTACCAGCTGCTCAAGGCTCTGGACGACACCAAGGACCAGAGCTATTTCCTGCATCGCCTGAACCAGGACCAGCTGTCGCGCACCGTGTTCCCGCTGGGCGAGATCCGCAAGACCGAAGTGCGCCGCATCGCCCACGAACTCGGACTGTCCAATGCCGCGAAGAAGGACTCCACCGGCATCTGCTTCATCGGCGAACGGCCGTTCCGCGAATTCCTGAACCGCTACCTGCCGACCCAGCCCGGCCCGATACGCACTCCGGAAGGCCAGGTCCTGGGCCGGCATGTGGGGTTGTCCTTCTACACCCTGGGCCAGCGCAAGGGCCTGGGCATAGGCGGCGTGAAGGGACGCCAGCAGGAGGACGGCACGGCCGACGCCTGGTACGTGGCGAAGAAGGATCTCGAATCGAATACGCTGTACGTGGTGCAAGGCCACGACCACCCCTGGCTGCTGAGCGAGTCGCTGCATGCGCAGCAGGCCTCGTGGGTGGCCGGCGAGCCCCCCGCGCCCGGTTCTTACGGCGCCAAGACGCGCTACCGCCAACCCGACGCCGCGTCCGTGCTCGAACGGGCCGAAGGCGAAGGCTTCGAGCTGAGCTTCCCCGAGGCGCAATGGGCGGTGACGCCGG
Organism: Pigmentiphaga sp. NML080357; assembly: GCF_002188465.1. Taxonomy (GTDB): domain Bacteria; phylum Pseudomonadota; class Gammaproteobacteria; order Burkholderiales; family Burkholderiaceae_B; genus Pigmentiphaga. The sequence continues at coordinate 128,378 of NZ_NINW01000041.1, read as the reverse complement.
GCCAATCGGCCGTGCTGTATGACGGCGAAGTCTGCCTGGGTGGCGGTGTGATTACGCCCCCCCCTACGCCCTGACGGGCGCCCCCCAGGGGGCGATGCGGGCGGACCGGCGGAGCCGGATCCGCCGCATCCTGGATCTAGTACCGCTTTCTTGGAATGTGGCGCCGGTGCTTCGCTGGCTGCCAGCGGTAGCTACGGTGCCGCAATCCGAGAAATTCGCACTAGACCCAGGGCGCCGCGGATCCGGCTTTGCCGGTCCGCCAGCGCCGCCCCCTTGAGGGGGAGCGGCCGAAGGCCGCAAGGGGGTGGGTCCCCCTATCGGGGGAATACTTCAGGATCCTCGAGCACGATCCGGGCGGTCTTCTGATAGTGCTCGGTCAATAGCGAGACGGCAAGGTCGGCGTTGCCGGCGGTGATGGCTTCCATCAGCGCCTCGTGTTCTTCCTGGATCGGCCGGTCCGGAAAGATTTTCTGCACCGACAACTGGCGATAGCGATAGAGCTGGTCGGCCAGTTGCTCGCAGAAACCGATCAGCCAGCGCGAGCCGCAGCCGCCTATCAGCGCCCGGTGAAAGGCCCGGTGCCGTTGTTCCCATTCCGGATTGGCCTCGAAGCGCTCGGGGTGCAAGGAGCGGGGTGTCTTCGACAGTCGATGGAAGGCCAGTACCAGTTCTTCCTCCCACTGCGAGGAGCCGGACGCCATGGATTTGCGCAGCGCGAGTTCCTCCAGCCAACAACGGGTGTTGGTGATTTCGATCAGGTCCGCCGGGCTGACCGCGGCTACGGCGAAGCCACGCTGGTCGCGCTGTTCCACCAGGCCGTCCGCCGTGAGCCGGTTCAGGGCCTCGCGCACGGGCGTCTGCCCGGCGCCGTAGTGATGACTCAGGAATTCGATTTGCAGCTTGCGACCGGGGGCGAGCAGCCGGCCCGCCAGCAGATCGGCGCGCATGCGGTCGTACAGCGAGGTCGCCATGGTCGGGGCGGCTGCGCCTTGATCGACTGGAAGGGCGGGGGTTTTTGCCACGAAGACTCCAGAATGCCCGGCATGCCGGGGCTGCCCGGGCGGTTGCGCCCTGGGATCGGATTTTATCCGAAAGTGTATAAACCGCGATTGCCGAGGAAAATATGTATAAAAAATTGCCATTCCAAAAAATGTATATAAAATGGCGGAGCCAAAGGAGCGAATAGACCCCGTCGGGGAGCGCCGTCCCCTGGCAGGCACGTCGCGCATGCGCGTTTCTTACCTTGCACAACCGGAGTTTGAGATGAAATTCGTGAGTTTCCGCAAAGACGGCGCCGTGCGCCTCGGTGTCCTGGCCGACGATGGCGTCATCGACCTGAACCAGGCCCAGCCCCAAGTACCGGCCGACCTGGGCGCCGCGCTGCAGGCAGGTGTCGACCTGCAGGCCGCCGCCAAGGCCGCGATCGCCTCGTCCGCCCCGCGCCTGTCGCTCGATTCGATCGCCTATGCGCCGGTCGTGCCGCGTCCTGGCAAGATCATCTGCCTGGGCTTGAACTATTTCGATCATGCCAAGGAAGGCGGCCGCGACAAGCCGGAATATCCGTGGTTCTTCTTCCGCGGCGCCACTTCGCTGCTGGCGCACGGCGAGCCCACGCTGCGTCCGCGCGTCTCCGACAAGTTCGACTACGAGGCCGAGCTCGCCGTGGTGATCGGCAAGGCCGGCCGGCACGTCAAGCGCGACAAGGCGCTCGACCTCGTCTTCGGTTATGCGTGCTTCAACGACATCTCGGTGCGCGACTACCAGAAGCGCACGCCGCAATGGACCATCGGCAAGAATTTCGACGCCACGGGCGGCTTCGGCCCGCAACTGGTCACCGCCGACGAACTGCCCGAAGCGGCCCGCGGCCTGTCCATCAAGTGCCGCCTGAACGGCCAGGTCATGCAGGACGCCAACACCAGCGACATGATCTTCGACGTGCCCGAGACCATCGAACTGCTTACCGAAGTCCTGACGCTTGAGCCTGGCGACGTCATCGTCATGGGCACGCCCGCCGGCGTGGGCCAGGCGCGCAATCCGCAAGTCTGGATGAAGCCGGGCGACGTGGTCGAGATCGAGATCGAGAAGGTCGGCCTGTTGCGCAACCCGGTGCAGGCCGAGGCTGCCTGACCAAGAGGCCGCGTTCCGGCATCAGCCGGTACGGAGGGAAGAAAGCGCGCTTCGGCGCGCTTTTTTTTGCCTGCCGCCGTCCCCGAGGGAGAACGCCCCTTGGAAGATCCAGCGGCAAGGGCTCTCGTACCCCCGTTCGGCCTAAGCCTGGCCCACGGGCGGCGGACCGAACTTCTCTTCGTACACCTGCACCAGCCAGTCGATGAACACCCGCACGCGCGGCGACAACTGCCGTTGGGACGGATACATCGCGGCCAGCGGCATGGCGGGGCTGGCCCACGCCCCCAGTACTTCGACCAGGCGCCCGGCGCGCAAGTCCTCTTCCACGTGGAAGCGCGGCAACTGGACCAGGCCGCAGCCGCGCCGGCCGCAGATGACGTAGTTCTCGGCATCGTTGACCGATACCCAGCCGTCCAGTGCGAACGTGCGCAACTGCCCGTCGACGATCAGTTCCAGCGGGTAATCCACGGCGCCGCTGCTCGAGAAGAATTTCACCGCCTGGTGCGCCGCGAGCTCGTCAGGGTGGCGGGGCGTGCCGAACCGGGCCAGGTAGGCGGGGCTGGCGCAGACGATCTGAGGCATGACCGCCAGGCGCCTTGCCGCGAGCGTCGAGTCCCGGGGCTTGCCCGCGCGTACCACGCAGTCCACGCCTTCCCGCACGAGATCGACCAATCTGTCGCCGCCGCTGACGACCAGGTCGAGGCCGGGATAGCGAGCGCGGAACTCGTCGATGCGCGGCAGGATGACCTGCGTCGCATGTGTGCCGTGCAGGTCCACGCGCAGCACGCCGCGCGGGTTGGCGGCGAGGTGCCGCAACGAGGATTCGGCGTCGTCCAGTTCGCTCAGGACGTGCACGCACCGTTCATAGAACGCCTGGCCATCGGGAGTCGGCCGCACGTGGCGTGTCGTGCGGTCCAGCAGCCGGGTGCCCAGCCGTCCCTCGAGTTCCTTGATCGCATGCGTGGCGGTGGCGCGCGGAATGTCGAGCGCGGCCGCGGCGCGGCTGAAGCTGCCCAGTTCCACGATGCGAGTGAAGAGCTGCAGCGAGTCGAATCGGTCCATGGCGGCAATTGTTGTGTGGTGTTGAATTTTATTGCCAATTTTGGCGTATTTATTTCATGGAAATTAACAAGGAGAATGGGTGCCACGGTATCCCACCTTCCAACGGAGCGTTCCATGAATACGGATATTTCTCGCGTCGCCCTGGTCACGGGCGGTTCTCGCGGCATCGGTCAAGCCATCTCCAAGCGCCTTGCCGCCGATGGCTTCGCCGTCGTCGTCAACTATGCCGGCAATACGGTTGCCGCCGAGCAGACGGTGGCCGCAATCGAATCCGCCGGTGGCCAGGCCATCGCGATCCAGGGCGACGTCGGACGGCCCGAGCAGGTCGCCGAGCTGTTCGCGGCCGCCAAGCGCGAGCTGGGCCGCATCGACGTGGTGGTCAACAGCGCCGGGATTCTGCCCATGGCGCGCATCGCCGAAAGCAGCCTGGCGGATTTCGACAAGGTGATCGCCACCAACCTGCGCGGCGCGTTCCTGGTGCTGGCCCAGGCCGCGGCCCACGTGGGCGAGGGCGGCCGCATCATTGCCTTGTCCACCAGCGTGATTGCCAGGTCGTTCCCGGCCTATGGTCCCTACATCGCGTCGAAGGCGGGCGTGGAAGGCCTGGTGCGCGTGCTTGCCAACGAGCTGCGCGGACGCGGCATTACCGTCAATGCCGTCGCGCCGGGGCCGGTCGGCACCGAGCTGTTCTTCCACGGCAAGAGTCCCGAGCAGATCGCGCAGATGGCCAAGCTGCCGCCGCTCGAGCGTCTGGGCACGCCGGAGGACATCGCCGGCGTGGTGTCGTTCCTCGCCGGTCCGGACGGCGGCTGGGTCAATGCCCAGGTGCTGCGGGCCAACGGCGGCTTCGCCTGAATGATTCAGGCGGTCGCGGCCTCGGTCTGCGGCAGCATGGCCTCGAACGACTCGGCCTGCGCCATCGGCCAGTATTTCCGATAGACCGCATAGGAGGACGAACCGGCCAGCAGTTCGCCGCGCTTGAGAAAGGGGAACAGGCCGGCGAGCAGCTTCACTTCGTTGCCCGATACGCGGCGGACGATGTGCTCGGCGCTCAGCTTGGAGGGATGGTCGAGGCCCGCCGCCGAGACCAGCTCGCTCAGCGCCCGCAGCGTATTGCGGTGGAAGTTGTAGACCCGTTCGGCCTTGTCCGGCACGACCAGCGCCTTCTGGCGCAGCGGGTCCTGCGTCGTGACGCCGGTCGGGCACTTGTCGGTGTGGCAGGCCTGAGCCTGGACGCAACCCAGCGAGAACATGAAGCCCCGGGCGCTGTTGCACCAGTCCGCGCCCAGCGCCAGCGTGCGTGCGATGTCGAAGGCGGTGATGATCTTGCCCGAGGCGCCGATGCGTATCTTGTCGCGCAGGTCGACGCCCACCAGGGTGTTGTGGACCAGCAGCAGGCCATCCTGCAGCGGCACGCCCACGTGGTCGGTGAACTCCACGGGCGCCGCGCCGGTGCCGCCTTCGGCGCCGTCCACCACGATGAAGTCCGGCGTGATGCCGGTCTGCAGCATGGCCTTGACGATGGCGAACCATTCCCAGGGATGGCCCACGCACAGCTTGAAGCCCACCGGCTTGCCGCCGGACAGCTTGCGCAGTCTCGCCACGAACTGCATCAGGCCGATCGGCGTGGAGAAGGCGCCGTGCCGCGAGGGCGAATTGCAATCCACGCCTGTCAGCACGCCGCGCGCCTCGGCGATCTCGGGCGTGACCTTGGCGCCCGGCAGGATGCCGCCGTGCCCGGGCTTGGCGCCTTGCGAGAGCTTGATCTCGATCATGCGGACTTGCGGCGACGTGGCGTTGGCGACGAAGGCTTCCTCGCTGAAGTTGCCGTCGGCGTCCCGGCAGCCGAAGTAGCCCGAGCCGATGTTCCAGATCAGGTCGCCGCCCGGCGCGCGGTGATAGCGGCTGATGCCGCCCTCGCCGGTGTCGTGGGCGAAGTTGCCTTTGCGCGCGCCGGTGTTCAGGGCCAGCACCGCGTTGGCCGAGAGGGCGCCGAAGCTCATGGCCGAGATGTTGAAGACCGAGGCGCTGTAGGGCTGGGTACAGTCCGGCCCGCCCACGGTGACGCGGAAATCGAAGTTCTCGATGTGCACGGGCGCCATCGAGTGGTTGATCCATTCGTAGCGCCGCTCGTAGACGTCTTCCTGTGTTCCGAAGGGGCGCTTGTCGATGTCCTGCTTGGCCCGCTGGTAGACGATGGAGCGCTGGTTGCGGGAGAACGGCGCCGCCTTGGTGTCGTCCTCGAAGAAATACTGGCGCAGTTCGGGCCGGATGAATTCGAACAGGAAACGCAGGTTGCCCAGGATCGGGTAATTGCGCCGGATGGCGTGCTTTTTCTGGAGCAGGTCGACGATGCCCAGTACCACCAGGGCGGCGAACATCAGCGCAAGGACGCTCCAGTCGGGGTCGTACAGGGCGACGATTCCGAACACCGCGGTGCCCAGCACGGCCAGCCAGAAGGTGGTGTATCGGGCGGTGAACCAGGACATGCAAGCCTCCTTCGTGCGAAAACGGAGTCAAGCATAGCAGCGGGCGGAAATCGCCCGCGGCCCGGGCGAGTCGCCGGCATGGTCATGCGGCGCCTGGCCGGGCCGCGGGGGAGGCGGGGCGAACGGCCGGCTAGGCCTTGCGCGGGTCGGTGTCGATGAACGAGGGGCGCTGCGACAGTTTGTCGAGCAGCCGCGTCAGCCGCGGGTGGCTGCTGCGCCAGTCCTGCTCCGGATAGCGGAAATCCAGGTAGCCGAGCGCACAGCCCACGGCGACGTCGGCCAGCGTATAGCTGTTGCCCGCGCAGAAGGGCTTTTCGCCCAGGCCCGTTTCCATGGCTTCCAGCGCGGCATCGATCTTGCCTTGCTGGCGGGCGATCCAGCTCGCGCTGCGCAGGGCTTCCGGCCGCTGGGTGTGCTCGGCGCGGATTAGCACGGCGGCGTCCAGGAGGCCGTCGGCCAGCGCTTCCCAGCACTTGACCTCCGCGCGGTCGCGGCCGGACTGCGGCAGCAGGCGACAGACCGGCGTGATGGTGTCCAGGTACTCGGCGATGACGCGCGAATCGAACACGGCGCCGCCGTCCTCCATGATCAGGCAGGGTACCTTCCCCAGCGGATTGGAGTCCTGGATGCGCGTGTCTTCGGCCCACACGTTTTCCTGTTCGAACTGGTAGTCGAGTTTTTTCTCTGCCAGGACGATGCGGACTTTGCGGACGAAAGGGCTGGCCAACGAGCCGATCAATTTCATAGGGCGAAAACCGGAGGGCCTAAAATCGAGCCACCGGCGGGCGTGGGATGGGTCGCGGAGTATACCATCCAGGCCGGTCCCGGAAACGGTGCGGTGCTACAATTTCTTTTTACTTTCAAGTGCTTATGAAAACTTCCGACCAGCTCACCCCCCTCAATGCATTGTCGCCGCTGGACGGCCGCTATGCCAGCCGTGGCGCCTTGCTGCGCCCGCTTTTGTCCGAAGCCGGCTTCATGCATCACCGGGTGCAGGTCGAAGTGGCGTGGCTGGTCGCGCTGTCCGACGCCGGACTGCCGGAGTTGAAGCCCTTCAGCGTCGCGGCCCGCCAGCGCCTGGCGGCGCTGGTGTCCGAGTTCTCCGAAGACGACGCCGCGCGCATCAAGGAAATCGAGCGCACGACCAATCACGACGTCAAGGCGGTGGAATACTGGCTGAAGGAAAAGGTCGCCGACAACGACGAGCTGCGCGGCGCGGCCGAGTTCATCCACTTCGCCTGCACCTCGGAAGACATCAATAACACGTCGCACGCGCTGATGCTGCGTGCCGCGCGGGACCAGGCCCTGGTGCCGGCGCTGCGCAAGCTCTACGACAAGCTCGTGGCGCTGGCCGACCAGCACGCCGACCAGCCGTTGCTGTCGCGCACCCATGGCCAGCCCGCCAGCCCCACCACGATGGGCAAGGAATTCGCCAACATGGCGGCACGCCTGGGCCGGGCCATTGCCGAGATCGAGCGCGTCGAGCCGCTGGCCAAGCTCAACGGCGCCACCGGCAACTTCAACGCCCACCTGTCGGCCTATCCCGAGATCGACTGGGAAACCTTCAGTGCCAAGGTGCTCACCGGACTGGGCCTGACGCAGAACCGCCACACCATCCAGATCGAGCCGCACGACTGGATGGCGAGCCTCTTCGACGCCGTGGCGCGCGCCAACGTGATCCTGCTCGACGTCAACCGCGACATCTGGGGCTACATCGCCCTCGGCTACTTCAAGCAGCGCCTGAAGGAAGGCGAGATCGGCTCGTCGACCATGCCGCACAAGGTCAACCCCATCGATTTCGAGAACTCCGAAGGCAACCTCGGCCTGGCCAATGCCACGCTGCGCCACCTGGCCGACAAGCTGCCCATTTCCCGCTGGCAGCGCGACCTGACCGACTCCACCGTGCTGCGCAACCTGGGCGTGGGCTTCGGCTATTGCCTGGTGGCCTACGACGCCTGCCTGCGCGGCCTCGACAAGCTCGAGATCAACGCGCCCGCCATCGACGCCGACCTGGACGCGTGCTGGGAAGTCCTGGCCGAACCGGTGCAGACCGTCATGCGCCGCTACGGGTTGCCCCAGCCCTATGAACGCCTGAAGGCGCTCACCCGCGGCAAGGGCATCACCGAAGAGGCCCTGCGCGAGTTCATCCTGGGCCTCGAACTGCCGGATGAACCCAAGGCGAGATTGCTGGCGATGACGCCACGCAGCTACATCGGGCTCGCGGCGAAGCTGGCGCGAGCTATATAACCCCCCCTCCGCGCTGCGCGCGTCCCCCTCGAGGGGGCGATGCGGGCGGACTGGCGGAGCCAGATCCGCCGCATCCCGGGTCTAGTACTGTTATCTTGGGTTGGGGTGTCGGTGCTTCGCTGGCTGCCAGCGTAGAGGTAGGCACAGTTGCTCGGTGGTTACGCGAAGGCAAAAGGCAGAATCGCCGTTCCCCGCCAGCCTGGTCGTACCCCAGGGCACAGCGGATCCGGCTTTGCCGGTCCGCCAGTGCCGCCCTCTTGAGGGGGAGCGGCCGAAGGCCGCAAGGGGGTGGGCTTCCCTCCCATGGAACCTCCGCGAGGTCCTCGCATCGAAGTCGTTGGCAGGATCGTCTGCCTGGTTTATTTTCCCGCTGGTCCAACTCCCTTCTCGTTCCACCCAGGAGCCCTTGATGAAGAAGCTTGCGCGCGTACTGTCCGTAGCCTGTATTGCCGCGGCGCCGATGCTGCTGCCCGCCACCGCGGCCGCCCAGTTCGCCAAACCCGAGGACGCCATCAAGTACCGCCAGTCGGTGCTTACCGTCATGTCCAATCACTTCGGCCGCATCGCGCCGGTGGTGCGCGGACAGCAGCCGTACGATCCGGCACAGGTGCAGGCCGACGTGGCCATCGTCGCCATGATGTCCAAGCTGCCTTGGAGCGCGTTCGGCGAGGGAACGGAAGGGGGCGGCGCCCGGCCGGCGGTGTGGTCCGACAACGCCAAGTTCAAGCAAGGCCAGGAGCGTTTGCAGGGGGATATCGCCAAGCTGGTCGCGGCGGCCCAGTCCGGGGACCTGGCCCAGGTGCGGACCGCCTATGGCGCGGTGGGCGCCAGTTGCAAGGCCTGCCACGACAACTTCCGCAATCGGTAATCGATCGAAATAGCTTTCCTCGTTTGTAAGCCGGTTGTTTCAAAAAAAGCCAGGGTCCGCCCTGGCTTTTTTCGTGGTCCGGCGGTCGAATACCCGTGTACTTCTGACAAGGGGGGCCGCCATGGCTTCCGTCCCGAAAATCGCTTTGTGCATGGCCGCGGCCTTTTCCACCGTGGCCGGCACGCCTGTGCCGGTCGCCGCCCAGACCACGGTCTCCACCCGCGGCAGCCTCGCCCAGACGGCCGAGCTGGAACAACTGGCCGCGCCGATCGCCTTGTATCCCGACGCGCTGCTTTCGCAGGTCCTGATGGCCTCCACCTATCCGCTGGAAGTGGTGGAGGCCGCGCGCTGGCAAAAAGCCCATCCCGATCTCAAGGGCGCGGAGCTGGAAGCGGCCTTGCAGGACCAGGACTGGGATCCCAGCGTCAAGTCGCTGGTGGCCTTCCCCAACGTCCTGGCCATGATGAATGACCGCCTGACCTGGACCACCCGCCTGGGCGACGTCTTCCTGGCTCAGCAGGACGCCCTGATGGACCAGGTCCAGGCGCTGCGGGCGCGGGCGCAGGCGGCCGGCAACCTGAAGTCCGGCCCCGAGCAGACGGTGACCGTGGCCCCCGCTTCCGGCGGCGCGACGGTCATCCGCATCGAGCCAGCCCGCCCCGACGTCGTCTATGTCCCGGTCTACAACCCCACTGTCGTGTACGGCCCGTGGCTCTATCCGGCCTATACGCCGTTCTACTGGTATCCGCCCGGCTACGTCGCCGCCGGCGTGGTGTTCTCGTTCGGCGTGGGACTGTTCATCGGCCATGCCCTCTGGGGCGGCTACGACTGGCACGCGCATCGGGTGAACGTGGTCAATATCTACAACTACAACAACTTCAACCGCACCCGCTTCCGACACGTCGAATGGCGGCATGATCCCTATCATCGCCGCAACGTGGCCTACGGGGATCCCGGCAGGGCGCGGCAGTTCTACGGCGGCGACCCGGCCGCGCACTTCGCCGCCCGGGAAGCCTACCGGGCCCGTGCCGACGCCTGGCGGCGGGACCTGCCCAACATCGATCGCACCACGTTGCGCGACCGGGACCCGGGACATGGAGACGGCCGGGGGACGGCCGGCGGACGCTTCGACGGGAACCACGGCAGCCGTTTCGACGGCAGCCGCTCCGCCCCGGGCGACCGCGGGACGCCCGGCGGCAGGCTAGACGGCCGTCCGGGCGGGCAGCGGGCCGACGCCGGTCAGGATGCCGGCCGCGGTCCCGGCGCCGTGGCTTCGAGGCCGCCGGCAGGCGGGCAAGGCGGCCGGGAAGGCGGCTGGAGCGTCGGCCGTGGCGATGCCGGCGGTGTGCAAGCGGGGCCGCGTCCCGAAGCCGGGCCGGGGCGCGGAATGGATGGGCCGCAGGGCGGGCGCGGGTTCAGCGGCCGTGACGCCGGGAGCCGGGAATTCGCCGGCCGCGAGTTCGGCGGGCGTGACTTCGGCCGCGGGCCCGCGAGCCACGGAAACGGGGAAGGGCGCGGCGGCCACCACGGCGGTCGCTTCGACTGAGCGCCGGGCCGGTAGCGATCAGAAGCCGGCCGGCCGCAACGAAACGATGCCGTAGACCACGGCGGCGACGATGGCTGCGATGACGAGGGCCAGTAGGCGCGTGCCCGCGGTGTCGCGTGCGGAGTCCGTCTCGGGGCCGAATTCGGAAGCCGGCGCATCGCCGGTCACCATGGCGCTGGTCAGTTTCTGCTTCTTGGCCAGGCGATACCAGATGATCGCGGCCACGTGCAGGCCGAGCAGGATCAGGATGGGCCACTCGTCGAGCTTGTGCAGGCCCGTGAGCCGGTCCGACAGCTCCTTGCCGACGCGGCTTGCCAGCGGACCTTCGGTAAAGATGTCGTCGTTGGCGAAAAGGCCCGTGACCGCCTGGCAGCCCAGCAGCAGGATCATGGCCAGGACGGACAGCGCTCCCAGCGGATTGTGGCCGGGCGTGCGCGGCATGGTTCCCTTCAAGTACGCCAGGATGGCGCCGGGGCCGCGCACGAAACGGAAAAAGCGGGCATGGCTGCTGCCCACGAAGCCCCAGACGATGCGAAACAGGATCAGGCCCAGCACCGCATAGCCGAACAGCATGTGGTATTCGGTCCAGAGGCCGCCGACCTTGATGGTGACGAATGCGCCGACGACACAGGCTACCAGCAGCCAATGGAAAATTCGGGTGGGCAGGTCCCAGACGCGGATTTTGCTTGGAGTGGGCATAGAGGCACCGTCGACACGGAGGAGCCCTATTGTGCCATTGCCCACGCCGGCATCGAAGCGGTGCGGAAGGCTCAGTCCTGCAGTTCGATCTTCGCGTCGCGGATGACCCGCGCCCATTGTTCCGTCTCCGTCTTGATCCGGCTCTCGAATTCCGAGGGACGGGAGGCCACGATCGCCATGCCCAGGCCCTCCACGCGCTGCTTGACCGAGGGCATGGCCAGCGCGGCCGCGGCGTCGCGCTGGATCTTGTCGATGATCGCCGCCGGCGTGCCTGCCGGGACGACCAGGCCGATGAACGCCTGCACCGAGAAGCCGGGATATTTCTCCGCAACCGCGGCATAGTCCGGATAGGCCGCTTCGCGCTTGGGGCCGGTCGTGGCCAGCATTTTCAAGCGGCCGGACTGGATGTGCGGCATGAGGGAAAAAATGGGGTCGATCATGACCATGACGCGCCCGCCGATGACGTCGGTGTGGGCCGGCGCGCTGCCCTTGTAGGGGACGTGGACGAGGTCCACCCCCGCGCGGCGAGCCAGCAGTTCGCCGGCCAGATGCGAGGTGCCGCCGGTGCCGGGGCTGGCGAAGGTCACCGCGCCGGGATGGCGCTTGGCGTAGTCGACCAGCTCGTCGAGCGTATTGAACGGCGCGCCGGGGTTGGCGGCAATGGCCAGCGGCACGCGTATCAATTGCGTGACCGCGGCCAGGTCGTCGTTCTTGTAGAGCAGTTTCTTCTGCAGGCTGGGGTTGATTACGTAGGCCGAATTGACCACGCCTATGGTGTAGCCGTCCGGCGCTGCCCTGGCGACGGCGGCCGTGCCGAGCATGGTGCTGGCGCCGGGCTTGTAGTCGACGATCACCGGATGCTTCCAGGTTTCCGCCAATTGCTGGCTCACGATGCGGGCCAGGACGTCGGTGGGACCGCCCGCGGGAAAGGGCACGATCATGGTCGCCGGGCCTTGCGGGTAGGCGTCCTGCGCCGCGGCAGGGCCGGCCACGAACGCCGCCACCGCGAGCGCGGCGCCGAGGATGTTTCGACGTATCGACATGGTTGTCTCCGTTTATTGGTATGGATGGGGGATGCGAATGCCGGCCCGAGGCGCCGGGCAGCCGCTACCGTTCCAGCGCGCGCCGCATCAGCCGATGCCATTCACGGTAGCCGTCGTGGAAGCAGGTCTCGTCGCCCAGGGTCCTCGGTCCGAGGCGGCCGTCGACATGGCGCATGCCGAGTTCGGCGGCGTAGGCATCGATGGACGGCATGCCGTCCGTCTCCAGGCCGCGCAGGTAGCCGGCGGTCCAGCCCGCCGCCCTGGCGGCGAAACCGGCCTGGCTGTGCTCGTACGCCACGTTGTCGTCCGGCGTGGCCAGGCCGCTGGCATTGAAGAAGTCCTCGTAGTCGCGGATGCGGGCGGTGCGTATGTCGGCATCCTCGCCCTTGGGCGCGAGGCAATGGGTCCGCATTTCCGTCCGGTCCACCGCCAGCGGGTGGATGACGCGCAGCATGGTGCTCGTGACGTTGTCCACGATCTGCAGGTTGGGGAAGATGGTCAGGTTCTTGGCTCGCAAGGCCCATCGCAGGCGGGGCTCGTCCATCGTGGCCGAGTAGGCCGCGCGGCGCCGCGCCAGGAGGGTTTCCGACGCGCGGCTTTCGCGCCACGTCACCGCATGCCCGTGTCCGAAGCTGAACGTGCCCTGGGTTTCCGACGTCGCGGGCGGCGGGCCGCCGGCGTAGGCATCGGTCTCGCGGCGCGCCAGCAGTTCCACGTACGAGGCGTGGGTGGACGAGAAGTGGTACATGTCCAGCGAGTTTTCCAACTGCAGCTTCCAGTTGGCATTGAACGTATAGCCGGCGTTTCCGGGCACGAACTCCAGGCCGTCGGGACCCTGGTCGGCGATGAGGTCCAGGAACGCGCGGGCGTCGCCCAGGTATTCGGACAGTGGCGGCACGTCGTCCGACAGGCTGGCGAAAAGGAAGTCCCGGTAGCTGTCGAAGCGGGCCACCGGCGCCAGACCATGGTCGGCGGATCGGAACCAGCCGGGATAGCGTCCCTCGGCCTGGTTGGCGACGTACTGGTTGGCGCCGTCGCTGCCGTAGACCCAGCCGTGATAGCGACAGGTATGGGTGCGCCGATTGCCGCCGCGCTGCGCCGTGACCACCATGCCGCGGTGGCGGCAGGAGTTCAGCAGGCAGTGCAGCGTGCCGCCGCCGTCGCGGGTGACCAGGACCGGCTGGCGGCCGATGCGGGTGGTGAAGAAATCGTGCGATGCCTTCAGTTGCGAGCCCAGGCCGACGAAGACCCAGGTGCTTTCGAAGATCGATGCCAGCTCGTGCTCGAAGACGGCCGGGTTCGTGAAGGCATCGCGATGAATGCGGAAAATGCCCTCGCCGGCGCGGTCGTCCAGCAGGCGGTCGAGCTCGGCTTGCCGGAGAGGGCGCTGGACGGTGGGCATCGCGTCCCTTGGCGTCGTGTTCATCGCCATCGTTCCTTCCTGTCAGATGCAATAGAAATCGAGCACGGTCGGCACCTTGTCGTTGATCAGCAGCGCTTTCTTGCGCGCGATGCGGGGCTGGCCGTCCCGCATCACCAGCGTGTGCTCGCAGCGGCTGGCCGCGCTGCGCAGCGTCTCGGTGCGCAAGTCGTAGATGTGCGTGACGCAGTAAGACCGGACCAGCCACGCATCGCCGCTGGCGCCCGCGCTCACTATCGGATTGCTGATGCAATGCATCGTGCGGGGCAGCGGCTGGGATGCCAGGGACTTCGTGCCGGTGGCGCGCTTGACGCGTTCCTCCAGCCGGTGGCGGCCCGCCGCATAGATGAGCGAGATTTCGCTCGACGGGTCGTTCGTGGGAAGGTGATCGTCCTTCCAGGCCGGTACCCAGTACACCGCGTCGGGTTCATACAGGGACAGCCACTCTTGCCAGCGCTGTTCGTCGAGGTATAGCGCCTCGGTGTGAAGCAGCTCGATCAATGTCGTGTTCGGGGATTCCGTCATGGCTCTGCCGCAGGGTGGAAATGGCGGCGCGTCCGTGTCTCCGCCTCCTGATGGGCGCCATTAGACGGTGGGCTGTTTAACAAGTAAAGTCACGAAGTCTTGTTAACTAACAAGCACTTTTTATGAATGTCTCCACCCGTCAGTTGAAGGCTTTCCTGTGCCTGGCGCGATTGCAGAGCTTTACGCGCGCGGCCGAGCAGCTGCACATCACCCAGGCCGGCTTGAGCGCGATGATGCGCGACCTCGAGACCCAGTTCGATTGCCGCCTGTTCGATCGGACGACGCGAGCCGTCTCGCTGACGCCCGCGGGGCTGCAACTCGTGCCCCGCGTCGAACGCATGCTGGCCGAGTTCGGGGACGCCTGCCTGGCGCTGGGCAAGATCAGCGCCCATGCGAAGCGGGTGCTGACCGTGGCGGTGGCGCCCGTGGTCGCCGCCAGCTTTCTTGCCGAGGTCTGCGAGCATTTCGCGAAGGCCGAGCCCGAGGTCACGGTCCGGCTGCGCGACGTCAACAAGGAACGGATACTGGCGATGGTGGAAAGCGGCGAAGTGGACGTCGGCTTTTGCGCGCAGCCCAACCCGGCTTCGGCCACCGAACGGCTGTCGCTGTTCAAGTGCCATTTGCTCTGCATCGCCCGGCCCGGCGTGCTCAAGCTCAAGCCCGCCCGCGACGGCGGCCTGCCTACCACGAGCTGGGCGCAACTGCCCACCCTGCCCATTCTCGCATCGGCCGATCCGAGCCAGGGCCTGATCGACGCCTACCTGGAAAGAATCGGGCGAGCCCACGAAGAGCGGCCTGCCTACGAAAGCATGCCGACCATCATCGCCATGGCCGCGGGCGGCTTTGGCATCGGATTCGTGCCGTCTTTCGCCTTGCCCACCTGTCTGCGCCTGGGCGTGGAGGTGGCCCGGCTGCAGCGGCCTTCGGTCGAGATCGATTTCTACCGCATTACCAAGAAGGGGCGCGAAGTGCCCCGGCTGGTCGAGCCTTTCGTGGCTTCGCTCGTGGCGGTGGCGCACCGGGTCGGCGTGGCGCGATAGCCGGCGGCACGCATTCGCCGGCCCAGGCTTACGCCGGACGACTCCGGCCAGGCATCGCCCGCGCGCGCCGATCGAGCAGCGGATGAGCCAGGGCGGCGTAGGACAGCAGGAGCTCGTCCTCCCCATGCCGGGCGACCAGTTGCACGCCCAGCGGCAGTCCGTTGCCGGACCATGCCGTAGGCAGATGAATGGCGGGCCACCCCAGTACCGACCATACCCGGTTGAAAGTGGAGTCCCCGGTATGGCCGAGGCCGGCCGGCGCTTCTCCCGCCGCGCTCGCGGTCAGGATGAAATCGTAATCCTCCAGCTCACGGCTGAAAGACGTCCGTTCCGATGCGGCCTGCGCCAGGGCCTCGCGGTACTGGCCGGCGCCGATGGCAAGGCCGGTGTCGATCGCCTCGCGCAGTACGGCGCTCAGCTCGTGCCCCCGTGTGCGGGCGACAGGCATCAGCGAACGCGCGAGCTCGTACAGCATGACGCGACGGTGGCAGCGGGCCAGGGCCTGCAGGCGTTCCGGCATTGCCGATGGAACGACTCGATGCCCGGCTTCGCACAGCGCGGCGGCCGCATCTTCCAGGGCCTGCCGGGCTTGGGGGGCGAGCGGGCCGAGCGCTTCGGCGTCCAGCCGCAACACGCGCCAATGGCGGGCGCGAGGGCGCGCTTCTCCCGTCCAGGGCAGCAGCGCTCGTCCCGCCATGGCGGCGTCCTCCACCGAGCGGGCGAACCAGCCGACGCAGTCGAGGCTGTCGGCGACGGGCGCCACGCCGGCCGACGGCACGGCATGCAGCGAGCTCTTGACGCCTACGACGCCGCAATACGCGGCGGGCCGTATGACGGACCCGCCGGTTTGCGTGCCCAGCGCGAGCGGCACCATGCCCGCCGCCACCGCGGCGGCGGATCCGCTGGAGGAGCCGCCGGGGGTATGGCCGGCGGCATGGGGATTGCGGGTGGGACCGGGATGAGAGAAGGCCAGCTCCGCGGTGACGGTCTTGCCGACCGGCACGGCTCCCGCCGCACGCAGCATGGCGACGCAGGCCGCGTCGCGCGCCGCCGTGCCGGCGGCCGGACCCGGCAGGCCGAGGCCGGTCGGCATGCCTGCCACGTCGATAATGTCCTTGATGCCGACGGGCACGCCGAGCAAGGGCAGGGCATCGGCAGTTCCAAGGCTGCGATAGGCCTGTTCGATTCGCAGCGGATCGAACCAGCTCCAGGCCCGCAGCGCGGGTTCGAGTTCGGCATGGCGATCGACGATGGCACGGGCCAGTTCGGCGGGCGGCAGCGTGCCGCGGCGCAAGGCCTCGGCGACGCCGCTCGCCGAGGTTATCGAGAGATCGAAAGAGTGCATGGCCGCCAGTATGCGCAAGCCGAACCGGCGCCGGGCACCCCCGGGGGCGCGAAATTTTTTCGCGTCCCCCGCGCCAAATGTTCGTTTGCCAGCGGAGGCGGGGGCGGGCCAGACTTCGCCGCAAGGAGGAAAACCATGCAAGCATTTTCCGATCAGCTGGGACTGCGCTGCGTCCTGATGCGAGGCGGCACGTCCAAGGGGCCGTTCTTCCTGGCCGAAGACCTGCCCCCGCCGGGCCCCCGCCGCGATGCCGCGCTGCTGCGGCTCATGGGGGCGCTGGAACCGCGCCGCATCGACGGCATCGGCGGCATCGATTCGCTCACCAACAAAGTCGCCATCATTTCGCGCAGCGACCGGCCGGACGTGCACGTCGACTACCTGTTCGCGCAGATATGCGTGCACAAGAACACTATCGATTATTCGGTGAACTGCGGCAACATGCTGGCCGCCGTCGGTCCTTTCGCCATCGACGAAGGGCTGGTGCCGGCCTCCGGCGCATCCACGGAGGTCGCGATCTTCAATGTCAATACCGGCAAGCGTATCGTGGCGACCGTATGCACGCGCGACGGCCGCGCGGTCTACGCCGGCGATGCCGCGATCGACGGCGTGGCCGGTACGGCGGCCCCCGTCTGGCTGCGTTTCTGCGATGTGGCCGGCGCCAAGACCGGCAAGCTGCTTCCCACCGGCAACGCGGTCGACAGGATGGAAGGCCTGGAGGTCAGTTGTATCGATGCGGCCGTCCCCATGGCCATCGTCGAAGCCGCGGCGCTGGGCATGACCGGGTACGAAACGGCCGAGGCCATCAATGCCCAACCCGAACTGCTGGCCCGCGTCGAGCGCGTGCGCTGCGCGGCCGGCCGGGCGATGGGGCTGGGCGACGTGTCGCGGCTGGAAATGCCCAAGCTCGTGACGGTGGCCCAGGCGCGCAGCGGCGGCACGGTCGCCGCCAGGTACTTCATGCCCTATACCTGCCATACCTCGTTCGCCGTGACCGGCGCGGTGTGCCTGGGCGCCGCCGCGCAGGTACCAGGGTCCGTCGCGGCGCGCGTCGCCGGGGCCGCCGCCGCGGGAAAGGTGGCGATCGAGCATCCGGCGGGCATCCTGCACGTGGATATCGATGCCTTCCAGGGCGCGGGCGGCGTCGACATCCGCTCGGCAAGCCTGCTGCGCACCGCCCGGCGGCTGTTCGCCGGGACCGTCTATTTCCCGGAGTCCACGCTCGAAGCGCTCCATACCGAATCAGCCAAGGAAGTCCACGCATGAAACCGATCCGAACGCTGCTGGCCGCCGGCCTCGCGCTCGCCTGCATGAATCCGGCCCACGCGGGCGAGCCCTATCCTTCCGGCCCGATCCGGCTGGTGGTGCCGTTTCCCGCCGGGGGCGGCACCGACATCCTGGCGCGCGAACTGGCCCGCGAACTCGATAGGCAATGGCACCAGCCCGTCATCGTCGAGAACCGGCCAGGCGCGGGCGGCGCCATAGGGGCCGCCGCGGTGGCCTCGGCCAAGCCCGACGGCTATACCATGCTGATGACCACAGCGGGCGTCTCGGCAATCAATCCCAGCTTGTACAAGTCCTTGCCCTATGATCCTGACGCGCAATTCACGCCGGTCAGCCGGGTGGCCGCGACCGTGTTCGGCGTGCTGGTGCACCCCTCGCTGAACGTGGATTCCATCCGGGAGCTCATCGCCCTGGCCAAGAGCAAGCCCGGCATGCTGACCTTCGGCTCGGCGGGCAATGGCGCCGCGGGCCACCTGCCAGGCGAGCTGTTCAAATCCATGGCGCAGATCGACATCCGGCACGTTCCCTATCGCGGCACCAGCCCGGCGCTGAACGATCTGCTGGGCGGGCAGATCTCGATGATGTTCGCGATCCTGGGACCGGCCACTCCGTACATCAAGTCAGGCAAGGTCAAGTTGCTGGCCACCACCGGCGCCGCGCGCGCGGCGAGCTTTCCGGACGTGCCCACTGTGGCCGAGGCCGGCCTGCCGGGCTATGTGGCCGACGAGTGGTGGGGGGTCGCCGCGCCCAAGGGCACGCCGCGCGAAGTCGTCGGGAAATGGAATGCCGCGATGCAGGCCTACGTGGCGAGACCGGAGGTTAGGCAGAAGCTGATCGGCAACGGCTACGAGCCAGCGGCCGACTCGGTCGACGCGTTCGCGGCATTGATCGCGGCCGACAAGAAGAAATGGAGCAAGGTCGTGCGGGACGCGGCG
This sequence comes from Pigmentiphaga sp. NML080357, assembly GCF_002188465.1. Classification (GTDB taxonomy): domain Bacteria; phylum Pseudomonadota; class Gammaproteobacteria; order Burkholderiales; family Burkholderiaceae_B; genus Pigmentiphaga. Next base: position 109,751 of record NZ_NINW01000041.1, on the reverse strand, counting down.
GTCACGATCGATTGATCGCCCCGCAGGGGTCTCTCCCCGGCGGCGCATGCCGGCGGACAGCCGTGGGCCGCCGCGTGCGCCGGTTGCTCAGGAGCCGGCCTGCAGCACCTGCAACAGGCGCGCGGTGGCCGGGGAGGGGACGACGCCCGGGTCGATGACCAGGCGCAATTCGAAGCTGGCCCAATCGTCGGACAATGGCACCAGCCGTACATTCGCGGGCACGTGCCATTCCGCCGGCGCGGCCGGCACGACGGCCACGCCCAGCCCGGCGCTCACCAGCGAAAATACCGCCGGAAAACTGGTTACCTGGGTTGCCACCGGCGGCATGCGGGTAGGGTCGGGTTCGACGGGGCCCGAGAATTGCGCCAGCGCGCTGCCGGCGGCGCGCGCGATGTGCGGGAACCGCAGCGTTTCCTCGTGGCTCACCGATGTTCTTTCCGCCAGTTCGTGCCCTGACGGTACGGCCAGCACGAGCGGCGTGCGCGCGTACGGCATGCTGCGCAAGGCCCCGGCCTGCGCACTGGCATGGGCGATGCCCAGGTCGGCGGAGCCGTTGGCCACCGCTTCCACGACCGCGGCGCTCGTGGCTTCCGTCACCGAAATCCGTATGGCGGGGAAGTCGGCCGCGAAGCGGGCCAGTTGGTCGGCGAGGCCGGCGCACATGCCGGACGTGTTGGAGGCGATCCGGACGGTACCCGAGGTCCCGGCCGAGAAGCCGGCAAGATCGCCCTGCAGTGCCCGCAGTTCATCCAGCACGCGCTCCGTGCGCTGGGCGACGGCGCGGCCGGCCGCGGTCAGCCGGGCGCCTTCGGGGCGCCTGACCAGGAGCGCGATACCCAGCTGGGACTCCAGCTCCAGGATGCGCTTGCTGGCAGCCGAGGCCGTCAGGTGGACCGATTCGGCGGCACGCGCCACGCTGCCCGTCTCGTCCACCCTGCGCAGCAGTTGCAGGGTCAGAAGGTCGAATCGCGGATTCATCCGAAGCTCCATGCCTAGGGGATAGCGGCGGCTGCAATGAAAAACGCCCGGCGGCGCCGGGCGTGCAGAGTCCGAGGTCGAAGTCGAAAGCGACCGCCGGTCAACCGACGACTTCCCCCGTATCCTTCTTGAGCGGCTTGACCAGGTCTTCGCGCTTGACGCCCAGCCACATCGCGATGGCCGCGGCCACGAACACCGAAGAATAGATACCGAACCAGATGCCGATCGTCAGGGCCAGCGCAAAGTAGTGCAGCGACGGGCCGCCGAAGATCAGCATCGCGATCACCATCATCTGGGTCGAGCCGTGGGTGATGATGGTACGCGAGATGGTGGCCGTGATGGCGCTGTCGATCACTTCCTTGACCGTGGCCTTGCGCTGCTTGCGGAAGTTCTCGCGGATACGGTCCATGATGACCACGGATTCGTTCACCGAATAACCCAGCACCGCCAGCACCGCGGCCAGCACGGGAAGCGAGAACTCCCACTGGAAGAACGCGAAGAAGCCCAGGATGATGACCACGTCGTGCAAGTTGGCCACCACGCCGGCCACCGCGAATTTCCATTCGAAGCGGAAGGCGAGGTAGATCATGATGCCGATCACCACGAACAGCAGCGCGAGCAGGCCATCGTGGGCCAGCTCCTTGCCGATCTGCGGGCCGACGAATTCCACCCGCCGCAGTTCCACGCTCGGGTCGGAGGCTTTCAGGGCCTCGATGACTTCGTTGCTCTGCTGCGTCGAGGTCTTGCCCTCGATGTTGGGCAGGCGAATCATCACGTCGCGCGAGGTGCCGAAGTTCTGCACCTGGAAGTCGCTATACCCTTTCTGCGCGACGGTGGCGCGGACCTTGTCCAGCTCCACCGCCTGCGGATAGGCCACTTCCATGACCGTGCCGCCGGTGAACTCGATGGACAGGTGGAAGCCCTTGGTGGCGATGAAGAACACCGCGGCGAGGAAGGTGACCAGGCTGATGATGTTCAGCACCAACGCATGGCGCATGAACGGGATGGTCTTGTGGATGCGGAAAAATTCCATGGTGTTCAGACCTCTTTGGGTTTCCAGACCTGGCCGATCGATATCTTGGCGAGCTTCTTGCGGCGGCCGTACCAGAGGTTGGCCAGCGCGCGCGCGCCGACGACGGCGGAGAACATCGAGGTCAGAATGCCTATCGTATGGACGATGGCGAAGCCGCGCACCGGCCCCGAACCGAAGGCCAGCAGTGCCACGGCGGCGATCAGCGTGGTCACGTTGGAGTCCAGGATGGTGCCCCAGGCCCGCTCGAAACCGAGGTGGATGGCCTGTTGCGGCGCCGCGCCGTTACGCAACTCCTCGCGTATCCGTTCGTTGATCAGCACGTTGGCGTCGATCGCCATGCCCAGGGTCAGCGCGATGGCCGCGATGCCGGGCAGCGTCAGCGTGGCCTGCAGCATGGACAGCAGCGCGATCAGCAGCAGCAGGTTCACCGCCAGCGCGATCACCGAGAACACGCCGAACAGCCCGTAGTACAGGATGATGAAGATCGCGATGGCGGCAAAGCCGTACACCACCGAGTGGAAGCCCTTCTGGATGTTGTCCGCGCCCAGGCTGGGGCCGATGGTGCGTTCCTCGATGATCTCCATCGGCGCGGCCAGCGAGCCGGCGCGCAGCAGGAGGGCGGTATCGTTGGCTTCCGGCGTGGTCATGCTGCCGGAAATCTGCACGCGGCCGCCGCTGATCTCGGTCCGGATCACGGGCGCGGTCACGACCTCGCCCTTGCCTTTCTCGAACAGCAGGATGGCCATGCGCTTGCCCACGTTGTCGCGGGTCACGTCGCGGAAGATGCGGGCGCCCTTGGCGTCCAGCGTCAGGTGCACGGCGGGCTGCTGCGTCTGGCCGTCGAAACCGGCCTGGGCGTCCTGCAGGTTCTCGCCGGTCAGGATGACCTGGCGGCGCACCAGTACGGGGCGGCCGTCGCGGTCGGTATAGCGCTCCAGGCCGAAGGGCACCGTGCCGCTCGCCAGGGCGCTCGTGGCCTCGGGCGAATCGTCGACCAGGCGGACTTCCAGCGTGGCGGTGCGGCCCAGGATGTCCTTGGCCTTGGCCACGTCCTGCACGCCGGGCAATTGCACCACGATGCGGTCCGCGCCCTGCTGCTGGATCACCGGCTCGGCCACGCCCAGCTCGTTGATCCGGTTGTGCAGGGTGGTGATGTTCTGGCGCAGCGCGTTGTCCTGGGCGGTCTTGATGGCCTGCGGGCTCAGCGCGCCCACCAGCTTGAAGTCGCCGCCGGCGTCCTGGTCGGTCAGCTGCAGGTCGGGCAGGCCGTTGCGCAGCACGTCGCGCGCGGCATCGCGCGTCGCGGCGTCGCGCAGCTTGATCTCTATGGTCTGGCCGACGCGGTCGATGCCGTTGTGGCGGATGTTCTTGTCGCGCAGCAGCGAGCGCACGTCGCCCGTCATGGCGTCGTAGCGCTTGGTCAGCGCGCCCTTCATGTCGACCTGCAGCAGGAAGTGCACGCCGCCGCGCAGGTCCAGGCCCAGGTACATGGGCAGCGCGTGCAGCGCGCGCAGCCAGGCGGGCGAGGCCGACAGCAGGTTCAGCGCGACCACGTAGCTCGGGTCGGAAGCATCGGGATTCAGGGTCTTTTCCAGCAGGTCGCGTGCGCGCAGCTGCTGGTCGGGCGAGGCCAGGCGCACCCGCACCGTGCCCACCGGACCGTTCTGCTCGAAATAGAGGCCGGTGTTGGGAATGCCCGCGCCCTGCAGGGTCTGCTCCACCCGTTCCATCATGGAATTGTCGACCTTGACGGTCGACTTGGCGCTGGAGACCTGGACGGCGGGGGATTCGCCGAAGAAGTTCGGCAAGGTGTAGATGAAGCCGATCACGATCACCACGGCGATCATGATGTACTTCCAGAGAGGATAGCGATTCATCGGTAATCAAACCTCGGAAGGCTGGCGCACCGGCGCCGCGGCCCGCTGGGGGCCATGCCGCGAAATGCGAAAAAGGGGCCGGCGCCTGGCGCCCGCCCCCGGCAGTGCATCGGTGCCGCCACGCGGCACGGACGCGAGCGCCCGGCTTACAGAGCCTTGATGGTGCCCTTGGGCAGGACGGTCTGGACCGCGGTCTTCTGGACCAGGACTTCCACCGCCTTGTCGCCGTCGCGGGAAATTTCCATCGAGATGTAGGTGTCGTTGACCTGGGCCACTTTCCCGAGGATGCCGCCCGCCGTGACGACTTCGTCGCCCTTGGCCAGCGCGGCCACCATGTTCTTGTGCTCCTTCTGGCGCTTCATCTGAGGACGGATCATCAGGAAATAGAGGATCACGAACATCAGGACGATGGGCAGCATGCCCATCAGGGCGCCTTCACCGCCGGCCGCAGGAGCTTGCGCCAGGACGTTGGCGAGCGCGTTGGTTGTCAGCATTTCTTCTCCGGAATCAAGGACTTGCGTCGAAAATAACTCAAAATTGTAGCCCAGGCCGCCTGGGGCGGATCCAGGCCCTTTCTAGGGATAACCCACATCGATTCCACCGTGCTGACCAGTGGCCGCGAGCGCCTGGTTGGACGCGGTGGAGCCGAGAGGGGGCATTCTAGACGCCGCGGGCGCGGTTTGCCGCGAATTCCGCGCGCCAGGCGGCAAAGACGCCGCCGGCGATGGCGTCGCGCATTTCCTGCATCAGGTTCAGGTAGTAGTACAGGTTGTGGATGGTATTGAGCCGTGCGCCCAGGATTTCGTTCGACCGGAACAGGTGATGCAGATACGCCCGCGAAAAGTTTCGACACGTATAGCAGCCGCAGGTTTCATCCAGGGGACGGGTGTCGTCGCGATAGCGGGCATTGCGGATCTTCACGTCGCCGTAGCGGGTGAACAGCCAGCCGTTGCGGGCGTTGCGGGTCGGCATCACGCAGTCGAACATGTCCACGCCGGCGGCCACGCCATCGACCAGGTCCTCCGGCGTGCCCACGCCCATCAGGTAGCGGGGGGCGTCCTGCGGCAGCCGGGGCGCCACGTGCGCCAGGATGCGCAGCATGTCTTCCTTGGGCTCGCCCACCGAGAGGCCGCCGATCGCGTAGCCGTGGAAACCGATGTCCACCAGGCCGGCCAGGGATTCGTCGCGCAGCGGCTCGTACATCCCGCCCTGGACGATCCCGAACAGGGCATTGGGGTTCTCCAGCGCGTCGAATTCATTGCGCGAGCGGCGCGCCCAGCGCAGCGACATCCGCATCGACGTGGCCGCCTCGTCCACGGTGGCCGGGCGGCCATCGATGGCGTAGGGCGTACATTCGTCGAACACCATGGCGATGTCGGAATTCAGGCTGCGCTGGATGCGCATCGATTCCTCGGGCGTCAGCATCAGCCGCGCGCCGTCGATGGGAGAGGCGAACCGCACCCCTTCCTCGGTGATCTTGCGCAGCCCCTCCAGACTGAACACCTGGAAGCCGCCCGAGTCCGTCAGGATGGGCTTGTGCCATTGCATGAAGCCATGCAGGCCGCCGTGCGCATCGATGATCTGCGTGCCGGGCCGCAGCCACAGGTGGAACGTATTGCCGAGCACAATCTGCGCGCCGATCTCCACCAGCTCGTTGGGCGCCATCGCCTTGACCGTGCCATAAGTGCCGACCGGCATGAAAATGGGCGTTTCCACCACGCCGTGGTTCAGTGTCACGCGGCCGCGCCGTGCCAGGCCCTCGGTGGCCAGCAGTTCGAATTTGAGTCCGTTCATCGTTCTATAAACATCGCATCGCCGTAGCTGAAGAAGCGGTAGCGCCGGGCCACCGCATGCGCGTAGGCGCGGCGGATGGGCTCCATGCCCGCGAAGGCCGAGATCAGCATCATCAGCGTCGACTTGGGCAGATGGAAATTGGTAATCAGGGCGTCCACCACCCGGAACTCGAAGCCGGGCGTGATGAAAAGGCGGGTATCCCCTCGGGTCTCGCGCAAGGGCCAATGGGCGGCCGCGGCCGACTCCAGCGCCCGCACGCTGGTCGTCCCCACGGCGATCACCCGGCCGCCCGCGGCGCGGGCCCGGGCGATGGCCTCCACTGTCGCCTGCGGAAGCGTATACAGCTCGCTATGCATCACATGCTCGGACAGCTTGTCCACCCGCACCGGCAGGAACGTGCCCGCGCCCACGTGCAGCGTGACGAAAGCGGTATGGATGCCCTGCGTGCGCAAAGTGTCGAGCAGGGGTTCGTCGAAATGCAGCCCGGCCGTAGGCGCCGCCACGGCGCCCGGTTCCCGGGCGTAGACGGTCTGGTAACGGCTATCGTCGCCGGCATCCGGCGCATGCGTGATGTAAGGGGGGAGGGGCGTCTGGCCATGCTCGGCCAGCAGTTCCAGCACCGGACCGGGAAAGCGAAGGTCGAACAGATCGCCTTCGCGTCCCAGCATGGTCACCTCGAACGCGCCGGCCAAGCGCATCACCGCGCCGGCCTTGGGCGACTTGCTGGCGCGCAGGTGCACCAGCGCGCGGTCGGGTTCGGTAATCCGCTCGACCAGCACCTCCACCTTGCCGCCGCTGCGCTTCTCGCCGAAGAGACGCGCCTTGATGACGCGGGTATCGTTGAAGACGAGCAGGTCGTTCGGGCGCAGCAGCCCGGGCAGATCGGCAAACTGGCGGTCGTGCAGGCCGCCTTGGGCGTCCAGGTGCAGGAGGCGGCTGGCGGTGCGGTCGGCGGCGGGGGCTTGCGCGATCAGCTCGGGCGGAAGGTCGTAATCGAAATCGTCGAGAGTCAGCTCGGGCACGGCTAAGGGCTTGAAAAATCTACGGAAAACCAGCCATGATAACCCGCCCCGGGGCTGGCCTATCCGCGGGAACTCCGCCGGGCCCTTCGTGAGGGGGACGGCCCCGCCTCGATGGCGCGGCGGTCCCGCCCGGTTGCCCTCAGTCCTGCCGGCTGGTGACTTCCACCAGGTGATAGCCGAACTGGGTCTTGACCGGCCCCTGGACGACATTGACGGGGGCGCTGAACACCACCTTGTCGAATTCCGGCACCATCTGGCCGGGCCCGAAGGTACCGAGATCGCCGCCGGCGGCGCGGGAAGGGCAGCTCGAGTGCTGGCGTGCCACATCGGCGAAATCGGCGCCGCCCTTGATCGCGGCTTTCAATTCATTGCACTGGGCTTCGGTGGATACGAGGATGTGACGGGCGCTTGCGTGAGCCATGGCTTGCTCCTGGTTGATGAGGGCACAGAGTACCCTAAATTGTGGGTATAATTTAGGGCTTCCCTCCTTCCGGTCGCTCGTGCCGGAACCTGCCCGGGTGGTGAAATTGGTAGACGCAGGGGACTCAAAATCCCCCGCCGCAAGGCGTGCCGGTTCGATTCCGGCCCCGGGCACCAGAATTTGAAAAGCCGCTACTGCAATGCAGAGCGGCTTTTTTATCTTTAGGTGCGCCCTGCAATGCACTGGAATCGAAGTCGCCCAACCATGGACTTTCGCAGGGCACAAGATTTTCCGCGTCGCCAACCGGTGGACCGCGGTGCGCACTGAAGACGGATGGCGAATCAAGAAACGCAAGCTCTCCCCATGGATGACAGCTGGCCCGCGCGAGTTGTTGCACGACGCTGTCTCGCGTTGAATGGCGATCGGCGGTCAGATTCTCAATGTGACGACACATACACAGAAGCCGCATGGGCGGGCGGAACGGCGAAGTCCGCCTTCATCCGCCTGACTTCTTCAACTGGGCTGCGCCCGAACAGGCGCTTGAACTCACGGCTGAACTGAGAGGGGCTGTCATAGCCGACTTCGGCGCTTGCCGCCGCGGCCGTCATGCCATTGCGCACCATATACAGGCGGGCCTGGTGCAGGCGTATCGACTTTACGTACTGCAGGGGCGAAGTATGGGTTACCGCCTTGAAGTGCGTATGGAAGGTGGGCACGCTCATTCCCGCTTCTCGCGCCAGCTGTTCGACGCTGAAATCGGCGTTGAACGACGCGTGGATGCGGCGCAGCGCGCGGGCGATCTTGCCGAACTGCCCGTGCATGGCCAGCGCCGCCCGCATCGAAGCGCCCTGTTCTCCGGTGAGCACATGGAAGTAGATTTCCCGAACCAGTGCCGGACCGAGTATCCGGGATTCGAGGGGGCGACTCATGGCCTCCAGGAAACGCACCAGGGATTCGCATAACCGCGAGTCCATTGGCGTGGACATCAGGCCGCGCGGTTGCCCGGGTTCTATCCCGCCATGTTGGTCGATCTGCAACATCAAATCCGCGGCCAGCTTCAAGTCGAGGTGCATGTAGATCGCCAGCAGCGGTTCCCGGGCGCTGGCGTCGGTTTCCATGGTGAACGGCACGGGCACCGAAACCGCCAGATAGTGCTGGTCGTCGTACAGGTAGACCTGGTCGCCAAAATACCCGCGCTTCCTGCCTTGGCACACGAACACGATGCCAGGGTCGTAAAGTACCGGCACGGCGGACAAGGGACGGTTGGACCGCAAGAACCTGACATCGGGCAGGGCACTCAGGTTGTATCCCTCGCAAGGCGCCAGGCGTTCCAGCATGGCCGCCAAGCGCCTGTCCCGGGTGCGCGCGCCCCGTGTGGCGGCGTTGTCTGCTGCACTCACCGCCAGGCCCTCCCCAGACCAGGACGGATAGTTTTCTGGGACTGCTTCGAAATTTCAGAATTCATAGGATTAGGCAAGAATAATAGACTGAAAGCCATTCATCTCCAGTTTACCGATAACTATTATTCAAACGCCGGCCGCCGCATTTCGCTCGGCCCGAAGTGGCAACAACTGGAGCTGCAAACATCATGATCAACGTCAACAATCCCGCCGATGGGTCCATCGTCGGGCAAGCCCCCGACATGGGCGTCGCCGAGGTCAAGGCCGCCATAGACCGAACTTGCCGTGCCTTCCCCGGCTGGTCGCGCACCCTGGCGAAGGAACGCGGCGACATGCTTCGCCGCTGGTTCGAACTGGTAAGCGCTGATAAGCAAGTCTTCGCCGAAATCATGGTCTATGAAAACGGCAAGTGTCTCGCCGAAGCCCTGGGTGAAATCGACTACGGGCTCGGTTTCATCGAGTGGTATGCCGAAGAAGCCAAACGGGTGTATGGCGACACCATTCCGTCGCACGCCGGCAATGCCGCTGTTCTGGTCGTGAAAGAGCCTGTCGGACCCACTGCAGCCATCACGCCCTGGAACTTTCCCTTCATGATGGTTACCCGCAAGGTAGCCACGGCGCTGGCGGCGGGCTGCACGATGGTGATCAAGCCGTCCGAGAAAACGCCGCTGACGGCATACAAACTGCTGGAGTACGCCCGCAAGGCGGGCATCCCCGAGGGCGTATTCGAGATGGTGACAGGAAACCCGCAAGCCATCGGGGAACTGTTTACACAGGACGACCGCATCCGCAAGATTTCCTTCACAGGGTCCACCGCGGTAGGCAAGCTGCTGGCGACTGCCAGCGGGCGCGCACTGAAGAAGATGACGCTTGAACTGGGAGGCAACGCGCCGTTCATCGTCTTCGACGATGCCGACTTGGAGCAGGCCGTGGCGGGCCTGGTGGCCGCCAAGCTCAGGAATTCGGGGCAAGTTTGTATTTCGCCCAACCGCATCTATGTGCAGGAGGCCATACATGACCGCTTCGTTGCCGCCCTGGCCGAAAAAGTTGCCCAGGTGCGCGTGGACAGCGGAATGCAACAGGAATTCGTCGTCGGCCCGCTCATTAATCAGGCGGGCTTCGACAAGGTAGCGCGGTTGGTTGAAGACACTCGGCGGCGGGGGGCGTCGACACCGCTGGGAGGCAAGCCCCATGCCAAGGGCGGGCTGTTCTACGAGCCGACTATCCTGACCGACCTGAATGACGAAATGGCGATAGCCCGTACCGAAATCTTCGGGCCCGTCTTTCCCGTCTACCGTTTTGGCTGCGAGGATGAGGTGCTCGAAAGAGCCAACAATACCGAATACGGGCTGGTGGCCTATGTTTATACGCGGGACGTCGGGCGGGCATTCCGCATGTCCCGGGATATCCAGGCAGGCATGGTGATCCTGAATTCAGGGTCGGTCGGTACGGCGTCAGTGCCATTCGGCGGTGTCAAGCAATCCGGTTACGGGCGCGAAGGCAGCTTCTACGGTATCGAGGAATACGTCGAAGTGAAGTACGTGCTAATGGGCGGGCTGGACAGCTGAGATTAAGAGCTGTGGCGTCATCGTAGCGGCGCATTCCGTGTTCCGCTCTGCCGGCCATGCAGGTCTACGCAGGGCAAAGCCCTGCGCCGCGCCATTGGCTCACCAGCAGCCGCTAAGCCTGTCGCTCGCCGACCTGAAAGGCATGCCGTAGCGCACCCGGATCACCCGGCACGACTGCGTGGAAGGAGGGAGCGCCATCGGGCAATGGCGGGGCGCTGCCCTGGGCCGCATACCGGGTGGCGAGGAGGATATTGGGAGGATCGTGGCTATGAATGGTATGCGGGCATCTAGCCTATGTCGCCGGTACAGTGGCCGCGACTGCAAATCCCCCGCCGCAAGGCGTGCCGGTTCGATTCCGGCCCCGGCACCATAATATTTGTGTGGCTTTCCAGGACACGAGAGCTCTTCCCTTGTCCTTGGTAAGATCGCCACTCTTGGTCCCGACCCCGCGTAGCATTGTTTGATGTCCCCCCGCTCCTTCTCGAACTCCCCCGCGCATTTCCCCTCGCTGTCCATGGCATCCATCGTCCGGCAAGCCATGTCCGTCCTCGCCCTTGCCTTGCCCTGCGCCGTCGCGGCCCAGGTCTGCACTGTGGCGTCCGTTCATGACGGCGACACGATGCGCCTGCAGTGTCCTTTGCAAAAGAAAAGCATCCCGGTGCGCCTGGAGCGGATCGATGCACCGGAAATCGGCCAGGCCAGCGGGGTTTCGTCGCGTGATTTCCTGCGGGCGCTGTGTCCCGTCGGCGCGCCGGCCCGGTTGTTGCGCAGAGGCAAGGATCGCTATGGCCGCACGTTGGGCGATGTCGATTGCGGCCACGGCAGCGTGCAAGAAACGATGCTGCGCCATGGGTATGCATGGGTCTATCCCAAGTTCAACGCGGAACGCGCGCTGGTCGACCTGCAGGGCGAGGCGAAGGCGGAGCGGCGTGGCCTGTGGGCGCTGCCGGCGCCTGTCGCGCCGTGGACGTACCGGAAACGGGGCAGCCTCTAAGTAAGATTAGGGGCTTGTCCAATCGGGAGGTGACTACATGCTTCGCAGCGACAAGCTGGATGCCCTGTTCCAGCTTCTGGAGGAAATGACGGGCTCTGCCAAAGGAGACGCCACGTTTGCGCCATCACGGCGCATGCAGCGCGCTGAAAACTGGCTGATGGGCGGATTCATTGCCAGCATCCTCGTCTTCGTGGCCGTCGCGGCGTGGTACCGCTTTGCATCCGAGGGCCCCGTACAGGGCGTTCCCGTGCCGGTTTACGCCATTTACTTCCTCAGTCTGCTATTCGCCATCCTCTATCTGGCGACGGTTGCCGCCGGCGTCACGCAGGCGGTGTGGCGCCATCGCCGACAGCGCTTTGCCGCCATCTTCGCGACGCTCAAGAGCGAGTTGCATGGCGATGCCGCGTTTCTCGAGAGACTGTGGGCCTTCGACAAGCCGACGCTGGAGTACGGGCTGTTGCAGTATCGCCACCGCTGGTCTTCCTTCGACGGGCGTGCGGCGGTGCTGGCAGGGGATCTGCGCAAGCTGGGTTTGTTTCCAGCCTTGGCGGCCGCCTCGGTATCGGCCAGCACCTTACTCAAGGAGAACAGCAATTTTTTCCTGTGGACGCCCTTGATCCTTGCCTGCTGCTTCTATCTCGTGGCCTTCTATGCGCTGGGCCAGCGCGAGCGCCCCGATCAGGTCGTCGCGTTGCTGGAGTACGCGATCAGCTATGCGGATGAACCGGCAAAGCCGGCGCTGGCCGAATGTGCCGCCGGGCCGGCCGCGCTTTGCGATGACCGGCAAGCGAGCGAGAGCCGTTGATCCGCCCGTGCAGCGGGCCTCGACGTTCGTCAGCGCCTGCCAAAGGCTGGCACCGCGCTAGATCAGCGTGGCGCTTTCGCCCCGTGTGACCAGCGGCGCGATCCCTTCGTAGAAAAAGGGCAGGCTGTCTTCCGGACCGTTGACCGCACGCCCCTTGACCTTGCCCATGACGAAGACGCCGATCTGCGCGTCGCCCGGTTCGATGACGAGGACGAAGGGGTTGTCGTCATCCCCCCGCATGTAGCGGCCGCCGAATTCGCGGCGGGCGGTTTCGAAGACGTAGGCCGACGCGAGAAAGTGCAGGTCGTCGGGTAGCGGCGCCTGCCGTCGGTAGAAGTCGTCCAGAACCTGGTCGACCAGCGTTAGCGAGGCGGCGGAGTAGTCCAGCTTCGAGGCGTCTATCGGCGAGCCGTCGGCCGAGAAGGCGGCGATGAAGTCCTCGGCCTGCGAGGCCATGCCGGCTTCGATGGTCGGCGGCATTTTTTTCTTCCTGAGAAAACCAAAAATACCCATGCGATCCTCCCGTGGCCGAGTGCCGGCGTGAGGCAGTGTACCGTCGAGCGCGCCGGGACAGTACCCGGGCACGGTGGAAGCTTCGATACGGACCGCCGCCGGTCTTCTTCGGCGCATGCAGTTTCTCGACGACTAAAATGCCGAGGAGCGGCGCAGCAAGACGGCCGCCGGATACTGAGGCTCATAGATATGGTGAAACAACTGCCGCAGGTTAGGGGCGATGTGCACAGGAGGCCGGGGTTCTTTCCGCGCGCTCTCGTCTCGGCGCTGGCAGCCGGCTCGTGCGCCACCGCATTCGCGTTCGAGTTTCCCCCAAACCTGCCGGCTCGCAACGAAGGGCTATGGCAGATGTCCCAGACCGCCACGGTCAGGGATGGAGGGAGGACGCTCGAGGTCCGGAAAGTCTGGAATGTCTGCCTCGACGCCAGGGCCAGCCGTGCGCTCCATGAGCTCGAGGTTAGGGAACGACAGGCGAGCGCCGCTCGCCGCCAAGAAAGCTGCGAGGATCCGCGGCCGGAATTCTCGGGCAATACGCTTTCCTGGGCCATGCATTGCACTGGCCGTTCTCCCACCGCACACAACATCGATATCCGGCACGCCACGCTGTTCTTGAGCCGCGACGAGACTCGCGCCGAATCCGCCGTTACGGACCGAAGCGGGTCCGCCCAGCGCCGTGACCTGGTCTTCACACACATGAAGCGCCTCGGCGCCTGCGAGAAGGGCTGGAAGCCCGGCGACATGAGGTTGATGCACTGGCGTGTGGACGGCGACGAGACGCTCAAGGGCCGGCAAGATGGCGACGTCTATCGCGAGATCGAAAACCACAAGGCGTTTACGGCTTCGCGACTGGGACGCTGAACGCGATTAGGTTGCATGCGAACCATTTTTGCGAGAAAATAGTTCGCATGCAACCTAATTTGTCCAGTCCACCCCGGGACGACGAGTACGTCCGCTCCCGCTTCGGCCGCCTGGTCGGCGCGGTCTACCGCAAATGGCGCCGCTCGGTCGATCAGCACTTCAAGGAGATGGGGCTCACCGACGCCACGCGCGCGCCCTTGCTCGCCCTTTACGAGTCGCGCGTCCCGGCGGTGCGCCAGAAGGACCTGGCCGAGAGCCTGTCCCTGGAGAAATCCTCGCTGGTGCGGATCCTGTCCCAGTTGCGCGAGATGGGGCTGGTGGAGTGGGAGACGGCGGAAGAGGACCGTCGTGCGAAGTCCATCCGCCTTACCCTTCAGGGGCGGCGCCTGGCCGCGCGGATCGTGGCGAAAAGCATGGAGATCGAGGCGAGCATGCTCGACGGTCTTACGGCCGACGAGCTGCGGATCACCCGCCACGCACTGGAGAAGATCGCGCGCCGTTTCGATGCGCAGCCATGAAAAACCTGCGGCAACCCTTCTCGCCTGTCGTCCGTGCCCCGCTGTGGCTGCTGGTGCTGGTCACCCTCAGCGGCACGATGGCCATGCACATTTTCATGCCGGCCCTGCCGCTCGCGGGGGCCGATCTCGGGGCCAGCCCTTCCGGCATGCAGCAGACCATCACGCTGTACGTCCTGGGCCTGGCATTCGGGCAACTGATCTATGGTCCCATTTCGGACACCATCGGGCGCAGGCCCACGCTCCTGGCGGGGCTGGGCCTGTACCTTGTCGCGAGTGTTTTCGCGCTGTTCGCGACTTCGCTCGAGTGGTTGTTGGCGGCGCGCCTGGCGCAGGCGCTGGGAGGCGCCGCCGGCATCACCCTGGGCCGGTCGATCGTGCGCGACATCTCCACGCCGGAGCGCGCCACGAAAGACCTCGCGCTGCTGAATCTGCTGACGCTGGTGGGGCCGGGCATCTCGCCCATACTCGGCTCGTTCCTGGCGGACAGTTTTGGCTGGCGGGCCGTTTATGTTTTCCTGGTATGCATTGCCGGCGTGATGGTGCTGTGCGCCTGGCGGCTGCTGCCCGAGACCAACCTGGACCGTTCTTCCCTGGCCTTCGGCAGGATCGCGAAGGATTACGGTCAATTGGTGAGCAACAGGCGGTTCCTCGGGTTTGCCGTGGGCGGCGCATGTTCGAGCACGGCGCTCTATCCCTACCTGGCCACGGCACCCTATATCGTGCACGACCAGTTGGACCTGGCCATATCGCAGATCGGCTGGTTCGCGGCGGTCACCATCGTCGGCGCCAGCATGGGCTCGGCGCTGACCCGGCGCCTGGTCGGCCGTTTCAAGACCGAGCTCTTTCTTTATCTGGGTGCCGGGCTGAGCCTGGTCATGGCCGTGGTGTTTCTGGGCGTGCAGTCCATGGGTTGGCTCAATGTCCCGCTGCTGATCGCCATCACCTTCACGCTGACCGTGGGGTGCGGCCTGTCCAGCCCCGCGGCGCTGTCGCGTGCGCTTTCCGTGGCGCCGGGGCTGACGGGGTCGGCGGCGGGGCTGTACGGATTCGGACAAATGGCGGCGGGGGCGCTGGGGACCACGCTGGTCGGCCATGGCTCCGATCCGGCGATAGCCTGCGCAGTGGTCCAGATATTCCTGACCTTGACGGCCCTGGGCGCTTATCGGATCGCGGTCGGCCGCAGGCAGACAGAATGAGGAGGCTGCATGAAGCCATGCCGTTAGGCAGGCGAACGTCAGGGGGACGGGGCGGGCGCACGCTGCGTTGGCGAATGCAGGCGCCGCTTGGTTCGCCTGGCCGATGCATTAGAGCGGGTCCAGCCCCGCTGCCGGGGGGGCTTGATGATCGCTGCCAGTTCGGCGCCAAGGAATGGATGGCGGTCGTTCTCGTAGGCATCATCGGCCGCTAGTCGTCCGGCAGCCGCGCTTCCGAACGGAGCCGCAAGCGCTTCGCCATCGACGACGACGCCGTCATCGGACTGGTTTCCGGCATTCCGTTGAGGACGGGCAGCACCGCAACCGCGACCAGAGAGATCATCAATCCCGGCGCCGCCGTCCATCCCGTGGTGTTGACCAGCAGCTCGGCGAGGAACGGCGTCAGCCCGCCGAATACCGCGGTTGCCGCGGTGGCGCCGAGGGCCAGTCCGCTCAGGCGACCCTCGCCGGGAAATTGTTCGGCCGTGGCGGGAGCCCCGACGGCGCTGACGCCTCCGGCCACCAGGGCGAGGACGACGGCGCCCAGCGCAACCTGGAGGTAGGTGCCATGCGCCATGCGGGCGAACATGAACAGCGGAAGGACCGCGCCCAGGATCGCCAATCCCATCAGCACCCGCTTGCGCCCTATGCGGTCCGACAATGCGCCGGCTGCCGGGGTGATCAGGATGACGGCCAGCGCGGCGAGCGTCGACAGCCACAGCGATTCGCCTTCCGTCCGCCCGCCGGCTGAGGTGAGGAAGGCCGGCACGTAGGTGATGCCGACGTAGTAGGTGATGGATCCCAGCGCCGAGATGGCGAAGGTACGCAGCAAGGCCATGCGATGGTGGGTCAGCGTGTGGCGCAGGGGAGAGCGGGGAATGGTTCCTTGCCGCTGTTGCCTTTCGAAGTCCGGCGACTCCTGCATGGCCGAGCGGGCGATCCATATGCCCGCCGCCAGGGCGGCGCCGACGAAAAAGGGAATGCGCCATCCCCACGCGTCGAGTTCCGGTCCGTCCAGAAGCGCCACGGTCAGGGCGGAGACGGCGACCGCCAGGAGCGCGCCTACTTCGCTGGCCGCCGATGCCAGGGAGGTGACGAGGCCCCGCCTGTCCCGTCTCGCGCCTTCGAGGAGATAGGCCACTACGCCCGTGTATTCGCCGCCTACCGAGAAGGCCATCAGGCATCGAAGAACGAGCAGCAGCGCGCCGGCGGCCGCGCCGATCCGGTCGAATGCGGGCAGCAAGGCGGTGGCCAGCATGGCCGCCGTCATGAGCGCCATGGACAGCAGCAGCGTCTTGCGGCGGCCGAAGCGGTCGCCGATGTGCCCGAACGCCATGGCGCCCAAAGGACGCATGCAGTAGGAGACGGCGAAGCCCGCCAGCGCGGCCAGCAGCGAGGTGTCGCCTCCACCGAAGAAGACTCTGGAGAGCACCGTCGCGAAGTACAGGTACAGCGTGAAGTCGTACCATTCGACGATCGTCGACAGGGCGGCGATCGTCAGGGAGCCGCGCGATATTTCCTGGGGCGGGGTCGGTTCGCTGGCAGCCATCGGCATTCTCGGGTAGGGGCGGGCCGAGGGTGGCCCGCAGGATCGGACGGCCCGGCGTCTTTGGCGATGATATAGGGGATCGAAGTCCTGGGACAGCGCCGGCCCGCCTCGACTCGCGCAGCGGCTGCGTCAGCGCCGTCCCCCAATCCAGGCGGCCAGCGCTCCTGCCAGCGGAACGAGGCCTCCCGCCAGCATGGCGTCCCGCAGGCCCGCGTAGCCGCCGTCCGATATCCCGTACAAGGTGCCCAGCACCGCCACGCCCAGCGTGGCGCCAGCCATGCGCGCCACGTTCACGAGCGACCCGGCAGTGCCCGCCCGTTCTGCCGCGACCGCCGAGACGGCCATGCCCATCAGCGGACCCGTGGCGCAACCCATGCCGATGCCGGTGAGAACGAGCCCCAGCTCGGGCCAGGCCAGGCTCCGGGCGCCTGCCGTCATCGCGAGCAGCAACAGGCCGGCGCCGATCGTCGCCACGCCGCCGCTGGTGAGCAGGCGTTCGCCGTGCCGTCGCGCCCAGGCGGCGGATCGTGGCGAGACGAGCACGAAGGCCAGCGCCATCGGCAACAGCGCGACGCCGGCCTCTGCGGAAGAGAGACGGCCGGTTCCCTGCCAGGTCAGAGGCACCAGGAACAACGCGCCGTACATGCCGAAGGTCATGCCCGCGGTGGCACCCAGCGCGGCGCGGAACGCTCGGAGGCGGAACATGTCGAGGGGCACCAGCGCGCGGGCGCCTTGCCTGGCCTCCAGGCATGCGAAACCGGCCAGGCTCAGCAGGGCAAGGACCAGCAAGGCGGCGGCGACCAGCCAGGAGCGCTCCATTTCGATCGCGGCCAGCGCCAGGCCGCCCAGGGCGAGAATGCCGCAGGCGTGGCCCGGCCCGTCGAACGATCGCCGGCGCTCGCCGCGCGATTCGTCCAGTGTCGGCATTGCCAGCGCCAAGGCTGCGGCGCCCAGCGGCACGACGATGAGAAACACGGAACGCCAGCCATGGCTGGCCACCAGGAAGCCGCCCAGGGTCGGGCCGATCGCGAGCGCCGCGCCGTTGCATCCGGCCCAGACGCCGAGTGCGCGGCCACGGCGTGCCGGGTCCGGCCAGGCTATCCGGATGATCGCCAACGACGCCGGCAGCATCAATGCCGAACCGAGCCCGGTCATCGCGCGGCCGGCGATCAGGAGGTTCACGGTCGGCGCGGCGGCGCAAAGGAGTGACGCGGCGGTGAAAAGCGCGGTGCCCAGCATGAAGGTCAGGCGCCGTCCGTACAGGTCCGCCAGCAGTCCGCCCGTCAGCAGCAGCGAAGCATAGACCAGGTTGTAGCTGTCCACCACCCACTGCAATTGCGCGACGCTGGCGGAGAAATGGACGCCTATGGGCCTTACGGCAAGGTTGACTACCGAGGTGTCGATTTGCGCGACCAGGACCGCCAGGCATAGTGTGAACAGTGTCCGCCTCGAACGCGATGGCGCCTGGTCGCCCTTGATGCGGGATGGCGGTGGCGGAGAAGGATGTCGGTCGTCCATGAGGCCAATGTACGCCGTCCGCCGCCTTCGATGCTTCGTTCCGCGTCGAAACGTCGCAACGCCGGATGGCGCTACGCTATCGGAAGAAAGACCGGAGTTTCGCCATGCCCGCACATGCCAACATCGCCGCCACCGCCTTCCTCATCGCCGAACCGGCCCGTACCGCCATGCTGATGGCGTTGCTCGACGGCAGCGCCCGCCCGGCGGGAGAACTCGCCCATGCGGCGGGTGTGACGGCCCAGACGGCCAGCGCCCATTTGACTCGCCTCGTGCAAGGACAGCTGTTGACCGTCGAGACCGAGGGGCGCCACCGCTACTATCGCCTGAGCGGTCCGGAGGTCGCCCAGGCGCTGGAGCAGCTTGCCGCCATCAGCGCCGCGAGACCTCCGCGCCTGCCGCCGCCGAGCCGCCAGGCGCGGTCCCTGCAATTCGCGCGATGCTGCTACGACCATCTCGCTGGGCAGCTGGGCGTGGCGGTGATGCATGGATTGCAGCAGCGCGGCTATGTGGTCGCGCTGCCCGAGAAGCGCTGTGAAGTCACGCCGGCGGGAATGCGCTGGTTCGGCAGCATCGGGCTGGACGTGGGGGCGTTGCGGCCTACGCGGCGAGGGCTGGCGAGACTGTGCCTGGACTGGACGGAACGCACGCATCACGTGGCCGGTCCGCTGGGCGTCGGGATGCTGGCCGCCTTTTGCGAACGGGGATGGCTGCGGCGTACGCCGGGATCGCGGGCGCTGACGCTGACGCCGCCGGGCCGGATCGCGCTGCGCGAGATGCTGGGCGTCGATGCGGCCGTGCCGGGCCAGTAGGGCGGCCAGGCTGCACGTGCGGCGTGGAGCGGGCTCATTGCATGGCTTCCGGCGTGGCGATCAGCTTTGCATAAACCCCGCCGCGAGCGGCCAGCTCTTCGTGGGTGCCCTGTTCCGCGATGCGGCCGCCGTCGAGCACGAGGACGCGGTCGGCGCCGCGGATGGTGGAAAGCCGGTGCGCGATGACCAGGACCGTGCGATGACGGCGGATTTCCGCCATCGCGGCCTGGAGGGCTCGTTCGTTTTCCGTATCCAGGTTGGACACCGCTTCATCCATGATGAGGACGGATGATCCGCGCAGCAGGGCCCGGGCGATGGCGATGCGCTGGCGTTGCCCGCCGGACAGGAGCGCCCCGCGTTCTCCGCATGGCGTGTCATAGCCGTGCGGCAAGCGCATGATGAAATCGTGCGCCTGGGCGAGCCGGGCGGCCTCCTCGATCTCGCGTTGCGTGGCGTCCGGGCGCCCCAGGCGGATGTTGTCGGCGATTGTCTCGTTGAACAGATGGACGTCCTGCGGCACGACCGATACCTGCTGGCGCAGCGTGGCGAGCGGGAGATCGCGGACGTCGACGCCGCTGATGCGCACCGCGCCGGCATCGGCGTCCCAGAAACGGAGCAGGAGGTTGGCGCACGTGCTTTTTCCTGCGCCCGAACGCCCTACCAACGCGACCGTCTCGCCGGGATGAATGGTGAAGGACGCGCCCTCCAGCACGGCCCCGCGGCCGCCGCCATAGCCGAAGCGGACGCTGTCGAATCGCACCGAGGCCTCTTTGGGAGCGGGTTTCGACCCATGGTCCGCGACCTGCGGCCGCTGGTGGAAGATGGCGAGGATCCGGCGCGCGCCGGCGCGCAGTTCGCCCAGCTTGCGCGCGGTCTGGGTGACCTCGGTGAGGGGGGCCAGCGTGGCGCCGGCCAGCACCAGGATGAGTGGCAGGGCGGCCATGTCGAGCCGGCCGGACGAGGACAGCAGCACGCCTACGACCGCCGACGCCAGGACGGCGAGCGCGAGCAAGGCGTCGATGGCCGCCTGCTCGAGCCCGGAACGCGCGCCGTAGCGATACTGTTCCGCAGCCACCGAGCGGGTGCCGTCGGCGATACGCTGCAGGTAGGCGCCGGTTTGCCCGAAGATGGCCAGTTCGCGCAGGCCCTGGATGCCTTCGACCACATCCGCGTTGAGGCGGCCCAGCGCGGCATTGAGGGCGCGGCCTTGCTCGCCGGCGCGTCGGGCGAGCCAGAACGGCACCGAGGCGACGAGCGGAAGGAAGGGCAGCAAGGCGAGGGCAACGAGCGGATGGATGAACGCCAGCGCGACCAGGGTGGCGAGGGGCACGACGATGGCGCCGACGTAGTCGCCGAGCAGGTGCGCATAGAACCACTCCATGGTCTCGGCGTCGCCGGTCGCGACCGAGGCCAGTTCGCCGGTGCGCTGGCCGAGCACGGCGCCGGGCGCGGCGCGCTCCAGGCCGTCGTAGATGCCCACTTGCAGCACCTCGATGAGCGCAAAGGCCAGCTCGTGCGACACGTGCGCCTGCCACCATCGGGCGAGACTGGCGATGAGGACGGCGATGCCGAGCATCCAGGCGTGGGAGACGAGTTCCGCGGGGCTCGTCCCGGTCACGGCCCGGCCGACGAGCCAGGCGCCTATCGCCAGGCTCGTCGCCGTCGCTGCCTGGGCGAGGATGCCCGAGACGACGGTCAGCGCGAAGACGAGCTTGCGCCGGGAAACGAGCGGGATCAGGCCCCGGAGACCGTCGGGAGCGGCCTTGGCCGGGGTGCGCCCCGGGTCGAGCGACAGCGTGTTCATGCGGTTTCTCCTTGAGCGAGAGCGAGTCTTGCGTAGAGGCCGCCGCGCTGGAGCAGATCGTCGTGGCGGCCTTCCTCGGCGATGCGGCCGTCGTCGAGCACGAGAATCCGGTCGGCCTTGCGGATGGTGGAAAGGCGGTGGGCGATGACCAGCGTCGTGCGCTGGCCGACGAGCGTGTCGAGGGCCGCCTGGATGGCTCGTTCGCTCGCGGGGTCGACGCTCGAGGTTGCTTCGTCGAGGACGAGGATCGGCGCCTGCTTCAGCAGCGCCCGGGCGATGGCGATGCGTTGCCGCTGCCCGCCGGACAGGTAGGCGCCCCGCTCGCCTACCGGCGTTTCGTAGGCGCTCGGCAGGTCCATGATGAAATCGTCGGCATACGCGGCCTTCGCCGCGGCCCGGATTTCCTCGCGGCTGGCATCCGGCCTGGCCATACGGAGGTTTTCCTCGATGGTGCCGTGGAAGAGGTAGGTGTCCTGCGAGACGACGCTGACGAGCGCATGCAGGTCGCCGAGCGACAGGTCGCGGATGTTCGTGCCGCCTATGACGATGGCGCCGGATTGGGGATCGAAGAAGCGCAGGAGCAGCGAGACGATCGTCGATTTGCCGGCGCCCGAGGAGCCGACGAGCGCGACGAATTCGTTTTCCGCCACCGAGAACGCGAGGGACGAGAGGGCGGCGCGTCCCTGTCCGTAAGAAAAGCCGACGTTTTCGAAAGCAATGTCGAAGCGCTCGGGCCGCCTGGCCGGCAAGGCGGGATCGCGGACCAGGGGCGCCGCGTCGAGCAGCTCGGCAATCGGCGCGACCGCGCCGCTTCCCGACCAGGCGGTGTGAAATTCCTTCTCCAGGCGCTCGAGCGGGCGGAAGGCCTCGCGTGCGAGAAAAAGCGTCATGAAGAGGGCGATGGGGGCGAGTTCTCCCATTGCCACCCGTTGCGCATTGAAGACGAGTACTGTGGCGATGCCGCCGAGCGTCAGCAGCCCGGTGAACCCCGATCGCATCAGGTTGACCGCCAGTGTGGCCATGGATTCGCGCCGCAGCTCGGCCGCGTGGTGCGCCAGCGCGGTCCGCCGCCGTGACGCCGCGCCCAACGCCTTCAAGGTCACGATGCCCTGGAGGCTATCCAGGAGATACGCCGCGAAGGCTCCCATGGCGGCGAAGACGCCGGACGATTTCGGCCGGCGCCAGCGGAGCCAGAGCTGGTCCGCGAGCGGCAGCGCCGCGACGAAGCCGGCGAGTATGAGCGCCGAGCGCCAGTCGACGACGGCCAGGCAGGCGATGACGCCCAGGCAGCCGATGGCGGCGATGAAGATCGCGGGCAGGTACCGGCTGAAGTAGGCTTCCAGCGCTTCCACGCCGTCGACGACGGTGGCCAGGAGTTCGCCGGTCTGGCGGCGCTGGAGATAACCCGGGCCGAGTTCGACGAGCTTGGCGATGAGCCGCCCGCGCAGGCGTTCCTTCGTGGCTTGCGCCGTGGCCTGCGCGGCCATCTCGCTGGCCCAGACGAGGGCGGCACGCAGCGCGACGACGGCAACGAAGGCGGCGATCCATGGCGCCACGCCCGCGAAGGAGCTGCCCCGGAAAAGCGCGGCAAGGGCCGACGCCAGGAAAAGACCCTGCAGGACATATCCCGCGGTAATGGCAAGGCCGAGCAGTACGCTGGCCGCGATGGCCGTCCGGACCGTTCCCGCCAACATGAGTAGGTTGCCGCCCATGATCACCTCGTTTTCGCGATGTGCGAAAAAATATGACTGACTGCCAGTCATAAGTCAAGTGATATTGCGAATCGTTTTCAACAGCGGATGGTATCCGCGGCGGCGTTCAATCGGCGGCCAGGCCTACCGCCTTGAAACAGATCTCCTGGGCCTTGCGTATCAGCCGCTTCCGGTCGATGGGCGGCGGAGCAAGCAGCGCGTCGTCGACGATCCCGTGTATTCCCGCGAAAAGGAACACGGCGGTCAGGCGCGGATGGTCCACCGACCAGGCGCCGTCGGCGGCGCCATCGGCGAGCAGCGCCGCCAGATGGTCCGCGACCAGGTTGTCGTTGTGCTGTTCGCGCGCATGGGGGTGGAACTCGTGGAAGACGACGTCGTGCAGGGGAACCGCGTCGAGATAGCCCGTGATGCTGGCTTGCGCCCAGGTCGACAACTTGCCTTTCCAGTCTTTCTTGGGACGTTTCGCGGTGGCAGTCTTGAGTCCCTCCACGAAATCCTCGATGAATCGCTGGCGCAGCGCGGCCAGTACGTCTTCCTTCGACGTGAAGTGCAGGTAGAAGGTCCCTTTCGCGACCTCGGCCGCGGTGGTGATCTGCTCGATCGTGGTCGAGGCGACCCCTTGCCGCAGGAACAGCTCCTGCGCGGCGTTCATCAGGTCGTCGCGCCGCTCTTCGGCCGGTTTCGTTCTTGGGCGGCTTTGGATCCTGGAGGTCATGGGGAGGCGGGTGCGTCGATCGTCGCTGGTTCGCTGAGTCGGGGAGTGTACCAAGGGCCATCCCGAGGGAGGCGGCCGCGCCCACTATGATAGGGGCTGGAATCGTGACCATATCGGGGCCCCTATTGCCTGCCGCCGCATTCGATACGAGACAGCCCGCGATCGCGCGGGGCATAGGCTGCATTCTTTTCGGCTGCTTCTGCCTGACCGTCAGCGACAGCTTCGCCAAGTGGCTGGGCGAGCATTTCTCCCCCCTGCAGCTGGTCTTCATGCGCGGACTGATCGCCGCGCCGGTCGTGGCCTTGATCGCCATCCGCACGAGCGGCGTTCAGGCTCTCTTCACCGCACATCCCTTTCTCCACTTGGCGCGCGGGGCCATCAACGTCGCGGCGGCATTCTGCTTTTACCTGAGCCTGACCCACATTCCCCTGGCCGAGGCGACGGCAATCGCCTTCTCGGCCCCCCTCTTCGTGACGCTGCTGTCGGTCGTGGTGCTCAAGGAGCGCGTCGGCGCTTCGGCATGGTGCGCGGTATTGGCCGGCTTTGCCGGCGTATTGGTGGTCGTGCGGCCAGGGTGGGGCGGGTTCCATCCGGCCGCCGTCCTGCCGCTGCTGGCGGCCGTCGGCTATGCGGTCATGATGCTGAGCGCGCGCCGCATCAGTTCCCGCGAAGGCCTGGCCACCACCGCTTTCTACATCGTCGTGGCCCAGGTGGCGGCCAGCGCGCTGCTGCAGCCGTGGGTGTGGCAGCCGATCGACATGCGTCAATTCGCCGGAATGGTTGGACTGGCGACCTTCAGCACGCTGGGCCTGACCTTCATCACGCATGCCTTCCGGCTTGCGCCCCCGGCCGTCGTGGCCCCGTTCGACTATTCGGGATTGATCTGGGCCACCTTGTTCGGCTGGGTGTTCTGGGGCGAGATGCTCGATGCTTGGAGCTACGTGGGGGCGGGACTGATCGCGGCCGGCGGCATCCTGGTGGTGACGCGCCGGCCCCGAAGGGCGGGCCCGGCTACGCCGCTCGAGGAGGACTGAACGCAGCGAAACCCCGCCGTGGCATGTGCCGCTTGGCGGCACGTTTCCGTAGCGGAGTTTCGCCTTCCGCCTTACTTCGCTATCAGCGCGAACGCGCCTTCCACGTTGAGCCGTGCCCAGTAGGCCGACTTCGCCGCGTCGTAACCGACCACCACGGCGCCCGCGCACGAAGCGTCGATATCGCCGGGCAGGCCGGTCAGGAACGCCGCCTGGTAGGGCAGCTTGCTGACGCACGCCGGCCGGGCCAGGGCGGCCCATTTGCCTTCCGCATCGCGACGCGCCAATGCCGTGGCGGCGGCATCGCGGCCGGCGGGCAGCGCGAATTCGAGCACATAAGTGTCGCCGCTCTGGTCGGCGCTCAGTTCCCACTGCCGGGTCGCATGCGCGGGCAATTGCACCGGCAGCTTGCCGTTCTCGGATCCGTCGCCATAGCTGCCGGGCAGGCCGGTTTGCGCGGTGATGTCTTTCACGCGGCCCCAAGGATCGATGTAGGTGCCGGTCTGCCCCGCGATACCGCTTACCCACAACACGTCGGAGACGGTATCGCCGCCGCTCTTCTGCCAGTTCAGCGCCACCAGCTTCTTCAGGTCTATGGTCGTCTCGCGCACCTCGACTTCCTCGTCGGGCGTGCCTTCGTTCACCAACCGGGCGCGCTGGCTGTTGTTCAGGTTGCGGCTGAAGCTCTCGTCGCTGATAAACATGTAGCGGTACATCATCGACAGCATTTCCATGTTGCTGGTGGCGTACGAATAGCCGGGCGTGGCGCTCATGCCGCGGGTGCGGGTGTCGTAGCGGTTGAATGCGCGGTTGGTGCCGTCCAGCAGGCGGGCGCGCTCGCCGCTGGAGGAGACGCAATAGCTGGTGCGATACGAGGGGTCGTAGATGCTGTTGCGCTGGATGTCCATGGGCACGCTGGCGGGAAACACGAGCTTTTCGCAGCGCTCTTTCGAACGGACGAAGCGATCGAGCAGCTTCCACTGGGGCGAAGCCAGTTCCTTCGCGCCATGATCGTTATCGGTAACTGAATGGGCCGCGAAGTAGGAGCGATAGTCCAGCATCTTGCCCTGGACGGTGAAGATGGACGCGTTGGCGTCGACAAAGCCGGTATCTTCGTGTTGCACCTTGTGCATCAGCACGCTCTGGATGCGCTCGTGCTCTCCGAAACGCGTCTCATAGCCCTTGTAGGCGGCGTCGCCCGAGATGATCTGCTGGAAGCCCAGGTCGGAGTCGTCGCGGATGAAGCTGCGCGCATAGTGGTGTTCGTGGCCCGAGACGTAGATCACGTCGTGCTCGGCGAACAGCTTGCGGTATTTGTCGTAGGCTTCGCGGAACTTGGCGTCGTTGACGATGGCCAGGCTGCCGTCGACGATATTCTCGCGCACCAGGCCGTAGCGATTGCCGGCGAACGAGTTGTGGGTCTGCAGGATGATGTGGTCGACCTTGCCGCCGTGTTCCTTCACCATGCTTTCCACGAAATCGTACGCGCGTTCGATCCAGCCGTACGAGATGTTGATGAACAGCACGTTCTCGCGCACCAGCGCATAGTTTTTGTTGGCCGAGCCGGGCATGTGCTGGGCGTCGGCGGGGATGAAGTCCTCGACGGTGTCGTACCAGTCCTGGTCGATGCCCTTGGGATCGTGATTGCCCATGATGGGCAGGATGGTCATCTTCCCCTTGTAGCGTTCTGCCATGCTTCGCCATTGCGCGTATTCGGCGGGAGTGCCGTTCTCCACCAGGTCGCCCACGGCCAGGACGACGTTGACGCCGGATTGTTCGTACAGGTCCAGGATGGCCTTCATGGGATACAGGGCCACGCCGGCGTCGCCGCCCTGGGTGTCGGGCAGGATGCCGATGCGCAGGGTGGACGGCTTGGGTTCGCCCGGCGTGCCTGGAGTACCCGGCGTGCCGGGGGCGACGGCCGGGTCGCCGTCTCCGCCGCCGCAGGCGGCCAGCGTGGACAGGACGGCAAGAGCCACGGCGGCAACAGTACCGCGCCCGGACTTCATGTAACGCGTTGACATACTTTTCTCCCGAAAGCGGCGCAGCTTAGGGAGACTTTGTGACGCGGCCATTGCGGCCAGCGGTTGAAGGAGCGTGCTGGAGAAAGAGGTTTTCGGGGTCCGGTCCTAGGCTATTGTTGTTAGCCCCATAATTGCGAATAAATGCAGGATGCTGTAACGTATTTAGCAATTAGAATCAATAACAAAAATGCTATGGAAAGCTCCTACGCCGAGCCCGGACGACCGTTGCTCAAACGGTTCTTGCGTGTACTCGTTGCCTTCTTGATCGTCTGCTTTCTCAATGCGGCGATTCTTCGCCTCGCCTGCCATTCGGGAGGCGTGCCGGAGTCGCGGCTGCTCGCCAGCTTTGCCGTCGGCTGCTTGTAACGAGAGGATGCGGGCGGATGCGGGAATGGTTACCGCCCCGGCGGGATGGGTTACGCGGCGTCTTGTTTTTTTCTCTTGCGTTCTACCGTGTACACGACCAACAGCGCACAGGCCACCCAGACCAGCAATACTCCCAGAAGCATGGGGTCCATCCAACGTCGTAGTTATGGCAAATGCTTGCCATGATAGTGGGTACTCTCCTGCGCGGCCAATTGATTAAATGAAATACGCCCCTAGGATTCGTCTATGTTGCCTCGAGGCGATGGCAGGGGCAGAACCCGCTTTCCTGGGAACGGTGCTTGCGGCGTAGCCGCTTCGTTCGTCAGGGAGAGCATCATGACCGATACGAAGCAACCCGGCACAGACCGGCTCGCGAAACCCGACACCGGGGCGCATGCCAAGAAGCACGGCGACAAGATCCGCAGCCGCAGCGCCGATCCCGGCCAGAGCAGCTATGGCGGATTCAAGAACGAGGACCCTCGGCGCCAGGTGCAGGACCTCGACCGGGAACGGTCCAAATAGCGACGGCAGCTGCCTGAGAGGGCCCGGCGAGACGCCGGGGACGCAGCGTCACGCGGTGCCGTAGCCTCCGCCGCCCGGCGTTTCGATTTCCACCCTGTCGCCCGCTTGCAGCTCGGCCCGGTCAGCATGGTCCAGCGATTCGACACGGCCGTCGGTCCGCAGCACGCGCGCCAGTCCCGGCGCGCCGGGCTGGCCGCCCGCCAGTCCGAACGCCGGATGGCGCCAGCCGTTGGCCAGCAGCGACACCGTCATGGGCTCCAGGAACCGTAGCGTGCGTACCCCCCCGTCGCCCCCACGCCAGCGTCCGGTCCCTCCCGATCCGTGGCGGATCTCGTAGCGTTCCAGCCGAACCGGGAAACGCAATTCCAGCACTTCGGGGTCGGTCAGCCGGGAATTGGTCATGTGGGTTTGCACGACCGAGGTGCCGTCGAACCCGCCGACCAGGGCGCCGCCCTCGTCGAATCTGCCGCCCGCGCCCGACCCGCCCGAAATGGTCTCGTAGTACTGATGGCGGGCGTTGCCGAAGGTCAGGTTGTTCATGGTCGGCTGGCTGCTGGCCATGATGCCCAGCGCGCCGTAGAGCGCGTTCGTGACGCAGGTGGAAGTCTCGACGTTGCCGGCCACGACGGCCGCCGGATAGCGCGGATTGAGCATGGAGCCTTCCGGTACCACGATGGTGAGCGGTTTCAAGCCTCCGGCGTTCATGGGGATGTCTTCGTCGAGCAAGGTGCGGAAGACATAGAGCACCGCGGCCGACGTCACTGCGCGGGGGGCGTTGAAGTTGTTGGGCAACTGCGCCGAGGTGCCGGTGAAGTCCAGCGTGGCGCTGCGTGCGGCGTGGTCCACGGTGACGGCCACGCGGACCTGTGCGCCGTTGTCGAGCGATACGGCAAACCGGCCGTCGCGCAGCCGGCTGATGGCGCGCCGCACCGACTCTTCGGCGTTGTCCTGCACGTGCCCCATGTAGGCTTGCACCACGTCCAGGCCGAAGTAGCGCACCATCGCCATGAGCTCCTCGCGGCCTTTTTCGTTGGCGGCCACTTGGGCACGCAGGTCGGCGATGTTCTGGTCGATGTTGCGGGCGGGATGGCGCGCATTGGCCAAGAGCTCGCGCATTTCCGTCTCGCGCATTCGACCGTCGCGCACCAGGAGGAAGTTCGTGATCAGCACGCCTTCGTCGTCGATGGTGCGCGAATCGGGCGGCATGGATCCCGGAGTCAGGCCGCCGATGTCGGCGTGGTGGCCGCGCGAGCCGACGTAGAACAGCACCTTGGTGCCGGCCTCGTCGAAGATGGGCGTGATCACCGTGACGTCGGGCAGGTGGGTGCCGCCCGCATACGGGTCGTTGAGCACATATACGTCGCCTGGTTGCAGCGTGCCTCGGCTGGCGTCGATGACCGCGCGGATGCTGGCTCCCATGGATCCAAGGTGCACCGGGATATGGGGCGCGTTGGCCACCAGGTCGCCTTGCGCGTCGAAGATCGCGCACGAGAAGTCCAGCCGCTCCTTGATGTTGACCGAGTGCGCGGTGTTCTGCAGGCGCCAGCCCATCTGCTCGGCAATGGACATGAACAGATTGTTGAAGATCTCCAGCATGACCGGGTCGGCCTCGGTGCCGACGGCGCGGCGTTGCGGGCGCGGGCGCGAGCGTTCGAGCACGATGTCGCCGCCGGCCGAGGCCGTGGCGCGCCAGCCGGGGTCGACCACCGTGGTGGCGTTGGCGTCGGAAATGATGGCGGGGCCTTCGACGGCATCGCCCGCCCGCAGGTCCGCCGCGGCGTAGAGCGGGGCGTCCTGCCACTGCTCGTCGGCGTGCACGGCGACGCGGCCCGCGGGCTCCAGCCGGGTGCCGGCCTGGCGCGCGGACCGGACGAAGCTCGCGGCGCGAGAGCCCTGCGGGCCGGTGTCGGCCGTGGCTTCGGCCACGGCCGAATCGATCACGAGCGCCCGGTCCGGCATCAGGAAGGCGAACCGTTGCCGGTAGGTACGCTCGAAATCCGCCTGCATCGTGGCCGCTTCGCCCAGCGGGACGGGCAGGGCGGTGTCGGTGCCCTCATAGCGCAGGTACACACGTTTGGCTATCCGCACGTCGGCCCTGCCGCAGCCCTGGGCCAGCAGCTCGTCGCGCGCTGCCGCACCCAGTTCGTCGAGCACGCGGCGGACTTCGGCCTGGCCCGCGGCATCGAAGCGTCGTTCGACCGAGCGCTCGCGCACCGCGGTGGCGACCGCCAGGCCCATGCCATAGGCGGAAAGCACGCCGGCGAGCGGGTGGATCAGCACGCGCGGCATGGCGAGCGCGTCGGCCACGGCGCATGCGTGTTGCCCGCCCGCGCCGCCGAAGGTGGTGAGCGTATAGCGGGTGATGTCGTAGCCGCGCTGGACGGAAATCAGCTTGATCGCGTTGGCCATGTTGGTGACCGCGATCTCGAGGAATCCCCGCGCCAGCGATTCGGGCGTGGTGGGACGGCCGGTGGCGCGGGAGACTTCCTCGGCCAGCTCGGCAAAGCGCGCACGCACCACCTCGGCGTCGAGCGGCTGGTTGCCGTCGGGACCGAACACGGCGGGGAAGTGGGCCGGCTGGATACGGCCCAGCATCACGTTGGCATCGGTGACGGTCAGCGGCCCGCCGCGCCGGTAGCAGGCCGGCCCGGGGTCGGCGCCGGCCGATTCCGGACCCACCCGCAGCCGGGTGCCGTCGAAGCGCAGAATGGAGCCGCCTCCGGCCGCCACGGTATGGATGCTCATCATGGGCGCGCGCAGCCGTACCCCCGCCACCAGCGTGTCGAAGGTGCGCTCGTACTCGCCCGCATAGTGGGAAACGTCGGTCGAGGTGCCGCCCATGTCGAATCCGATCACCCGGTCGAAACCCGCCGCGGCGGACACGCCGGCCATGCCGACGATGCCGCCCGCCGGGCCGGACAATACCGAGTCCTTGCCCTGGAAGGCGCGCGCGTCGGTCAGGCCGCCGCTCGATTGCATGAATTGCAGCCTCACCCCGGGCAGCGCCGCGGAAACACGGTCGACGTAGCGGCGCAGTACCGGCGATAGATACGCGTCGACGACGGTCGTGTCGCCGCGGGCGATGAAGCGGATCAGCGGCGAGACGGCATGCGAGACCGAGACCTGGGTGTAGCCGAGCTCGCGTGCGATATCCGCCAGGCGCAGTTCGTGCGCGGGGTTGCGATAGCCGTGCATCAGCGCGATGGCGACGGCGTGGTAGCCCTGGGCGCGCCCATCGGCCAATTCGGCGCGGGCTTGGCGCTCGTCCAGCGGTGCGGCGACACTGCCATCGGCCGCCAGCCGCTCGTCGATTTCCACCACGCGGCTCGCGAGCTGCTCGGGCAGCACGATCTCGCGATCGAACAGGCGCGGCCGGTTCTGGTAGGCGATGCGCAGCGCGTCGCGAAAACCGCGGGTGACTGCCAGCAGCACGCGTTCGCCCTTGCGCTCGAGCAGCGCATTGGTGGCGACGGTGGTGCCCATGCGGACCACCTCGATGCGTTCGGCGGGGACCGGTTCGCCGGGCGCGAGTCCGAGCAGCCGGCGGATGCCTTCCACGGCGGCGTCCTCGTAGCGGCCCGGATTCTCCGACAGGAGCTTGGCCGTGGTCAGCGAGCCGTCCGGGCGGCGTCCGATCACGTCGGTGAAAGTGCCGCCGCGATCGATCCAGAATTCCCAGCGGGCATCGTCGGGGAGGGAGGGACGGGAGGAAGCGGTCATAGCGATGAGGCCGCGCGCGCGGCTTGGTCGTAGAGGCCCGAGAGCATGCGCAGGCGGCGCGCCACGTCGGACAGGGAGGCATCGTCCGCCAGTTCGCCTTCGATACTGGGAAGCAGGCAGCGGCCGCGTACGTCGCGGAAACGCTCGATCAGGGCGGCGCCTTCGGCGGTGGTGGCGTAGAAGACCTCCTTGCCGATCTTCTCGCCGCGCACCAGGCCCATGCCGGCCAGTTTCTTGAGCGAATAATTGATGACGTGCGTGTCTTCGTAATTGAGGGTGAAGCAGATGTCGGCGAGCTTCTTGCCGCGCTTGCGGTGATGCACGTGATGCAACACCAGTACGTCGGTGATGGCGAGTTCGGCCTCGCCCGCCGCCGCCATGCAGCGCACCACCCAGCGGCTGAAGGCGTTGTGGGCGATGATGAGGCCGAACTCCAGCTCGGACAGCTCGGCATGCGGACCGGTGGCCAGGTGCGCGGAGGACAGGATGCGCAGGCGCTCGCCGCCGCCCTCCACGATGCCGTCGCGTTTGCGCTCGCTCATGCCGCGCCTCGTCCCGGAAAGCGGAGCGTATGCATGGCGCCGAGTCGATCACTCGTCATCGTCGTCTTCTCCGGCGAACAATCGTTCCTTGGGCGGCGCAATCTCGGTGACCAGGTCGCGCACCAGCGCTGACTTCGATCGCAGCATGGCTTTCTATCTCGAGGCGCTCGCGCCATTGGGATACGAGGCCAGGAAACGGGAATCCGACATGGCGGTGTTCGGACACAAGGCCAGAGTGGTGGGCGAGGATCCGGCCGGCGATTTTTTCATCGCGCTGGGCAAGGTGCTCGACCCGCCGTCCCATGTCGCCTTTCGCGCCGCCAGCCGCGACGAAGTGGATGCCTTCTACCGCGCGGCGCTCGCGGCGGGCGGCCGCAGCAACGGCCCCCCGGGCCTGCGGCCGCGCTACCACGCCGACTACTACGCCGCTTTCGTGCTGGACCCGGACGGATACAACATCGAAGCGGTCTGCCACGTGCCCTGAGGCGCCCCGGGGGCCGCTCGCTAGGCGTTGCCGGGGCTGTCCGCACCGAACCGGACGACGTAGCTTTCGTCGAACGAGATGCTGTCGCCTATCGCCATCCCGTCGAATTGCGAAGCGCCGTTGCTGAAACCCGTGATCTCCGCGGTGAATTCGAGAGAAACCCGTTCGCGCAAGGTGGCGTAGACCAGCACGGCCGGATCGGCGGCGCTGCGCAGGCTCGCCTGGGTGCCGATCCTGTTCTCGGCGTCGGGTAGCGAATCCTCCACGAGTAGCGGGGCAGGAGGAGGACTGCCCGGGGGCGCGTTCCACCGTTGCGTCAACTTGCTGGCGTCGTGATGTCGCATAGCGGCTCCTTTGTTCGCGTCTTCAAAGCAGCGATTGCCCATACTCCAGGACCTGGTCGCAGACCTTTTCGGTGATCTGCTGCTTGAGCCCGCCGCCGCCGAGTTCCACCTTCTTGCCACTGTTGCCGCCCAGGATGCCGCTGAGGCCCTCCTGGTAGCCGGGGTCCGCGCTGGCTTGCCGTTCTCCGCCAAGCTTGCCCAGCAATTTGTCCTTGACCGATGCGGCGCCGCCGCCCAGGTAATTGTTCTTGGCGCAATAGCCCAGGACGCCCGCGATGTTGCCGGTGCCCACCGATCCCAGCGAGGGCAGCGACGCGCCGCCCAGTCCGCCGAGCAGCGAACCTTCCCCGCCGCCCGACTGCTGGCCGCCGCCCAGCGCGCCTTTGACGGAATCCAGGAGCTGGGCCTGGGCGGCCGGGATGCCGATGAACAGGCTCAGGGCCAGTGCGGCGAAATGGGGCTTGGTGATCGACATGCGTATCTCCTTGGCGCGGTGGAACGTTACGATGCGGGCGTGGCCCGTGCGCAGTGCGTGCCGCCCAAGCGTATACCAGGATGATGACGCCGACCAAGCGCGGCGCCCGGTTTCCTGACAAACGCCTGACTCCGCATGTTTCCGGGATATCCCCCGGTGCTCTACACTCGCCAGGTTGTGCCCTGTCCCCTTCCACCCGCACGGATTCCCATCGTGTCTTCCTCCGTTACACGTTCTTCGCGTCCCCTGGTCATCGCGTCGGTGATGGCTTCGATGTTCATGATCGCCATCGAGGCGACCATCGTCGCCACCGCCATGCCGCAGATCGCGGCCGATCTCGGGGGACTGAAGCTCTACAGCTGGGTATTTGCCTCGTTCCTGCTGACCCAGACCGCGATGACGGTGGTGTTCGGCAAGCTGTCCGATATCTACGGCCGCAAGCCCATGATGCTGGCCGGCATCGCCGTGTTCCTGCTGGGATCGGTCCTGGCCGGCTTTGCCTGGTCCATGCCTTCGATGATCGTGTTCCGGCTGATCCAGGGCATCGGCGCCGGCGCGATACAGCCGGTGGGCATGACCATCGTCGCAGACCTGTATCCGGTGCAAG
The DNA here is from genome assembly GCF_002188465.1 of Pigmentiphaga sp. NML080357. Classification (GTDB taxonomy): domain Bacteria; phylum Pseudomonadota; class Gammaproteobacteria; order Burkholderiales; family Burkholderiaceae_B; genus Pigmentiphaga. The sequence continues at coordinate 76,555 of NZ_NINW01000041.1, read as the reverse complement.
AGCGCGGCAAGATACAGGGCTATCTCGCCAGCGTTTGGGCGATATCCGGGGTCCTCGGGCCCATGCTCGGGGCCTTGATCATCCACCAGTTCTCGTGGTCGTGGATATTCTGGATGAACCTGCCGCTGGCCCTGCTCGCCACTGCCGGATTCGTGTTCTTCCTCCATGAGCATCGCGAGCGGCGCCCGATGTCCATCGACGTGCCGGGCGCCGCGCTCTTTACCGCCGCCGTGGCCGCGCTGATGATCGCATTGACCGATGCGGGCGATGGGCAGGCGACCCGGGCCTGGATCGCGTTGGGCGCCTTCGTCGTCCTCCTCGTCCTGTTCGTCCTGCAGGAGCGGCGGGCGGCGGACCCCATGGTGTCGTTCGCGCTGTGGGGAAGGCGGCCGGTCGCCGCGGCCAATGCCGCCATGTTGCTGGGCAGCATGGTCATCATGGGATTGACGACGTTCCTGCCCATGTACGTGCAGGGCGTGCAGCATCGCACGCCCGTGGTGGCGGGTCTGGCGCTGACCATGATCATGGTGGGCTGGCCTGTCGGTTCCACGGTGGCCGCCAAGGTCTTTCCCCGCTATGGTCTGCGCACCATGATGATCGCCGGCAGTATCCTGGTTCCGCTGGGCGCCTGTGCGTTCCTGCTGCTCGCGCCGGACAACTCGCCGGTGCTGGCCGGCGCCGGGTCGCTGGTGGTCGGCCTCGGCATGGGGTTCATGGGCGTGTGCTCGCTAGTGCTCATCCAGGAGATCGTCGACGTCTCCGAGCGCGGGAGCGCTACGGCCTCGAACATCTTCGCGCGCAATCTGGGCAGCACGATAGGCGCGACCGCGTTGGGCGCCGTGTTCAATTTCGGATTGGCCCGCGCGATGGTGGATACGCCCATCACTTCGGAACAACTGAAGGGCGCGCTGGAGTCCGCGGCGGGCGCGAGCCCCGCCATCCAGCAGGCGATGCAGCATTCCCTGCACCTGACGTTCTGGGCGGTACTGGCCATTTCGCTCCTGGTCATGGCGGCAACGGCCTGGATCCCCGCGACCTCCATCGGCCGCACGAGCCGTCCCGCAGCCAAGGATGCGTCGGCAGGCATGCATTAGCGGCGGCCTGCCGGCCATACGCCACCAAATGTAAGCGGTGGCGCGGCACCCGCCGCCGGCTGGCCGCCATGGGAATTGCGGGCCTCGCGCCGCGCGCACCCGCATGCCGCGCCGCGTACCGGCTCGTCCGCGCGTGGCCGGCAAGCCGCCCAGGCGCGGCATGTAACGGGGTGTGAGGCCACGGCCGCCTTCCACGCATACACACCGCAACCTGCGGATTCCCAGGCTTTGGCACCATGGGGGTACTAGGAACCCAATTGGAGAGTGCCATGAAACGAGCATATGTCCCGGCCCTGGGGGCCTGCCTGATCGCAATGGCGTCGGCTGCCCTGGCCCAGCCGGCCGGGCAGGCGCCCGCGCCTGCCCCCGCGCCGGCCCCTTCACAAGGCGTCGCTCCGTCGCAGCCCCTGCCCACGCAGGGCGTTTCCGACGATCAACTGCGCAAGTTCGTCAGTGCCGCGCAAAAGGTCGCGATGATCTCGCAGGAGTACACGCCCAAGCTGCATGCGGCGCCGGATTCCGCCGCCCAGCAGCAGGTGCACAAGGAAGCCGACGAGAAGATGGTCGACGCGGTGCACGCGGAAGGCCTGACCGTGGACGAGTTCAACGGTATCGGCCAGGCGGTGGAACAGAATCCGGGTCTCGCGCAGCGCGCCCGCGACATGGCCAAATAGCGGCCGCGCGGGGGCCGCCCGTGCGGCCCTTCAGGGCTTGAACGCGCCGATGAATATCGCGGGGTCGACCCGGACGTCGTTCAAGCTCACATTCCAGTGCAGGTGAGGGCCCGTCGCGCGTCCGGTGGCGCCCACGCGTCCTACGGCGCCGCCGCGCGCGACTTCCTGGCCCGGCTGCACGTCGATCGCCGACAGGTGGCAGAACATGCTGATGAGCCCCTGTCCGTGGTCGAGGAAGACCGTCTTGCCGTTGAAGAAATAATCTCCCACCAGTATTACTTTCCCGGCGGCCGGCGCCCTGACCGGCGTTCCTGCGGGGACGGCGAAGTCCAGGCCGGAATGGGGGTTGCGCGCCTCGCCGTTGAAGAACCGGCGCAGGCCGAAGGGGCTGGAGAGGCGTCCCCCGTTCACCGGGCGGTCAAACATGACGTTGCTCGGTCCGTGGGCCCCGAACGTCCGGTAGGCGGCGACCTGCTCGGCCATTTCCTTTTCGATGCGGGCCAGGTCCGCCGGATCGGGATTGACCTGCCGCTTGTTCTTGAGCTTGATGTGCTGCGCCGCGTAGGTCTTGTCCCGCACCTGGAAATCCAGCGCGCGCGATCCGCCTTCCCCCTGTACCGAGATCTGCTGGATCCCCGGCTGGGCGTCGAGCGGAATGCCGACGACGGCGATCCACTCGCCGGCATCCTCGCGCAGCACCATCGTCCTGCGGTCGCGATAGGTCACTACGGGTGCGGTCGGGGCGTCCCCCAGGGGAACGACCGCGACGCCGCCCGGGACCGGTTTGTCGAGCAGGCGGCGGATGAAGCTTTCGGCGTGCGCGGGCAGGACGGCCAGCGCGGTGGCGGCGAGCAGCAGGCGGGAGGCGAAGAATGGCATGGACATGCGGACCAAAGGCGATGCCCAAGGGTACCCGCTGTCGTGCCGGTCGGGCAAACGCCGCTAGTTGCCATCGAGTTCCTGGTAGTGGCGGAATATGCCGTCGCCCCATGGAAGGCGGCGGCCGCTCGTCAGATACGCTTGCAGTTCGGGCAGATTGCTTACGCGCTCATGCAGCGCCATGACCTGCGGATAATCGCGCGCCAGCGTCGACATGCGCTTGGGGAAGGCGTAGAGCAGGCCATCGACCAGGTGATAGAGGGAGAGGTCGGCGTAGGTCCAGCGCCCGCCGTCCGCGATCCAGCCGCCCGGCCGGGACAGCACGCGTTCGAAATAGCCCAGGAACTTCGGCATGCGATGTTCGCGGAAATGCTCGGCCCGCCGCCGGGCTTCGGTCTTCTGCTCTTCGTAGTAGAGCTCCGAGGCGATCGGATGATGCACGTCGTGGGCCTCGGCCACCATGTCGGCGATGGTGAGCTGGATCTGGTTGACCCATAGCCGCCCAGCCAGGTCGGCCGGGGCGAGGCCGTGGCGTTCTCCCAGGAAGAGGAGGATGTTGGCGGTCTGCGATATGGTCATGTCGCCGGCGACGAGATAGGGCGGCGCAAAGGGCGGATGAGGGCGGTCCGCCGTCATGTCGGCCACCAGGTCGGAGGTCTCCACGCCCTGCTCGCGCGCGCACTCCCGGTAGGGGATGCCGCCTGCTTCCAGGGCCAGGCGGACGAACTCGCCGCGTCCGGGTATGCCGTTCCAGTACCAGAACTCGTAGGTCATGCTCGCTCCTTGGCAACGCTTTCTCCGTATCTTCCGCCGGCGGGCGGCGGGCGCAAGGCGTGACTGAAACAAAGTGCAAGCGGCGCATGCCGGCTCATGATGTGCCTTTCGGAATACGTCCGGCCGCGCCGGAAAGCGGGCTTTGCCCGCCGTGTTCATGGCGCTGCCGTTCCGAGCGCTGTGGCCAGCACGTCGGCCAGGCCGCGTCCGGCGCCGCCGTCCTCGTCAAGGCGCGGATTGTAGATAGTGATCTCGATGCCGGCTGCCTTGCCGCTCGCCAAGGCAACCCGGAGCACGGCCCCAAGCTCGGCCCACGACAACCCGCCCGGCACGCGGAAGTCGACAGCCGGCATGATGGCGTCGTCGAGGCAATCGGCGTCGAGATGGATGAAGAAACCGTCCAGTTCCTTTCGCGTCAGGTGGTCGACCGCCGCGCGCGCCGCGACCTCGATGCCCATCGCGCGCACGGCGGGAAGGTCGATCGCCTTGAGGTCTTTGGGGAGCGGCTGGCTCCCGTACTCCTCCTGGTCCTCATGATCGCGATACGCGAACGCGACGGCATCTTCGGGACGGACCAGGGGGCAGCGGCCTTCAATGTCGGTCAGGTGCGGCGGGCCGTAGCCGGTGACCAGGGCAAGGTCCATCGAGGCGCCCTCGCCGTTGGGCTCCGCCTCGGGCTGGAAGAAATCGGCGTTGCCGTCGATGAAGAGCAGGCCATAGCGGCCGCGCCGCCGGAACGCGAGCATCGAGCCCAGCACGATCGTGCAATCGCCCCCCAGTACAACCGGAAATTCGCCCGCGTCAAGCATCGTTTCCACGGCGTCGGCAAGCTTGGGCGACCACGCCGCAATTGCCTGGGAATTCAGGACGCCGGTCTGGGGATCGGGGACGGGGTGCTTGGGGGGGACCGCCAGCCGCCCAGCGCGGCGCGCACGGATGCGCTCCGCAAGACCGAGGCCCAGGAGCCGGCCGGGCAAGTGCTCTACGCCGTCCGTCGCCAAGCCCAGCGTAGAAGGGGCCTCGAGAATGGCATAGGGAAGAGTCGGCATGGGCGCCTCCGTCAGTGGCTGTTTCCCGGCCGTTCGCGCTTACGGATTCACGATCTAGAACTGCAGGCAGATCTTGCCGAAGTGCGCTTGCGACGCTTCATAGCGGAACGCATCGGCGAGCTGGTCCAGGCCGAAGCGCTTGTCGATGACGGGGCGCAACCCAATGGCCTCGATGGCGCGCACCATGTCCTGCTGCTGGCGCCGGCTGCCCACGATGAGCCCCTGCAGCCGCGCCTGCTTGGCCATGAGCGCAGCGGTGGGGATGTCGCCGCTGCCGCCGGTCAGTACGCCGATGAGCGAGATGTGGCCGGCAATGCGGACGGCCTTGATGGATTGAGCCAAGGTGGCGGGGCCGCCCACCTCGATCACGTGGTCGACGCCCCCGCCCGTGAGCCTGCGGACCGTGTCGCCCCATTGCGGGTCAGCCTTGTAGTTGATGGTGTGATCGGCGCCCAGTGCGCGTGCCCGCTCCAGCTTCTCGTCGGACGACGACGTGACGATGACCGCCGCGCCCATGGCCTTGGCCAGTTGCAGCGCGAATATCGAGACACCCCCGGTGCCCAGCGCCAGCACGGTGTCGCCGGCCTTGAGCCGGCCGTCGCAGACGAGCGCCCGCCATGCCGTCAGGCCGGCGGTGGTGAGGGTTGCGGCCTCGGCGTGATCGAGGTTCTTCGGCGCCCGCGTGAACCAGTGGGCGGGGCGCACGACGCATTCGCGCGCGTAGCCGTCCACCCCGTCGCCCGGGACGGTAGAGAAATTGCCGACCTGGGCCTCACCGTCCAGCCAGTGGGGAAAGAAGGTGGAGACCACGGCATCGCCGACGGCGAATTCGTCCACGTCGGGGCCGATCGCCTCGACCTCTCCGGCGCCATCGGCCATCGGGATGCGGCCGAAATACTTCGCATCCGTGCGCTGGGCGACGAGGTAGTCGTGGTAATTGAGCGAGCTGGCGTGCAGGCGCACGCGGATTTCCCCGGGACCGGGCGCGCCCGGGTCGGGCAGGTTGGCCAGATGGAGATGATCGAGTCCTCCGGGCGCGGCGAGCTTGACGGCTTTCATGATCGGGCCTCCTTTTCGATCCGTTGCGGCAGCCAGTCGTATGAGGCAGCCAGTCGTATAAAATAGCGCCGGGTGTTCCGGCTGTACATGCCCGGAACAGGTTCATGGCATCGGTCGGGCCGCCGATGCGGGTATTGACTGGATATTTCCATGAACCGACATGTTCCCCGCCGGCCCGTGCCGCGCGCACAAGATCTGGCCGCCAAGGCCCTGCTCACCCTCGAACGCTTCCTCCACATCGAAGCCGTCAGCGGCATCGTGCTGCTGGTGGCGGCCGCGGCCGCCCTGGTCTGGGCGAATTCCCCGTTCGCCGCCAGCTACCACGCCTTCTGGCATGCGCCGTTGACCTTTGGCATCGGCGATGCCGTCGTCTCGCAATCGCTCCATTTCTGGATCAATGACGCGCTGATGACGGTGTTCTTCCTGGTCGTCGGCATGGAGATACGGCGCGAGATCCACGAGGGCGCCCTCGCCGGCCTGCGCCAGGCCGCGTTGCCGCTGGCCGCGGCGCTGGGCGGCGTGGCGGTGCCCGCCCTGATCTACCTTGCGCTGAACGGGCAGGCGCCGCAGAGCCACGGGTGGGCGGTTCCCACGGCTACCGACATCGCGTTCGCCGTGGGCGTGCTGGCCTTGCTCGGCAAGTCCATACCCGGCAATGTGCGGATCTTCCTGCTTGCGCTCGCCATCATCGACGATATCGTGGCCGTATTGATCATCGCGGCCTTCTACTCGGGCGGACTCGACTACAGCGGGCTGGCCGTGGCGGCCGCCGGCATCCTGCTGGTGCTGGGCCTGCAATGGGTAGGCGCCGGTTCCGCCTATGCCTACGTGCTGCCCGGCGCGGTGCTGTGGATCGGCCTGCTCAAGACCGGCGCGCATCCGACCCTCGCGGGCGTGGTGCTGGGCCTGATGACGCCCGTCCTGCCCACGCGCAGCCACGAATCGCCGCTGGAGATGCTGCGCAGGGCCGCGGACTTCCTGGGTCGGTCCGGCACCGCGGACGCCCATCGCATTGCCGGGCAGGTGCGCGAGTTGCGCTGGGCGCAGCGCGAACTCATTCCTCCGGTTACGCGGGTGCAGATGGCCCTGCATCCCTGGGTAGCCTATGGAGTGATGCCGCTTTTCGCGCTGGCGAACGCGGGCGTGAGCCTCGATGGCGTGGATCTCGGCCAGCCGGGTTCGATGACGGTGATGCTCGGCGTGTCGGTGGCGCTGGTCATCGGCAAGCCTCTCGGGGTGATGGCGGCGAGCTGGCTCGCGGTGCGCCTGGGCTGGGGCAGCTTGCCGCCCGGGATGTCGTGGACCGGCGTGCTGCTGGTCGGCTGCCTGGCCGGCATCGGCTTCACGATGTCGATTTTCATTGCGACGCTGGCATTCGACGATTCCAACATGCTGGGGGCCGCCAAGCTCGGGGTATTGCTGGCTTCTTCCGTTGCCGCCGTGATCGGCTTGGCGGCCGGCAGGCTTTACGCCGCGCGGGTCCGGCGGCGCCGCACGGCCCCCGGACCCGCCGCGTCCGCTTGAGACCCGCGCCGGAAGGGCGCGGTCTTGCCTGCCCGGCCGGACGGGTTACGCAGGTTCCGTCTCGAAATCCACGAGTTCGTCGCCTTCGGCCACGAGGTCGCCCGGTGCCACGCGGAAGGCCACCACCTTGCCGCGCCGGGGCGCGGCGACTGCGTGTTCCATCTTCATTGCTTCCAGGATCAGCAGGGGCTGGCCGGGTTCCACCAGACGGCCGGGCTCGGCAAGGACGGCGAGGACCTTGCCGGGCATGGGCGCGCTCAGTCCACCCGGGGCTTCGTCGCCGCCCGTCCAGCCTGGCAGCGACTCGGCATCGGCCAGGCGCCACGTCCGCCCCGCCAGGAACACCAGGCGGTCGCTGCCCTCGGCCAGCACCGTGGTGCGGAACGTATCCGCGCCGAGCGTCGCGGATAGTTCTCCTTGGGAATCGAGTTCGCCGCGTGCGGCTATCGTCCTGCCATCGAGCTCCAGTTCATAGCCCGCTTCCGCGGTACGCACGAGTACCGCCCGCTCGGAGCCGCCATGGCGCAGGCGCATCCGGCGCTCGGCCGGACCGTTCAGCCGCCAGCCATCGTGCGGCTCCCACGGCGAACGACGAAGCGGGGAGGCCGCGGCGCGGGCGCGCAGGACTTCGGCCAGCGCCACGGCCAGCCATGCTTCTTCCGGCGGCTGGCGGGGGGCGAAGAGCAGTGCCGCTTCGCGCTCGATGAGGCCGGTGTCGATATCGCCCTGCGCAAAAGCGGGCGTGGCGACGAGGCGCGAGAGAAAGTCGACGTTGTTGGCCACGCCCGCGATGCGGTATTGGGCAAGCGCCTGGCGCATGCGCGCCAGCGCCTGCGGGCGGTCGTCGCCCCGCACGATGAGCTTGGCGATCATGGGATCGTAGTGCGGCGTGATGGCGTCGCCTTGCTCGACGCCCGAGTCCACGCGGACATCGGGGCCGGTGCGAGGTTCGGCCAGGCGGCGCAGCATGCCGGTCGAGGGAAGGAAGTCCTTGTCCGGATCCTCTGCGTAGATGCGTGCTTCCAGCGCATGCCCGCGCAGCGGGATGGCTTCCTGCGGCAAGGGCAGCGCCTGGCCGGCGGCGATGCGCAACTGCCATTCGACCAGGTCCAGCCCGGTGATCATTTCCGTCACCGGATGCTCGACCTGGAGCCGTGTGTTCATCTCCATGAAATAGAACTCGCCGTCGGGGCGGACGATGAATTCCACGGTGCCGGCGCCGACATAGCCGACCGCGCGCGCGGCTTCCACCGCGGCATGGCCCATGCTGGCCCGCCGCTGCGCCGTCATGCCGGGGGCGGGCGCTTCCTCCAGGATTTTCTGGTGGCGCCGCTGTACCGAGCAATCGCGTTCGAACAGGTGGACGTAGTTGCCGTGGCTGTCACCGAAGACCTGGAATTCGATGTGGCGCGGCCGTTCGATGTATTTTTCCACCAGCACGCGATCGTCGCCGAAGGCGGCCGCGGCCTCGCGCCGGCAGGAGGCAAGCGCGCCCGCGAAATCGGCGGGCCGGTCGACCCGGCGCATGCCTTTGCCGCCGCCGCCCGCGCTCGCCTTGATCAGCACCGGATAGCCGATGCGCGCCGCCTGCTCGGCGAGCAGGGCGGCGTCCTGGTCCGCGCCATGGTAGCCGGGCGTGACGGGGACGCCGGCCCGCTCCATCATCGCCTTGGCCGCGTCCTTGCTGCCCATGGCGCGTATCGCTTCGGCGGGCGGCCCGATGAATGCGATGCCCGATCGTGCGCAGGCATCGGCAAATTCCGCGTTCTCCGACAGGAAGCCATATCCGGGATGGATGGCCTGGGCGCCGGTCCGCCGCGCGGCGTCGAGGATCGCGCCGATATCGAGATACGGGCGGCGTGCCGCGTCCGTGCCGATGGCCACTGCCTGGTCCGCCATGCGCACATGCCGGGCATCGCGGTCGGCATCCGAGTGCACGGCCACCGCCCATATGCCCAGGGCGCGCGCGGTGCGGATGACGCGGCAGGCGATTTCTCCACGGTTGGCGATCAATATCTTCTCGAACATGGACAGCCTCTACATGCGGAACAGGCCGAAGCGCGTCGGCGCAACGGGCGCGTTCAGCGCCACCGACAGCGACAGGCCCAGCACGCGCCTCGTCTGTGCCGGGTCGATCACGCCGTCGTCCCAGAGCCGCGCGGTGGCGTAGTAGGGATGGCCCTGGGTCTCGTATTGCCGCAGTATCGGCTCCTTGAACGCGGCCTCGTCGGCCTCGCTCCACGACTCGCCGCGGGCCTGCAGCGCGTCGCGCCGCACGGTGGCCAGGACCGAGGCGGCCTGCTCGCCTCCCATCACGCTGATGCGGGCATTGGGCCACATCCACAGAAAGCGCGGCGAATAGGCCCGGCCGCACATGCCGTAGTTGCCGGCGCCGAAGCTGCCGCCCGTGACCACCGTGAGCTTGGGCACCCGGGCGGTGGCCACGGCGGTCACCAGCTTGGCGCCGTCCTTGGCGATGCCGCCGTTTTCGTACTTGCGCCCGACCATGAAGCCGCTGATGTTCTGCAGGAAGAGCAGGGGGATGGAACGCTGCGCGCAAAGCTCGATGAAATGCGCCCCCTTGAGCGCCGATTCCGAGAACAGGATGCCGTTGTTGGCGAGGATGCCGACCGGCATGCCGTAGAGGCGGGCGAAGCCGGTCACCAGGGTCGGCCCGTAGCGGGCCTTGAATTCGTCGAAACGAGATCCGTCCACCAGCCGGGCGACGATCTCGCGCACGTCGTAGGGCTTGCGCGTGTCCTGCGGGACGATGCCATGGATTTCCGCGGGATCGTAGCGTGGCTCCTCGATGCCGTCCGAGGCCGGCAGCGCCGGCGGAGGCCGGTTCAGGTTGGCGACGATGCGGCGCGCCAGGTGCAACGCGTGGGCGTCGTTCTCGGCAAGATGATCGGCCACGCCCGAGATGCGCGTATGCACGTCGCCGCCGCCGAGGTCCTCGGCGCTCACTTCCTCCCCGGTGGCGGCCTTCACCAGCGGCGGACCCCCGAGGAAGACCGTGCCCTGGTTCCTGACGATGACGGTTTCGTCGCTCATGGCCGGCACGTAGGCGCCGCCGGCCGTGCACGAACCCATGACGACCGCGATCTGCGCGATACCCTGCGCGGACATGTTTGCCTGGTTGTAGAAAATGCGCCCGAAATGGTCGCGGTCGGGAAACACGTCGTCCTGCCTGGGCAGGAAGGCGCCGCCCGAGTCCACCAGGTAGATGCAGGGCAGGCGGTTGGCCTCGGCGATCTCCTGCGCGCGCAGGTGTTTCTTTACCGTCATGGGGTAGTAGGTGCCGCCTTTTACGGTGGCATCGTTGGCCACCACCATGCAGGCGACGCCGTGCACCCTGCCTATGCCCGCGATCAGCCCTGCCGAGGGCGCCTCGCCCTCGTACATGTCCCACGCCGCCAGCTGGCCGATTTCCAGGAACGGCGAGCCCGGGTCGAGCAGCTGCCGTACCCGATCGCGCGGCAGGAGCTTGCCGCGGGCGGTATGCCGGGCGCGCGCCGCCTCGCCGCCCCCGAGGGACACTTGCGCGGCCTTGGCCCGGAGGTCGGCAACCAGCGTTTTCATGGCGGCGGCATTGGCCTGGAATTCGGCGCTGCGCGTATCGATCCTGCTTGGCAGAGCATCGTGCATGGCGTGTGGCTCCCCTGGAAGGATCAACGAGATTCGGCAAACAGCTCCCGGCCGATTAGCATGCGCCGGATCTCGCTCGTGCCGGCGCCTATTTCGTAGAGCTTGGCGTCGCGCCACAGGCGCCCCGTCGGATAGTCGTTGATGTAGCCGTTGCCGCCCAGGGCCTGGATGGCTTCGCCCGCCATCCAGGTTGCCTTCTCGGCCGCGTACAGGATGGCGCCCGCGGCGTCCTTTCGCAGCGCGCGGCCCGGACCGGGGCCGTCGCACGTGCGTCCCACCGCGTAGACATAGGCCCGGCACGCCTGCCAGGCGGTGTACATGTCGGCCACCTTGCCCTGCATGAGCTGGAACTCCCCTATGCTTTGTCCGAACTGCTTGCGCTCGTGCAGGTAGGGGAGCACGGCGTCCATGCAGGCGGCCATGATGCCCAGCGGCCCGCCGGCCAGCACGGCTCGCTCGTAGTCCAGCCCGCTCATCAGGACCCGCACGCCGTCGCCTACGCCGCCCAGGACGTTTTCCTCCGGAACCTCGCAGTGGTCGAAGAACACGGGATAGGTGTTGGAGCCCCGCATGCCCAGCTTGTCGAGCTTGGCGCCGAAGCTCAGTCCGGCGAAGCCCTTTTCGACGATGAAGGCCGTAATGCCGCGCGCGCCCTCCTCGGGGGCGGTCTTGGCATAGACGATCAGCGTGTCGGCATCGCCGCCGTTGGTGATCCACATCTTCGAGCCGTTGAGCACGTAGCGGTCGCCGCGCTTGTCGGCGCGCAGCCGCATGCTTACCACGTCCGACCCCGCGCCGGGTTCGCTCATCGCCAGGGCGCCGACGTGTTCGCCCGCCACGAGCTTGGGCAGGTAGCGGGCTTTCTGGCCGGCCGTGCCGTGCCGGTGCAGCTGGTTCACGCACAGGTTGGAATGCGCGCCGTAGGAAAGGCCGACGGCCGCCGACGCGCGCGAGATCTCTTCCATGGCGACGATATGGGCGAGATAGCCCAGCGCGGTCCCGCCGTACTCGTCCGCCACGGTCAGCCCGTGCAGGCCCAGGTCTCCCATTTTCTTCCACAGGTCGGCGGGAAACTCGTTGTCGCGGTCGATGGCCGCCGCGCGCGGTGCGATCTCGCCGGCCGCGAAGCCGCGCACGATCTCGCGCAGCATGTCCACCGTGTCGTTCAGGCCGAAGTCCGGTCCGTTCAAGCGTGCCATGCGAGCCTCCTCAGTCGTTTTTCGTTCTTTGCCCGGTCAGGCCGCTTCATGCGGGGCCGGCCGGTTCCGCGTGTCAGGCTCGGCTTCCAGGCGCGCGAGCAATTGCCGCCGACGCAGCTCGGCTTGCCTCGCCTGTTCGGCCTTCACATGTCCGTAGCCCCGGACCTCCTGCGGCAGGCGAGCCAGTTCGAGCGCCGTCTCCAGGCGTTCAGGCGCGAGCTTGGCCGCCACCCGCCGCATCGACGCCTGATAGTCGGGAATGGCCGCCCGTTCCGCGCGCCGCTCGGCCGTGTAGCCGAAGGGATCGAAAGGCGTGCCGCGCAGGAACCTGGCCTTGGCCAGCACCGCGTAGGCATGACGCATCCAGGGGCCGTACGCCTTTTTCATCAGGTGGCCGTGGGCGTCGCGCCGGGCGAACAGCGGCGGGGCGAGATGGAAACGCAGGCTGTAGCCGCCTTCGAATTGGCGGGCGAGGCGGTCGAAGAATCCCGTGCCGACGAACAGGCGGGCGACTTCGTACTCGTCCTTGTAGGCCATCAGCTTGTAGAGGCTGATGGCGACTTCGCGCGCGAAGCGGGTGCCGCCGGTGCGCGCCGCTTCCTGGGCGGCGATTTCGCGCACGAAGGCTTCGTAGCGGCGGGCGTACGCCGCGTGCTGATAGCTTGTCAGGCGCGCCGTCCTGTCGGCGAGCAGCGCGTCCAGCGAGTGGGTGCGTGGCGGCATCATCACCACCGTGCCGGATTGGCGCAGGCCTGCCGCCACCGCGACCGCCGCCGGGTCGAGCGCGGCCTGGCGGCCCCACGCGAAGGCGGCCTTGTTCATCTCGACCGCCGCGCCGTTGAGTTCGATGGCGCGCATCAGCGAGCTTTCCTCCAGGGGGATCCAGCTCTTCTGCCACGCGTAGCCCAGCATGAAGACGTTGGTGGCGATGGAGTCGCCCATCAGCGCGGTCGCCAGGGCGCCGGCCTGGAGGGACTCCAGGTGGCGAGTCGCCCCTTGGACCTGTTCCAGCATCGCCTGCGGCGAAATCGCCCAGTCCGGATCCTGGGTGAACGCGCCGGTGGGGGCTACGTCCGCGTTGATCACCGCCCGGGTCCGCACCGGCGACATCATGTCGAGAGCGTCGAGCGAAGCGGCCACCATCAGGTCGCATCCGAGGATGAGATCGGCCCGGCCCGCCGGCACGCGAGTGGCGTGCAGGGCCGAGGGCGTGGCGGCCAGCCTGACGTGCGACATGACGGCCCCGCCTTTCTGCGCGAGCCCGGCCATGTCGAGCACCACCACGCCCTTGCCCTCGAGGTGCGCGGCAATGCCCATCAGCGCGCCTATCGTGATGACGCCCGTGCCGCCCACGCCTGTGATGGCGATGTTGCAGGGTTCATGCAGTCCCGGTATCCGCGGCGCCGGAAGGCCGGTAGGCAGCGGCGCGGCGCTTCTGGCGGGCTTGCGCAGGCGCCCCCCCTCGACCGTGACGAAGCTGGGGCAAAAGCCTTTCAGGCACGAGTAATCCTTGTTGCACGAGCTCTGGTCTATGGTGCGCTTGCGGCCCAGCGGCGTTTCGAGCGGCTGGATCGACACGCAGTTGGACTGTACGCCGCAGTCGCCGCAGCCCTCGCAGACTTCTTCGTTGATGACGACCCGGCGCGGCGGGTCGGCGAGCTTGCCGCGCTTGCGCCGACGGCGCTTTTCCGCGGCGCAGGTCTGCACGTAGACGATGACCGACACGCCGGGCTTGTTCCGCAATTCGCGCTGGATATCGTCCATTTTGTCGCGATGGCTGATGGCGATGCCCGCCGGCAGTCCGGGCAGCTCGGCCAGCGCGTCGGGATCGTCGCCGACCAGGCGGAGGTGGGGCACGCCCTCGGCAACCATCTGCTGCAGTATCTGCGGGACCGTGGGCGCGCCTTCCACCGGTTGTCCGCCGGTCATGGCCACCGCGTCGTTGACGAGGATTTTGTAGGTGATATTGACGCCGGCGGCCACCGCGGCCCGGATCGCCAGCGACCCCGAGTGGGAATAGGTGCCGTCGCCCAGATTGGCGAAGATATGCGGCGTATCCGTGAAGAAGGCCTGGCCGATCCAGGTCGCGCCTTCGCCGCCCATCTGTGTGAACGTTTCGGTCCGGCGGTTCATCCACTGTGCCATGTAGTGGCAACCTATGCCGGCCACCGCGCGCGAGCCTTCGGGCACCTTGGTGGAAGTGTTGTGCGGACAGCCCGAGCAGAAATAGGGCAGGCGTTGCGGCGTCCCCTGAGCGGGACGGGTGAAGCCCTCCGCCGGCTTGCGGGCGGCGAGATACGGCCGGGCGCTCGGCCCGAGGGCCTCGGCGCCGATGACCTTGGCGATGCGCGAGGCGATGACGCCGGCGATGGCCGCCGGCGTCAGTTCGCCGTTGGGCGAGAGCAGGATGCCGTCGTGCGGGACGTGCACCCATTCGCCCGTTTCGTCATACTTGCCGACCACTCGCGGCCGCGCGGCGATGGCGGCGTTGTACAGGTGCTCCTTGATCTGGTATTCGATGATCTGGCGCTTTTCCTCGACCACGAGGATTTCGTCCAGCCCTTCGGCGAATTCGCAGATGCATTCCGGTTCGAGCGGCCAGGAAACGCCTATCTTCAGGAGGCGCAGCCCCATGTCCCGGGCCGCGGCCTCGTCTATGCCCATCATGGACAGTGCCTCGCGCACGTCGAGATAGCTCTTGCCGGTGGTCACGATGCCGAGCCTGGCGCCGGGCGCCTCCCAGTCCTGGCGGTTCAGCCCGTTCTGCCGCACGTATTCCAGCAGCGCATACAGGCGCTCGCGCTGCAGCCGGTTCTCTTGTTCCAGTGGCGGGTCCGGCCAGCGGATGTGGAACCCGCCGTCGGGAATCGGATAGGTGTCGGGCACGCGTATCTCGACAGCCATGGGATCGATGTCCATGGAGGTGGACGACTCCACGGTGTCGCTGACCACCTTCAGGCCGATCCAGCAGCCCGAGTAGCGCGACATCGCGTAGCCGTGCAGGCCGAACTCGATCAATTCGCGCACCCCGGCCGGATTCAGGACCGGGATCATGGCGGCGATGAAAGCGTGCTCGCTTTGGTGGGGCAGCGTGGAGGACTTGCAGGCATGGTCGTCGCCCGCCACCAGCACGACGCCTCCGTGCCTGGAGCAGCCGGCGATGTTGCCGTGCTTGAAGACGTCGCCGCAGCGGTCTACGCCCGGTCCCTTGCCATACCAGAGGGCGAATACGCCGTCGACCGTCGCCTTCGGGTCGAGGCTGACCATCTGCGTGCCCCAAACCGAGGTCGCGGCCAGTTCTTCGTTCAGTCCGGGCACGAACTTGATCCGGTGGGACTCCAGGTGCGGGGCCGCCTTCCACATTTCCAGGTCGACCGACCCGAGCGGCGAGCCCCGGTAGCCGGAGACGAAGCCGCCCGTGTTCAGCCCGGCCGCTTCATCGCGCTGCTTTTGCGCCAGCATCAGGCGCACCAGCGCCTGGGTGCCGGTCATGTACACGCGGCCGCGCGGCCGCGTGTATTTGTCGTCCAGGGTGACGGCGGTATCGATGGGATGTGCGCTCATGATGCACTCGCAGTCTGAAGTGAGGCGCGCAAGGGGTAGGCGCGACGCAGGTCCGCGTCGCAAGGCGCCGTGAAGGCCGAGTCGGGTAGACCGGCCGGGAAGCAGCGAAGAGGGGTAAAGCTGAGCGTCGGGGGAACTGCCGCGGGGGGAGGGCGTGGAATGGGCGAGTAAGGGGCCGCGGGGCCCGGTAAGACGGGCCGGGACGGGCCTGGGCTGTTGGAGCCTTCGTATGCATACCTTCGGTCGGCGCGACCCGTCGGCGCGTTGCGTCCCGCGACGGCCCGGGTCCCGCTTTCCTCCTCCTAGGCGGCAATCGACCGCGGGATGGAAGGTGCGTGACGATTACAACATACCACGCCGGCAGATTTTCGGTTCGTTTCTTTTCGTTATCGGATGGGGCCCCCCGCAGCGGGCGCCTTTGCCGGTCATTCCGATGCCAGCAGGCTCGCATTACCGCCCGCCGCGGCAGTATTGATGCTGATGGCGCGTTCCACGAGCAGGCGTTCCAGCGGGACGTCCGCATCGCCGGGCGCGAGGTCCACGACCGGCACGATCGCGCCTTCGCGCCGGGCGAGCTGGCGCATCAC
The DNA here is from genome assembly GCF_002188465.1 of Pigmentiphaga sp. NML080357. GTDB lineage: Bacteria > Pseudomonadota > Gammaproteobacteria > Burkholderiales > Burkholderiaceae_B > Pigmentiphaga. Next base: position 60,504 of record NZ_NINW01000041.1, on the reverse strand, counting down.
CGAACGTAGCCGGTTGCCCACCGCATGCACCAACGCCGCGTCGAACGAGGCCGACGCGGGATCCACCACGGCGATCCGCTGCGCGACTGGCGCGGGCAGCGACGCGTGCAAGGCGGCCGCCTGGTGATTGGAGGGCCAGAGCGCCGACGCGCCGGTGGCGAGGACGGCGGCCAGCTGCACCAGCATGTCGGGAGCTTCGTCCGCCACGCACAATATCGCCTCGCGCGGGCGTAGCGCATACACATCGAGCTGGCCGGTGGGGCCGGGAAGCGCGATTGCGGACAGCCCGGCCGCTTGAGCCGCGAACACCTCGCAGCGGGCTGCCAGTTCCCCCATGCCGCGCTCCCGCGCCCAGGCCTGCAGAGCCGGCAAGGCGGGATGCCCCGATGGCGGACGTAGCCATGCGGGCGCCGGGGGACGGCGGGCCATGGCGCGCAAGGCCGCATCCCGTGGCGCCGTGGACAGGAGGCGCAGCAGGTAGAGAGGGCCGCCCGCCTTGGGACCGGTTCCCGAGCGCCCCTCGCCGCCGAACGGTTGTACCCCCACGACCGCGCCCACCATGTTGCGGTTCACGTAGATATTGCCCACCCGCGCCCGTTCCACGACCAGCGCGACGGTTTCGTCGATGCGCGTGTGCAGGCCGAGCGTCAGGCCATAGCCGAGCGCATTGATCCGGTCCAGCAGGCTGTCGAGCTGGCGCGCCGGAAACCGCACCACGTGCAGGACAGGCCCGAACACTTCGCGGCGCAGCGCTTCCGGCCGATCCAGTTCAATCAGCGCCGGCACGACGAAGCTGCCGTGCCGGCATTCCGCCGCGTCCATGCGGCAGGCCCGGAAGACAGGGCGGCCGGCCGCCTGCATGCCGGCTATGTAGCGCTCGATGTCGTCGCGGGCCTCGTCGTCGATAACGGGACCCGCATCGGTGGCGAGGCGGTCGGGCCGGCCAATGCGATATTCGTTCATGGCGCCGCGCAGCATGGCGAGCACACGGTCGGCAATGTCTTCCTGGACGCAGAGCAGCCGTAGCGCGGAGCAGCGCTGGCCGGCGCTGTCGAAGGCGGATTCCAGCACGTCGGCCACTACTTGTTCCGCCAGCGCCGACGAATCGACGACCATGGCGTTCAGGCCTCCCGTTTCCGCCACGAACGGTACGGACCGTCCGTCGCTGCCCAGGCGCTCCGACAGCGCGGCGCGGATGCCGCGAGCCACCGCCACCGAGCCGGTGAACAGGACGCCCTGCACCCTGGGATCGGCCACCAGCCGGGCCCCGACGGTTTCGCCGCGTCCGGGCAGCAATTGCAGTGCGCCGGGCGGAACGCCGGCGTCCCGCAAGGCTTGCACGGCGCGGGCCGCGATCAACGGCGTCTGTTCCGCCGGCTTGGCCAGAACCGCGTTGCCCGCGGCGAGCGCCGCCGCGACCTGTCCGGTAAAAATGGACAGCGGGAAATTCCAGGGGCTGATGCAGGCGACGATGCCCAGGGGGCGATGCGAGGCATGGTCCAAGCCGGCGCGTATCCCGGCCGCGTAGTACCGGAGGAAGTCGACGGTCTCGCGGACTTCGCCCGAGGCATTGGGCAGGGTCTTGCCGGCTTCGCGCACCAGCAGCGCCATCCAGGCTGCGCTGTCGTCCTCGATACGCGTGGCCGCCCGTTCCAGGATGGCCGCACGCTCGGAAGGGGCGGTGCCTTGCCACAGCCGGGATGCATGGGCGGCGCGGTCGAGGGCGCCATCGACGTCGGCAGGCGAGGCTTCCTGCACGTGGCCCACCACGTCGGCGCGATGGGCCGGATTGCGGACTTCGCGGCGCGATGCGGGTGCGACGTCGTCGTCCAGCATGGGGCGAGCGACAGCGGTTCGCGATCCGGCACCCGCCAACCGGTGCGAGAGCTGCAGCAGGACGGCTTCGCTGGACCAGTCCAGTCCTCGCGAATTTGCGCGTTCCGCGCCGTAGAGATCGCGCGGAAGCGGTATGCGCGGATTCGGGGTGCCGATGTCGCCGCCGCTTGCGCCGATGTCGCGCACGGACGCCAGCGGGTCCTGGAGCACGACCTCGAGCGGGATCTCGCGGTCGGCGATCCGGTGAACGAAGGAGGTGTTGGCGCCGTTTTCAAGCAGCCGCCGCACCAGGTAGGCCAGCAGCGTGTCGTGCGGACCGACCGGCGCGTAGATGCGGCAGGGGCGGCCCAGCCCGCCATCCGAAGGAGCGCCGACGACCTGCTCGTAGAGCGGTTCGCCCATGCCATGCAGGCATTGGAACTCGTATTGGCCAGGGCGGAAGCTCCCGGGATCCGCGAGGTGGTAGATCGTCGCCAGGGTGTGGGCATTGTGGGTGGCGAACTGCGGAAACACGGCGTCGGATGCGGCCAGCAGCTTGCGCGCGCACGCGAGATAGGCGATGTCGGTATGCGGCTTGCGGGTATAGACCGGATAGTCGTCCAGGCCCTGGACCTGGGCGAGCTTGATTTCGCTGTCCCAGTACGCACCCTTGACCAGGCGGACCATGAGCCGGTGCCCGCTGGCGCGGGCCAGGGCAACGAGATGGTCGACGACGCGCAGGCTGCGTTTCTGGTAGGCCTGCACCACGAAGCCCAGGCCATGCCAGCCGGCCAGTCCGGCATCGGCGCAGAGCCGCTCCAGCAGGTCCAGCGAAAGATCCAGGCGCGCGGCTTCTTCGGCGTCGATGTTCAGGCCCATGTCGTAACCCCGCGCGCTCCGGGCCAGCGCGAGCAGGCGAGGATACATTTCGTCCAGTACCCGTTCCCGCTGGCTGCGTGCATAGCGGGGATGCAGTGCGGACAGCTTGATCGAGATGCCGGGTCCGTCGTAGGGCGTCTTGCCGCGCGAGGCCTGGCCGATGCGATGGATGGCGTGCTCGTACGCCTGCATGTAGCGCTGGGCATCGGCGTCGGTCACGGCCGCTTCGCCCAGCATGTCGTACGAGTGGGTGTAGCCTTGTTCTTCCTGCCCGCGGGCGCGGTCCAGCGCCTGGTCGATGCTGCGGCCGGCGACGAACTGCTCGCCCAGCATGCGCATGGCCGCATCCACCGCGCGCCGCACCAGGGGCTCCCCGCCTTTCTCGATGAGTCCCGCCAGCGCGGCCTGCAGGCCCGAGCCCTGTTGCGCCGCATACAGCCGGCCGGTGATCAGGAGACCCCAGACCGCGGCATTGACGAACAGCGAGGAGCTGTGTCCCAGGTGGGCCGCCCAGCGCCCCTTGCCGATCTTGTCGCGGATGAGCGCGTCCCGCGTGGCGGCATCCGGTATGCGCAGGATGGACTCGGCCAGGCACATCAGCGCGATGCCTTCCTCGGACGAGAGCGAGAATTCCTGCAACAGCATCTGTGCCAGGCCGCCGGCCGCCGGCGCGTCGCCGCGGCGGCGCAGGGCCGATGCGAGCCGATAGGCGAGGTCCATGGCCGGGGACGCGTCGCGGGAGGTATCGATCTCGTCCAGGAGCACCGCCACCATGTCCTGCTCGGCGCGCCGGTAGTCGGCCGTGATGGCGGCGCGCGAGCCCGATTGCGGCGCGGCCTGGCGGATGAAATCCTCGAAAGGCCCGGGCGTGGATTCAGGAAGCATCGGTTGCCACCTCCAGCGTATCGAGGTCCAGAAGCGTGAAGCGTCCGCCCGGCATCCAGCCGCCGGTATCGATATGGAACACGTTGCCCAGGACCACGGGTTCGGCAACCGGCGTGTGGCCTACCACCAGGGCCCGCAGGCCGGCGACGCCGCTGGCGTCTTCCCGCTGCAGCCGCTCGCGCGTCCACATCGCGCGGTCTCGCGCCGCGCGCCGCAGGCGCAGCGCGATGCCCAGACGGCTCCAGTCGCGCACGGGGCAGTCCGCATGCACGATCCCTACCGGCCCGGCATCGGTCTGGACCTCGATCGCCAGCGGCAGCTGGCTGAAGGCTTGCGCAAAGCTGGGCCGCCGCGCGGGGTCCAGCGTCACGAACCATTCCCCGCCATTGGCGATGTAGCTGCCCACGTCCACCGGGTTGCCCTTGGCATAGCGCATGGCGATGTCTTCGTGGTTGCCGCGGACGGCATGGAACCACGGCTGCGCAAGCCATATCAGAGCTTGCTCGCACTCCGGCCCGCGGTCGACCAGGTCGCCAACGCTGAAGAGCCGGTCGACGCCGGGGTCGAAGCCTATACGGTCCAGCGCCGCCTGCAGGCGCGTGAAATGGCCATGGATGTCTCCAACCGCGAAATCGCGGCCGCGTTCATTGCGTTCATAGCGGGCGAGAAGAGCGGGCATGGGCAAGGTGGTTCGAGACCCGATGTCCAATGATATGCCTTCCCACCGCCCGCCACAGGCCGGTGTGGCGGGCGCGCAATTTGCTCGGCATGCCGTGCATCAATGGGAGCATGCCATGGCCACCAAGCAGCACACCTACACCCTGTACGCCGCCAACGACCGTGTCTATGCGGAAAACGTGGCAGGCAAGATCGTCGATCTGGGCGAATTGCGCGTGCGCGACGAGCGCTATGCCTACCTGCTGGATGCCGATGGCATCCGGGCGGAGGGATTCGAGACGCCGGCGGCCGCATTGGCCTTCGGCGTTTCCACGGCGTACGCGCAGGGTGCGGGCAGCGGCACGCCGGGCGGCACAGGATCCTCGTCCGGCGGCATGCAGCAGCCGGGAGGCGGCGAAGGCACGCCGGGCTACGGCGCGTCCGGCCAGGGCACGCGAGGCCAGGACGGAACGAGCGGCCGGTCGGGCACCCGGCAGGGCAGCGGCCAGTCCGGCACGGGGGGCACCGGCAATATGGGACAGGGCGGCGCGGGTGCGCAGCCCGGCGCCGTGCCGCCCGATTCGCCGCCGCGTCCTGGCGGCCCGATCAATCGCGGCGCCAGCCCGAGCGGCGGCGCCCAGGACGGGACCACGGGCGGATCGGGCAGCATGGGACCGGGCCGCCCCGGATCCGGCGGCTCGGGTTCCGGCGGTACCGGATCGAGTGGCACGGGGCCGGGCAGTACCGGTTCGGGTGGTACCGGGTCGCCGGGCTCGGGAGGTACCGGCTCGAGCAGTGGAGGCTCCGGCAGCGGCGGCGGCCGTTAGCTCGGGTTTGCGCCAGTCTGGGGCGCCGGCTGGCCGCAGGCCAGATTCGCGGGGATGGCGACGTCCATCAGGCGCGGGTTGGGCAGGTTGAGGTTGCGCATGATGTGGATGTACTCGGCCTGCGTCTTTCCCGCGAGTCGCGGATTGTGCCGCTTTTCCTCGCCTATGCTGGACGCGGTCCAGCCCTTGTAGTCGTGCGCGGGGTAAAGCAGGGTATCGTCCGGCAGGGCGAACAGGCGCCCCACGATGGATTCCCACGATCGCGCCGGATCGCCGCCCTGGAAATCGGTGCGGCCGGTGCTGCGGATCAGCAGCACGTCGCCGGTGAAGACCGCCGAGGGGGCGTCCGGCTGAAGGACGAAACTGAACGATTCGTCGGTATGGCCCGGCGTGTAAAGCGCCTGCAGCACGATGCCGTCCACGCGCAGGACTTCGCCGTCGCGGACCTGGCGCGAGACGCATTCGGCGCGCGACCGTTCGCCCATGATCGTGGTGCAGTCCGTGGCATCCCGCAGGTCGCCCAGCGCGGTGATGTGGTCGGCGTGCGTATGGGTATCGATGGCGTGAACCAGCCGCAGATCCAGTTCGCGGATGGCTTGCAGGTATTGGTCCAGGCGTTCCTTGACGGGATCGATGATCAGCGCTTCTCCCCCCGTGCGCGAGGCGAGGAGATAGGTATAGGTGCTGGAGTCGGCGTCGAAAAACTGGCGGAATATCATATTTCTAGAAGAAATAAGCAAATTTCTGTAAAGAATATGTTAGGCGCTTGCTTTTCGGACGTCAAAGCCGCGGGCCGGTTCCCGGCGGCTGCAGTCCCATCCGGCGCTTGGCGCGGTGGGCCGAGCCGTTGCGTACGGCCCATCGCAGGACGGGGGCCACGCGGTCAATGGAAAGCTCGATCGCGCGGCGGCGCCATGCAGCCTGCCGCAAATCCAGCATCTGCGCCGCCCAGTCGGGCAGCAGGGCGACGCCGGCCTGCAGCATGAGCTTGCTGACCGGCCGTGCCCATGGGCTCACCGCGGGAGGATGCGACAACAGGATGTCGGCGATTTCCCGGGTGCGCTCGTCGCACGCCAGGAGCGGCTTCATGCGTTCGAGGTAATCCGCGATTTGTGCGCGCGAGCGGGGCACGTCCCGCGCGCCGAGCCGGTAGGCGATCAGCGAGATCTCGTCGTAGTAGCGGTCCTGCTCGGACCCGGAAAGCGCCGGGTTCCGGTAGCGCAGGTGGGCGGCGAGAAAACTGCTGACCTCGGCCACGTGCACCCATGTCAGGAGGTCGGGGTCGTTCGCGGCGTAGGGCCTGCCGTCGGGCGCCACGCCCCGCACTTGCTCATGGATGCCACGCACGCGGGCAATGAGCCGCTCGGCATCGGCGGTGCTTCCATAGGTCGTGCCGGAAATGAACTGTCCGGTGCGGCGCAGCCTGCCCAGCATGTCCTTGCGGAAATTGGAGTGGTCCCACACCCCCGAGAGCGCGAGCGGGTGCAGCATCTGCATGAGCAAGGCAGCGATGCCACCGATGAGCATGGAAGTGAAATCGCCATGGACTTTCCAGCTGATCGAGCCGGGACCGAAAAGGCCCGGATCGCCCGGCGGGTTCTCGAAATCGACGCCGCCCAAGGCGAGGCCGGTCAGGCCGAGTATCTGTGCTTCGATGCGCTTGCGAATCATGTCGGTCCGGTGGCGTCGTGGACGCCTTGCGCTGCGGCGGCGACGCCGCCATGGTCCCGGCGGCCATTGGACTCGAAAAAACGTGCGAGAGCAAACGGCTTCTACTGCCCGGGGCGGGCTCGGGCGATCGTATTGCGCAAGACGCCAATGCGCTCGACCTCGACTTCGACGACATCGCCTTCCCGCATGAATACCGGAGGCTCGCGGCCGACGCCGACCCCGGCCGGCGTGCCGGTCAGCAGCATGTCGCCGGGTTCGAAGGTGTACCACCGGGAGAGGTGCGAGATGGTGGCGGGCAAGTCGAAAATCAGATCGGACAAGGGCGCCGATTGCATGAGCCGCCCGTTCAGCCGGGTCGCCAGGTGCAGCGCGCCGAGGTCGGGCACCTCGTCGGCCGTCAGCAGGGCGGGCCCGCACGGCGTGAACCCATCGAACTGCTTGCCCATGAGGTTCACTTCCCAGGTCAGACGTGCCTCCCACGGTGTCTTGGCGGACCAGACGTCCCGCACCCAATCGCGCGCCGACATGTCATTGGCAAGGGTGTAGCCGGCCACGTAGTCGAGCGCCTCGTCCCGCCCGGCGCCATGGCAGCGGCGACCGAAGACCACGGCCAATTCCCCTTCGTAGTCCACGCATTCCGCATGAGCGGCGGGCAAGTCTACGGCGCTGCCCGGGGCGGCGATGGAATGCGGGCTTTTCATGAAGGCGGTGGGGTAGGGCGGGGCCGGCGTGCCGGCCATCTCGGCCAGGTGCGAGCGATAGGCCAGGCCGGCAGCGACGACCAGGCCTGGACGCGGTACAGGGGCCAGCAGGCGGGCGTGCGGCGGCAGCAGCGCGCCGAGCTCACGCAGACGCGCGCGCTCCCCCGGATGCGCGGCCCGGGCGATCACCTCGGCCACCACCGCCAGGCCATCCGGACCGGCCGCCAGCAATTCCCGCATGGTGCCGGGCAGCCAGGCCTCGATGCCGTCCCGGCGCGCGGCGCGTCGCAGGTGCAGGATCTGGCCGTCCGCCAGCAGCGCGCCGCAGGCACCATGCTCGCCTTCGTCGATGGAGACCAGCCTCATGGGGTTTCTCCCGCGCGGCCGGCCGCGCGTTCCGGCAGCAGCAACCGGGACGGCCGCAGCGCGTCGTGGTAATACGTGTCGGTGCCGACCTTCTGTCCGTACCAATGGGTCATGGGGGCATCGGCGATGAGAGAGTCGTGGTTGCTGATCTCCAGGCGCAAGCGGTCGCCTGGCCGCACGGCAAAGGCCATCGGCATCAGCTCCACGCGCATTTCATAGATCTCGCCGGGCACCAGCGGCTCGCGTTGGCGATGCGCATGGAAAGGCCGCAAAGGACGGCTGAGCGCCGGGTCTTCCGCACGGTGCGATGCGCGCAGCCATCCTTGGCTCACTTTGAGCGCCGCGCCTCCTCCGGAAGGCAGCAGAGACAGCTTCACGATCACGTCCATGTCGGTCTGGTCGGTGGACGCGTGCAGCACCAGTGCGCCCTGGCCCGCGAATTCGCGCGCGGCGCCGAAGGCAGGCGTCGTATAGGTGTTGACCCGGGCCGTATGGTCGGGCCGGCCGTCGACGAAGACCGTGACGCCGGCGTTCCACTGCTCGTCGGGATAGCTCCATGAGGTGGCGTCGCCGGTCGTGGCGGCCGGCTCTTCCCGTAGCGAGCCATCATTGAGCGAGCGGACCTGCCCGCTGCGCGCGGAGGAGAGATAGAACGCGCTGGCCCTGACGTCATCGGGCGGCCAGCCGCTGGCGTCGGCGTAGCGGTCGGCGTTGTTGACGTAGTAGCGCACGGCGGGGCGGTTCATGACGCCGTTGTCGACGCCTTTGAGATGATGGTCGTACCACGGAAGGATCTCTTCGCGGTGGAAATCCTCCTGCGCGAACAGATGTTGGGCTGCATGGAAGGTGCCGGCTCGCTCGATGAGCAGCCGGCGCGGGCCCTTGACTCGCTCGAAACCATTCACGTTGCCGCGCAGGTGCAGCGACATCTTGCCCCACAGGCCGATGGAAAAGACCGGAATGTCGATGGCGTCCAGCTCCCAGAAGGCCGCGCGCCTGCGTTGCCACTCGTCGTCCAGCGTGTGCGTCAGCATCTCGGCCAACACCTCGCCGCGTCCGCCGCCCCGGGGGTCGTGCCCCTGGGCATGGTGCTGGAGCAGCACCGAACCGATCAGCCAGGAGCCGAGGAAGCCCTGGATAGGGATGCCTCCCTGGTACATCCAGTCGCGGTAGGGATCGTTCGAACCATCGTAGGGGACGATGGTCTTCAGGTGGGGAGGCCGGGTACGCGCCGCGTTCCATTGGCTCATGGCGTAATACGATTGGCCGATCATGCCGACGCGGCCGTTCGACCACGGCTGCGCGGCGACATATTCGATCGCGTCGTGCGTGGATTCGCCCTCCGAGCGCGCCCACGGGTCCCACGTGCCTGCCGACATGCCGGAACCGGGCAGGTCGAGGATGACGTAGGCATAGCCTTGGTCCAGGTAGAACTGGATGGGACCGTATTCCACGAAAGGGAATACGCTGGTGGTCGGCAGGTGCCGCAGCGCCTTCTGGTAGGGCGAGGCCGCGAGCAGGACAGGCAGGGGCCCATCGCAGCCGCGCGGCAGGTAGACATCGGCGCACAACCGGTTGCCGTGGCGGTCGATGAACGAGATCTCGAACGGGGTGACGTTGACCTGTGGCATGGTTGCGCGGCTCACTCGCTGGCGTTGATCTTCAGGGTCTTGATGACGGCGCCCCAGTGCTGCGACTGCGCGGTCATCTCCCGGGCGAGCTCCTGGCCCGCCATCCAGTTCGGCTCGGCGCCTATCGCACGCAATTGCTCGATCACGTCGGGCATTCCGAGCGTGGCCCTCAAGGCCGCCCCGACACGGTTCGCGACCTCCTGCGGCGTCCCGGCCGGAGCGAACAGGCCCCACCAGCCGACCACTTCCATCTCGGGATAGCCAGCTTCGCGAACGGTGGGGACGTCGGGCAGGAGCGGGTTGCGCCGTGCGCCGGTAGTGGCCAATGGGCGCAGCTTGCCCGCGCGGATCAAGGCCAGATAGGACGAGGTGTCGGCGATCGACATGTCGATGTGGTGCGCCACCGTGTCCTGCATCAGCTGCGCGCCGCCCTTGTAGGGAACCCGGGCGATCTGCAGGCCCCGGGTATGCACGAGCTGTTCGCCGGAGACCTGCACCATCAGGATGGCCGTGCCGTAGCTGAGCTTGTCCGGCTGGCGGCGCACCAGCGCGACGAACTCGTCCAGCGTGCGCGCAGGAACCGCCGGATTGACGACCATGACGGCGGTGCTTTCGCTGATCTTGCCGATAGGGAGAAAGTCCTGCTGCGGGTGGTAGTGCACCTGGCTGTAGGCCAACGGATTGAGCACCATGGAGGAGATGTGGCCCATCAGCAGCGTCCGGCCATCGGCCGGGGCCTTGGCGACGTGGGCGGTCCCGATCATCATGTCGCCCCCGGCCCGGTTCTCGACCAGCACCGGCTGGCCGAGCTGCGCGCGCAGACGGGAGGCAAGGATGCGTGCGATGTTGTCTCCCCCCGAGCCGGGCGGCAGCGGAACGACCAGCCGAAGGGATGACTCCACTTGGTCTTGCGCCCTGGCCAGTGGCGCGGAAAGAGCGGCGGCGATGCCACCCAGGCGGGCGAGGGCGGCGCGGCGCGTTGCGTGCATGGTGTGTCTCCTTTGTCGTTATGGTTCGGGCCGGCGGCCATCAAGCGGCCGACGCTGGACCGAAGCGGTCTCCGAAGTCGAAGAAGTCATCGTGGCAGAAGCCATTCTCGTAATGCTGTATCTCCCACCAGTTGTGGTCCAGGTCCTCCAGGTAGAACGAATACACGCCGTGCATGTCCTGCACGTCCAGGACCTGGCGGATGCCATATCGATCGCGGTGCCCGAGCGCGTGCGCGTGGGCGGCGTCCACCTCGGCCCGCGTGGCCACGTCCAGCCCCCAGTGATTCAGCACGTTGCAGGGATGCACCTGGTCGCCTACTTCCACGCATACGATGTGAAAGCGCATGCCCAGCCTGACGGAGGCCGCGCTGACCGCGTGCTGCACGACTTCCAGCCCCAGGAATTCTTCGTAGAACCGGCGCGAGGCGGCCAGGTTGCGGCATTCCAGCGTGCCATGGCCCAGGCAGTAGGGGCGCAGGATGGAGGTGCGGGCCCGTGGCGGTACCCGGCAGTCCGCCGGCATGGGGGTTTCGAGAATGCTGCTGTCGATCATGATGGAATCTCCGTGGGGAACCGTCTTTCCCTGTGGCTTTCGTTGACGAATGCGTCGGCCAGGAAATCCTCGGCGGGCAGTCCGGCGGCCGTGAAATCCCGCCGCGCCGCCTCGACCATGGCGGGCGCTCCGCAGGCATAGGTCTGGTAGGCGCGCAGGTCCCCCAGCTGCGAGAGGACCTCGAGATGGACCAGGCCGGTGGGTCCGTTCCACGCGCAGGCGGGCGTGGGTTCGCTCAGCACCGGGATGTATCGGATGTGCGGATGCTCGCGGGCCCAGGAGCGCGGCAGCTCGTCCAGGTAGAGGTCGCTGCGGCGGCGGGCGCCCCAATAAAGGAGAATGGGGCGGCGCGAGCCGCGAGCCAGGCTGTGTTCGACCATGGCCTTGATGGGAGCGAAACCGGTGCCGGAAGCCAGCATGATGATGGGCTTGTCGCTGTCCTCGCGCAGGAAGAACTGCCCGTTCGGCGCCTCGACGCGGATCAGGTCGCGGGCCTGCATCGACTCGAAGACCCGATCGGTGAAGCGGCCCCCTGGCAAGTGCCTTATGTGCAGTTCCAGCTGGCGCACGCCATCGGGACGAGGCGGCGTGGCGATGGAGTAGGAACGGCGCAGGCCGTGTTCCAGGACGACATCGAGGTATTGGCCGGCGTGGTAGTGCAGCGGTTCGTTGGGCGGCAGGCCTATACGCACGATGGCCACGTCGGGCGCCGCGCGGCGCAACGCCAGGATGCGCGCGGGCAACTGGCGGACCGGAAACGTGCGTCCCTCGAATTCCGCGATTTCGATCGTGCAGTCCGACAGCGGCTTGGCCTGGCACAGGTGCGCATGGCCGGCGCGGCGTTCGTCCGCGCTCAGGTAGGACGGGTGGACGAATCCCGGATCGACCTCGCCATGCAGGACCCGTCCGCGGCACGTCCGGCATACGCCCGACCTGCAGCTGAAAGGCAGTGTGATGCCCTGGGCGAGGGCCGCCGCCAGGACGGTGATCCCGTCCGGACAGTGTATGGACCTGCCGCTGGGATGGAAGCGCACGGTGTGGCCCGCGGGACGTGCGTCGCTCTTGGCCGGCGAAGCGGCGTCCGCGGGAACGGCAAAGCCTTCTGGCATCGAAGTCTCCGGTTTTCCGCCCGGATCCGGGCGGCTTTGCGCCGACTCTATGCAATTTCCGGGATGCCAATAAGATGGCAAAATCTTCTAGCCGATGCATTTTTTGATATCGTGCCGCGGCCGGTACGGGTAAGGCGGCGGGGCGGTCGCGGAGGTCGACGCGGCCAGGGCGGGAGAGCACACCATGAAGTTGACCCAGCTGCGTGACCTGATGGCCATCGTCGAGCGCGGCAGCCTGCGGGCGGCCGCTCGCCACCTGGGGCAGCCGCAGCCGGCGCTGACGCGCAGCATCCATGCGCTCGAACGCGAACTGGGCGAACCGCTGTTCGAAAGGACCGCCAAGGGCATGACCCTGACGGCGGCCGGGCGGCTGTTCCATCAACGCGCCAGCTCGGTGCTGAACGAACTCAAGCGCGCCCAGGACGAACTGGCGCAACGGCGGGGCGACATGCGCGGCACTGTCGTCGCAGGGCTTTCGATCATGCCCCACATGGGTCCGCTGCCCCATGTGCTGCCCCGCTTCAAGGCCGAGTTCCCGCACATCCGGCTCAAGATCATCGAAGGGTTGTACCCGGTGATGGAACGCGGGCTGCGCGACGGCAGCATCGATTTCTACGTCGGTGCGTGCCCGTACACGACGCCTGCCGCGGGGCTGTTGACAGAGGTACTGGGCCACAACCTGCGTTCGGTGGTGGGGCGGCGGGGGCATCCGCTGTCGGGTGCGAAGTCGCTCGCGCAACTGACGCGGGCCGAATGGGCCGTGACCTCGATCAACGTCAATGCCGAGGAAGACTTGCAACGGCTGTTCGCGCGCCATCGGCTGCCCGCGCCGGAGGTAACGCTGCACGCCCATTCGTCCATGACCATCATGACGGCGTTGGCCAATACCGACCTGCTGGCGCTGCTGCCGGTGCAGTGGCAATCGGCGCTCATCCATCCCGATGCGCTCGCGGCCATCGCCGTCAAGGAAGTGCTCGCCGCGCCCGACGTGGTGTTGATCCGCCGCGCCGAACTGCCGATGACCCCGGCCGCCGAACGCTTCTGCGAACTGATGCGGCGCTACGTCCAGTAGCAGGAGGAAGTCCGCGCGTTACGCGGCGGGGCGGCCCGGGCGCGGGGCGTTGCGCAGCATCAAGTCGCACAGGTGCTCGGCGGCGGGGGTCATCGGCATCTCGGCGCGGCGGATCAGCACGATGTCGGGCGCGGGCAGCCGCTCGCGCACCGCGATTACCTGCAACGCGTTCTGCGTCAGGCCGAAATCCCGCCATTGGACCGGCAGCAGCGCCAGCAGATCGCTGTGCGCCAGGGCCACCATCATGGACAGCGCCGTGCGGGCCTGCAGCACCACGCGCGGCGCGGGCAGGCCGTATTCCTGGAAGAGGCGGGACAGGTCGTCCTGATTGTCGTAGTCGGTCGAAGGCAAGGCCCATTCGGCGCCGGTCAGGGCCTTGAGCGAGCGCGAGCGCGCCAGCGGATGGCCTTTGCGGCATACCACCGCGCGAGTGTTGGAGAACAGCGTCTCGACCACGAAGCCCGCGGCAACGGTACTGGGCGCGGCGCCCAGATAGAAATCGATGGCGCCGCTGCGCAATTGCGGTTCCAGGTCGGGGAACAAGCCTTCGATCAGCTGCAGGTAGACCTTCGGATAGCGCCGGCGAAAGAGCGGGAGGGCGCGCGGCAGCAATCCCATGTGCGGCATGATGGACAGTCCCGCGATGACGGTGCCTTCGCCCGAACCCTGCGCTTGCGCCAGCTCCTCGCGGGCCCTGCGGAGTTCGTTGACCATGCCGCGCGCCCGCTCGTGGAACAGGCGGCCCAGCGGCGTGAGCACCATGCCGCGCGCCTGGCGTTCGAACAGGGGCGTTCCGAGTTCCTTTTCCAGGCTGCGCACGCTGCGCGTGAGCAGAGGCTGCGCCACGCCCAGGCGCCGCGCCGCGGCGCGCAGCCCGCCATGCTCCACGATGGCCACGAGGTCCCGCAATTGGGTGAGTTTCATGGGATATCAAAATCGAATCACTCGAAGGATTTTGACATCTTGTCCGTTGCACCGCCACTTTTCTACAGTCGTCTCGCGTCCACCAAGAACTTCATAGAACGCGAGAGGAGACAAGCATGCAACGCATCATCGCCGCGTGCCGGCCCGGCCGGTCGACGGCGTGGGCGGCAGGGTTCGCCGTCGCGCTGTCGTTGGTACCCGCAAGCGACGCCATGGCCCAGGTTTGGCCCGCCAAGCCGGTCAGGCTGGTCGTACCGTTCCCGCCTGGCGCCGCGCCCGACGTGGTGGCGCGCCTGATCGCCGACCGGCTGTCGCGCGGCTGGGGCCAGAGCGTCTACGTCGAGAATCGTCCCGGCGCGGGAGGCATTCCCGGCATGTCCGCGCTGGCCCGAGCGCCGGCGGACGGCTACACGGTGGGCTTCGTGCCCGCGGCGGCAGCCGTGCTCACGCCGCTGCTCTACAAGAATCCGCAATACGACGTCGAGCGCGACATCGTCCCGGTGGCCGCGATCGGCACCAGTCCCATGATGGTCGTGGTGCCGGGCGGGTCCGCCATCCGCTCCGTCGATGAGCTGGCGCGCGAAGGCAAGCAGCGCCCGGGCACGCTGAATTTCGCCGCCGCCCAGGCCGGATCGGTGCCTCACCTGACCGGCGAAATGCTGGGGCGCGCCGGCGGCTTCCGGATGTTCACCGTGCCCTATGCGGGATCCCCGGCGGCCACCAATGCGGTACTGGCCGGCGAGGCGGCCGTGACCATCGACGGCATTCCGGCGCTGATCCAGCACGTGAAGGCTGGAAAGCTGCGCGCCTTGGCGGTGACGTCCTCGAACCGCCTGCCGGGGCTGGAGAACGTGCCCACGGTGGCGGAATCGCTGCCAGGTTTCGAATCCATAGGCTGGTTCGCGCTCTTTGCGCCGGCGGGAACGCCGGAGGCGGTGATCGGCCGCATCAATGCGGACGTCAACCGCCTGCTTGAAGACAAGGAACTGGTGGGACGCCTGGCCGATCTCGGCGTCTATTCGATGCATGGCGGCGCCGGCGACCTGCGGGCCTTCGTGCGAAATCAGCAGGCGGTCTGGAAGGGCACGGTGCAGGAACTGGCGCTCCAGCCGCAATAGTCGGTTTCTTCTCAACCAAGATGGAAAAGCAGCGATGACCGAGAAAAGAAAGGCCCTCGTCACCGGCGGGGCGACGGGGATCGGGCGCAGCGCCGTCGTGGCGCTGGCCAGGGCCGGGTACGACGTGGCGATCAACTACGCCTCGAGCGCGAAGGCGGCGCAAGCGGTAGCCGCCGAGGCGGCGGAACTCGGGGCGCGCACGCTCCTGGTGCAATGCGACGTCGCCGACGATGCCGCCGTGCGGGCAATGATGCGCACAGTCGACGAGGCCTTCGACCGGCTGGACGCGCTCGTCAACAATGCCGGCACGACCGCGTCGTGGAAAATCCGGGACCTCGAGAGCCTGGACATGGCCGAATGGGACCGTACTTTTGCCGTCAACGTCCGGGGCATGTTCCAGGTCACTCGCGCGGCGGTGCCGCTGCTGCGCAAGGGAAAGGATCCGGCCATCGTCAATACCGCCAGCATCGTGGGACTGCGGCCCGGGCCGCAGCCGCTGCCCTACGCGGCCAGCAAGGCGGCTGTGGTCAATCTGACCAAGACGCTGGCATGGAACCTGGGGCCCGACATCCGCGTGAACGCCGTCGCGCCCGGATGGATGGAGGGCGACTGGATGCAGCGCATGCTGGGCGAGAAGTACGACGACCTCATGGGCAAGCGCGCCCGGGCCACGCCGCTGCGGCGCTGCGTGACGGCGGACGACGTGGCCGAGACCATGCTGAATCTCCTGCAATCGAACCGTTTCGTCACCGGCGAAATCGTCGTGATCGACGGTGGCTACACCAGCTCGACCTGAGGAGCTCCCATGCTTGAAGGATTCGTTCCATTCCCGCCCGAGTTCGCCCGCCGCTATCGCCAGCGGGGGTATTGGCAGGACCGTTCGCTGGCGCAGGAGTTCGCGCAGATGTTCGAGCGCTATCCGGACCGCGTGGCGCTGATCGACGGCCCGCGGACCTACACGTATGCCGATCTGGACAGGCTGAGCGACAACCTGGCGCTGCACCTGCTGGCGCTCGGGCTCAAGCCGCTGGACCGCGTGGTGCCCACCCTGCCCAACGTGGCCGAATTCGTGATCCTGTACTTCGCGCTGCAGAAGATCGGCGCGATCCCCATTGCGGCCCTCGTCACGCATCGCTATCTCGAAATCAGCCAGTTCGTCAGGCTGGCGCAGGCGCGCTGCTGCGTCTATCCGGCCGTCCAGGGGGACTTCGCGTTCGGGCCGGTGATCGAACGCGTCCAGAGCGAGAACGATTGCCTGCGGCTCAGGCTGGTGCTGGGGCCCGCAGGCCCGGGCGAGCATTCGTTGACGGCGCTCATCGACACGCCCGCGCCCGGCGATCGCTCGGCGTTGCGCGATATCCGCATCGACCCCGAGGACCCGTGCATTTTCCAGCTCTCAGGGGGCACCACGGGCATTCCGAAACTGATACCCCGCACGAACAACGACTATGCCTACAACTCCAAGGTCGCCTCGCAGGTCACCCGGGTAGAGCCCGATTCGGTCCTGCTGCTGGTCCTGCCCATCGCCCACAACCTGCCGCTGGCCTGCCCCGGCATACAGGGCTTCCTGCTCAACGGCGCCAAGGTGGTGCTGCACGCCAACACGCGGCCCGCCGAGATGTTCGCGCTGATCGAGCGGCATCGGGTCACTCACCTGAAGGTCGTGCCGGCGCTGCTGATTAGGCTGATCAACGACCCGGACATCGGCAAGTTCGACCTGTCTTCGCTCAAGCTCATCCAGAGCGGCGGTCAGCGCATGCAGCCGGAGGTGCGCCTGCGCACGCGCCGGCTCATCCCGAGCGCGCTGGTGCAGGAGAATTTCGGCATGTCGGAAGGGCTCTTGATGTTCGTGCGCCATGACGATCCCGAGGATGTGCTCATGGAGACCTGCGGGCGTCCCGTGTGTCCCGACGACGAGGTCAAGCTGATCGACGACGAGGGCCGCGAGGTCGCGCCGGGGGAGGTGGGGGAGCTGTCCTGCCGCGGCCCCTACACGTTGCGCGGCTACTTCGGCGTGCCGGAGTACAACGCCAGGCAGTTCACTCCGGACGGCTTCTACCGTTCCGGCGATCTCATGCGCATGCATCCCTCGGGCAATTACGTCGTCGAGGGCCGCAAGAAAGACCTGATCAACCGGGGGGGCGAGAAGATCAGCGCTGAGGAGGTCGAGAACCTGATCCTCATGCATCCCGCGGTACAGAACGTGGCGTGCGTGCCCATGCCGGACCCCGCCATGGGAGAGCGCATGTGCGCATGCGTGGTGCTGCGCAAGGGCGCGTCGCTGACGCTCGAGGAGCTGGTCGCATTCCTCAAGGAGCGCGAGATCGCCAAGTTCAAGCTGCCCGAGCGGCTCGAGGTAATGGGCGATTTTCCCGTTTCCACCTTCGGCAAGGTATCGAAGAAGACCCTGGCCGAGATGGTGGCCGCCAAGGCGGCCTGAGCGCCGCATCGACACGAGACGAGATTTCCATGCGCATCATCGACCTGCATTGCTACCCCGGGACGCAGACCTGGATCGACGCCCAAGGGCCTTATGTCGACGCCCTGGCCACCTACTGGAAGCGGGAGTGGGTGGGCAAGACCGAGGACGAAGTCGTGGCCGAGTTCGCCGCCGCCGGCGTCGACGCGTGCCTGGTGGCACTCGACCTCGAGACCACCGTCGCGACGCCGCCATGCACGAACGAATACGTGCACGGCATGTGGAAACGCCACGCCGGCCGCATCATCCAGTGCTGGGGCGCACTGGAGCCCGCCAAGGGCGAGATCGCGATCCGCCAGGCGCGCACGGCGGTGCGCGAACTGGGTTTCATGGGTTTTCATTTCCACCCAATCATGCAGCACTTCGCCGTGAACGACCGGCGCTATTACCCCTTGTTCGAGGAAATCGCGTCGTTGGGCGCGGCGGTGATGATCGACGTGGGTACGACCGGAATGGGAGCGGGATTGCCGGGGGGCATGGGGGCGCGGATACGCCATGCCCACCCTTCGGCCATCGACGAGCTGGCCGCCGATTTTCCCGGCCTGAAGATCATCATGGCCCACCCAGGCTGGCCCTGGGTGGACGAGACCACGGCGGTGGCGCTGCACAAGGGCAATGTGTACTGGGAAATGTCCGGCTGGGCGCCCAAGTACTTTCCCGGCAACCTCAAGGTGGACATCCGCGGCCGGCTGCAGGACAAGATCATGTTCGGCAGCGACTACCCCAGCTTGCCTTACGCGCGCATCCTCAAGGAATGGGAAGAGCTGGGCTACACCGACGCGGTCATGGAGAAGGTCATGCATGCCAATGCCGAACGCGTGCTGGGCCTGTAGGCCGGAGCCGGGAACGGATCCTGCTGCGCATGGCGCCTCGTCAGGGAGAACGCCATGCGCAGATCGACACTGGGAAGACTTCTTCTATCCGCCGGAATGATCGTTGCGGCCCCCATGGCCGCGGCCCAGACCGGCAGCGGCGCGAGCACCGGCCAGAGCGGGGGCAGCAACCAGCCGAGCGGCTCCAGTTCAGAGAGCCCCACGCGCGGCAGCTCGAATGCCGGTCCGTCCGGTGCGTCGGGCAATGCCCAGCAGAGCGGGTCCACGCAGGGCAAGCCGGGCCCGGGCGGCGCCGGGCAACCGGGCGGCACGATGCACGGCGGCGCCCAGGATCGGCCCGCGGACCGGGGAGCCGCCAATCCCGGGGGCAAGGACCCGGCCACGGGCAAGGACCGATCCACCGGGACGGAGTCGTCGGGTACGGGCGACCGGTCCGGCTCGAACCGCAGCGGCAGCCGGATGCTGCGCTGACATCCGGGGCGCTTCGCCTCGACGCGGCCGCGTCCACGCAGGTCCCGGGCGGTCGCTTCGGCGGCAATCGCGCGCGGGTACAATAGGCGCATGCGCCGTCTCTTCATCCTGCTGCTCATCGCGTTTCTGCCGTTCCAGGCCACCTGGGCGGCGGCCGCCGCGTATTGCCTGCATGAAACCGGCGCCGTGGTCCAGGACCATTTCGGTCATCATGAGCACGTCCACCACGACACAGCGGACAAGGCCGAGGCGAAGAAGGCCGTGCATACCGATTGCACCGTCTGCCACATGATCGCGCTGCAGGCCGTGCTCAACGGCCCGCACGCCGTCTCGATCGGCCCCCCCGCACACCCCCGGTCTCCCGCGCTGCCCGAATTCCTGGCCGCCGCGCCCGTCTCGCTTCCCGAACGCCCGCAGTGGTTCGCGCTCGCCTGAGCGGCGGGACGCGATTTCCTTTCGTCTCGCCGAATTCGCTGATCCACTTCCAGGTGCAATTCGATGCGCAGACTTCTATGGCCGCTCGGGCTGGCGGCCGCATTGTCCAGCCCCTTGGCCGCGGCGCAACCGCGGCCGGACCCCCTTCCCATTCTCGACCAGGTGCCGGCCGCCGGCGGGCCGCTGACGCTGGATACCGCGCTGGCGCTGGCCGCCGCGCATAATCCGGCGCTCGCCGCCGCCGCCAGGGAGGCCGAGGCATTGCAAGGCGGCACGATTCAGGCGCGCCTTCTTCCCAATCCCGAAATCTCGTTCAGCGTGGAGGATACGCGCCGCGACACGCGCACCACGGCTGCCGAGCTCAGTATTCCGATTGAACTGGGAGGCAAGCGGTCGGCGCGCATGCTGGCCGCCGAACAAGCGCAGGGTGTCGCGGTGGCGGAGCTGGTGGCCGCGCGTGCCGCGCTGCGCGCCGCCACGGTCGGCGCGTTCTTCGACGTACTGGTCGCGCAGGAGCGAAAGCGGCTTGCGGACGGGTCGGCGCAAGTGGCGGCCCGTGCCGCCGACATCGCGGCGCGCCGCGTTGCCGCCGGCAAGGTGGCGCCGCTGGAGGAAACGCGGGCGCAGGTCGAGCGGGCCAATGCCGAGCTTGACGCCGAGGCGGCGCGCGCGCAGCTGGTTCAAGCCCGGCAGGCGCTCGGTTCGCTCTGGGGAGACCCGGATGCGGGGTTCGGGGAGGCCGTGGGCATGATCGACGCGCTGCCGGCCAGGCCTCCGATCGAGGCGTTGCTCCGCGATCTCGCGCAGTCTCCCGAGCTGGCCGCGCACCGACTGGAGGTCGAGCGCCGCAAGGCCGTGATCGAGGTAGAGCGAAGCAAACAGTATCCGGACGTGCGCCTGACCGCGGGGTCGCAGCGCAACAACGAGCTGGGGCGGCGGCAGACGCTGCTCGGCGTCGCCATCCCGTTGCCGCTGTTCGACCGCAACCAAGGCAACCTGTACGAGGCCACCGTGCGCGCCGATCAAGCCCGCGACTTGCACCGGGCGCTGCAGGTCAGGCTGGAGCAGGAGCTCCGGCAGGCATCGTCGCGGCTGGCGCTCGCGCGCAAGAGCGCGGAAACGCTCCGGGATGCGGTGCTGCCCGGCGCGCAACGCGCTTACGAGGCCGCCACCCGAGGCTTCGAGACGGGCAAGTCGGGCTTTCTGGACGTGCTCGATGCGCAGCGCACGCTGTTCCAGGCACGCATCCGCTATCTGGCCGCCATGGCCGACACCTACCAGGCCGCCATCGCGATCGATCGCGTGCTCGGCCGCTGAAGGACTCGCAACATGCGATAACCACAAGACAGAAGGCCGCGATGGCGGCGATCGTGGCCGCGGGCGTGCTCGCGGTGTCCGCCGTGTTGTTCACGTCCGGCAGGCATGCCGAGGACGACGGCCACGCCCATGGAGGGCCTGTTGGACAAGCCGCGGGCGACCACGCCGACGACGGCATCGTGAGGCTGACCGAGGCCCAGGTCCAGGCTGCCGGCATACGGACGGCCGAGGCAGGGCCCGGCATCCTGCGGCCGGGCAGCGAGTTCCCGGGAGAGATCCGCTTCAACGAGGACCGGACGGCCCACGTCGTGCCCCGGCTCGCCGGCGTCGTCGAGCGGGTCTCGGCGGACCTCGGTCAGGAAGTGCGGAAGGGACAAGTGCTGGCCGTGATCGCCAGCACGGCGCTGTCGGACATGCGCAGCGAACTGTTGGCCGCCCGCAAGCGCCTCGATCTGGCCAATGAGACCTTCGCGCGCGAAAGGAAACTGTGGGAAGAGAGGATTTCCGCCGAGCAGGATTACCTGCAGGCGCGCGCAGCCCGCGAGGAAGCCGCGATCGCGGTGCAGAACGCCGCCCAGAAGCTGCAGGCGGTGGGCGCGGCCAGTTCGGCTCCCGCCTTGAACCAGTACGAGCTGCGGGCGCCGTTCGACGGCACCGTGGTCGAAAAGCACATGGCCATGGGCGAGGCCGTCGGCGATACCGCAACGGTGTTCACGATCACGGACCTGAGCGCGGTATGGGCCGAGTTCATCGTGGCTCCCCGGGATCTCGCCGCGGTAAGGGTAGGCGAGCGCGTGACGATCTCCTCGTCCGTGCTGAACGAGACCGCCGAGGGGCGGGTTTCCTACGTCGGGCCGCTGCTGGGCGCGCAGACGCGCACGGCCACGGCGCGCGTGACGCTGCGTAATCCGGGCATGGCGTGGAGGCCGGGACTGTTCATCACGGTCCGGGTGTTGCGCGACGAAGAGCCGGTCGCGCTTGCCGTGCCCGCCGATGCGATCCAGACAGTGGGAGAGCGCAGCGTCGTGTTCACCGTCGTTCCCGGGGGCTTCAAGGCCCAGCCGGTGAAGACCGGACGCCGCGACGATGCCCAAGTGGAGGTGCTGGAAGGACTCGAGCCCGGGACCCGCTACGCCGCGGCCAACACCTTCATGCTCAAGGCCGAGCTCGGCAAGGCGAGCGCCGAACACGCCCACTAGACCCGTGCGCCGGCGCATGTCGCGGAACGCGGGCCGCCGGCGCGCACAGACAGGAATCTTCCATGTTCGAACGGATCATCCGCTTCGCCATCGGGCAGCGATGGCTGGTCATGCTGGCGGTGCTCGGCATGGCGGCGCTGGGCGCGTACAGTTACTCGCGCCTGCCGATCGACGCCGTGCCCGACATCACCAACGTGCAGGTGCAGATCAATACCGCGGCGCCCGGCTATTCGCCGCTCGAGACCGAGCAGCGCATCACCTATCCCATAGAAACCACCATGGCCGGCCTGCCGGGGCTGGCCCAGACGCGTTCGCTGTCCCGATACGGCCTGTCGCAGGTGACCGTCATCTTCAAGGACGGCACCGACATCCATTTCGCGCGCCAGCTCGTCAACCAGCGCATCCAGGAGGCGCGCGAGGCCCTGCCGGCCGGCGTGACGCCCACGCTCGGGCCGATTTCCACCGGCCTGGGCGAGATCTACATGTGGACGGTGGAGGCCGAGCCGGACGCCCGCAAGGAGGACGGTACGCCCTATACCCTGGCCGACCTGCGCGAAATCCAGGATTGGGTGGTGCGGCCCCAGCTCCGGACGGTGCCGGGCGTGACCGAGGTCAATACCATCGGCGGCTACGCCAAGGAGTATCTGATCGCGCCCAATCTCGAGCGCATGGCCGCGCACGGGCTGACGCTGGCCGAGGTGGTGGCCGCGCTCGACCGCAATAACGTGAACGTGGGCGCCGGCTACATCGAACGCGGCGGCGAGCAGTACCTGGTGCGCGCGCCCGGCCAGGTCCGCTCTGTCGACGACATCCTCGACGTGATCGTCGGCCGGGCGCAGGGCCAGCCGATACGCGTGCGCGATATCGCCGACGTGGGAATAGGGCGCGAGTTGCGGACCGGCGCGGCTACCGAAAACGGCAGGGAGGTAGTGCTCGGCACCGTATTCATGCTGATCGGCGAGAACAGCCGGGCCGTGGCGCGGGCCGTGCACGAGCGCCTGGCCGCCGTGAACAAGACGCTGCCCGAGGGCGTGAAGGCGGTGACGGTCTACGATCGCACGGTGCTGGTGGACAAGGCCATCGCGACCGTCAGGAAGAACCTGCTCGAAGGCGCGATCCTGGTCATCGTGGTGCTGTTCCTTTTCCTCGGCAATATCCGCGCAGCGATGATCACGGCGCTGGTCATTCCGCTGTCCATGCTGTTCACCTTCACCGGCATGGCAGCCTACCGGGTCAGCGCGAACCTGATGAGCCTGGGCGCGCTGGACTTCGGCATCATCGTCGACGGCGCCGTGGTCATCGTCGAGAATTGCGTGCGCCGGCTGGCCCACGCGCAGGCCGAAGCGGGCCGGGCGCTGACTCGCGACGAACGTTTCCGCGAGGTGTTCTCGGCCTCCAGGGAAGCGCGGCGGCCGCTCATTTTCGGCCAGCTCATCATCATGATCGTCTATCTGCCGATCTTCGCCCTTACCGGCGTGGAGGGCAGGATGTTCCATCCCATGGCCATCACGGTGGTGCTGGCGCTGCTGGGAGCCATGATCCTGTCGATCACCTTCGTGCCGGCGGCTGTCGCGTTGCTGCTCGGCCAGCGCGTGCAGGAAAAGGAAAATCGCCTGATGGCCACCGCACGCCGCCTGTACGTGCCGCTGCTGCGCGGCTCGCTCGCCAACGCGCCGGTGGTGCTGACCTTCGGCGCGGTGGCCGTGGCGTTCGCGCTGGCCCTGGCCACGCGGCTGGGCGCGGAGTTCATTCCCAGCCTCGACGAGGGCGACTTGGCCGTACAGGCCTTGCGCATTCCCGGCACCAGCCTGACCCAGGCCATCGCGATGCAGGAGGAACTGGAGCGGCAGATCGCCAAGGTGCCCGAAGTGGAGCGTGTTTTCGCGAAGATCGGGACGGCGGAGATTGCCTCGGACCCCATGCCGCCCAACGTGGCCGATACCTACATCATGCTCAAGCCGGTCCAGGACTGGCCGGCGCCGCGCCGATCGCACGAGGAGGTCGTGGCCGCCATCCAGGCGGTGGTGGCCGGCGTTCCCGGCAGCAACTACGAGTTCACCCAGCCCATCCAGATGCGCTTCAACGAGCTGATATCCGGTGTGCGCAGCGACGTCGCGGTCAAGGTCTTCGGCGACGACATGGCACAGCTCGAGCGGACGGCGGCCGGGATCGCCGCGGCCCTGGCGCGCCTGCCGGGCGCCGAGTCGGTCAAGGCGGAACAGACTGCCGGCCTGCCCATGCTGACGATCTCGGTCGACCGCCAGAAGGCGGCGCGCTACGGCGTGAGCCTGGCCGAGGTGCAGGAAACCATCGCCACCGCGGTGGGCGGCCGCGAGGCCGGCATTTTCTTCCAGGGCGACCGCCGGTTCGACATCCTGGTGCGCCTGCCCGACGAGGTCCGCGGCGATATCGGCGCCCTCCGGCGGCTGCCGGTGGCGCTGCCGCGCGGCGAGGGCCAGCCGCGCGTGGCCTTCGTGCCGCTGGCCGAGCTGGCGCATTTCGAACTGGCGCCCGGCCCCAACCAGATCAGCCGCGAGGATGGCAAGCGGCGCATCGTGGTCAGCGCCAACGTACGAGGCCGCGACCTGGCTTCGTTCGTGTCCGACGCCCAGGAGAGCGTTGCGGCATCGGTTCGGATTCCCCCCGGATACTGGATCACCTGGGGCGGCACGTTCGAACAGCTGCAATCGGCGGCCGAGCGCCTGCAATGGGTCGTGCCGGCGGCGCTGCTCCTGGTGTTCATGCTGCTCTTCGCCATGTTCGGCAATCTGCGGGACGGGTTGATCGTATTCACCGGCATCCCGTTCGCGTTGACCGGCGGCATGCTGGCTCTGTGGCTGCGCGGCATCCCGCTTTCCATCTCCGCCGCGGTCGGCTTCATCGCGCTGTCGGGCGTGGCGGTGCTGAACGGACTGGTCATGCTTTCCTTCATCAGGACGCTGCGGTCGGAAGGCCACGGACTGGACGACGCCATCCGGCTCGGGGCCTCGGCCCGGCTGCGGCCGGTGCTGATGACAGCGCTGGTGGCCTCGCTCGGCTTCGTGCCGATGGCGCTGGCGACCGGCACCGGGGCGGAAGTCCAGCGGCCCCTGGCGACCGTGGTCATCGGCGGCATCATCTCGTCCACCGCCCTGACCTTGCTCATCCTGCCCGTCCTGTACCGGCTGGCGCACCGGAGGGCGGCGCTGGAGCAGGGCGTTTCATGACGGGAGGGCCCCCACGCTCCTATAGATGATGGACAACATGTATTGAATAAATGATGAACATCATTTATTATCGGCGCTCGTTCGCAAGAAGGAGGGCCGCATGCCCCGCGTATCGCGACAGCAGACCGAGCAGAACCGCGCCGCCATCGAAGAAGCGTCGGCGCGGCTGTTCCGGGAACAAGGCATCCATGGCGTCAGCGTCGCCGACCTGATGGCGGCCGCCGGCCTCACGCATGGCGGGTTCTATGGGCATTTCGAGTCCAAGGACGCCCTGGCGGCAACGGCGTGCTCGAAAGCTTTCGCGCTGTCGTCCGAACGCTGGCGCCAGCGGATCGCGGATGCCGGCGATCCGCGCGCCGCGCTGCGCCTCATCATCGAGGCATTTCTCGGCCCTCGCGCCAGGGACAACCCCGGCAACAGCTGCCCGGCGGCCTCGCTGGTCACCGACGTGGCCCGCGAGGCGCGCGGCAAGCCCGTGCGCCAGAGCTACGTCGACGGCATCCAGGAGCTGATTTCCATCTTGGCGGAGCTGCAGGCCAGCGGCGATGCCGAGGCCGATCGCGACCGGGCGCTGGCCCAGTTTTCCACCATGGTCGGGGCGCTGCTGATCGCCCGGGCCACCGCGCCCGACCCCGTTTCCGACCGGATCCTTGCCGCTGCCCGCAGGCACCTGCTGTCCGACGGCGACTCCCTTCCCCATCCCTGACAGGATCCCATCGTGTTCGCCTATCCCGTCTCCCGCTGGCTGGCCCGGCGGGGCATCCACTTCTCGTGGGTCATGGTGGCCCTCGCTTTCCTGACCATGCTGTCGTCGTCGGCGGCGCTCGGATTGCCCGGCGCCTTCCTGCAGCCGCTGGCCAGGGAGTTCGGCTGGAACGTCGACCAGATCTCGTCCGCGCTGGCCGTGCGGTTCGCGCTGTTCGGCCTGATGGGACCGTTCTCGGCCATCCTGATGGAACGCTATGGCCTGCGCCGCATCATGTGCGCGGCCATGATCCTGGTCGCGGCGGGCCTGTTGCTGGCCACGCAGATGTCCGAGGTCTGGCACCTGGTGGCGCTGTGGGGGTTGCTGCTGGGCTTCGGCACCGGCCTGACGGCGGTGGTGCTGGGGGCGGTCGTCGCCACCCGCTGGTTCGACCGGCGGCGCGGATTGGTGCTGGGCCTGCTGACGGCCAGCGCGGCCACCGGCCAATTGGTGTTCCTGCCCGCGGCGGCGTGGCTGATCGATCATTTCGGCTGGCGCGCCGCCGTCGTGCCGGTGGTGGTCTGCTGCCTTGCCGTCGCCGCGCTGGCGTTTCTGCTGGCGCGCAACCGTCCCCAGGATCTCGGCCTGCTGCCCTATGGGGCCGATCCGGATGCGCCTGCCCCGGCGGCCGCGCCGTCGCGGCCTTCCTTCCTGGCACCGCTGACGGTCTTGCGCAGCGTGTCCGGCAGCAAGACGTTCTGGGTGCTGTTCGGAACCTTTTTCGTATGCGGCCTCAGCACCAACGGCCTGATCCAGACACATTTCATTTCGCTGTGCGGCGACTTCGGCCTGGCCGCCGTGCCCGCCGCTTCGGTGCTGGCGATGATGGGAGCATTCGATTTCGTCGGCACCATACTTTCGGGCTGGCTCTCGGACCGCTTCGACAACCGCAAGCTGCTGTTCTGGTACTACGGCTTGCGCGGACTCTCCCTGTTCTGGCTGCCGCATTCGGAATTCACGCTCTACGGACTGTCGCTGTTCGCCATGTTCTATGGGCTGGACTGGATCGCCACCGTACCGCCCACCGTGAAGCTGGCGGCGGCCGAGTTCGGCAAGGAGAGGGCGGGCATGGTATTCGGATGGGTGTTCGCCGGCCACCAGATAGGCGGGGCGATCGCCGCCTACGGCGCCGGGGTGGTGCGCACGCAGATGTTGACCTATACGCCGGCACTGTACGCGGCCGGCGCGGCATGTCTCGTGGCTGCGCTGATCGTCTTCCTGATCCGCCGGCCGGCGGCGGCTCCGGTTGCGGCCCCCGCATCCGGGACAGCCTGACGCAAGCCGCGCCATGTCCATCGATCCGCGTACCCGCCGCCTCATCGAGGCACCCATCGTACCGACCCTGCTGCGCCTGGCCGTGCCCAATACGCTGGTGCTGGCCGCCCAGGCGAGCGCGGGCCTGATCGAAACCTATTTCATCGGCCGGCTGGGCACCGACGCGCTTGCCGGCGTGGCGCTCGTTTTTCCGACCATCATGCTGATGCAGATGTTGTCGGGCGGGGCAGTGGGGGGCGGCATTTCGTCGTCGATCGCCCGGGCGCTGGGCGCCGGCCGGCGAGAAGACGCCAATGCCCTGGTCTATCACGCCATCCTGGTCGGCCTGTTGTTCAGCCTGTGCTTTACCGTGGCGGGCCTGGCCGGCGGCCGCTGGCTGTACGCCAGCATGGGGGGCACCGGCGCATCGCTCGAGGCGGCCCTGGTCTATTCGCGTTGGATCTTCGGCGCCGCGGCGCTCGTCTGGCTGTTCAACTCGCTGGCTTCCGCCGTGCGCGGCACGGGCAACATGAACCTTCCCGCAGTGGTCACATGTGCCGGCACCGCCATGCTGGTGCCGTTGTCGCCACTGCTCATCTTCGGCTGGGGGCCGCTGCCGGGGCTGGGCATCGCCGGCGGCGCCATCGCGCTGCTCGTCTATTACGCGGCGGGCAGCGTCGCGCTCCTGGCCTTCCTCTGTTCCGGCCGGGGCGTCGTCCGGCTTTCCTGGCGCGGCTGGACGCTGCGCTGGCTTCTTTTCCGCGACATCCTGCGCGTGGGGCTAGTCGCGGCCATATCCACGGCCGCGATCAATGTCGCCATCAGCATCGCCACCGGCTTGACCGGCCACTTCGGCTCCGCGGCCATCGCCGGCTACGGAACCGCATCCCGCCTCGAGTACCTGCTGGTGCCGCTGGTGTTCGGGCTGGGCGGCCCCATGGTCGCCATGGTCGGCGCCGCGATGGGCGCCGGCCGGCACGATCGCGCGCTGCGCATTGCCTGGGTGGGAGCGGGATGCGCATTCGTCGTGGCCGAGGCTGTCGATGTTCGGCAGCGAGCCCGGCATGCTGGCCACGGGATCGATGTACCTGCGCATCGTCGGCCCGGCCTATGGCTTCTTCGGGGCCGGGCTCGCGCTCTACTTCGCTTCACAGGGGGCCGGGCGGCTGTTCTGGCCCGTTGCCGGCAGCGTGGTCCGGCTGGGACTGAGCGCGGCCGGCGGGATGGCCGCCATCGCTGCCGGCCTGGGCCTGGCCGGGGTCTTCGGTGCGCAGGCGCTGGCGTTGGTGGTCTACGGCGCGATCAACGCCGGCGCCATTGCGCGCGGTGTCTGGTTCAAGGCGCCGAGTGCCGCGCGTTCGCCTCGCGCCGGAACGAGCATGCCGCCGGGATTCCCTCGACGGTGAATCAGGGTTTACCGCAGGGCCGCAGCTCAAGCGCTGGCCGTTATCATGTATTTGCCCTACCTATGGGTGGCACTTGTTTTGCACCGATTGCAGGCTCGTGACGCCCTGCCAGGACCGGTGCCACGCATGGGATTCCCACCCCATCCCAGGAGACCTGCACATGCACCGCCGTTCCTTCCTGACCAAGGCAACCGTGGGCGCCGCCGCCGCAGGCGGCACGACGCTGGCTGCACCGGTATTCGCCCAGGATTCGCCCACCGTCACCTGGCGCCTCGCGTCCAGCTTCCCGCGCAGCGCCGACGCCATCTATAGCGGCGGCGAGGCCGTGGCCAAGTACGTCTCCGAGGCGACCGGCGGCAAGTTCACCATCCGCGCCTTTCCCGCCGGCGAGATCGTGCCGGCCCTGCAAGTGCTGGACAGCGTGCAGAACGGGACCATCGAGTGCGGCCATAGCGCCTCCTATTATTACTACGGCAAGGATCCCACGCTCAGCTTCGACGCCGCCGTGCCCTTCGGCCTCAACACGCGCCAGATGAACGCCTGGATGCGCCACGGCGACGGCCTGAAGTTGTTGCGCGAAGTTTTCAAGAAATACAACGTCGTCAATTTCCCGTGCGGCTACACGGGCACCCAGATGGGGGGCTGGTTCCGCAAGGAGATCAAGTCGGTCGAGGACCTCAAGGGCTTGAAGTTCCGCGTCAGCGCGTTCGCCGGCGCAGTGCTGTCCCGCCTGGGCGTGGTGCCGCAGCAGATCGCGGGCGGCGACATCTATCCCGCGCTCGAGAAGGGCACCATCGACGCCGCCGAATGGATCGGCCCCTACGACGACGAGAAACTGGGCTTCCACAAGGTTGCCAAGAACTACTACTACCCTGGCTGGTGGGAAGGCACGCTGCAGGTATCGCTTTACGTGAACCAGGACGCCTACAACAAGCTGCCCAAGCATTACCAGGCGGCGCTGGACCAGGCATGCGCCGCGGCGACCAACGACATGATCGCCAAGTACGACGCCGAGAACCCGGCTGCGCTGCGCCGCCTGGTTTCGCAAGGTGCCCAGCTGCGGGCCTTCCCCAAGCCGGTCATGGATGCCTGCTACGCGGAGGCCAACAAGCTGTATGCCGAAATGAGCGCGAAGAGCCCCGAGTTCAAGAAAAGGTCTATGACAGCATGGTGGCGTTCCGCGGCAACGTCCTGCCGTGGTTCCGCGTAGCCGAAGGCAACTTCGACGGCTACATGTCCACCATCCGCAAGTAATCGACCGGAAAGCGTGGCAGCCACCCATCAGGTACCTGCCACGCATCGTAAGCAGGAATCGTTCGCCTGGCTCGGTGCCAGGCGTTTTTCGTTCAGCATCGGGCCACAACCATGAATGCTCTCCTCGCTTTTTCCCGCCTGGTCGACAAGCTCAACACGCTTGTCGGCAAGGCCGTCACCTGGCTAACCCTGGTGGTGGTCCTGGTCAGCGCGGGCAATGCCATCGTGCGCAAGGTCTTCCATACCAGCTCCAACGCCTGGCTTGAATTGCAGTGGTATCTGTTCGGCGCCATCTTCCTCCTGGCGGCCGGTTATACGTTGTTGAAGAACGAGCACGTGCGCGTGGACATCGTCGCGCAGAAGCTCTCGCAGCGAACGCAGATCTGGATAGAGATATTCGGTGTCCTGTTCTTCCTGCTGCCCGCGTGCATATTGATCATGTGGCTGTCCTGGCCGGTATTCGTGGACTCCTACGTGACCAACGAACAGTCGTCGAACCCCGGCGGGCTGGTGCGCTGGCCGGTCAAGCTGCTGATACCGGCCGGTTTCCTGCTGCTGGTGCTGGCGGGCATTTCGCACCTGATCAAGTGCGTGGCCTTCCTGACGGGCAGGGGGCCTGATCCGCGCGAGCGCGAACGCGGCAAGACCGCGGAAGAAGAACTGGCCGAGGAAATCGCCCGCGAAGCGCAGGCGCGCGAGGCGGCGGCCGCCCAAGCCAACAACGCCGGGGGACGCTGATGGTCGACTTCCTGATTGCCAACCTGGCGCCGATCATGTTCGCCAACCTGGTGATATTCCTGTTGCTGGGATTCCCGGTGGCGTTCGCGCTGGCAGCCAATGGCATGCTGTATGCGCTGATCGGCATCGAACTCGGGCTGCTCACGCCGGTCCTGTTCCAGGCGCTGCCTCAGCGGGTATTCGGCATCATCACCAACGATTCGCTGCTGGCGGTACCGTTCTTCACGCTGATGGGGCTGGTGCTGGAGCGATCCGGCATGGCCGAGGACCTGCTCGAGACCATCGGCCAGCTGTTCGGCTCCATACGCGGCGGACTGGCGATCGCCGTCGTGTTCGTCGGTGCAATGCTGGCGGCGACCACGGGCGTGGTATCCGCATCGGTCATCTCCATGGGGCTGATCTCGCTGCCCATCATGCTGCGTTATGGCTACGACAGGCGGCTCGCCACCGGCGTCATTGCCGCCTCGGGCACGCTGTCCCAGATCATTCCGCCCTCGCTGGTGCTCATCATCCTGGCCGACCAGCTCGGACGCTCGATCGGCGACATCTATCGCGGCGCGATGCTGCCGGGCTTCCTGCTGGCCGGCGCCTACGTGGTTTACGTGGTCTTGATGTCGTTCATCAAGCCGTCGAGCGCGCCGGCCCTGCCGGAGGAGGCCCGCCGCTTCCAGGAACCCAACGGCACGCGCGGCGGCCGCTCGCTGCTGGTGCTGATGGTGATTTCCGCGGTGATCGCCGCGTTCGTGGGAGACTATCTCGAACACGATACGGCGCCGGTGGACGAGCGCATCGTGCTCACCATGCTGGTGTGGGGACTGTCTGCGTTCATCATGGCGCTGGCCAACAAATGGCTGCGGCTGGGATGGCTGTCCGCGCTGGCCGAGCGGGTCACCTTCGTGATGATTCCGCCGCTGTTCCTGATCTTCCTGGTCCTGGGCACCATTTTCATCGGCGTGGCCACGCCGACCGAGGGCGGCGCCATGGGCGCCGTGGGCGCCATCGCCATGGCCCTCATCCGCAGGCGCCTTACCCTGAACCTGCTCAAGCAGGCGATGGACACCACCACCAAGCTGTCATGCTTCGTCGTGTTCATCCTGATCGGATCGACCGTGTTCGGCCTGACGTTCCGGGCCGTGAGCGGCGACCTCTGGGTCGAGCATCTGCTGACTTCCGTACCCGGCGGACAGTGGGGCTTCCTGATCGTGGTCAGCATCCTGACCTTCCTGCTGGCGTTCTTCCTCGACTTCTTCGAGCTGGCGTTCATCATCGTGCCCCTCCTGGGGCCGGTGGCCGAGAAAATGGGCATAGACCTGATCTGGTTCGGCGTGCTGCTCGCGGTCAACATGCAGACCTCGTTCATGCATCCGCCGTTCGGCTTTGCGCTGTTCTACCTGCGTTCGGTGGCGCCGAAGGAGGACTATACGGACAAGGTGACCGGCAAGCGCATCGCCAAGGTCACCACCGGACAGATCTATTGGGGTTCGATCCCGTTCATCGTCATCCAGCTCCTGATGGTGGCCGCGGTGATGCTCTTTCCGGGGCTGGTCATGCACTACAAGGGCGACCAGGCGGCGGTGGATCCCAGCACCATCAAGATCGACGTCGAGAGCTCGTATGGCGAGGGCTACGGCGGGGGCGGAGCCTACGGCCAGGGCCAGGGGCAGGGCGGCCAGGATCCCAACGCCGACTTCAAGTGACGCGGGATGGGGGCGGCCGCGGCCCCCGCCGCTTCAGTCCGAGCGCGCGGCCGCGGCGGCGATCTGTTGCGTGATCGCCGCCGCGCATCCGCGCACCAGTTCCGCATAGCCCTCCTCGTTGACGAGCTTTTCGCGCCGTTTTTCGTAGACCAGCGTGATGGCGCCCACCACGTGCCGGCCATCGTTGAAGATCGGCGCCGCGATGCCTATCAGCCCGGGATCGATTTCCTCGCGCGAGACGTAGTGGCCGTCCTTGCGGATCCGCTTGTAGTGCTTGGCGAACGAGGGCCAGTCGCCGGCGTCGGCGGGCAGGTCGGGGTGGGTCCTGTTGCGCTCGTAGAGCCGCTTGAGCCTGGCGGCGGGGAGGTTGGCGAGGATCACCGCCGAGGAGGCGCCCTTGAACAGCGGCATGGGATGGCCGCGGTCCAGGCTCATGGGGGCCAGCTCGCCGGCGAGTTCATGATGGCTGTGCACGATTTCGTCGCCATAGATATTGCACAGCACGACCGTCATGACGGTGCGCTGGGCCAGCTCTCTCATGCTGGCCCGGCTGGCTTGCAGGATGGGCTCCGAGCGCCGTATGCGGTAGTCGAGTTCGATGATCTTCGCACCCAGCGCGTAGCGGCCGGCGATGTTGGCCAGCAGCCCGGTTTCGCACAACTGCTTGACGTAGCGAAAGGCCGTCGGACGCGAGACCTCGAGCAGGTCTGCGATTTCCTCGGCTGCCAGGGTGGTCCTGTCCTCGGAGAACAGGTCCAGGACCTTGAGCACTTTTGCGAACTGTGACATTGTCGGATCGGGATCGGAGCACGGCAGGAATCGAAACGCCCGGCCCGGATGCGCCCGGCCGGGCGTGTTCAATGGTAATCAATCCCGGGCCGGATTGCCGCGTCAGCCCTCCACGGGCAGGAAAGCGGACGCCGGTGCGAAGTCCGGAGCGATCTTGCGGCGGGTCCAGTCGACGATGGTCGCGATGCATACCGCCAGCTCGCGGGGCTGTCCCAGGTAGTAGTGGGTGGCACCGCGGATCTGCACGAATTCCTTGTCCGGGGTGCCGAGCGCCGCATGGATCGCCGGGTTGTGCGTGGCCGGCACCGCGTCGTCGGCCTCGTTCTCGATCTGCAGCACCGGCACGCGCCGTATGCGGGCCGCATTCACCGGGCCCTTGATGTTGGAGTGGTCGTACGACCATTGCGACAGCCAGCTACGCAGGGTGCTGAAGCGCGCCAGGCCGGCCGGGCCGGAGTTGACCACCCGCGGATCGCCCAGGTAGCACCAGCCGGGCTTGCGTCCATTGGGATCGACCGTGGGATCGATCCATCGCACGTCGCACATGGTCCGGTGCACGACGAAGCCCCGCTCGCGTTCGCCTTGCGGCGAGCGCTTGAGCCGCTCCAGTGTCTCCAGCACCCAGGCGCTGATGCGGCGGTTGCGGGCCAGTTGCGCCGCACGGAAGTGAGCGACGAACGAGGGCTCGAAGGCGGGCCGGTTCGGGCAGTCGGGCGCGTAGATGTCGAGTTCCAGGTCGCGGTCGTCGGGATCGAGTTCGTTGCGCAGCGACGGATCCATCCATTCGGTGAGCGTCTCGGGACGGCTCAGGTGCGCGGCGATGAAGATGATGCCGTCGGCCGGCGTGAGTCCCGCCTGGGTCAGGTCGTAAGGATCGCCCGCCGGGGTATGGGTGATGGACGGCGCTTCGGCCTGGGCCTGGTAGAACAGCGACAGTGCGCCGCCGCCCGACCAGCCGACGAGAACGACCTTCTCGTAGCCGAGTTCCTCGCGCGCGTGGCGAATGTAGGCGCCCAGGTCGGCCGCCACTTTTTCCATGATCAGCGCCGAGTCGTTCTTGGCGTAGCGGCTGCCGCCGCACAGCACGTGCATGCCCGATTCGGCCAGGGCGACCGGCATGGGCAGCAGCTGCAGCGTCGATGCGGGATGCATGAAAAGAAAGACGACCTTGGATGGCGAGTTCTTCGGCACCAGGCGCTGGCCTTCGAGGACGGTATAGCCCTGGCTGCCGTTGAAGCCGTAAGTCTCCACCATCTCGACGGGTTCGCGGAACTGCAGGATGACGGGGATACGGTCGAACTCGTGCTTGGGGGGCGTGGGCATGTAGCGGTCTCCGGAAAGAGTCATAGATCCTGAGCGGCGAGTTCGATCGCCGCTTCCAGGCGGTCGGGGTCGGCGGTCTGGTTGGCCAGCAGCAGGGCGAGCTTGACCAGCAGGATCTCGCTTTTCTGCGGACCGGCACGGTCCAGGGCCACCGCCAGCTGGTCGTAGAACGCCTCCAGGCGGGAGATGGGCAGGTCGTTCACGGTCATGATGGAACCTCTTCGCATTCGAGCATGTGCCGGACCGCCCGTGTCAGGGCGCCGGATGGCGGGCGCCGCCAGCGCGCCGCGACGTGCTGGTCGGGCCGCAGCAAATAGACGGCGTCCCGGCCGTCCGCGCCATAGAGCCGGTGGGCCCGCTGCGAGCGATCGTCGATGGCCTCGGCGGGCAGGGGGGCCTCGGCGCGAGCGAGGGCGGTGACCGAAACCGGGATGCCGTCCCGCGCGAGGCCGGCCGCCTCGGCTGCGAGCACCGCCGGCACGCGGCCGTCCTGGCAGAAGCACAGCAGATGGAACGCCGGCCCCAGCCGGTCCAGCAGGTAGCCGCCCGAGTCCAGCCTGACGTTGGGGGCCGTCGCGCCGGGCCGCGGCCCCTCGGCGAAGCTTTCCTCGTCCGCCGCCGTGTTGAGCGGCGAACGGGTGTATTCGTGCGGCCGCGAGGTGCGCCAATGCAGCAGCGGCCGCACGAACGCCTGCGAGAGCGAGAGGGACAGGGTGGCGTCGCGCAACAGGCGGAATCCGTGCGTGGGCGGTGTCATGAAGCGGGCGCTCTTGCTGGCTTCGTCGATGATCTCGCGGGCCGCGGCCACGCGCTCGGCGCTGTAGCTGTCGAGCAGCGCCGGCGCCGCCCGGCCCTTCGCCACCAGCGCCAGCTTCCAGGCCAGGTTCTGCGCGTCCTGCCAGCCTGTGTTCAGCCCGCGCACACCGAAGATGGGCAGCATGTGCGCCGCGTCGCCGGCGAACAGCACGCGGCCGTACCGGTAGCGCGGCAGCGTCATGGCCCGGGCCGAATAGATGGAGGCCCAATCCATTTCCCAGGTCTTGCCGGCGTGGCCGATCATCGCGAGCTGGGCGTTCACGCGCGCCCGGATCGAGTCCGGCGAAAGGGCCGCTTCCGAGCTCTCCTCCGCGGGCACCTGGTAGTCGAAGCGCCAGAGGCCATGAGGTTGCCGATGCATGAGGATGGTATTGCCCGGGTTCCAGTCGGGGTCGAAGAATGCCAGGCGCTCGGTGGGCAAGCCCAGGTCGACCCGCACGTCGACGATGACGAAGCGGCCTTCGTAGGAATCGCCCTCCATCCGCAGTTTCATGCTTTGCCGAACCGAGGATTTGGCTCCGTCGGTCGCTACCAGCCAATCGGCGGCCATCCGGTATGGGCCGGCGGGAGTATCGAGCGTGACCGTGACGCCGTCGTCGTCCTGCTCCAATCCCTCGAAACGCGTGCCCCAGCGCAGGTCGACCAGCGGCTCGGCGTCGATCAGCTCGACCAGATGTTCTTCGAGCAATTGCTGCTGGAGATTGGTGAGTGGCGCGAACGCATCGTCCTCGGCATAAGGAATCTCCAGCCGAAAGACCCGGCGCCCCCGGTAGTAGGAATTGCCGTATTGCCAGGGCAGCCCGTGGCGGACGACGTGCTCCCCCGCGCCGACCTGCTGGAGGATTTCCATCGAGCGGCGCGTGAAGGCCAATGCTCGGCTGCCTTCGGAAACCTGCACGTCCGCCGTCGCGAGCACGCACGGCACGCCCATACGGGCCAGGTACAGCGCGGTGACGAGCCCGACCGGGCCGGCGCCGATGATGATCACGCGCTGGCGCGCAGGCGCGTCGAAGTCCGCCGGCTTGGAGAAGGGGTGGATCCGGTAATCGAAGAATATCGACTTTCGTGGCGTCGTGTCGGGCTGGTGCATGGGGCCGCCTGCGGTGAATGGATGGCGCTCGCGTCAGTCGAGCGTGATGTTGGCTTCCTTCACGATCGCCGCCCATTTGACGATCTCGGATTTGACGTGGGCCGCCATCTGCTCCGCCGTGCCGGGCGTGAGGTCGAGCGACATGTCATGGAGCCGGCGCTTGATATCGGGATCGGCCACGGTCCTGGCATAGGCCGCATTGATGCGGGCGACGACGGCCGGCGGCGTCCTGGCCGGCGCAGCGAGGCCTTGCCACGCCCAGGCCTCGAAGCCGGGCGAGACCGATTCGCCGATGGTGGGTACGCCGGGCAATTGCTCCAGACGCTGCGTACTTGCTACGGCGAGCACGCGCAGACGCCTGTTCTCGACGTGCTGGCGTATGGTGACGAGGTCGAGGAACATGCACGGGATGCGGCCGGCCAGCAGATCCTGCAAGGCAGGGCCATTGCCCTTGTATGGCACATGGGTGAGCTGCAGGTGCGCTTTCTGGCGGAACATTTCCATGGCCAGGTGGTGCGGGCTGCCGGCTCCCGGCGAGGCGAAATCGTATTTGCCGGGATGGGCCCGTACCAGGTCGACGAACTCCTGCACCGTCTTGGCCGGCATCGACGGATGGACGACCAGGGCCAGGGCGAAGCGGGCGGTCAGCGTGACCGGGGTGAAGTCCTTGACGGGATCGTAGGGCAGCTTCTTGTACAGGCTGGGATTGACGCTGTAGGTGCCGCTATCGCCTAGCAGGAGGGTGTAGCCGTCGGGTTCGGCCCGCGCCACCGTTTCGGCGCCGATGATGGTGCCAGCGCCGGGACGGTTCTCCACCACCAGCGGCTGGCCGAGCTCCTGCCCCATGCGGGTGGAAATGGTTCGGGCGAATACGTCGGTGCCGCCGCCCGCTGCGTAGGGCACGATCAGCCGGATGGGCCGGTCCGGATAGGTCTGTGCCCGGGCGGCCGGCTGCATGCCAAGGGTCGCAAGCGCCAGCACGCTTGCCGCATACTTCAGCATCTTCATGGAGCGTCTCCGAGGGGCCGCGAGGCGGCGAGGGAAGCGGGGCCTATCGCGCTGCGGCGGCAGCTTTCGCGTGGACCCACTCCGCCAGTTGCTCGTGGGCCCGCGCCTTGTACGCCTCGAGCCGGTCGGCGGGGGCGGTGCGGGTGGTCAGCTCCAGCCGGATGCCATTGGGGTCGAAGAAATAGATGGACCTGACGAAGCCGTGGTCGGTCACGCCAATGACCTCGACGCCGGCGCTTTCCAGTGTGGCCTTGGCTTGGCGCAGTTCGGCTTCGGAGCCGACTTGCAGGGCAATGTGGTTGACCCAGTCCGGCGTATTGGCGGACGGTTCGGCGGCCTGGCCGTCGCCCAGGTCGAAGAAGGCCATGTACGAGCCGTCCTGCATCTCGAAGAAGATGTGCACGTACGGGCAGTATTCGCCGGTGCTAGGCACGCGTTCGGCGCGGATCACGTGGGCCAGGGGCAGGCCCAGTATGTCCTCGTAGAAATGGCGGGTTTCCTCCGCGTCCTTGCATCGGTAGGCGTAGTGATGCAAGCCCTGTATGGGTACGAGCGCTGCCATGATGTCTCCTTGTGCCGCCACGGGGTATGTCCGATGGGCGGCTTTCGATGAACTTGCAGCGATTCTACGGATTTATAAAAAAGTATCAATATCAGATACTTTGATTTTAAATATTAGGAAAATTTCCCGATAAGGTTTATTAATTATTTCTGTATTTGCGACAACAAAAAAGCCGCACAAGGCGGCTGGAAAACGCGGCGGTGCCGCGCCGCGCGCAAGGCCGAGGGGGCGGGTGGCCGCCCCCCGGCCAGGTCTAGAGAAACGACGGGCGCGCCTTGAGCGCAGCCGGGCTGTATCCGGCAACCTTCTTGTAGTTGTCGGAAATGGCTTGCAGCTCGGCTTCCGAGACGAAGGCATCGAGCCGGTCGAAGCGCTTGCCGCCAGTGCGTTCGTAGACCTCGCGCAGAATGGCATCCGGCGGATTGACGCGGTTGGTCAGGACGACCTGGGTGGTGGCGGCCACGCGCACTGTGTCGTAGTCCTGCAAGGCTTCCTGCGTCAGGCCGCGCTTCTTCAACTGGCCGGCGAGGTAGCGCGCGTCGATGATGGCCTGCCCCGCCCCGTTCGAGCCGCGCGGCACCATGGGATGGGCGGCATCGCCCAGCAGCGTGAGGCGGCCTTGGGTCCAGGTCGGCAGGGGATCCTGGTCCACCATGGGATATTCGAGGATGGAGTCGGAGGCGCGGATCAGCGCCGGCACGTCCAGCCAGTCGAAATGCCAGTCCTCGAAAGTCGGCAGGAAGTCTTCCAGGCGTCCGGGCCGGCTCCAGTCGCGGATGGCGGGATTGGGATCGGTGATCTCGGCCACCCAGTTGATCAATTGGCTGCCCTTGCCGTCCACGTCGTTGCGGATCGGATAAATGACCATCTTGCCCACGTCCAGCCAGCCCGCGCGCACCATGCTGGCTTCGCTGAGGAAGGGTTTCCAGACAGTGGTGCCGCGCCACATGTTGACGCCCGAGTAGCGAGGCGCTCCCTCGTTCGGGTAGAGCTGCTTGCGCAGGGCCGAGTGCACGCCGTCGCAGGCCACGACCAGCGCGGCCTTCACGTCCGGCAGGCGCTCTCCTTCGGGCGACACGAAATGGGCCGTGATCGAGTTCTCGTCCTGCGATACGCCGGTGCAGCGGCTGCCGCAGACCACGGCGTCCGCGCCCAGCCGCTGCTTGACGGCTTCGAGCAGGACGGTCTGCAGGTCGCCGCGATGGATCGAGTATTGCGGCCAGTCGAAACCGGCGGCAAGGCCGGCCGGTTCACGGAAGATGAATTGCCCGTGCTCGGTGAAGAAAATGGATTCGCGCGTGCGCACGCCCACTTTGTCCAGTTCCGGCAGCAGGCCCAGTTCCGAGAGCTCGCGCGCCGCATGAGGCAGGATGTTGATGCCAACGCCCAGCGGCGCGAGCGCGGGTACGGCCTCGTAGATGCGGCAGGAAATGCCTGCCTGGTGAAGACTCAGGGCCAGCGTCAGCCCTCCTATGCCGGCGCCGACGATGACGACGTCCTCTTTGCTGCTCATGTTCGCACCTATCTTGAAAATCCGTCTTGCACGGCCCACCCGGGCCGCCGGTGCTGGTATTAGGCGCCGGATCGTATTATTTTGGAAGTTTAGATGTGATATGAATACATATTAGAGTTTTATGAATCTATCCTTGCGCCAGCTCCAGGTTTTCCTGCACGTCGCGCGTATCGGCAATTTCACCCGCGCGGCCGAAAAGGCCCACATGACGCAGGCCGGCCTGAGCATCATGATCCGCGAGATGGAAAAGCAGCTCGATTGCCGCCTGTTCGACCGGACCACGCGCATGGTCGTCCTTACCGATGCCGGGCGCGACCTGCTGCCGGTGGCCCAGCGCGTGGTGGGCGACCTCGAGGAGGTGGTGTCCAAGCTCGGCGTTGCGGGCCGGCGCGCGCGCCAGACCTTGCGTATCGCGGCCACGCCCATGATCTCATCCAACATCCTGCCGCAGGTATTCCAGCGCTTCAAGGATTCCCACCCCCACGTCGAGTTGCGATTGGTGGATACCGACCTGCAGCAAGTGGAGGCGCTGGTCGCCGGCGGCGAGGCCGACCTGGGGCTGGGCTTCTTCTTCAAGCCGCTGGCGGGCCTGGAGCGCGCCCCGGTAGGCAAGTTCAGGCTGATGCGGGTGGCGCCCGACGAGAGCGGGCCGGGCCGTCCCATCGGCGCGGCGCCCTGGACCAGCCTGCGCGACGCGCCGCTGATCGGCCTACCGCCCAGCAATCCCATCCAGCGGTTGATTGAGCCGCACCTGGAAAAGATCGGGCGCGGCAACGAGGACCGGCCCTGCTTCAATTTCTTCGAGACCCTGATCTCCATGGTGGAGGCGGGCGCAGGCACGGCCGTCATCCCCACCTTCGCCCTCGTGGCCTGCCACCGCCACAGGGTGGCCACCGATCTGCTGGTCAAGCCGGCGGTGAGTGTGGATCTCTACCAGGTGACGCGGCGCGGCTTCAAGGTGCCTGCGGTCATGGAGGCGTTCCGCGCCACCCTGGTGCAGGCTTTGCCGGCGGTCGGAGGGTAGGGTGGGCGGGCTCCGATCCACCGTCCGCCGCGGCGGGCCGGGCGGGGGCCTGCGATAATCCGGCAGGTTCGCGCGCCCGGCCGGGCGCCCCGCACAGGAGCTAGCCCGCGAGGGATCCATCATGTTGTTGCAAGTCATTTACCTGGTCGCCATCACCGCGGAGGCCGCCTCGGGCGCCATCATGGGCATGCGCCGCCGCATGGACGTATTCGGCATTTGCGTGGTCGGCACGGTCACCGCCCTGGGAGGCGGTTCCATCCGGGACATGTTGCTGGGGCACTATCCGCTCGGCTGGGTGGCCCATCCGGAGTACTTGTTCTTTACCGTCGGCGCCGCGCTGTCGGCGGCCTTCCTGGTGCGTTTCATGCATCGGGTGCGCATGGCCTTCCTGTTGCTCGACGCGCTGGGGCTGGTGGCTTTCGCCGTGATCGGCTGCGATATCGCCGCCGCAGCGGGCGTGCATCCGGCCATCGTGGTCCTGATGGGCATGGTCACGGGCATCTGCGGCGGCCTGCTGCGCGACGTGCTCTGCAACCAGGTGCCGCTGGTCTTGCGCCGGGACCTGTACGCATCCGTGGCGCTGGCGACCGGGACGCTGTATGTCCTGCTGCAGCGCTATGGCGCCAGCCACGAGCATGCCACGGCCATAGCGCTGGTGGCCGGGTTCCTGTTCCGGCTGGCTTCCATCAAGTGGGGGCTCGCGTTGCCGGTGTTCACGACCCGGCGGCGCCTGGACGACTAGAAGGCGCCGGCGCAGGCCTTTTCCCGGCTTCGGCTATGCTGCTGATCACGCCCGTTTCGCCGCTGAAGGACGGTTCATGAGCCAAACCTCTTTGCAGTACCGCACCTTTCTGTTCCTGCTGGTCCTGGTCACCATCGCATTCGGCTGGTTGTTGTGGCCATTCTTCGGCGCGGTGTTCTGGGGAGCGATCCTGGCGATCATTTTCTATCCCATGCAGCGCCGGCTCTATACGCTGTTCGGCGGGCGGAGCAACCTCGCCGCGCTGACCACGCTGCTGATCTGCGTGCTGATCGTCATCATTCCCGTTTCCCTCATCGCGGGCGCGATCATCAGCCAGGGGGCGGGGGTCTACGAGCAGATCCGTGCCGGCGACATCGATTTCGGCGCCTATCTCGAGCAGGCGGTGGCGGCGCTGCCGCCCACGGTCCGCAGTCTGATGGACAAATTCGGACTGGTCGACGTCTCCAGCATCCAGGCCAAGCTGGCCGAGGTCGCCACCCGCGGCAGCCAGTTTTTCGCCACACAGGCGCTGAACATCGGGCAGAACACCTTCCAGTTCGTGATCAGCCTGGGCGTCATGCTGTATCTGCTGTTCTTCCTGCTGCGCGACGGGCCCAGCCTCTCGGGCCGCATCCGCCAGGCGCTGCCGCTGACCGAGGAACACAAGCGTCATCTGTTCCGCAAGTTCATCGCCGTCGTGCGGGCTACCGTCAAGGGGAACATCGTGGTCGCCATCACGCAGGGCGTGCTGGGAGGACTCATCTTCTGGATCCTGGGCATCAAGGCGGCCTTGCTGTGGAGCGTGGTAATGGCCTTCCTGTCGCTGCTGCCGGCGGTGGGCGCGGGCCTGATCTGGGGCCCTGTGGCGATCTATTTCATCCTGACCGGAGCCGTCTGGCAGGGCATCATCCTCACGCTGTACGGCATCCTGGTGATCGGCCTGGTCGATAACGTCCTACGCCCCATCCTGGTCGGCAAGGACACGCGCATGCCGGACTATGTGGTGCTGATCTCGACCCTGGGCGGCATGGCCCTGTTCGGCATCAACGGCTTCGTGATCGGGCCGCTGATCGCGGCGCTGTTCATGGCCGTGTGGGACCTGTTCTCGTCGATCGACGGACCGCCGCCGGCCGACGGCGCCTGAGTTTTCCTGCGCCCGCGCGTCGCCGGGCCGCCATTGCGGAAATCCGGAATGGCTCCTTCTTCCTGTTGCGGAATTCTGGCCGCCGAGCGCGGCGGCCGCGTTCCGTCGATCGAAAAAAATCAATGAAAACAACCTCCTGCGCGGCGGGCCCGGACGGCTCGCGCCTTGGCACAGGGGTTGCTAGTTCATCGTCGCCGTAACAACAAAAAGATCGAAAACGGGGGCGTTGCCGTACCGGCGCAACGAGTCCGGAGACACGGGCGGTCCACGAAGCCGCCTTCCTGCAGCACCACGCTGTTCATGCATGTACCGCCACCCGGCGGGAAGGGCGCGCGCATGGCTTGCCATGACGGTGCCGGCACGCGCGTCATCGAATGTGGTACCGACGATAAGACAGACGAGGAGGAAGGGATGCGACAGATGCGTACTGGCCGCTTGCGAAAGGGCGGATTCGGGTTGGCGAGATGGACCTTGGCGGCGGGCGCGGCCGCGGTGCTGGCCGCCGCTTGCGGGGGCGATGATGGCGGCGGCAACGCACCGCCGGTGGATCCGCCCGTGGATCCGCCTGTATCGGCCCTGACGTTGACCACGGTCTCGTCGCTGCCGGATTACGTGACCGGCGGCGATGCGCTGGTCCGGATCGACCTGCCCGCCGGCGTAACCGGAACGCCCGTCGTGACACTCGACAAGAACGACGTATCGCGCGCGTTCACGCAGATCGGAAGCTCGACCTGGCAGGGGCTGGTGCGCGGCATGGAACTGGGCAAGAACACGCTCCGCGCACAGGTGGGGGAATCGACCGCCACCCTGGAGGTCACCAACTATCCCATTACCGGGCCGATGATCTCCGGTCCCCACGAGAAGCCTTTCCTGTGCACGACGACGAGCTTCGGCCGGCTGGGCGGCGGCACGCTCGACGGTCCGCTGGACGAGCATTGCTCTACCAATACCCGCATCGACTACTTCTACCGCAATAAGTCCGGGGGAAACAGCCGCTGGAACACTCCCACCGCCTATCCGGCGGACATGACCTACATCACCATCGACGAAGGCAAGCCTACCGAACGCACCGTGCCCTATCTGGTGCGTCTCGAGACGGGCACCATCAACCGCGGCATCTACCAGTCGGCAATGCTGCACGACCCGCTCAACGATGGCGAGATCGGCCCGAACAAGCGCTCCAAGGCCTGGAACGGCAAGCTGATGTATCCGCTGGGCGGTGGCTGCCAGGGCGGCTGGTACACCCAGGGCGCGACCTTCGGCACGCTGATCGTCGACGAGTGGATGAAGCAGGGTTACGCCGCGGTCACGTCCACCCTCAATATCTTCGGCTCCAACTGCAATGACCTGCTGTCGTCCGAGACGGTGGCCATGACCAAGGAACGCTTCATCGAGGCCTATGGGCTCCCGGTCTATACGATCGGAACCGGCGGCTCGGGCGGCGCCTACCAGAGCTTCCAGACTTCGGACAACTATCCGGGGCTGTTCGACGGCATCATCGTCAACATGGTCTTTCCCGACGTGACGTCGGCCACGCTGTTCAAGGTTTTCGACTCGCGGCTGCTGAACAATTATTTCAACCGCGCGGGCGGGCTGCCCTATACGGACGAGAAGAAAAAGGCGATCTCCGGCTACCTGCAGGTGGGCAACATCGCCAACATGAGCGGCAGCGCCGGGCGCCTCGACCCGGTGGTGTCGTTTCCCGCGGGCTTCCCGGAGGACATGAAATACGATCCCGTCAACCGGCCCGGCGGCGTCCGCGCGACCGTGTACGACCACACGGTCAACGTCTACGGCAAGGACTCGCGCGGGTTCGCGCTGCGCCCGATCGACAACGTGGGCGTGCAATACGGGCTGAAGGCGCTGAACGACGGCGCCATCACGGTGGAAGAGTTCCTTGATCTCAATGCCAATATCGGCGGGCTGGACGCGGACATGAAACCCACGGCGGCGCGCACGGCCGGCGACGTCGACGCCATCCGCCGGGCCTACCAGTCCGGGCGCATTACCTACGGCGGAGGCGGGCTGGCCTCGACGGCCATCCTGGAGCACCGGGACTACTTCGACAACGCCGTGAACGGCGACATCCACAACAAGATCCACTCGTACTCGGTGCGCGAGCGCCTGAAGGCCGCCAACGGCCACTTCGACAACCACGTGATTCTCGGGCCCGGGCCGGTGGGGGACAACCTGCTGCAGCTGATGGACCGGTGGCTGATGGGCGTCGTGGGCGATACCTCGGACCAGCCCAAGGCGCGCAAGGTCGTGGCCCACAAGCCCGCGGGACTGGCCGACGCCTGCTGGGACGATACGGGCGCCAAGATCGTCGAACCGTCCACCGCCTTCGGCAATGGCCGCTGCAACCAGCTGTATCCGGCCGGCACCACGCCGCGGCTGGTAGCCGGCGAGCCGTTGGCGGACAACATCGTCAAGTGCCAGCTCAAGCCGGTGGACCCTGCCGACTACAAGGTCGCGATGGATGCCGGGCAGTTGAGCCGTCTGCGC
The DNA here is from genome assembly GCF_002188465.1 of Pigmentiphaga sp. NML080357. Classification (GTDB taxonomy): domain Bacteria; phylum Pseudomonadota; class Gammaproteobacteria; order Burkholderiales; family Burkholderiaceae_B; genus Pigmentiphaga. The sequence goes on along the minus strand of NZ_NINW01000041.1, from coordinate 15,757 downwards.
CAGATCTTCCCCGAGGGCGTCTGCGACTGGAGCAAGCCGGGCGTGGAGCAGCAGCCGCTCAAGAGCACCTGGATCTCGTTCGGTCCGTCGAAGAAGAACCTGTTGTTCGACGTCACCCGCCCGTGATGCGGCTGGTTCGTCATCGCCCGTCCGGAGGGCGGGCCTCGGCCGTCCACGCCACCGCGTGGACGGGTATGGCTTTCTTTTTTTCCATGGACGAGACATGAAACTTCTTTCCAAGATACCGATGACGGTGCTGGCGGCGCTGGCCGCGACCACCGTCCAGGCCCAGGACTATCCTGGCGGCAACCCCGTCGTAGCCGTCGTGCCGTTTGCCGCCGGCGGGCCCACCGACAAGGTGGCGCGCGACGTGACGGCCATCATGAGCAAGCACCTGAAGGGGCAGATCGTCATCGAGAACGTCGGCGGCGCGGGCGGCACCATAGGGGCCAAGAAAGTCGCCGCCGCGCGCAACGACGGCCATACCGTGCTGATCCACCATATCGGCATGTCCACCGCGCCGGCGCTCTACCGGCAACTGGGATTCGATCCGCTCAAGGACTTCGAGATGGTGGGCGAGATCGCCGACGTCCCGATGGTGCTGCTGGGCAACAAGAACCTGCCGCCGGAGAACTTCAAGGAACTGCTGCCCTACATCAAGGCTAACGCGAGCAAGCTGTTCCTCGCGAATGCCGGTATCGGATCGGCCTCGCACCTGTGCGGCCTGCTGTTCATGAGCGCCATCGGCACGCAGCTGGGAACGGTGCCCTACAAGGGTACGGCCCCCGCGTTGACCGACCTGATCGGCGGCCAGGTCAACCTGATGTGCGACCAGACCACCAATGTGGCGGGCCAGCTCAAGGCGGGCGTGGTCAAGCCCTACATCGCGATGCAATCCTCCAGGATCGACGCGTTCAAGGAGATACCGGCCGCATCCGAGCAAGGGCTGCCCGGCATCGAGGTCAAGATCTGGCATGCCATGTACGCGCCCAAGGGCACGCCGCCGGCGGTGATCGAGAAGCTGTCGGCGGCGCTGCAGGCGGCGGTGCAGGATCCGGTGTTCCGGGCAAAAATGGAAGAGCTGGGGGCCCAGGCGGCGACGGCGGATCGCGCCAAGCCGGAATCGCTGCGCAAGCACCTCGGCAACGAAATCGGCAAATGGACGCCCATCATCCGGGCCGCGGGAGTCTACGCCGATTGACCGGAACGGGCTTGCGGCCGGGACGTGACGCAAGCCCCGCTGCCGTTTCGGGCGCCGGTGGGATACATTGACGATCGCGTGACAACAATGACAATGGGTGGAGACTTGCGCGCCAGTCCGTACGCACGCAGATCCTTCAATCGGCGCCTGGTTTGGGGCGGCGCGTGCCTGTTCGCCGCCGCGCTGGCCGTGGCGCTGGCCTACGCCTGGGGCGAGCGCACCGGCATCCGGGCCATGCGCCAGGGGGTCGAGCACCGGCTCGACATCTACGCCGGCGGCCTGCAGAGCGAGCTGACCCGATACGACTACCTGCCGGGCATCCTGTCGCTGAACAAGGACGTCATCGCGCTCTTGCAGGATCCCGGCAATCCGGAGTGGCTGGCCCGGGTCAACCACTATCTGGAAACGGTCAACCTGAAGGCCGGGTCGTCCGAAATCTACGTCATGAACATGGAGGGGCTCACGCTCGCCGCCAGCAACTGGAACCGGCCGCCGAGCTTCGTCGGACGCAACTTTTCCTACCGGCCGTATTTCATCGACGCGGCCAAGGGATTGCCAGGCCGCTTCTACGGCATCGGGACGGTGAGCCAGTCGCCCGGCTACTACTTCTCGTACGGGATCTACCATGGCGGCCGGATGCTGGGCGTCGCGGCGCTGAAGGTGGACCTGGACAAGCTGGACGATGCCTGGCTGCGCGCCGACGAGAAGGTCCTGGTGGTCGACGAGAATGGCGTGATTTTCCTGACCTCCGTGCCGGGCTGGAAGTTCAAGACCCTGGAGCCCTTGTCGGCGCGCACCCTGGAGAAGCTGGCGGTGACCCGGCAATACCACCGTGCCGGATCGCTGGAACCGCTGGGCATGACCGAGGTCGGGCGCTCGCCGGACGGGACCACCATCGTGCAGTTCACCAGCGAGGCGGGACGAGGCGGCGAAGGGGGCAATTTCCTGATGCCTTCCTATCTGGTGCAGAGCCGGCCGATTCCCGGGACCCAATGGCGTCTCATGGCCCTGTCGAATATCGCTCCCATCCATGCCCGGGCGCGCAACACCGCCATCGCGGTGGCCCTGGCCATGGGGTTCCTGGCGATACTGGGCCTCTACCTGCAGCAGCGCAGGCGCGCCATCGCGCAAAGCCTGGCGGCCAGCGCGGCCTTGCAGCGGGCACACGACGAACTGGAACGCAAGGTGGCGGCGCGTACGCAGGCCTTGAGCAACGCCAACCGCCACCTGCATACCGAGATCGCCGAGCGGCGGCGGGCCGAGGAAGAACTCAAGTCCACGATGGACGAGCTGGTCCAGGCAGGCAAGATGGCGGCGTTGGGCCAGATGGCGGCGAGCATCACCCACGAGCTGAACCAGCCGCTGGCGGCGCTGCGCACGCTGGCGGACAACGCCGCCGTGCTCTTGCAGCGCGGCCGCCAGGCCGATGCGGAAGAGAACCTCACCATGATCGGGCAGCTGACCGCGCGCATGGGCAAGATTACCGGCCAGCTGAAGAAGTTCGCCCGCAAGTCGCCGGCGCTGCTCAAGCCGACCTCGATCGCCGTGGCGATCTCCGACGCCTGTTTCCTGCTCGAGCAGCGCCTGCGCCAGGAGCGGGTCACGCTCAAGGTGAGCGTTCCCGAGGAGGCATGCGCCTATTGCGATGGCAACCGCCTGGAACAGGTGCTGGTCAACCTGCTGGGCAATGCCATCGACGCCATGGCGCACAGCGACGAGCGGCGGCTGGACGTGACGGTGCAGACCGACGAATGGGTTTCCATCACGGTGAACGACAGCGGGCCGGGCATCCCGGACGAAGTCATGCAGCGCCTGTTCGAGCCCTTCTTCACCACCAAGGAACAAGGCGTGGGGCTGGGCCTGGGACTGGCGATCTCCGCCGGCATCGTGCGGGATTTCGGCGGCAGCCTGAGGGCATACAACCGGCCGGAGGGCGGGGCGGCATTCGTGCTGCAGTTGCGGCCGGCGAGGATGGAGGAGACTGTGGATGTTTGAAGGATTGACGGTGCTGTTCGTCGAGGACGATCCGGCGGTCCGGCTGGGCGGCAAGCAGGCGCTGCAGCTGGCCGGGCTGGAGGTCAATGCGCTGGAGTCCGCGGAGCAGGCGCTCAAGCTTGTCGGCCCCGGTTTTCCCGGCGTGCTGGTGACCGACGTGAAGATGTCCGGCATGGACGGCCTCGAATTGCTGCGCCGCGCGCTGGAGATCGATCCCAGCCTGCCGGTGATCCTGGTGACCGGCCATGGCGACATTTCCATGGCGGTGCAGGCGATGCGCCTGGGCGCCTACGATTTCATCGAGAAGCCGTTCTCGTCCGAACTCCTGACCGAGGTCGTGCAGCGCGCGCTGGAAAAGCGCGGATTGACGCTGGAGGTGCAATCCCTGCGCCGCCAGCTCGACGACCGCCGCGCCATCGAAGGGGTACTGCTGGGCCGGTCGCCGTCGATCGAGGCGCTTCGCCGTGTCGTCCAGGAACTGGCCGACACCGACGCCGACGTGCTCGTCGTCGGCGAGACGGGCACCGGCAAGGAACTCGTGGCGCGTTGCCTGCACGACTACAGCCGGCGCCGCGACCGGCATTTCTCGGCGCTCAATTGCGGCGGCATGCCGGAGAACCTGTTCGAGAGCGAGGTGTTCGGCCATGAGGCGGGCGCCTTCACGGGGGCGGTCAAGCGGCGCATCGGCAAGATCGAATATGCGCGGGGAGGAACGCTGTTCCTGGACGAGATCGAAACTATGCCGGCGGTGCTGCAGATCAAGCTGCTGCGCACTTTGCAGGAGCGGGTGTTCGAGCGCCTGGGGGCCAACGACCCGCTGCCCATGGACTGCCGGGTGGTCGCCGCGACCAAGAGCGACCTGCTGGCCGAGGCCGAGCGCGGCGCGTTCCGGCCGGATCTCTACTATCGCCTCAGTGTCGCGGTGCTGGAGATCCCGCCGCTGCGCGAGCGCCGCGAAGACATTCCGCTGCTGTTCGAGCATTTCGTGCTGCAGGCGGCCATGCGCTATGGCCGCGAGGCGCCGGTGGTATCGGGCGCGCAGTTGCAATCGCTGATGGCGCACCATTGGCCGGGCAACGTGCGGGAGCTGCGCAATGTCGCCGACCGGTTCGTATTGGGGCTGGCCAAGGACAACCTGGCATGCGCGGCGGCCGCGGGCCGCCGCTCGCTGGAAGAGCAGATGACGATGTTCGAGCGCCTGCTGATCGAAGACGCGCTCAAGAGCTGTTCCGGCCGCACGGCGGCGGCCAGCGAACTCCTCGGCCTGCCCCGCAAGACGCTCTACGACAAGATGCACAGGCTGGGCCTGAGCACCGAGGACTTCAAGCAGGGATGAGCGCACCCGCCAGCCGCGGGGCGGCCGGCTGGCGCTTGTCCGCCGCCGCCGGCGGTTCCGGCACCAGTACATAGCGGCCGTTTTCCTGCGCGCCCACGTAGCCGGTGCCGCGCAGCAACTGGTTCAACCCTTCCTGGACCGTGTAACGGCCATGCAGCCCCGGCGTGGTCAAGCCCGAGACCTTCGCGGGATCGAACGAGAGCCGGATGCCCGCCTGCCGGGCATATTTCTCGAGCGCGGGGCGCAGGTCGCCCGCCGAAACGGCGAAGTCCTGCCGGAGCTCCTCGGAGGCTCCGGGACCGGCCTGCGCATGCGGCATGCCGGGCAGTGCGAGCAGCCAGCCCATGGACAGGACCACTGGCACCGCGATCATCAACAACTTGCCCGTTACGGGAAACGCCCGCCGCTTGGCGCGGCGAGGCCGCAGGGGAATCACTTGGCAAGTCATACGAGTCTCCTGTCGCAGTGTGGCGCCGGGGCGCGACCTGCTTGTAATTGTTCGATGACGCCTTTAGGGTAGCACGCCGGCCGGATTCGGTCTGTGGCGGCTACCCATAATGATTGACGAGCCGTTTCAACTGCCCGTAGCGAGGTCAGGCGGCGGCTGGCGCCGTGTCGTGCACCTCGATGGTGATGTGGGCCAGGTGCGCGACGTCGGCCAGCCTGCGTTTGTAGTGATCCGGCGTCCGGGGGTGCGGGCTGACGATGGCCGCGATCAGCCCGAGGTGCTCCGGGCCCAGGCGCCACAGGTGGAAATCGATGACGCGATCGCCGTCCTGTTCCAGCCGATTGCGGATGCGGGCGGCGAGCGCCGGGTCCGGCACCCGGTCCAGCAGGACGCGGCTGGCCGCCTTCAGGAGATTCCAGGACCAGATGGCGATGACCACCGTGCCCACCAGTCCCATGACCGGATCCAGCCACTGCACGCCGCCGAAGTAGCCGGCCAGCAGGGCGGCGATCGCCAGCACCGAGGTCAAGGCGTCGGCGAGAACGTGCACATAGGCCGCGCGCAAATTGGTGTCGTGGGCGTGGTGGTGGCCGGGCGGCCGAGCGGCCGGCGCGTGATCGTGGTCATGATCGTGCCCGTGATTGTGTCCGTGCCCGTGATCGTGCCCGTGATCGTGCCCGTGGCCATGATCGTGGTCGCGCAGCAGCCAGGCGCTGGCCAGGTTGACGGCTAGTCCCGCCACCGCGATGGGCAATGCCTCCGCAAAGTGGATGGGCACCGGCGCGAAGAGCCGCTGCAGGCTCTCATAGCCGATCAGGAGGGCGATGACGAGCAACAGCAGCGCGTTGCCGAATGCCGCCAGCTCGCCGAACTTGCCGGTGCCGAAAGTGAAATGGGCGTCATGCTGGTGCTTGCGCGCCACTCTGTAAGCGACGGCGGCCAGCGCAAGCGCCGCCGCATGGGTGGACATGTGCCAGCCGTCGGCCACAAGGGCCATGGAACCGAAGAGGGTGCCGCCGGCGATTTCGGCGACCATCATCGCGGCCGTGAGCGCCACGACCTGCCAGGTCCGGCGCTCGTGCGCATCGTGGCGGCTGCCCAGGAAAACGTGGCCGTGCTGTTTGGGAGGAAAGTCGGACATGATGGCGGCGGCGTCAAAGATACTTGGCGAATGCCTTCATGTCGCGCAAGGCCTCTTGCACTTCCGCCGGCCGCGATTCTTCCAGGAGATGCTCGATGTGATCGAAGATCAGCGCCTGCTTGGCCTTGGCAACGGCCGCCTCGACGGCGTGCAGCTGCTGGGCGAGGGCGAGGCCGTCCCGGCCTTCTTCGATCATGGCGATGACCGAGCGCAGATGGCCCTCGGCGCGCTTGAGGCGGGGAACGATGTCGGGATGGGTGCGATGCATGGCGATATCCTATCGGGGGGGATAGGATATCGCAGAATTTCTCAACGGGAAACTTTCACGACCAGCTTGCCGAAATTGCGGCCTTCCAGGAGGCCCATGAAGGCTGCAGGCGCGTTCTCGAGCCCTTCGACGACGTCTTCTCTGTAGCGGACCTGGCCATCGGCCACCCATGCGTTCATTTGCCGTGCGAAGTCCCGATACAGGGGGCCGTACCAGTCGGACACGATGAAGCCCTGGATGCGCAGGCTCTTGGTCAGGGCCAGCCGCATCAGCATGGGCAGGCGATCGGGGGCCTCGACGCCCGGGACGGCGTTGTACTGGGAGATCAGCCCGCACAGCGGGATGCGGGCGTGGCGGTTGAGCAGCGGCAGCACCGCATCGAACACGGCGCCGCCGACGCTTTCGAAGTAGACGTCGATGCCGTCCGGGCAAGCCGCCGCGAGGCGCGCGGGCAAGTCGCCGGCCCGGTGGTCCAGGCAGGCATCGAAGCCCAGTTCCCGTATGGCGTAGTCGCATTTGTCCGGGCCGCCGGCGATCCCGACCACCCGGCAGCCGTGGAGCTTGGCGATCTGTCCCACGACCGATCCGACCGCGCCGGTGGCGGCACCGACGGCCACGGTTTCGCCGGCCTTGGGCGTGCCGATCTGCAGCAGTCCGACGTAGGCCGTGAAGCCCGGCATGCCGAGCACGCCGAGCGCCCACGACGGATGGGCGAGGCTGGCGGGCAGGCGGGTGAGGCCCTTGCCGGACGACACCGCGTAGTCCTGCCAGCCGCTCGCGGCCAGCACGAGTTCGCCCGCGGGAAAGTCGGGATGGCGCGATTCCACGACGCGGCTGATCGTTCCGCCCAGCATCACGTCGCCGATTCCGAGCGGCTTGGCATAGGATGCCGCGTCACTCATGCGCCCCCGCATATAGGGGTCCAGCGACAGGTAGACGGTCTGCAGCAGGACCTGGCCGTCGCCGGGGGCGGGCACGGGGACGGTTTCCATGCGGAAGTCCGCAGGAGAAGGGGCTCCGGCGGGGCGGCGAACCATGACGATCCGGCGATTCATCGACGCGGACTGGGGCATCGGGGTCTCCTGGCATCCGGCTCGGCCGGGAACGTTTCATGCTGAAGGAAAGCGTGGGCCACCTCGCGGGTGGTTCGAGTCAACGATAAGCCGTCTGGAGCATTTATGAAACCTTCGTCCAAGAAAACCCCGCCGGATGACCGGTCCGCGGAAGACCGGGCCGGGGACGCCGACGATTTCTCCCTCACTCGCGAACAGATCGAGCGGCAGAACGACCGCAATACTTCGGCCGACGAGCTGGGACGCTCGCCGAAATCGAACAAGCTGTCGGGCAGCGGCATCGACGTGGCCGGCCCGGGCGGAAAATAGCGGGCGCGATCTCCGAGTCTCGCTGGCGAAGTAGAAATAAAAAGAGCGACTGGACGCCCCGTAGCTAGCGCGCAGGGCGCAATCGCAGGAGCGGGACCAGGGCCAGCCGGTCGCGCAGGAGACGGTGTACTTCGGCGTCGTATCCGGCGCGGCCGCCGTCCAGAAGTTCGTACAGCATCTCGTCGGTGGTGGCGCTGCCCAGGAAACGCCAGCCTTCGATGACGTGGATGAGGCGGGCCTCCCGTATGCCGACCGGCCCGTCATAAGGCCAATGCCTGTCTATCGTAGGCGCCGCGGCACGCGGCCGGCGGTTGTGCGTGGGCGCCAGTTCGCGCAACAGGCGGCTCTCGTGCAGCAGGGCTCCGATCGCGCCTCCCGTCTCCAGCCATTCGATGCGCCGCACCTGCTCGGCCAGCCGCCGCGCCTTGGCCGATTTCCAGCGCATGGGCTGGAAATGGGAGAGCACTTTGTCCCGCAGTCGATCGGCCCGGCCCACATAGAGGGCCTGGCCGTTGGCGTCGTGGAAGACATAGACGCCGTGGTCCTCGGGCAGGATGCCGGGCAGCTCCGGATCCAGGTGGTCGGGCCATTGCACCCGCCCGGCAAGGGCGTCGACGAGGCCGCCGATGTGCTCGGACGGGAATTCGCGATGGATCTCCCGCCAGAAATGCCATAGCAGCCGCGCGTCGTCCAGGGCCCGGTGGCGCGCATGGACATGCAGGCCATGGCGGGCGATCAGCGCATCGAGATTGTGGTGGCGATGCTGCGGATACAGCCTGCGCGACAGGCGCACGGTGCACAGGACGTCGGCCCGGAAAGGCCGCTCCAGCCGCTGGAATTCCTGCCGCAGGAAGCCGTAGTCGAAACGGGCGTTGTGCGCGATGAAGAGGCAGCCTTCGAGCCGGGCGGCGATTTCGCCCGCCAGCGCCTCGAAGGGCGGCGCCTGGGCCACCATGGCGTTCGAGATGCCGGTCAGCGACTGGATAGCGGGCGGAATGGGGCGGCCGGGGTTGACCAGGCTGCTCCACTCCCGCTGCCCGTGTTCATCGACCAGGACGATGCCGATTTCGGTGATGCGGTCGCTCTGCGGCGTGGTGCCGGTGGTCTCCAGGTCGACGAAGGCCAGCCGGGTCGTCATGGGTGCTCCTTGCTTGCAATGGGAGAAATATCGCCTTTCATCCCCTATGTTAACCAGCGCGAAACCGGCGGCTCGCCGGTCCTGCCGGGAGCCTCGTACTATATGGGGAAAGAAGAGCCTGCAAGGAGGCATCTCGATGGCCGTATCCGCATTGCGCCGCGACTGGTTGTCCAAACCCCTGTTCCGCTGGGCGGCGAAAGCGCTGCCGACCATGTCGGATACCGAACGGGAGGCGATCGAGGCGGGCGACATATGGTGGGATGCCGAATTGTTCACGGGCAATCCCGCGTGGCGCAAGCTGCTCGATACGCCTCCCGCCCGGCTGACCGACGAAGAGCGCGCATTCCTGGACGGGCCGGTGACCGAGCTCTGCGCGATGGTCGATGACTGGCGGATCAACTGGGAGCTGCACGATCTGCCGCCCGACATCTGGGCGTTCCTGAAGGCCCGCAAGTTCTTCGGCATGATCATCCCCCGCAAGTACGGCGGACTGGGCTTTTCCGCCTATGCGCATTCGGAGGTGGTGCGCCGCATCTCCACCCGCTCGCTCACGACCGCCGTCACGGTCATGGTGCCCAATTCGCTGGGGCCGGGCGAACTGCTGCTGCATTTCGGCACCGATGCCCAGCGCGACTATTGGTTGCCGCGGCTCGCGGACGGACGGGAAATCCCGTGCTTCGGGCTGACCAGCCCGGAGGCCGGCTCCGACGCGGCGTCGATGGTGGACCGCGGCGAGGTCTGCAAGGGAACCTGGCAAGGCAGGGAAGTGCTCGGCATCCGGCTGAACTGGCATAAGCGCTACATCACGCTCGGGCCGGTTGCGACGGTGCTGGGGCTCGCGTTCAAGCTCTACGATCCCGGTCGCCTGCTCGGGGACCGCGAAGAGCTCGGCATCACCGTGGCCCTGGTGCCGACCGATACGCCGGGGGTCGAGATCGGCCGCCGCCACATACCGGCCATGCAGGTGTTCCAGAATGGCCCGAACCGGGGCCGCGAGGTGTTCATCCCCCTGGAGTCCATCATCGGCGGCGTCGAGCGGGCGGGCCAGGGGTGGCAGATGCTGATGACCGCGCTCGCGGCGGGGCGGGGCATCTCCCTGCCTTCGCTGGCCGCGGCCTCGTGCGCGTTCTCGGCGCACACCAGCGGCGCCTATGCGCGCGTGCGCCAGCAGTTCGGCATCCCCATCGGCAAGTTCGAGGGCGTGCAGGAAAAACTCGGGCGCATGGCGGCGCTGGCCTACCAGGTGGACGCGGCCCGCCGCCTGACCTGCGCCGGCCTGGATGCCGGCCACAAGCCGGCCGTAATCTCGGCCATCATGAAATACCACGCCACCGAGCGCATGCGCATCGCCGTGAACGACGCGATGGACGTGCACGCGGGCAAGGGCGTGATCGACGGGCCGCGCAATTACCTGTCCAACGTCTATCGGGCCATTCCCATCGGCATCACGGTCGAAGGCGCGAATATCCTGACGCGCTGCCTGATCGTCTTCGGGCAGGGGGCGATCCGGGCGCATCCGTTCTTGATGCAGGAAATGTCGGCCCTCGCCGACCCCGACACGCGGCGCGGACTGGAGGAGTTCGACCGCACCTTCTGGCGCCACGCCGGCCATGCTGCCGCCAACGCCCTGCGCGCCTTCGCGCGAGCCTGGACCGATGGGCGTTTCGCGCCCGCCCCGCGCGCCGTCGGCGCGACGGCGGGCTACTACCGGCAACTGAACCGGTATGCGTCGGCCTTCGCCCTGGTGGCCGACGTCACGCTGGCGACACTGGGCGGCGCCCTCAAGCGCAAGGAAATGCTGTCCGCAAGGCTGGGCGACATCCTGGCCGAACTGTACCTGCTCTCTGCGGTCCTCAAGCGCTGGCACGACGAAGGACGGCAGGCCGACGACCTGCCGCTGGTGCAGTGGTGCATGGAGAGCGGTCTCGCGACCATCGAGGAACGCCTGGATGCGGTGCTGGCCAACTTGCCGGCGCGAGCGGCCGCCGGCCTGCTGCGATTCATTTGCCTGCCATGGGGCGTGCGCCGCCGCGGCCCGTCCGACGCGCTGACGCAAGCTTGCGCCGCCTTGCTGCTCGAACCTTCGCCGGCCCGGGATCGCCTGCTGCCCGGCCTCGCCCGGCCGCGTGCGGGCGAGGCGCTGGACCATCTTGCGCGGGCTTTCGAGCTGGCGGCCCACTGCGCCCCGGTGCTCGACGAGCTGCGCCGCGCCGGCATCAAGGACTGGCGGGAGGGCGCCGGAAGCGGCGCCCTGGATTCCGGCCAGGCGGCGATGCTCGAAGAAATGGAGCGTGTCGTAGCGGAAGTGGTGGAAGTGGACAGTTTCGCGGCAGCGGATCTTGCCGGACGGCATGCTACGGCGCGATGTCAGCCTGATCCGGGCGAATAGGGGTAATTTCGGAGCCGTTCCCCGCAAATTCCCGGCGGCAAAGGGTTGACAGGGAAGGCGTTTCTGACTAAAATTATTTGAGTTGAAATCATTGCTCTACATAGCGTGAGAGCAATGATTTTTTTTCGACCACGCATTTTTGATTTCCAGAAGGATATGGACCATACCGGTTCGGCCGTGGATACCGGCGTCAATTACAACTTGCGCATCTTGCGCGCACTGCGCCGCATCACGCGCAACATTGCGCTGCACTCCAAGCAGTTGGCCGCCTGCAGCCACATCACCGCGCCGCAATTGGTCTGCCTCCTGGCCGTGATCGAGTCGGGGCCGCTGACGGCCACCGCCATCAGCCGCGAAATCTCGGTCAGTCCGAGCACGGTCGTCGGCATACTCGATCGCCTGGAGGAAAAAGGCTGGGTCAAGCGGGAACGCAGCAGGGAAGACCGCCGCACCGTGCTGGTGTCGGCTACCGACGCCGGGCGCGAAGTGGCAAGCCAGGCGCCTTCGCCGCTGCAGAAAACGCTGGCCGATGCCTTGAGCGCGCTGCCGGAACTGGAGCAGGCCACGATCACGCTCTCGCTCGAACGCATCGTGAGCCTGATGGAAACTCCCGGAACGGATACTTCGCCCATCCTGGACATCAATGCGTCGGATACGTCTCCGGAGTCAGGCCTGGCGGTTTGACCCGGCGCCATCAACCAGCACGCCGCGGCCGTCACGCCGGCGTGCGAAACGTCAGGAGGGTCGGAGTCTGAAAGCGATCGACGACACGCTCATCCAACCTGCGGTGTTCAATCCGGCCTTGGAGAATTTCGACCTGAGGCCGCCTGAAGTCGAAGATGCCGCGGGCATCCAGCGGCTCATCCAGGAATCGCCGCCGCTGGATGTCAATTCCACCTACGCCTACCTTCTTCTGTGCCGGCACTTTCGCGATACATGCGTAGTGGCCACCCGGCAAGGGCAATTGGCAGGGTTCGTTTCTGCCTATCTTCCGCCCAAGCAATCCAACGTGTTGTTCGTCTGGCAGGTTGCGGTCCATCCCGCCGCCCGCGGCCATCGCCTGGGCCAGCGCATGCTCGAACACCTGCTTGCCAGGCCGCTGCCGCAGCCCATACGCAGCATCGAAACCACCGTGTCCCCATCCAACCAGCCGTCGCGGCGCATGTTCGCGGCGCTGGCGCAGGATCGCGGCGCCGAGTGCGTGGAACAGCCCATGTTTCCGCCCGAACTGTTCGGCCATGCCGAGCACGAGGACGAACGGCTGTTGCGCATCGGTCCGTTATAGGCCGGGTGCCGGGACTGCCCCGACCCTGGCCCTGCCCCCCACGGGGGCTGTTCTCCAGTTGGCCGGATGCCCCTCGCGTCCGCCCCGGCTTCGCGCCGGGTCCGCCTACACGTTTTTCACGCTTCTAGAAGCAAAACAGGAGGGAAAACTTATGGATCTCAAGATCTTTGACCGCCTCGAATCGGAAGTCCGCGGCTACATACGCTCGTTTCCGGTGGTTTTCAGCAAGGCCAAGGGCTCATTGCTGTTCGACGAGGAGGGCAAGCAGTACATCGACCTGTTTGCCGGTGCCGGGACGCTCAACTACGGCCACAACAACCCTGCGCTGAAGCAGCCCCTGCTGGACTACGTCCAGGCGGACGGCGTGGTGCACGGCCTGGACATGGCCACCTCGGCCAAGAAGGAGTTCCTGGAAGCGTTCGAGCGGCTGATCCTCAAGCCGCGCGGCATGAAGTACACGCTGCAGTTCACCGGCCCCACCGGTACCAATGCGGTCGAAGCGGCGCTCAAGCTGGCCCGCCGCGTCAAGCAGCGTTCCAACATCGTCTCGTTCACGCATGGTTTCCACGGTGTCAGCTCCGGCTCGCTGTCGGCCACCGCCAACGCCAAGTACCGCGACGCCGCCGGCGTCAGCCTGGGCAATACGACCTTCATTCCCTATGACGGCTATTTCGGTCCGGACGTCGACACCATGGCGTACTTCGAACGCATGCTCGAGGACCGCAGCAGCGGCATGGACGCGCCCGCCGCCGTCATCGTGGAAACCGTGCAGGGCGAAGGCGGCGTGAACGTCGCCACGCTGCGCTGGCTGCAGGAGCTGCAGCGGCTGTGCCGCCGCCACGACATGCTGCTGATCGTGGACGACATCCAGGTCGGCTGCGGGCGCACGGGCACCTTCTTCAGTTTCGAGGCCGCCGGCATCCAGCCCGACATCGTGACGCTGTCGAAGTCCCTGAGCGGGTTCGGGCTGCCCATGGCCATGGTGCTCATCAAGCCCGAGCTGGATATCTGGAAGCCGGGCGAGCACAACGGCACCTTCCGCGGCAACAACCTCGCCTTCGTCACGGCCCGCCAGGCCCTGGAGCATTACTGGAGCGACGACACGTTCACCCGCGAGATCCAGGCCAAGGAAACGCTGGTGCGGGACTGGCTCGAGAACATGGTCCACAGCCACCCCGACGCCGACCTGTCCGTGCGCGGCCGCGGCCTCATCCAGGGGCTGGTGAGCGGCGTGCCCGGCCTGGCCAACAAGATCGCGGCGCAAGCCTTCAAGGGCGGCGTGGTGATCGAGACCTCGGGCGCCAACGACGAAGTGCTCAAGCTGCTGCCCGCGCTCACCATCGAAGAGGCCCAGCTGAAACAGGCACTGGAAGTGCTGGACCGCGCCGTGGCCGAGGTGGTGGCCGCCGAGCAGCCCGGCCAGAAACAGTCGAATGCCCGCGTATTGAAGTTCGGAGGAAAAGCGCGATGATCGTACGCAATATCAAGGACATAATCGGGACCGAGAACGAGGTTTCCACGCCTACCTGGACCAGCCGCCGCGTGCTGCTGAAGAAAGACGGCATGGGTTTCTCGTTCCACGAGACCATCATCCATCCGGGAACCGAGACCCACATCTGGTACAAGAACCACGTCGAGGCCGTATGGTGCATCGAAGGCGACGGCGAGATCGAGACCGTGGCCGATGGCAAGGTCTACAAGCTGGGACCCGGCGTGGTCTACGCGCTCAATGACAACGACGAGCACTATCTGCGCGGCGGCAAGGAGCCGCTGCGCGTCATCTGCGTCTTCAACCCGCCTCTGACCGGCCTGGAAGTCCATGACGCCGACGGCGTCTATCCCCTGGACGAGGAAAAGGCCGCCTGACGGCATGGCCGGCGCGCGCCGCCGCGGCGCGCGTCTCCGGCCGGGCGCCACGCCCGGCCATGGCAAGCGGCCGCGCCCGCCGGCGGGCGGGACGGTCGCCGACGAGAACAGGAGGGCAAACATGATTACTCCCGCACGCGATATCTATTCTTCACGAGCCGACCGCGCGGCCGGCATCGTGCAGCGCCGGGACCCGGTGGTCTACGGCAGCGCCAAGACCGAACCGGGCACCGGCCTGGATGCCGAGCAACTGGGCGGCTACGAACGCAACGGCTACATCCTGCTCAAGAATTTCTTCTCCAGCCAGGAAACGCAGGCCCTGAAACGCGAAGTCGAGCGCCTGGTGCGCGATCCCGCCATCCGCCGCCGCGAAGAAGCCATCACCGAGAAAGGCAGCGACGCGGTGCGTTCGGTGTTCATGGTCCACAAGCTGAGCAAGCTGCTCGGCCGCCTGTCGCAGGACATGCGCCTGGTGGGGATCGCCAGGCAGATCCTCGGGTCCGACGTCTACATCCACCAGTCGCGCGCCAACATGAAGCCCGGCTTCAAGGGCAAGGAGTTCTACTGGCACTCGGATTTCGAGACCTGGCACATCGAAGACGGCATGCCGGCCATGCGGGCGCTGAGCTGCTCGGTACTGCTGACCGACAACGACGCCAGCAACGGCCCGCTGATGGTGGTGCCCGGCTCGCACCGGCAATTCGTCTCGTGCGTGGGCGAGACTCCGCAGGACCACTACAAGCAGTCGCTCAAGAAGCAGGAGTACGGCGTGCCGGACCCGGTGAGCCTGCAACTGCTGGTGGACCAGGGCGGCATCGACGTGCTGTCGGCCCCCGCCGGCTCGGTGGTGTTCTTCGACTGCAACATCATGCACGGGTCGAACAGCAACATCTCGCCCTATCCGCGCTCCAATGTGTTCATGGTGTATAACAGCGTGGAAAATACCCTGAGCAATCCCAGGTACGGCCTGAATCCCCGGCCGGAGTTCATCGCCACGCGCGAAAGCTTCGCGCCCATCCAGGCGGTCGAACCGGGCTACCTGCGGTCGGTCTGACGGCCTCCGCGCGCTGGCCAGAGGGCGTCTTCGGACGCCCTTGTCGCGGGAAGGGGGCGCCGGACCGCCGTTGGTGCGAACCGGTCCTGATCGGGTATAAACGCACCTGGCCGGTTGCGGCCGCTTCCTAGGGCGTGTTCACACTAAATGAATTTGCTCGTATACTTCGGGTATGGAAATCACCGAAGCCCAATATCAGCAGATCGAGCACTGTTTGCCGCGACAGCGCGGCAACGTCAGCCTGACGAATCTGC
>NZ_NINW01000025.1 GCF_002188465.1 Pigmentiphaga sp. NML080357 | reverse complement strand
GCGCTGCCATACGCGCAAACCGCCGACGACTACGAGAAGCTGCTGCCTTGGAACATGGCCACTCCGGCACAACCTGCCTAACACCGACAGGCCACCCGCACCAGAACGCTGCTCACTGAGCGCTTACGATGGATCTGCGGGCCAGCCTGCAAAGGGGCGTCGCTTGCCCAAGCTTGTAACGGCGAGGGTTGCGCCAACCCTGGAAACAGTTCAAAGAAGGTGGCGCGCTGGCGGGTTTCGGGGGGTAAGACACCAATAGCCTCACAGGCAGTAGCAGCTCGCTCCAGCGCCCGTTCCCAGTACTCAGCACACGATACTTGGTCGTCCCGGTAGGGAAAGTAATCCTGGTTGGAGCCGACCCAATCCGCAAGTACCGCCAACCCGGCTATCCACCAGGATAGCCCGCGAGTGACGTTCTCGAATGCGTAAGGATCGGCAAAGCAAGGGGCCTGCCAATCCATGTTCGCGAGGAACAATACGCGCATCTGATCGACGAATTGTCGAATGGCACGATCATCCTGACTGACGAAGTGAGGCCAGGGGCTCTCCTCGTTCTCCGAAGGCGGCTGGCCATGATGGCCAGTCACGGCGCGCACCCAATAGTCAATGGCGGGCAATAGATGGGCACTATCGGGACCGAACCAGCCTTCTTCGACCGCTTCGCTTTCCAGCACCACTGACCAATAAACCAGCCCGAGCGTATCGTGCCGGATCGAATAGCCATGACGGCTTTCGCGGCCTTGGAGCTTTAGCAGGATGTCGTTGCGTTGTCCCTGAAAAGTAGTGGCGAACTTGCCCAGGTCGTGCAGCGCAAGCCAGAAACCGGTCCACCTCTCAAGCTGATCGGCGGTCATACCCAGGCGGGCACAGAACATACGACGAAGTGACGAAGCGCGCCGAAAGTAGGCAACACCACAAGCGGCTACATCCAGACAGTGGTATGGCAGAAGATGCCAACCGGCAGATCCGTTCTTCGACGGCTTCGCTTTTCCCCAGTATCTCAACGATAAGTCAGTCATGACTACACGATGCGGATTGAACACTCCCTCTGTTCACAGAGTTGCTATGAAGACCCTCGCGCGTACCGTCTCCACCGAACAGGCACAATCACGCCAGTCTGTTGATGATTTCTCATCAACATAACATTTTGATAACTATTGATACAAACAGGGTTATCCCGTGCCGGGGCATGCCGACCGGAGCATGGATAGATCAGAGCACCGCTTAAAAATAGAACTTCGAGACGCTCGTCAGTTGCATAGAAGGGCGACACCTGGAAGTCCATATCTATTCCAGGTCCCCGCATGAAATGAATGGCGCGCACCGAGAACGGTGCAAGGCGAGGTCACCAGCTAGGTGACAGGGTCTCTTGTGATTATGGGATCAGCGCGGCTGATGGGTCTTTAACCAGTCCCGCAACGCATCATTCATGCGGGTTTGCCAGCCGGAGCCCGAGGATTTGAATGCATCGATGACATCCTGATCGTACCGGATCGTCACGGCAGTCTTGGTTACTGCGGCACGGGGCCGCCCGACGCGACGCATCACCTTGAAATCGTTTGCCGTCAGTTCATGGGTATCAGGATCGGCGTCGATGCCGGCCTGGATCTCGGCGTCTTCTTCTGGGGTCGGCACGATGGTACCGGGTTTAAGCTTGGGCATAGAGTTTCATCTCCCTGCTATTGGCCTTGCGCAGACTGATGATGCGCCGCGCATTGCCACGATCAACATACACGACCACAAATAGCCGTTGGCCGATGTAGCCGATGGCAGTCATCCGCCGTTCCTTGTAATCATGTCGCTGATCTTCCCTCATCAGCGCATCACTCCACTCAAACTCGACAGCACCTGCAAGCGATACGCCGTGCTTAGCCATGTTTGCGGCATCTTTTGCAGGGTCGAAGACGATGTGCATTTCAATTATTGTAGTTACAAAAATCAGTAGGGTCAATCTCCTTCTAGAGATTGACTGATCTCCGCTCATGAGGGGAACACGTGCCTTAAGTCAAAACGGACATGGCGGTTTCCAGTTCATCCCCGCTCACGCGGGGAACACGGAGTGGTTCCGATGCGAGCGACCAGCCGTTTCGGTTCATCCCCGCTTACGCGGGGAACACCTCTACAGTCTCAGGGCGCCGGCTGGGTCAGTCGGTTCATCCCCGCTTACGCGGGGAACACGTCGCAGACCAACGAAATCGTGCCCGATATCCCGGTTCATCCCCGCTTACGCGGGGAACACCCGCTTCCCTTGATTGCGTCTTTCCCCCGGGGCGGTTCATCCCCGCTTACGCGGGGAACACGCGCGTGGATGGCCGACAGAAGCGGCATGATATCGGTTCATCCCCGCTTACGCGGGGAACACGGGCCAGACATGGACATGTCGCCGCTGTACATCGGTTCATCCCCGCTTACGCGGGGAACACAACCCCGGGTCCGGCATGTCCCTGCGCGACTACGGTTCATCCCCGCTTACGCGGGGAACACCCGGTTGAACCGACGCCACAAATGCGGGAGGCCGGTTCATCCCCGCTTACGCGGGGAACACGGTTGCCGCCCCGGCGGCGCGGCTGAATATGACCGGTTCATCCCCGCTTACGCGGGGAACACGCCTTGTAGACGATGGCGTTCTTGATGATTTGCGGTTCATCCCCGCTTACGCGGGGAACACGTGGGGCCGCCGGCGCAATTGCCGGAGGTGCCCTGGTTCATCCCCGCTTACGCGGGGAACACGACCGTGATGACGAGCAGAAAGCCATGATCGGCGGTTCATCCCCGCTTACGCGGGGAACACGGAGTTTGGACGTCGGCATCCAGTATGAGCCCCGGTTCATCCCCGCTTACGCGGGGAACACGATAGCGCCCTGCCCGCGCATTTGCTGGCGACCGGTTCATCCCCGCTTACGCGGGGAACACTTCGACATGCCCTTCAAAGCGTCCGTCCAATCCGGTTCATCCCCGCTTACGCGGGGAACACCCCGATCATCGTTAGATGGCCGCCGGCAAATTGCGGTTCATCCCCGCTTACGCGGGGAACACGCCAAACTCCCGGGACTCGATAAGCTGGGCGTCGGTTCATCCCCGCTTACGCGGGGAACACCTCGATGGCACCGGCAGAAACTGCGGCGGCGCGGGTTCATCCCCGCTTACGCGGGGAACACGCAGAACGCGGTTCTGCTCCGCCTTCTTCTGCGCGGTTCATCCCCGCTTACGCGGGGAACACCGGCAATCGTCGCCCACGTTTGCCGGGAGAAGCGGTTCATCCCCGCTTACGCGGGGAACACTTTCGCCGATGAGCACTACCTATGGCGACCGCCGGTTCATCCCCGCTTACGCGGGGAACACACCAAATCTAACCGATTGATTTAAAAAGAAAAAACAAACCGGCGAAAATCTACCAGTTTTTTAACGACGCCAATACTTCCAATCGGAAGAAACGCGTTTACATCCAAACCTCGTAATCAATCGTACTGGGCCGATGAAGGAAACACCATCACGCTAACTCCGCTTCGCCCCAGCCGTAAGTCCGACCTGTCGATTACCGTCCTCTCTTCGTCAATCGCACAGAGAAATCCCTGACGAAACTGATGATTGCTCTAGCCGACGGCAAAAGCTGGGACTCGCCAGACCCCTGGGCTGCATTCTTCGTGAAGAGCTTCATGAACAAACGCTCGGACTCCCGTACGCCTTCGTCGGTCAGCCACAAGGACTTGGATTTATTGACCGGGTCATCAATGAACCCGCGTTGATATAGCTGTCGAGCGCATTGTCCTGTCGGCACCTTGGCGTCCAGGACTGATTTCATGCCGCACGGCGGCTCGCACCATTCATTGCTCGTCGCTCACCAGAAACAACCGCCTGTGCTCCTTGATCGCATACCGGTCGGTCATCCCCGCGATGTAGTCCGCAATCGCACGCGGCTGGTCCACATTGGCCCGCGCCTGGTACTGCGGCGGCAGCAGCCGCGGATCTTCCAGGAACGCCGTGAATAGATCGCGCAGCACGCGCTTGGCCTTGGTGGTCATGCGCAGCACGCGGTAGTGCCAGTAGAGGTTGTCGCGCAGGAACTGCTTGAGCTCCTCGGCCTCGGCCTTCACCCCGGCACTGAAGCCTACCAGCGGCGGCGCGCGGCGGACGTCGTCGATGGAACCGGGCTTGTGCTCGGCGATGCGCGCGGCGGTGGTTTCGGTCAGGTCGATGATGAGCGTGTTGATCATGCGCCGCACCGTTTCGGTAATGGCGCGGCGCTCCGGCAGGTCCGGATAGCGCTGGACGACCTCCGCATAGTGGCGGCCGAAAATGCCCACTTGCCGCATCTGTTCGAGCGTGATCAGCCCGGAGCGCAAGCCGTCGTCGATGTCGTGGTTGTTGTAGGCGATCTCGTCCGACAGGTTGGTCAGCTGGGCCTCGAGGGAAGGCTGGGTACGATTCAGGAAGCGCTCGCCCACGTCGCCGAGCCGGGCGGCCCGCGTCAGCGAGCAGTGCTTGAGGATGCCCTCGCGCGTCTCGAAGCACAGGTTCAGGCCGTTGAAGTCGCCATAGCGTTCTTCCAGCTCATCCACCACGCGTAGGCTCTGGAGGTTGTGCTCGAAGCCGCCGGCCTCCGGCGCGAACTCCCGCATGCAGGCGTTCAGGACATCCTGCCCGGCATGGCCGAACGGGGTGTGGCCCAGGTCGTGCGCCAGCGAGATGGCCTCGACCAGATCTTCGTTCAGTCCCAGGTTGCGCGCCACCGAGCGGGCGATCTGCGCGACTTCCAGGCTGTGCGTGAGCCGGGTGCGGAACAGGTCGCCCTCGTGGTTCACGAATACCTGGGTCTTGTATTCCAGGCGCCGGAAGGCGTTGGAATGGATGATGCGATCGCGGTCGCGCTGGAATTCGGTGCGCCCCTGGGGAGGAGGCTCGGGGTGGCGCCGGCCACGGGTGGCGGCCGGGTCGGCGGCGTACGGAGCGAGGACTTGCGGCATGAACGTAAGGGCTCCTCCGGAGGGACGGGATCAGGCGATAACGGCTGGCTGCTCGCCCGCGGTCTTGGCGACGGTCCGGTCCAGCGCCTGCCTGACCAGGACCTCGTCGGCAGGCATGCGGACCGCCTCTCCCAGCCGCGGCAGCAGGATGTAGCGGATCTGGCCGGCCTCGGTCTTCTTGTCGCCTTGCATCAGGTCGAACCAGCGCTCGGTGCCGAGATCGGGCGCATAGACCGGACAGCCTATGGCCAGCACCAGGGCGCGGATGCGCTCGGCCTCGGCCTGGGGCAGCCCGGCGGCGAGCGCCGACAGCTCGGCCGCCTGCACCATGCCGCAGCCCACGGCCTCGCCGTGCAGCCATGCGCCGAACCCCAGCCCGGCCTCGATGGCATGGGCGAAGGTATGCCCGAAGTTCAGGATGGCGCGCAGCCCGGTCTCGCGCTCGTCCTGCGAGACGACGTGCGCCTTGAGTTCGCAGGAGCGGGCGATGGCCACCGCCAGCGCGGCGGGCTCCAGCGCGCGCAGGTCCTGCGCGTGGGCTTCGCACCAGGCGAAGAAATCGGCATCCAGGATGGCGCCGTACTTGATCACCTCGGCCAGGCCGGCGGACACCTCGCGCGCCGGCAGCGTACCCAGCACGTCGGTGTCGATCTCCACGGCGATCGGCTGGTAGAACGCGCCGATCATGTTCTTGCCGATGGGATGGTTGACGGCCGTCTTGCCGCCCACCGACGAATCCACTTGCGACAGCAACGTGGTAGGCACCTGGATAAAGCGGATGCCGCGCATGTAGACCGCCGCGGCAAAGCCGGCGATGTCGCCGATCACGCCGCCGCCCAGCGCCACGATCACGGCCTTGCGGTCGCAATGCCGGGCGAGCATGGCGTCGAAAATCAGGTTCAGGGTCTGCCAATCCTTGTATTGCTCGCCGTCGGGCAGCTCGATGCGCAACACCGGCCGGCCGGTGGCCGCGAGCGCCTGTTCGGCGCGTTCCGCGTACAGGGCGGCGACGGTGGGATTGGTGACCAGCACCAGGGTGGTGGCGTCGGCCGGAACGGCGTCGGCCAGGCGATCGAGGCGTCCGGGAGCGATCCGTATCGGATAGCTCCCGCCCGGCGTCTCGACACGGACTTCTTTCATAGACACTCCAGCGGCGGCAATTCTGCGGGCGGCTGCACCCGCTTGTTGCACGTTGCGAGCAGGGGCAGGATGCGGCTGACCAGCTTCGGCACGGACACCTTGCCCGTATCGATGACCAGATCGGCGATTTCTTCGTACAAGGGCTCGCGCTGGCCGAGCAGCTCCGTGATGCGGCCCAGGGGATCGGCGGTCTGCAACAGCGGCCGGTTGCGGTCGTAGCGGGTGCGCTGGTAGAGCTCCTCGGCCCGGGCGCGCAGGTAGACCACGGTGCCGCGCTCTTTCAGCATGCGGCGATTGCGCTCGGCCAGCACCGCCCCCCCGCCGGTGGCGAGGACCACCCCGGAAATGCGGCTGCATTCGTCCAGCGCGGCGGTTTCCCGGCGGCGGAAGCCGTCCTCGCCTTCCAGTTCGAAAATGACGGGGACGCGCACCCCGCAGCGCTCTTCAAGCACCAGGTCCACGTCCAGGAACTGGCGCGACAGCGCCCGCGCCAGCCCGCGGCCGATGGTGGTTTTGCCCGCCCCCATCATTCCGACCAGGAACACGGGCGGCACGAACGGCGAGCCGGCCGGCCCTGCGGCGGCGGCCGCGCATGAATCGTAAGAGACCTGGTCCACTAGCTGGTGAGGCCGAAGCCACGAGAAGATCGATATAAAGACGCATTATCCCGCAAGAGCGGCGCAAGCGGGAAATCGGCCGGCAGGCCGGGCACACCAACTGTTACAGGAACGCCCGCCCCACGGGCCGGTCTATAAGCCGATCCGTTCCTATGTTCCTATAATGGGTCTCGTCCTCGCACGAGAAGCAGCTTCCTCATGTCCCGTATTCTCCTCAAGGTCGCCGGCATCTTCGCCGGTCTGGCCGTTTGTGGCGCCCTGCTGGTGGGCCTGGCCCTGGCCTTGGCCTACCCGAACCTGCCCGACCTGGACGCCCTGACCGACTACCACCCCAAGATGCCCCTGCGCGTCTACACCGCGGACAACTCCCTGATCGGCGAGTTCGGCGAAGAACGGCGCAACGTGGTCCGTATCCGTGAGGTGCCGGATGTACTGAAATCGGCGATCTTGTCGGCGGAAGACGACCGTTTCTACCAACATGGCGGCATAGACTGGTCCGGCGTCATGCGCGCGGCCCTGACCAACCTGGTCAATTTCTCCAAGAGCCAAGGCGCCAGCACGATCACCATGCAGGTGGCGCGCAATTTCTACCTGTCCTCCGAAAAGACCTGGACCCGCAAGCTGTACGAGATCCTGCTCACCTTCAAGATCGAAGCCAGCCTGACCAAGGACCAGATCCTCGAGCTCTACATCAACCAGATCTACCTCGGCCAGCGCGCCTACGGCTTCGCGTCGGCGGCGCGCATCTACTACGGCAAGCCGCTGTCGGAAATCACCGCCGCCGAGGCCGCGATGCTGGCCGGCATCCCGAAGGCGCCCTCGCGCTACAACCCGGTGGTCAATCCCACCCGCGCCAAGCTGCGCCAGCAGTACGTGCTGCAGCGCATGCTCAGCCTGGGCTACCTGACCGAGCCCGAATACCACGCGGCGCTCGACGAGAAGCTCAAGATCCGGCAATTGGGCGGGGAATTCGGCGTGCGCGCGGAATACGTGGCCGAGCTGGCCCGCCAGCTGGTCTACGATATCTACAAGGAAGAGACCTACACCCGCGGCCTGAACGTCTACACGACGGTGGACCGCGACATGCAGGACGCCGCCTACGACGCGCTGCGCGACGGCGTGCTCGACTACGAGCGCCGGCACGGCTACCGGGGCCCCGAAGGCTTCGTCGACCTGCCGAACGGCATCGACAACGATCCCGAGAAACTGAACGACGCCGTCGACGACGCGCTCGACGACTACCCCGACAGCGACACGCTGCTGGCGGCCGTGGTGCTGTCGGCCGACGCCAAGACGGTCCGCGTGGCCCGCAGTTCCGGCGAGATCATCGACATCACGGGCAAGGGCCTCAAGTTCGTCCAGCCGGCGCTCTCGCCCAAGGCCCAGCCTTCCGTGCGGCTGCGACGCGGCGCGATCGTGCGCATCCTGAAAACCGGAAACGATTGGGAAATCCTGCAAACGCCTCAGGTGCAGGCCGCGTTCGTCTCCACCGATCCGCAGAACGGGGCGATCCGCGCCATGGTGGGCGGTTTCGATTTCCACAACGGGAAGTTCAACCGCGTCACCCAGGCCTGGCGCCAGCCCGGCTCCAGCTTCAAGCCGTTCATCTACGCCGCCGCACTGGAGCGTGGCTTGACCCCCGCCACCATCGTTTCCGACGATCCTTTCGTGCTGGAAGCCTCGGCCACGGGTTCCCAGCGCTGGGAGCCCAAGAACTACGACGGCCGGAACGAAGCTCCGATGAGCATGCGCCAAGGCCTGGCGAAATCGAAGAACATGGTGTCGATCCGCGTCCTGCAAAGCATCGGCCCGCAGTACGCGCAGGACTACATCACCCGCTTCGGCTTCGACGCCGCCCGCCATCCCGCCTACCTGACCATGGCGCTGGGCGCGGGCTCGGTCACGCCGCTGCAAATGGCCGGCGCCTACTCGGTATTCGCCAACGGCGGATACCGCGTCACCCCCTACCTGATCGAGAAGGTCACCGACAGCACCGGGCGGGTCCTGATGCAGGCGCGCCCCACCAAGGCAGGCGACGAGTCGCTGCGCGCCATCGACGCACGCACCGCCTATATCGCCGACTCCATGCTGCGCGACGTGGTGCGGGTCGGCACCGCCCGCGCCGCGCTCTCGCTCAAGCGCAAGGACGTCGGCGGCAAGACGGGTACCACCAACAACTCCGTGGACGCCTGGTTCGCAGGCTACACGCCGGGACTGGTGGGCATCGCCTGGCTGGGCTATGACCAGCCCCGCTCGCTGGGCGTGCGGGAAACCGGCGGCGGCGCGGCCATGCCGATCTGGCTGAAGTTCATGCAGCGCGCGCTGAAAGACATCCCCCAGCACGAGCAACCCATGCCGCCCGGCATCATCGTGCAGAACGGCGACTACTACTTCGCCGAATTCCCGCCCGGCCAGGCGGTCGCCAGCGTCGGTCTGCCCCCGCCGCCCGCCGACCCCATGTCACGGCTGATCGACAGCCTGGGCAACCTGATCAACGGCAATGGCAACGGCAGCGGCGGAACGGGCGGCAACACGAGCAACAGCGGCCGGCCGGAAACTTACCTGCCGTAGAGCCCCCCCTAGGCGCTTCGCGCGCCCCGTATGGTGAGCCCCCGGCCGCTCCGCGGCAGCTCCCCGAGGGGGCCTGGGCCCGCCTTGGGGCGGCGCTTTCTTGTGGTGACGCGGTACTGGCGGACGGGCAAAGCCGGGTCCGCCGTGCCCTGGCGTAATATCCCTCAGCGGGCGGGCAAAGGGTCGACGACGATATCCGCCCCCGACTGCTCGGAACAAATCCGCGACAGCGCCTGGGCCAGTTCCTCGCCGCTGCGGGTGTCCAGCCACTTCCCGTCCTTCAGGCGATAATGGAAGCCGCCGCTGCGTGCGGCGACCCACATTTCCTGCATCGGCGCCTGGCTGTTGATCACCACCTGGCTGCCGTCCGCGAAAGCCAGGGTCAGCACGTTGCCGTTGCGCGTGCCCTCGATGTCGATGTCGCGCTGCTCGAACCAGACGTCGGCCTGCTGCTCGATGGAATCCAGAATGGCCTCGGCCAAGGCAAGAAATTCGCTTTCGTTCATAATTTCGACTATGTCCGACATGAAACCACCGCGCTTTCCGCACGCCGCATGCCCAGACCCTTCTTTGGTTGCTGATACCGGCATTGTAGCCAGCGCGGCGCAGCCATCCTTCCGCCGCGCCGGCACGCGCGCGCTCGCCGTCCTGGCTGCGACGGCGGCCCTCGGCATGCTGGCCGCCTGCGGCATCAAAGGGCCGCTCTACCTGCCGAAAATGCCGCCGGCAGCCACCGAACCGGCTGCGCCGCCCGCCCAGCCGGATCCGGCCAAGGCCACCGGCAACGCCAACGACATCTCCCGGCGCAACGAATCCATTTCGCACACTCCCCTGACACAATGACCACCCCCGCTTTCCTGCCCACTCCGGTCGGCAGCCCCCACTTCGCCTATCGCGACGGCACCCTGCATGCCGAAGGCGTATCCGTGGCGCACCTGGCCGAACGGCTCGGCACCCCGCTGTACGTCTACTCGCGCGCCGCCCTGCGCGCGGCCTACGGCGCCTATCGCGACGGCATCGGCGCCCGCGACGTACTGGTGTGCTATGGCATGAAGGCCAACTCAAACCTGGCCGTGCTGCGCGAATTCGCCCGCATGGGCGCCGGCTTCGACATCGTCTCCGCGGGGGAACTGCAACGCGTGCTTGCCGTGGGCGGCGACCCGGGCAAGGTCGTCTTTTCGGGCGTCGGCAAACAGGCCGCCGAAATGCGCCTCGCCCTCGAAGCGGGGGTCAAATGCTTCAACGTCGAATCCGTCCCCGAGCTGCACCGCCTTTCCGAGGTCGCGCATGCGATGGGCAAGCGCGCGCCGGTATCGCTGCGCGTGAACCCCGACGTCGACCCCAAGACCCATCCGTACATCTCGACCGGCCTGAAGGAAAACAAGTTCGGCATCGCCATCGAGGAAGCCCCTGCTGCCTACCGCACCGCGGCGGCGCTGCCCGGCATCGAGGTCGTGGGCGTGGACTGCCACATCGGCTCGCAGATCACGGAAACGGCGCCCTTCCTCGATGCGCTCGACAAGCTGCTGGACCTGCTGGACGAACTGGCCGCGAACGGCATCCAGGTCGAGCACCTCGACCTGGGCGGCGGCCTGGGCATCCGCTATTTCGACGAAACGGCGCTTGCGCCTTCCGACCTGCTCGCGCGGGTGTTCGAGCGGATCGACGCCCGCGGCTACGGTTCGCGGCAGATCGTGCTGGAGCCCGGCCGTTCGCTGGTGGGCAACGCCGGCCTGCTGGTCACTCGCGTGGAGTATCTCAAGCCTACCGAGGCGCGGAACTTCCTGATCGTCGACGCGGCCATGAACGACCTGATACGCCCGACGCTGTACGAGGCTTATCACGGCGTACTGGCGGTCGCGCCGCGCACCGACGCGCCGGCGCGCTACGACGTGGTGGGGCCGGTCTGCGAAAGCGGCGACTGGCTGGCCAAGGACCGCGAGCTGGCCGTGCGTGAAGGCGACTACCTGGCCGTGGAATCGGCCGGCGCCTACGGCATGGTCATGGCGAGCAACTACAACACGCGCCCCCGCGCCGCCGAGGTCATGGTCGACGGCGAGCGCTACCACGTCGTCCGCGCGCGCGAGACAGTCGAGCAATTGCTGGCGCTGGAATCGACACTGGGTTAGCGCGTGCGCTCCACAAGAACATCACACCAACCAGAGACAACACCATGACTCGCACCCCCTCATCCCTGACTCGTCGGAGTCTGCTGGTTGCCGCCTCGGCAGCCGGCGCAGCCGCCATCGCATCGGGAACGGCCCGGGCCCAGGCCCGAAAACCCGTGACCCGCATCATCGTGCCGTTCGCCCCGGGCGGCGGCAATGACGTGTTTGCAAGGCAGCTCGCGCACAGCCTCAATGAAATGTTCAAGAAGGACGTGATCGTCGAGAACAAGCCAGGGGCGGGCGGCAACCTGGGCACGGAACTGGTGGTGCGTGCCGCGGCCGACAGCAACACCTTCCTGCTGGGCCATACCGGCACGGTCTCGATCAACCCGTCGCTGTACAAGAACCTGAATTTCAACGCGTCCACCGACCTGCAACCGGTGGCCATGTTCGCCTCCTCGGCCTTGTTGCTCGTGGTGCCGGCGGCCTCGCCCATCCAGAATGTCGCGCAACTGGTGGACGCCCTGCAGCGCAAGGGGTCCGACTTGAACTATGCATCCAGCGGCGCCGGTACGGGCGGACACCTGACGGGCGAAATGTTTCTGCATGCGCTGGGGGCGCGCGCGGTCCACGCGCCGTACAAGGGAACGGCCCCCGCCCTCGCGGACGTGGCCGGCGGGCAGGTGCATTTCAGCTTCAGCGTGATCCCGGCGGCGATGGCCCTGGTCAAGGCCGGCAAGCTGCGCGCCCTGGCCGTCACCAGCGCGAAGCGCATGAAGCTGCTGCCCGACGTGCCCACCGTTGCGGAATCCGGCGTTCCCGCGCTGGCCAACTTCGAGAGCACGCTCACCTACGGCATCCTGGCCCCCAAGGGCGTTCCGCAGAATGTCGTGTCGCAGCTCGGGGCCGATATCCTGAAAGCGGCCTCCACGCCGGAGTTCCAGTCCAAGCTGGGCATAGAAGGCGCCGAACCCCTGCTGGGCGACGCCGCGGAATACGCGCGCAAGGTCCGGGAGGAAAGCCGCAAGTGGGGCGAGGTGGTCCGTATGTCGGGGGCTTCGGTTTGAGGTAACCCCCCTACGCGCTTCGCGTGCCCCGTATGGTGTGCCCCCAGCCGCTGCGCGGCAGCCCCGCAAGGGGCCTGGGCCCGCCTTGGGGCGGCCCGCCGCCGGGCCCAGGGGGCGGCACTAGCAGACGGCGGCGCCGGATCCGCGGTGCCCTGGGTCTAGAAGAGTTTCTCGGGGTGAAGCGTCGGGTTCTTGCCGGGTCCGGGTCTCGTGGCGGCGCGTGCGGATGTTTCCATACTTTCTTCGTATGCTTAGCATACGAAACGAGTAATTGACGTATGGATAGGGGAGCGCGGACACTGGTCGTTCCTCGATTGCATCTCCTCCGCCATGAAAGCCCTGCGCAAGACCCGTCCCGCTCCCGGCCTGGCGTTACAGGATGTCTCGCCTCCTGCCGCGCCCGGGCCCGGCGAGGTACTGCTGAACGTAGCGTCCACCGGCGTGTGCGGCACCGACCTGCACATCGACGAATGGACTCCCAGCTATCACTTCGCCGCCCCGGCGCTGCCCGTCACCATCGGCCATGAATTCAGCGGCCGGATCGCCGCCCTGGGACCGGACGTCTCCGGATTGACTGTCGGCCAGTTGGTCGCGGTGCGGCCCTCGGTGGTGTGCGGCCGCTGCAAGGCCTGCCTGAATGACGATCCGGATGCGTGCGTCACACGGCGCGGCATCGGTGTCACGTTGGACGGCGCTTTCGCTTCCGCGGTTCTCGCTCCCGCACGCAACTGCGTCCCCATTCCCGAAGGCGTCGACGCCGAGATCGCGGCGCTGGCCGAACCGCTGACGGTCAGCTACGAGGCCGTGCGCACCGGCGGCGTCCGGCCCGGTGACCGGGTACTGGTGCTGGGCCCGGGCAACATCGGCCAGGGCATCGCGCTGTTTGCCCGCGAAGCGGGCGCCGCGCAGGTGGTGGTCGCGGGCCATGGCGACCACGCCCGCATGGAAGTCCTGCGGCGGATGGGCTTTGCCGATCTCGTGGATTTCGCCGGCACCGACATGGACGCAGGGCTCGCCCCCTTTCTCGCCTCAGGCCGGTTCGACGTAGTGATCGAAGCCACCGGCGCGGCCGCCGTCATCGCGCCTGCCCTGCGCGCCCTGAAGACGCACGGCGTGCTGGTCATCACCGGCATTCATGCCGCGCCGGTTCCCATCGACCTGACCATGCTGGTGCGCCAGCACCAGCAGGTGCGAGGCTCATACCGGGCCGCGGAACGCGCCTGGCCCGAGGTGGTTGCGTTCATGCGCCGTCACCAGGATACGTTGCGGCACATGATCACGCACCGCCTGCCGCTAGAACGGGCCGGGGAAGGCTTCGAACTCGCGCGGCGCAAGCTGGCCACCAAGGTCATGATCCAGCCTGCGTTGGCGGCCTGACGCGCGGCAGCCGCATCCCGCCTGCCCCGCAGGCGCAATAACGACACGAAGGAGACCATCGTGAGCATCGACAAGCGCCGGCGCCTGGCCGGCATGTGCGCAATGGCGCTGGCCCTGGCGGCGGCCGCTACGCCGCTATCGGCCCAGGAAGCCTGGCCCGCCAAGCCGATCCGCATGATCGTCGGCTACCCTCCCGGCTCATCCCCCGACGTGCAGGCTCGCATGCTGGCCGAACCGCTGGCGAAAGCGCTGGGCCAACCGGTCGTCGTGGAGAACAAGCCCGGCGCCAGCGGCAATATCGGCGCCGATCAGCTGGCCAAGGCCAGCGACGGTCATACGATTGCCGTCATCGGCAATGGACCGCTGACCAGTTCCAAGTTCCTGTATGCCAGGCTTCCCTACGATCCGCTCAAGGATTTCGCACCCATTGCCCTGATCGGCACCGCGCCGCTGGTCTGGGTCGTGCCCAAGGCTGCGATGCCGGGCAGCGCCGCCGACTACCTCAAGCAGGCTCGCGCCAAGGGCGACCAGCTGGCATACGGTTCCATCGGCGCGGGCTCGGGCAGCCACCTGGGCATGGAACTCATCAAGGACGGCCTGGGCATCAATCCGCTGCACGTGCCATTCGCCGGCGGCCCGCCCATCATCAACGGCATGCTGGGGGGACAGATCGACATGACCCTGCTGCCGGCCTCGACCGTGATGCCGCTGGTGGAGTCGGGGAAGCTGGCGGCCGTGGCGGTAACGTCCTCCCGGCGCAGCGAACTGGCTCCCGGCCTGCCTTCCATGGGCGACCTTGGCGCGCAGGACGTGAACATCGAAGTGTGGAACGCCGTCATGGCGCCCGCCTCGATGCCGGCCGCGCACCAGGCAAGGCTGAACGGCGCGCTCGCGAAAATCCTGAACGCAAGCGAAACCAAGCAGAAGCTGCTGCAACAGGGCTGGAAAGTGGACGACACGTCGCAAGCCGCCCTGGAAAGCCGCATCAGGAGCGACACGGCCCGGTACGGCGACCTGATCGCGAAAAGGCACATCAGGCTCGATTGAGCCCGGCCCCCTGGCCGGCGGCCGCGCGCAGCACGTCCAGCACCCGCCGCGCCCCTGGCGACGGCGACCGGTGGGAATGCAGCACCACCTGGGTCGTGCAGCCGCCCTCCAGGGCGACCAGGCATACGTCGGCCTGCACCGCTGCCGCCATGCCCGCCGGCACCAGCGCAACGCCGAACCCGTGCTCCACCAGCTTGAGCAGGGTGGCCTTGCGGGATACGGCCGCGGCGGCGCGGGGAAAAAACCCGGCCTGCCGGCACAGGTCGACCACGCGGTAGCTCAAGCCGCCGCGATGCGGGTGCGGCAGCGATACGAAGGGCTGGTCGCGCAGCGCACGCATCGGCACGGATTGCTCAAACGCCAGCGGATGCGAAGGCGGCACCGCCAGCAGCAGCGGCTCTTCGTACAGGACCTCCGTGCAGACGTCCGGCCACTGGCGCAGCACCGGCGCGCGCGCCAGGCCGATGTCCGCGCGGCCGTCCTGGATATCCTGCGCCTGCTGTTCCGACGAGGCCGTCGATATCGACACGGTCGCCCCCGAATGCGCAGACACCCGACGATGCAGTGCCCGCAGCAGCGCATCGTCCAGAGGCACCGAGCTCGAGTGCAGCAGTTCCACCGTTCCCTGTACGCCCCGCTCGGCCTGGCGTGCACGGCTGGCCATGTCGCCCAGCTCCGCCAGCATCCGCCGGGCATCGTCGTAGAATGCCCGCCCGGCCGCCGTCATCTCGACCTGCCGCGTGGTGCGCGCGAGCAGCGCCACGCCGACGTCCTCCTCCAGCAGCTTGATCTGGCGGCTCAACGCCGACTGGGCGATATGCAGCCGCGCGGCCGCCTCGCTGAAGCTGCCTGCCTCGACGATCGCCACGTAGTATCCAAGCTGCCTGACCGAGAACATTTATCGCCGATTGAGATGGAACCTGGCTGATTTTAGAATTGGACGGCAACGGCCGGCGTGCCGCAGACTGCGGTGGTCGCTGTTTCGTGGCCTGCCGCCGTGGATACCCTGCTGTCCCTTCTTCCCGTTTCCCTATCCCAGTTCGCGCTGATGTTCGCCGGCGTGGCGCTGGCCTACGTCATTTTCGGCATGGCCGGATTCGGTACCGCGCTGGTGGCCGGTCCGCTGCTGGCGCATTTCGTTCCCGTGGCCACCATCGTGCCGATGCTTGCCCTGCTCGACTTCTCCGCGGCCGCCACCAACGTGGCGCGCGATGCCCGCCACGCGTCGCTGGACGAACTCAAGCGGCTCGTCCCGACGATGATGCTCGGCAGCCTCGCCGGCGCGGCCATGCTGCTGCGCAGCCGCCCGGATGCCCTGCTCCTGATGCTAGGACTCTTCGCCGTCGGCTACGGACTTTATTCCCTCGGCGGCTACAGGCCTGCGCGGGCGCTGCCGCCGCGCGCGGCCTATCCGTTCGGCATCGTCGGGGGGATTTTCTCCGCCCTGTTCGGGAGCGGCGGTTTCATCTACGCCATCTATCTGTCCGGGCGGCTGCAAGACAAGACCGGGATCCGCGTCACGCAGAGCACGCTGATCGGGTTGAGCACCTTCACCCGCGCCGTCCTTTTCCTGCTGGCGGGAGTCTACGCCGACGTCGGTCTGCTGGCCACGGCACTATGGCTGGCGCCGGCCATGCTGCTCGGCACCTGGGTAGGACGCCGCATCACGCTGGCTTTGAGCCGCGACGCCTTTCTCCGGCTGGTATCGCTGGTGGTGCTGGCTTCGGGCGGCGCACTCATCGTGCGGTTCTTTCAGGGCTGAGCCGGCTGCCGCGCGGCGCGCTTGGAAGCGGTTTGCGCGCGGCGAGAAGCGCGGGCAGGTTGCCGCTCCCGGGCCCCGTCCAGGACGGCCATCCTGGCTGCCAGTGCCTCCAGCTCCTGCCGCGCGAGCTCCACCACCTGCTCCGTCCAGGCATCCTGTTCCAGGCGCGAGCCCCGCAACAGGACGAGCCGGCCCCGATGACCCGGCGTGGCCAGGCGCCGGAATACGACGCCAGGAAAAGCCAGCGTCCCGAGCGACGCCGGCACGATGGCCACTCCCAGGTTGCGGGCGACGAGTCCCAGCACGCTGAAGAACTGTCCGGCATGGTGGCGGATATTCGGCTTGAACCCCGCTTCGGCGCAGAGCACCTGGGTCCGGTCGAAGAAATCCACGTCCTGGTAGCGAGAGAAGCCAACAAACACTTCCCGCGCCGCCGCGGCGAGGGGCATGACCCCACTGCCCCCGGCAAGCGCGCTGTCCGCCGGCAGCGCGAGACTGTAGGGATCGTCGATGGCAGCCACGGCCTCGTCGGGCCAGCCATCCTCGCCCGGGCGGCCGAACCCCAGGTCGAGTTCGTCGTTGCGCAAGGCCTGGAGCTGATGGGCCGTAATCATGTCGCTGACCTCGACGTCGGCCTGGAGCCCGGCTTGCGCCAGCCTGTCCAGCAATCCTGGCAGGACGGAATGCACCGCCGAAGGCACCATGCCCAGCCGGAGCGCCGCCCGGCGGCCGCTCTGCCGTTCGCGCGCACGCGCTGCCGCCTGCTCGGTACGGGCCAGGATTGCGCGCGCATCTTCCAGGTAGGATTCGCCGGCAGGCGTCAGTTTGACGCCCCGCGGCTGCCGCAGGAACAGGGTCACGCCCAGTTCCTGTTCGAGTTGCCGGATCTGGGCGGACAGCGGAGGCTGGGCGATGAACAGCTTTTCCGCGGCGCGGCTGACGCTGCCCAGCTCGGCAACGGTGACGAAGTAGCGCAAGTGACGCAGTTCCATGGCGCGCGAAACGAAGAGGGAATGCCTCGATATTAGCTTCGCGCGAACCGGCGGGGCGCCGGCTGTCGGGCGTTTCAGGCCAGGGCGCCGGCGATCTTGCGTTCCTGCTCCTCGCGCACGGCGGCCCCGAACAGTTGCTCGAACCACCCTTCCTTGGCCAGTTTGAGCACCAGGCTGTTGTCCACCACCCTGCGCAGGTCGAGGCTGCGCACCGCGGGCGTCTGTTCGGCCAGCCGCTCGACGGTGGCCTGCAGCGCGGCCTTGGAGATGAGCGGGATGCGATCGAGCACGTTGCGCTTGACGTAGATGTCGTAGACCCGGCTGATGTCCGCCTCGCTTTCGGGAGGATCGAATTCCTTGAACGTCGACACGGCAAAGGCCTTGTCGTCATAGAAGCGCTTGATGGCCTCGGCATGAGCCTTGATCAGGCGCTCGGCCATGCCGCGCTGCTCCGAGAAATAGGCCTGCTTGTGGAGGAAAACCGTGCAGACGTAGATATCCTCGTGGTCGGGCAGCTCGGTCAGGACCTTCAGCCCCTGGGTCTCCAGCTTGAAATACGACGGCGCCGTGAGCAGCGCCGCATCGATCTGGCCGCCAAGCAGCATGCCTATCGCCGCCGGCATGAATATCGTGGTGCATCCCGGGCATGCGACGCCCAGCGTATTCACCACGGTCTGCGACAACTACATCATCGGCCCCGACGGGCCGGGAGACTGCCTGCACAAGACGCCCAAGACCATCATAGAAATCTGACCCGCGCACCGCGCGACGCGCGCGACCATTTTCGCTGCACTCACTCCCGGCCCTTCTGAACGACGGAGGCATGCCATGCAACGCACCGGATCGACCGTCCACTCCCATTCCCGCGCCTCGCGCCGTCCCGGCCGGCGGGCCACCGCCACCCTCCTGGCCGCTGCCGCCGGACTCGCCCTCGCGTCCCCGGCCGTCCAGGCCCAGCGCTACCCAGAGCGGCCGGTACAGGTCATCGTTCCCTATGCTCCAGGAGGAAGCGTGGACGTAATCGCCCGCGCGCTGGCGCAGAAGCTGTCCGAGCAGATGGGCCAGAGCGTGTTCGTGGAAAACCGCGCCGGCGCCGGCGGCACGATAGGCGTCAGCGCGGTGACGCGCTCCAAGCCCGACGGCTATACCTTGCTGCTCACCTCGCTGGGCGCCGTGACGGTGACGGTGCACCTGACCAAGGCCGGCTACGATCCGCTCAAGGACCTCGCACCCATTTCACGCGTGGCCACCAGCGGGCTGGTCATCGCCGTCAAGCACGACTCCCCGCTGCGGTCGGTGCGCGACCTGATCGATGCCGCCAAGACCAAGCCCGGCAGCATCAGCTACGCCGTCACGGGCGTGGGCAGCCAGACCTTCCTTGCCGGCGAGCTGCTCAAGCGCTCGCTGAACCTGGACATGGTGCCGGTGCAATACAAGGGGGGCGGCCCCGCGGCGGCCGCCGTCGCGGCCGGCGAAGTGCAAGCCGGCATCACCGACTCCGGTCCCATCCAACCCTTGCTCCAGGCGGGGCGGGTACGGGTGCTGGCCGTCACGGGCGGCCAGCGGGCCTCGGCCATGCCCAACGTCCCCACGATGGAGGAAGCGGGCGTTCCCGGTTTCCGGATCGATTCGGCCATCGCCCTGTTCGCACCCGCCGGCACGCCCCAGGACGTCGTGCGCAAGCTCAATGCCGAAGTGGCGACCGCGCTCAAGTCGCCGGACCTCGTCGACCGGATCCACGCCGCGTCGCACGATCCGCGGCCCAACAGCCCGCAGGAGATGAAGGAGATGCTCAACTCTGAATTCGAGCGCTGGGGCGGCCTGGTCCGGGAAGCCGGCGTCAAGCC
Source organism: Pigmentiphaga sp. NML080357 (assembly GCF_002188465.1). GTDB lineage: Bacteria > Pseudomonadota > Gammaproteobacteria > Burkholderiales > Burkholderiaceae_B > Pigmentiphaga. The sequence continues at coordinate 226,205 of NZ_NINW01000025.1, read as the reverse complement.
CGAATGACGGCGCGAAGCGACGCATGCCCACCCTCGAACTGACCCTCGCAGCCGGCCCCTACGATCGCATGCAGCCGCTCTACGACGGCTCGGTGGCGATCGACGGGGTCCGCATCGTGCCGCACGTCAGGCAACGGCCGGTCGACATCTTCAGCGGCATGCTCGAGCGCGGTGCGTTCGACATCGCCGAAATGTCGCTGACTCATTGCTATGTCCTCACGGCCGAACAGCGTGCAAACTTCGTCACGCTGCCCGTTTTCCCGTCCCGCATGTTCCGCCATGGCTTCATCTTCGTGAACGCCCGGTCCGGCATCCGCACGCCGGCCGACCTCGCCGGCAAGCGCATAGGCGTGCAAGGACACCAGATGACGGCCGCCGTCTGGATACGGGGCCTGCTGCGCGACGGCCATGGCGTCGATCTCGCGGATGCGGAGTGGTACGAGGGCGGCGTGAACGAGTATGGCGTCGCCGGCGGCGACATCATGGAGTTGCGCCCCAGCCGGCCGCTGCGGTGGCAGCGCATTCCCGCCACCACGTGCCTGTCGGACATGCTGGCCGAGGGCGGCATCGACGCGCTCATCGGCGCCTTCATCCCCAAGTCGCACGGACGGCACCCCGACGTGCAGCGGCTGTTTCCCGACTACAAGCGCATGGAGGCCGCCTACCATGCCGCCACCGGCGTGTTTCCAATAATGCATGCGCTGGTGCTCAGGCGTGACCGGCATGAGGCGCATCCGTGGCTTGCCGACGCCCTGGCAAGCGCTTGCGCGCGGGCCAAGGAACAAGCGTGGCAGCGGCTGCGGTTCAGCGGCGCGCTGGCCGCCACGCTGCCGTGGCTGATGGACCACGTCGAGGAAACCGTGGCCGCGCTGGGGCCGGACCCCTGGCCATATGGGGTGGACGAGAACAGGGCGACCCTGGACGCCTTCGCGGCCATGCTGCGGGCCGACGGCTATCTGGACCGCGCCTTGGCGTGCGAGGAAGTCTTCGCGCCGCATTAGGGCCTGTCCACCCCAGGCAGCGCCCTTCGCAGACATAGCCCGCATCGACGAAAAGCCTTAGCATGGAGGCTTCGCAATTAATAATTAAACAGCCGATTATGAAATTGGTCAGCGGCCGCCGGGGTACCCCCGCCGCCAAAACCAGACGCAAGACCGGCCAGAAGGGACCGGGCCGGCCCGAAGGCACCAGCGTCGTACGGGACGACATTCTCGACGCAGCCGAAGAGCTCTTCGCCAACCTGGGCTATGCGGGCACCACGCTGCGGGAAGTCGCCGATCAGGCCAACGTCACCCAGGCGCTGATCAATTACTACTTCGGCTCGAAGTATGGATTGTTCGAGGCGGTGTTCATGCGCCGCAGCCAGATCATTTCCCAGCAGCGCATCGAGAACCTCGCGCGTCTGCAAGCCAAGCCGGGCAAGCCCAAGGTGCGCGACATCGTCCAGGCCTTCCTGATGCCCACGCTCGCTTTCCGCTCCACGCCCGAAGGTCGCTCGTTTCTGCGCCTGCAGGCGCGCCTGCACACCGAGCCGCCGCAGATCTCGTACAAGCTGCGGACCGACGCCTACGGCAGCTCCACCCGCCAGTACGTCGAAGCGGTGCGCAAGGCCTTGCCTAACCTGCCCGAGCTGGACGCGTACTGGCGCGTCACGCTGATGGTGGGTACCTATCTTTATGCTTTCTCCGATACCCACCGGATGGAAGAGATGGCGCCGCCGGGCCTCTACGACCCCGACGACACCGACAGCCTGATCGACCAGGTCACCCGCTTCGTGACGGGCGGCATGCAGGCCCCGTAGCGCGGTCCGTGGCGGAGCGCCCGGCCGCGGCTTTGCCCTTCAGCCTTCCACGCGCCGCGTCAGCGCCGCGTAGTCCATGACCTCGGCATATTTCTGGGCCATGTCGAACAGGCTGGCCTCGTGCGGACCGATGGCACGGTCGCCCACGCAATCGGAAACGACCACGGGCCGGAAACCCCAGCACATCGCATCCACCACGCTGGCGCGCACGCAGCCGCTGGTCACGCAGCCGGCCACCACCAGCGTGCGCACGCCCCGCCGTGTCAACCACGGCGCCAGGTCGGTGGCGAAGAAGGCCGACGGCACATTCTTGCGGACGATCAGTTCGCCCGGCTCGGGCGCGAGCTGCGGCACGATCGCGCTGGCAGGGGCCGCCTCGGTCAGGCTTAGCATCCCGGGCACCTTGGCGGAGAAGATGTTGGCATCGGCGCCGTCGTCGGCATAGACGATGCGTGTGTGGGCCACGGGCCAGCTCCGGTCGCGCGCCATGGCCAGCAGCGGCCGCGTGGCCGCGATGGCCGCGGGAATGTTGCCACCGCCGAAAATGGCCGGATCGGCAAACCCGTTGACGAAATCGACGATGAGCAGGCCGAACGGCGGCTCGGGCGCCAGGTCCGCCCCGAAACCCTGGCGGGCATAGACGGCCGTGTCATCGTGGCGGTCTGTCGTCATGCGGCCTCCTGAAGGGCCAGGCATTCTTCCAGCAAGCGCCCTTCCCGCACCACCTCGCGGCCGTCCAGGGACACCGTGCAGCGGCGCAGCGGAATGTCCATGTGGCAGGCGGTCGTGCGCGAGCCGCCCACTTCGTTGTTGGGTCCCAGCGAAAACAGGAAGTTGCCGGCGTAGGCGCGCGCGTCCATTCCTATCGTGGCCTCCCTGTCGTACAAGCCCAGCGTGGACCAGCGCGCGCGATCCTGTGCGCCCCAGCCGATGTGCGACATGGCATAGGCTTCAGGATCGTTGAAGGAATCCATGTAGTCGCTGAGCAGCTCGGCGTCCATGCCGCCGGTAATCGACGTGACGTAGCCGTCCTCCACCTCCATCACGATGGGGTCGTTCACGTACGACTTCATCGGCAGCAGGATATCGCCCTTGTCCACCACGATGCGGCCACGAGTGGCGCGCTCGTTAGGCCAGGTCAGCGCGAAGCCGCTCGGCCAATGGTCCCATCGGCCGGGCTCGTCGACGAAGCCGTACTCCTTGACCACCGGGAACTCGCCCAGCGGACACGTCAAGTCGGTCCCGGCAGCCGAACGCACCCGCATTTCCCGGGCCCCTTCGAGCAGCGCGCCGCACGCCAGCACGCGGCGTCGATCGGCCTCGGTGGGAACCATGCGCAGGAGGATCTCGGGGGGCTCGACGGCCAGCAGGATCTTGCCCCCGCCCTGCAGGATGTCGTGCTGCTCGGGGGAAAAAAGCAGCGTCATCAGGTCTACCACGAGATCGCTGGCCTTGAGCGCAGCAATCGCCGCCCGGTTGCCGCTCAGCGGCGTGGTACCGAGGTAGGCCAGGGAATCGCGGCTGAGCGACTTCTCGCCATTGACGGGCGATAGATCGAGCCGGTTCACGCGCGCCCCGAGCAGGCCCGCGGCAGTCATGGCGCAACGCAAAGTCTGCGGATGCGTCACGCCCTCGGTGGTCAACACGGTGACGGTGTCGCCGCGCTTCAGGCGCGACAGGGTCAAGACCTGCGTCCACGCCTGGATCAAGTCGGAATCGCTGACAGCCATTGTCTTTTCCTCGCTAAACGGGAACTTCCAGGAAAGCGCCGAAGCCCTTGAAGAACCCCTCTTCGTCGTCCCAGGGGATCATGTGGCCGGCTTCCGGCACGATGCGTACCTCCAACTGCGGCATCAAGCTCTTGATTTCCTCGATGTCCGCCGGCTCGATGACACCGCCCTTGCCGGCCACCATCAGCAGCGCGGGTACCTTGATCGCCGGCAGGTCGGCGTGCATGTCGTGCGTACCGAAGGCGTGATAGGCGCACACGATCGCCTCTTCGTCGCAGGTATGCAGCCATTCGGCCCGGAGCCGCAATTGGGCCTCCGTCCAAGTCGGCGAGAAGGCCTTGAGCTTTTCCCACCCATTGCCCTCGCGCATGAGGCGTATGGAGTCGACGTACCAGTCGATCTTGGCGGGATAGGGCCGGCGTCCGGGGCCCGACACGGGCGGGTCCACCATGACGAGGCGCGCCAACCCGTTTGCGTGATGCGCGGCGACGATGGCGCCGATGCGCGCCCCCATGGAATGCCCTACCAGGAAGTAGTCCGCCAGGCCCAGTTCCTGCACGAAGGCTCCCACGTCGGCCGCGCAGGCTTCCAGGCTGTAGTCCATGCCAGGCGCGGTTTCCGAGAGGCCCCGGCCCCTGACGTCGAGCACATAGGTGTCGAAATGGCGTCCCAGCCGCTCGGCCACGAAGGCCCAGGTCACCGCGGGGCTGGTGATGCCGGGCACCAGCACGAGCGGCCGGCCCTTGCCGCCGAATCGCAGGTAATGCTGGCGTATGCCGTTGGCCCGTACGTTGGCGCCATAGAGATACGTGCTGCTCACCGGTTTCCTCCTCAATAGAAGCCAGACAGCAACGCGCCGGCGCCGGGCACGACAGGCTCGAGGCCGAGCGCCTTGAGCATGGCGTAGGTAGTGGCGACGGCGGCGGTAACGACCGGCTTGCCGGTGCGCGCCTCGACCTCGGCGATGACGGGCAGCGACGGCATCTGCACGCAGGCCGAGAGGACGATGGCGTCCACGCCCGACGTGTCCATCGATGCGACGATGTCCGGCAGCCTGGCGGGATCGTGCCGCCCCACTTCCAGGTTGTCGGGGATCTCCAGGGCTCGCCACTGCGCGACCTCTACGCCCTCGCTTTCGATGTAGCCGATCACCAGCCTGGTCAGCGGCACCATATAGGGCGCCACCAGGGCGATGCGCCGGGCGCCGATGATCCGCAGCGCGTCGACCAGCGCGCCGGCGCTCGTCACCACCGGCGCATCGCCGTCGTTGTCGCGCGTGCGCTGGCGCAGCCGCGCCTCGGATTCCCGGTGATAGCCCGCGCCCATCGCCATGATGGCCACCAGGCAGGCGTACCCCAGCACGTCGACCCGGGCATCGCTGAGCTCCTGGGCGCAGCGGTCCGACTCCCCGTCCATCGCGGCCAGTTCTTCCTTGGTGACGTGCTTCATGCGCATGCGCGCCGAATGGAAGGTGAACCGTTCGGGCCTGATCTGTTCCCGCAGCCGCAGCATGGCCGGTATCTCGGTCTCCATCGTCGTATTTGAACTCGGCACGATCTGGCCGATCCGATAGCTGGTTTTCATGGATGTTCTCTCGCCTCGCTATGCCGCCAGCGCCTGCTGGCCGAAACGCTGCGCGCATGTCGTCGCGTCGTAGATGTAGACCCAGTTGGCCTGGATGCCGACGGCGTTGGGATTGATCAGCTCGCGCCACCGGTACAGCAGGTCGCGCTTGAACTGGGCCCATGGCGACGGCAGGTGGTAGGTCTTGCCGCGCTCGCGGGCTTCCAGTTGCACACGGCTGGTACGAGGCCGCCGTTCGCCCTCGTAGGCGTTCAGCGCGGCGGCGATATCCCGGCGGTAGTGCTCCAGCGCCGCGCCAAGCACGTAGCCGTCCTCGATGGCCATCGCCGCGCCCTGGGACAGGAACGGCAGCATGGGGTGCGCCGCGTCGCCCAGCAGCGTGACGCGCCCCTTGGACCAGGCCGGCATCGGATCCCGGTCGAACAATCCCCATTTGTAGACGTCTTCGGTCCGGCTGAAGAGTTCGATCACGTCGGGGTGCCATCCCTCGTAGGCCTTCATCAGCTCTTCGCGGCTGCTGCGCACGTTCCAGGATTCCTCCACCCAGTTGCGCGACTCATTGACGGCCACGATGTTGACCGCCGCGCCACCATTGACGTAGTACGTCACCAGGTGGCCGTGCGGACCCATCCAGAACGCGGCGTCCGGGCTGACGAATTTGAGCGGATGACGGTCGACGGGCACGAGGGCTCGCCAGCACATGTGGCCGGTGAACTGCGCCGACTCCGCGCCGAACAAGGCGTCGCGCACCACCGACCGCACGCCGTCGGCGCCGACGATCAGGTCCGCCTCGTATTCGCTGCCGTCGCTGAACGATGCCACCGCGACATTGCCTTCCGTGCGCACGCCGGTGCAATTGACGCCCAGGGTCGCACCCTTGCCGTCCTCCAGGTGCCGCGACAGAATCGCATGCACGTCGGCGCGGTGGACGTGATAGAACTCCGCGCCGTAGATCTGCGGGCAACTGTTCTTCAGCGGCGTGCGGAACAGCTCCCTGCCCGAGCGCCAATTGCGCCCGACCATGGCCTGCGGCAGAAACCCCACCCGTTTCAGCTCTTCCGCCAGGCCCAGCGCCTTGAGCACCTTGACCGCGTTCGGCGTGACCTGCACGCCCGCGCCGACTTCGCCGAATGCCGGCGCGCGCTCGAACACGTGGTGCTCGATGCCGCGCAGCGTCAAGGCACGCGACAGCGCCACGCCTCCGATCCCGCCACCCACGATGCCTACGCGTAGAGGACGACTCATACAGCTTCTCCTTGCCTTCTCGGGACGGAGCGGCAGATTCCGCTTCCGTCAAATAATTAATCAGTAAATTAATAAATGGACTGGAGGCGGATGGGGCCGCCTCCCAGCCTACCCGCCCAGATACGCCGCCAGCAGTTCCGGATCCTCCAGCAGTCCCGCCGCGTCCCGCTCGGCCACGACCCGGCCGGTCTCGAACACGTATGCGCGGGAAGCCGCGGTCAGCGCGTTGTGCACGTTCTGCTCCACCAGCAGGACGGTCACGCCCTGCCTGTTGATCTCCCGCACCACGTCGAAAACCTCCGCGGCCATCTTGGGGCTCAGGCCCAGGCTGGGTTCGTCCAGGAGCAGCAGCGTGGGCTCCGACATGAGCGCGCGCCCGATCGCCAGCATCTGCTGCTCGCCCCCGCTCAGGGTGCCGGCCAGCTGCTGGTGCCGTTCCTTCAAGCGCGGAAAGCGTTCGTACACCTTGGCGACGCGCTCCTGCACCGTGGCCTGGGAACGGCAAAGGTAGGCGCCGAGCACGAGATTCTCGTATACCGTCATGGCGGGCCAGACGTGGCGCTCCTCAGGACAATGCGCGATACCCAGCCCGACGATGCGGTCCGGCGGCATGCCGCCGATGCCGCGCCCGCCGAAGCGGATATTGCCGCGCGTCGGCTTGAGCAGTCCCGAGATGGCGCGCAGCGTCGTGCTCTTGCCCGCGCCGTTCGCGCCGATCAGCGCCACGGTTTCGCCGGGCCGCACGACCAGGCTCACGCCATGCAGCGCGGCGGTCTTGCCGTAGCCTACGTGGATGTCGCTCAGTTCGAGCAGTGGCGTGGAATCGCCAGGGCCGGTTCTCATGCCGCGCGCCCTCCCCCGAGATAGGCGTCGATGACCGCCGGATTGCGTTGCACGTCGGCCGGGGCGCCCTCCGCCAGTTTTTCGCCGAAATGCATGACCACCACCCGGTCGGATACGCTCATCACCAATCCCATGTTGTGTTCGACGATCAGGATGGACTCCACCTGCGTGCCCCGCAGGCGCCCGAGGATGCGGCCCAGCTCCATGGCCTCCTGGCTGTTGAGCCCCGCGGCGGGTTCGTCCAGCATCAGGATGTCGGGCTTGGCGGCCAGCGCCAGGCCCACTTCCAGCAGGCGAAGTTCCCCGCAGGACAGCAGGTAGGCCGGCGCATTCATGCGCTCGCCCAGTCCCATGATGTGGACGATGCGCTCGGCTTCCTCACGGGCAGTCCGCTCAGCCTCGCGCACGGCGCGTCCCGGGAAGAAGGTCCGCAGCAGACTCTGCCTGGCGCTCAGGTAGTGGCCAGCCAGGATGTTCTCGAAGACCGACAGCGACTTCAGGATGTTGGTCTTCTGGAAACTGCGGACGATGCCCTTCCTGGCCATCTGGTAGGGCCTGGCGCCGGTGAGGTTCTCGCCCTTGACGTAGACCTCGCCTGCGGTGGGCGTATAGAAGCCGGTAATGAGGTTGAAACAGGTCGTCTTGCCGGCGCCGTTCGGACCGATCAGCCCGACGATCTCGCCCGCCCTGACCTGGAAGCTGATGTCCTTGACGGCCTTGATGCCGCCGAAGGTCTTGCACAGCCCGCGCACATCCAGCATGGGAACGTGGCCAGGCGCACGCGAAACCGAATGGGAAACGTTCATGTCAGGCTCCCTGGCGCCGCGGCGCGATGTTGGCCGCGACAGATACCGCGGGTGGCGTAGCCGGCTTGCGGATTTCTCTCCTGGCCGTCAGGAACCCCATCAGCCCGCGCGGCAAGAACAGCACGATAGCCATCACCGCCAAGCCGAACAGCGACAGGCGCAGCTCCTTGGCCTCGCGCAGGTACTCCTCCAGGAAGGTCACGAGCAGCGCGCCGATCAGCGGTCCGACCAGCGTGCCCTTGCCGCCGATCAGCACCATGATGATCATGCTCACCATGAAGGCGAACCGGAAGACCTCGGGTCCGACGAAGGAGATGTAGTGCGCATAGAAGCCGCCCGCCATGCCAGCCAGGAAGGCGCCGAGCACGAAAGCCAGCATGGCGTAGCGGAACGGCCGGATGCCGATGGACTGGGCGACGTAGCGGTTCTCGCGCACGGCCACGGCGGCGCGCCCGGCGTTGGAATAAACGAAGCGGAACGCGAGATAGAGCGAAATCGCCAGCACGCCCCACGCCAGGTAGAAATAGAACTGCTTGGTGGCCAGGTTGCCGGCCTCGGCCAGCCACGCCGGCTGCGGCACGCCGGCGATTCCCATGGGGCCGTTGGTGAAGGCGACCCAATTGTCGGCGACTAGGCGCAGCACCTCGGCGAACGACAAGGTCACGATGACGAAGAACGGACCCTGCAGCCGCAGCGTGATGCTGCCGATCAAGAGGCCCATGGCCGCCGCCAGCGCGCCGGCGGCCGGGATGGTCGCCCACATCGGCCAGCCGAGCTTGGTGGACAGCAGGGCCGCGGCGTAGGCGCCGGTGCCCAGGAAGGCGGTGTGGCCGAGCGAGAACTCGCCCACATAGCCCACAACCAAGTTCAGGCTGGTGGCCAGCACGGCATAGAACAGCACCATGATGGCCACGTGCAGCAGGTACTGGTCGTGGACCGCCAGCGGCAGCAGCGCGGCGGCCAGCAGCGCGCCCAGGATGGCATTGCGTTCGAATTGCATGATCAGGCTCTCTCGGCGCGTTTGGAGAACAGGCCGTAGGGCCGGAACACCAGAGTAAGAATGACGATGGCGAAGCCGATGATGTCGACCCACCCCGTGGCCACATAGCCGCCCCACAGCGCCTCGGCAATGCCCAGCACCAGTCCGCCGACCACTGCCCCCGCGAAGCTTCCCATGCCGCCCAGTATCACCACCACGAAGGCTTTCATGCTGACCAGACCTCCCACCGACACCTGCGCCGAGTAGATGGACCCCAGGAGCATCCCCGCCAGCGAGGCAATAATCGTCCCGAGCGCGAACGTGCACGCATAGACGTTGGCGGTCTTGATCCCGGCCAGCTGGGCGGCCATGGGGTCCTGGAACGTGGCCCGCATCGCCCGGCCGAGCCGGGTCTTCTGGATCAGCAGGTACGCCGCCACGATGAGCACGGCGCAGACCGCGACCGCGAACAGCCGGATCTTGGTGACCACGATGGGCCCGAGGAACACCGGCCCGCTCGATACGGGCCCCTCCACCTTGAGCGGCGCGGTACCGACCACCAGCAGCGCGGTATTGGCCAGGAAAATGGACAGGCCTATGGTCAGGAGGATGCCCGGCTCCTCGCCCTGGCCGCGGATGCGTTCGATCAGCACGCGGTCGACGAGCCATCCGAACACGCCCATCACCAGGGCCACCAGGGCGAGGCCGGTCAGGAAATCCAGACCGAGCGCGTTCGTGACCCACCAGCCCATGACGCCCCCGAGCATGTAAAGCTCGCCATGGGCAAAGTTGACGACCCGCATCAAGCCGAGGATGAGCGTGAGTCCCAACGCGGACAGCGCGTAGAACGACCCGATCACCAATCCGTTGGCCAAGAACTGTGGCAGCAAATCCATCGTTTCTCCCGACTCAGCGTCCGACGGGACGAATCAAGGCTTTTCCGTGGGGGCTTGCGCCACCACCTTGGGTTCGCGGTTCTGTATCTGCACGAGCACCACGTCGAAGCCATAGCCCTCGCCCTTCTCGGTGAACTTGAAATGGCCGTTGGGCGCGGCGTAGTCGGTCTTGCGCAGCGCATCGCGGATGGCGTCGGCCTGGGTGTTGCCGGCCCGGGCGATCGCCTCCATCACGATGTTCAGCGCGTTGTAGCCGGCGGCGCCGTACTTGCCCGGTTTTTCCTTGTAGGCGGCGCTGTAGTACTGGACGAAGGACTGGTTGCGCTCGCCCGGCATGCTGGACGCATACGGCACGGCCGCATAGATGCCTTCCGAGGCTTCGCCGGTCAGGCCGATGAAGTCGGCCGTCGCCCACGATCCCACGCCGAAGATCTTGGTCTGGATGCCGAATTCCTTGAACTGCTTGACGAGGATGGAACCGTCCTGGGTCTCGGCCGCGACGAACACGCCGTCGGGCTTGGCCGCCCGAAGCCGGGTCAGCAAAGTGTAGAAGTCGGTGGCGCCATGGTCGAAGTACTCCTTCATCACCGTCTTGACGCCGAGCGCGCCGAGGTCCTTGGAGAAGTCCTCCACGCTGCCGCGTCCCCAGTCGTCGTTCACGCCGATGTAGGCTACCGTCTTGAGCTGCAGCTTCTGGGCCAGGATCTTGCTGAAGGTCTTGGACATCAGCCGGTCGGTTTCCGCCGAACGGAAGAAGTACTGCAGCCCCTTTTCCGTCAGGTCGGCTTTGGACGATACGCCGGACAGCATGGGCAGCTTGTATTTCTCCGCCACCGGCATGACGGCGGCGGTGGCCGAACTGCAGAACGCGCCGGTCAGCGCCACGACCTTGTCGCGCACGATGAGCTTCTCGGCCGCGTTCACGGAATTGGCCGGACGACACTGCCCGTCCTCGATGACGAGCTCGACCTTCTTGCCCAGCACGCCGCCGGCCGCGTTTCGGCGCTCGACCGCCAGCTTGGCGCCGTTGACGTAGGTCAACCCGTTGTACGCCACCGAGCCGGTCAAGGGCTGGATGACGCCGATCTTGATGGTTTCCTGCGCCCACGCCGCGGACGATGCTCCGCCGACCGCTCCCACCAGCAACAACGCACAAGACAACTTACGCATAGCGACCTCTCGCAAAGGTTTCGGATGAAGCAGTGCCAACCGCTGATGGCTTGCCGTGGCGCGGACGCCGCAGACGTCCGGCTGTTCTTCGATTAATTAAACAAGTAATTAATTTATCGATGAATTAGGGTTTACGGCAATCGCCACGACTGTTTCCTAAATAATTGACTGATTCAATAATTTGGTTGCGGTAGCCGGCTTGCAAGCATAAAAAATGCCAAGCCGATCCTGGGAGCGGGTTGGCACCCGTCATGCACGCCGGTTGCGCCCCGTCCGCACCAATGGCGGTCCATACGCACCGGCGCGGCGCAGTCCGCCTACGTTTTCATCTTGTAGCCGGTGCGGAATATCCAGGTCACGATACCCAGGCAGACGGCCAGGAAGCCGAGCGTCATGCCCAGGCTCACGACCACGTTGACGTCGGACTGGCCATAGAAGCTCCAGCGGAATCCGCTGATCAGATACACCACGGGGTTGGCCAGCGTGATCTTCTGCCAGATCGGCGGCAGCATGCTGATCGAATAGAACGCCCCGCCCAGGAAGGTCAGCGGCGTGACGACCATCAGCGGGATGATCTGCAGTTTCTGGAAATCGTCCGCCCACAGGCCGATGATGAAGCCGAACAGGCTGAACGTGACCGCGGTCAGCACGAGGAAGCCCACCATCCAGACCGGATGCTCGATGTGGTAGGGCACGAAGATGCGGGCCGTGACGAGGATCAGCGTGCCCAGCATGATCGACTTGGTGGCCGCCGCGCCGACGTAGCCGATCACGGCCTCCACCGGCGAGACCGGCGCCGACAGCAGCTCGTAGATGGTACCGGTCCACTTGGGCAGATAGATGCCGAACGAGGCATTGGAGATGCTCTCGTTGAGCAGCGACATCATGATCAGCCCGGGGATGATGAACGCGCCATAGCTGACGCCGCCGATCTCGCCCATGCGGGACCCGATGGCCGTGCCGAATACGATGAAATACAGCGAGGTGGACAGTACCGGCGAGGCGATGCTCTGGGTCAGCGTGCGGAAAGTGCGCGCCATCTCGAACCGGTAGATCGCCCGGATCGCATGAAAATTCATGATGCTTGCTCCTGGACCAGGCTTACGAAAATGTCCTCCAGCGAGCTCTCGCTGGAATGGAGATCCTTGAAATCGATGCCCTGTTCGTTCAGGGCCCGCATGAGGGAGGCGATGCCGGTGGCCTCGCCCTGTGTGTCGAAGGTATAGACCAGCGCGTTCCCGCCGTCGGCCAGTTCCAGGCCATAGCCGGCCAGGGCCGGCGGCAGGGAGGCGAGCGGGGCCTGCAATTGCAGCGTCAGCTGCTTCTTGCCGAGCTTGCGCATCAGCGCGCGTTTTTCCTCGACCAGCACGAGTTCGCCCTTGTTGATGACGCCGATCCGATCGGCCATGTCCTCGGCTTCCTCGATGTAGTGGGTGGTCAGGATGATGGTCATGCCCTCGTCGCGCAGGCGGCGCACCATCTTCCACATGTCCCGCCTGAGTTCGACGTCCACGCCCGCGGTCGGCTCGTCGAGGAACAGCACCTTGGGCTCGTGCGCCAGCGCCTTGGCAATGAGCACGCGCCGCTTCATCCCTCCCGAGAGGGTCATGATCTTGGCGTTGCGTTTGTCCCAGAGCGACAGGTCGCGCAGTACGCTCTCGATATGGGCCGGCTTGGCCGGGAACCCGAACAGGCCGCGGCTGAAGCTGACCGTGGCCCAGACGGTCTCGAACGCATCGGTGGCCAGTTCCTGCGGCACCAGGCCGATGCGCGAGCGGGCCGCGCGATAGTCGCGCGCGATGTCGTAGCCGTCCACCAGCACAGTGCCGGCGGTCGGCCGGGACAGGCCACAGACGATGCTGATCAGGGTGGTCTTGCCCGCGCCGTTGGGGCCGAGCAGGGCGAAGATTTCCCCTTTGCGTATCTGCAGGTCCACGCCTTTTAGCGCGTGAAAGCCGTTGGCGTAGGTCTTGGCGAGGCCCGATATGGCAACGATGGCGGGCGCCTCGCCGGCAAGCGGTGGTCGAGTCGAGACTGGCTGCATGGCGTAGTAGGCGCGCCGGCGGGGGAGTGAAGGGAAATGGCGGCGGTCCCGCCGGCGGAGAACGAGTGTAAAGGATCGAGGTTGTCGCGCGCATGTACCAATTCCGCCAGCAGGGCCATTGCGCCTGCCCCGCGGACGCCGGCTCGCCACGAGGCGGCGCCGGGACGCCTGGAACCGGTATCATCCCATCTTCATGGCGGGCAGCCGGCCCGCCGCCGCACGACCGGAGCACCGCCCCATGAACACTACCCCGGACAACGTCAGCATGGCGCTGTTCTGCGATTTCGAAAACGTGGCGCTGGGCGTGCGCGACGCCAAGTACGAGCGATTCGACATCAAGCTCGTGCTCGAACGCCTCCTGCTCAAGGGCAGCATCGTCGTCAAGAAGGCCTATTGCGACTGGGAACGCTACAAAGGCTTCAAGGCCACCATGCACGAGGCCAATTTCGAGCTGATCGACATCCCGCACGTGCGCCAGTCGGGCAAGAACTCGGCCGACATCCGCCTCGTCGTCGACGCGCTGGATCTCTGCTATACGAAATCGCACGTCAACACCTTCGTCATCATCAGCGGCGACTCCGATTTCTCGCCCCTCGTCTCCAAGCTGCGCGAGAACGCCAAGCAGGTCATCGGCCTGGGCGTGAAACAGTCCACTTCCGACCTGCTGATCGCCAATTGCGACGAATTCATTTTCTACGACGACCTGGTGCGGGAAACCCAGCAGGCCGCCCGGCGCGAGACGCGCGGGACGCCGTCGGCCAACCGGCGGCCGCACGACGAAGACAAGCACCGCAAGGACGAGCTGGAGTCCCGGCGCGACAAAGGCATTGCGCTGGCCGTGGAAACCCTCGACGCGCTGGTCTCCGAACGTGGCGACACCGGCAAGATCTGGGCCTCCGTGCTGAAAGAGGCGATCAAGCGGCGGCGGCCGGATTTCAACGAGTCCTACTATGGCTTCCGCGCCTTCGGCAACCTGCTGGAAGCCGCCCAGGCCAAGGGGCTGCTGGAATTCGGCCGCGACGACAAGTCAGGGGCCTACGTCTATCGGAGCAACGGCGGCGGCGAACCCGCGCTCGTCGACACCCCGGCTGCAAAGCCGGTGACCGCGCCCGCGGAGCCACCCGCTGCCGGGACCGAGGCCGCCGCCCCGGCTGCCGCGCGGGGAGACAAGCGGCGCGGCACCCGCGCCTCGGGCAAGAGCGCCGCGCGGCGCACACGGGAAACCGCCGAGACCGCCGAAGCGCCGTCCGAGCCGGTCGAGGCCCCGGCAGCGCTGGAGCCCGTGGCCGCCAGCGGCGGCGAGACGCCCCCCTCCCCCCAAGAAACAGCCGCCGCGCCCGCCAAGAAGGCGGCACGCAAGACGGCACGAAAGGCCGCCCCGCGCAGCCGCGCGCGCAAGACGGCGACTTCCGGTCAAGAAGGCTGAACGCCCAGCGCGGCGGGGCCGAATGCCTGTGCCAGAGTCAGCACTTCACCCGTCCTGACCGGCTCGTAGCCAGGCAGGGCCTCCAGCCGCTGGACGAATCCGGGCGACCGCAGGATGGTAAGCACTTCGTCCAGCCTGCGCGCCTTGAGCGGCCCCTGCTCCACCGCGAAGAAGTACCGCTCGGTCACCAGGGGGACGAAATCCAGGCCGAACCGCCGCGCGGCGGTCTCGATCCCGAAGCCGACATCCGCCATGTCGCTGGCGATGTAGGCCGCCACCGCCGCATGGGTGAACTCGGTGCTGTCGAAACCGTTGATGTCCTGCGGCAGCACCCGGTCGCGCCCCAGCATCAATTCCAGCAGCATCCGCGTGCCCGAGCCCGCCTGGCGGTTGACGAAGCGCACGCCGGGCCGGACCAGGTCGGCCAGCTCCACGATGCGCTTGGGGTTGCCCGACGCCACGCATAGACCCTGGGCACGCAGGGCGAGCTGGACCAGCACGTGCTTGCTAGGATCCAGCCATTGCGAATACTGGCGCACGGCCTCGCCCTGGAACTCCCCGAGCGGCACGTGGAAGCCGGCCAGGTCGCATTCGCCCCGCGCCAGCGCGGCCACCGCCTCGGTGCTGTTGCGGTAGCGCAGCTCCACCGGCATGTTGGCCGCATTGATCCAGTCCACCAGCGCGGCGACCGCGAAGCCGTGACTGGCGTACAGGCGCAAAGGCGCCCGGTCCGGCGCCACGGCCTTGCGGATCTCGGCCTCCAGCTCGGAGGCCAGGCTGTCGAGCGTGGGCGACAAGCGGGCGCGTATGCGGTCTTCGGCCAATAGCAGCACCATGCCGAGATGGCTGAGCTGCGTGCCGCGGCCGGGCTGCTTTTCCAGCAACGGGGTGCCGAAGAGTTCCTCGGCGCTGCGCAGCAGCCCCCATACGTGACGGTACGACAAACCTTCCAGGCGGCCGGCGGCGGCGATCGATCCGGAAGCGCGTATGCCCGCCAGGAGCCGCAGCAACAGCGCCGTATCGAAGGCGGGACCGGCGGACGCATCGGTCCCCTGGATCTGCCAGCCGGGCTGGATGGCGATCTTGAACATTATGCAATCCTGGACATATTTTTCCCCGCGGGTTTCTTTGTTAGAGTGGGCTGCATAACGACATAAATATGTTCTGAATTACATATATTAGCCGTTTCCGCCTCTCGCGACGCACGGCCCGGATCCCATGGAACAGAAAGTCATCCCCATCGTGGCGGCGCCGCCCACGCGCGAACGCAAGCGCCAACAACCCAAAGGCCGCCGCGTCGACCCGGCCGCGCTGGCCGAGGTGCGCACCCTGCTGGGGGACGCGCCCCGGCGGCGGGATCTCCTGATCGAGCATCTGCACCGTATCAACGACCGCTACGGCCAACTGGGCACGCGCCATCTGGCCGCCCTGGCGCAGGAACTGCGCATGGCGCAGGCCGAAGTCTACGAGGTGGCCTCCTTCTACCATCACTTCGAGGTGGTTCGGGACGACGGCCAGACGGTGGCCGGCACCGCGCCGCTCACGGTGCGGGTCTGTACCAGCCTGTCCTGTGAGATCGCAGGTGCCCAGCCGCTGCTGGAACGCCTGCCGCAGGTGCTGGGCGCCGACGTGCGCGTGCTGCAGGCGCCGTGCGTGGGCCGCTGCGAGCAGGCGCCGGTCGCGATGGTGGGACAACGCCCCGTTTCCGGCGCCACCCCGGACGCGGTCAGGGCGGCGGTGGAGAAAGGCGAGACCCGCGAGGTCCCCGGCCCCTACATCGACTATGCGGCCTATGTCGCGCAAGGCGGCTACCGGCTGCTGCGGGAATGCGCGAGCGGGCAGCGCGACGTCGAGTCCGTGCTCGCCGCGCTCGAGGACTCGGGCCTGCGCGGCCTGGGCGGAGCCGGCTTTCCGGCCGGACGCAAATGGCGCGCGGTGCGCGCCGAACCTGGGCCGCGCCTGGTGGCGGTCAACGTCGACGAGGGCGAACCCGGCACCTTCAAGGACCGCTACTACCTCGAACGCGATCCGCATCGCCACCTGGAAGGCCTGCTGATCGCCGCCTGGGCGGTAGAAGCGCAGACCGTCTATATCTACCTGCGCGACGAGTATCCCGGCTGCCGCGCCATCATGGAAACCGAGCTTCAGCGCCTGCGCGCCGACCCGCCCGCCCCCGGGCTCCCGGCCATCGAGCTGCGCCGCGGCGCGGGCGCCTACATCTGCGGCGAAGAATCGGCCATGATCGAATCCATCGAAGGCAAGCGCGGCATGCCCCGCCTGCGGCCGCCCTACGTCGCCCAGGTCGGGCTGTTCGGCCGGCCCACGCTGGAGCACAACTTCGAGACCTTGCACTGGGTGCGCGACATCCTCGAAAAAGGCGGAGCCTGGTTCGCTTCGCAGGGTCGCCGCGGCCGCAAGGGCCTGCGCTCGTTCTCGGTATCGGGGCGGGTGCGCAAGCCCGGCGTCCACCTTGCGCCGGCGGGCATCACGATCCAGGAGTTGATCGACGAATACTGCGGCGGCATGCAGGATGGCCATGAGTTCTATGCCTATCTGCCCGGAGGCGCGTCGGGCGGCATCCTGCCCGCATCGATGAACGACATCCCGCTGGATTTCGATACGCTGCAGCCCTACGGCTGCTTCATCGGGTCGGCGGCGGTCATGGTGCTGTCCCGCCACGATACGGCCGTCGGCGCGGCGCGCAACCTGATGCGCTTCTTCAAGGACGAGTCCTGTGGCCAGTGCACGCCGTGCCGGGTCGGTACCGCCAAGGCCCTGGACCTGATCCAGAAGCCCCAGTGGGACATCGACCTGTTGCAGGAACTGTCCGCCGTCATGCGGGATGCGTCCATATGCGGGCTGGGGCAGGCAGCCCCCAACCCCGTGGACTGCGTCGTCAAGTATTTCCCCCAGGAGTTACGCTCCCCCGCGGGAGACGCCACCCGCGGACCGGCGGGGCCGGATCCGCTATGCCCTGGGTCGCCGGGCCGCGCACTGTGATCGCAGCGCACATGGATAACTGAAATGAATACCGTCAACCGTCGCGAACTCGGTCTCGAACCGGCCACCGTCACCTTCACGCTCAATGGCCTGGAGGTCAGCGCCGCCGAGAATGAAACCCTGATCCAGGTCGCCGCGCGGATGGGGATCGAGATCCCCCATCTTTGCTATGCAGAAGGCCTGGAGACCGCCGGCAACTGTCGCGCCTGCGTCGTCGAGATCGACGGCGAGCGCGTATTGGCGCCTTCGTGCTGCCGCGCGCCGCGCAACGGCATGGCGGTCAGGACGGATAGCGAGCGTGCCCTGAAGGCGCAGAAGATGGTGCTCGAGCTGCTGCAGTCCGACATGCCCGAGGCCTCGTACACCCGGCACAACGAAGTCGACCACTGGGCGGGCAAGCTGGGCGTGGGCAAGCCGCGATTCGCGCCGCGCGCGCAGGTGCGGGCCGATGCCTCGCACCCCGCCATCGCCGTCAACCTCGACGCCTGCATCCAATGCACGCGCTGCCTGCGGGCCTGCCGCGACGAGCAGGTCAACGACGTCATCGGGCTCGCCTACCGGGGCGACCACGCCAAAATCGTGTTCGACATGGACGACGCCATGGGCGCCTCGACCTGCGTCGCCTGCGGCGAATGCGTGCAGGCCTGTCCCACCGGCGCGCTGATGCCGGCGCGCGAGGCGGCGCTGGCCGAGCCCGACCGGCAGGTCGAGTCGGTCTGTCCTTATTGCGGCGTGGGCTGCCAGCTGACCTATCACGTCAAGGACAATCGCATTCTCTATGTGGAAGGGCGCGACGGGCCGGCCAACCACAAGCGCCTGTGCGTGAAAGGCCGCTACGGCTTCGACTACGCGCACCATCCGCAGCGCCTCACCCGCCCGCTGATCCGCCGGCCCGACGCGCCCAAGCGTGGCGACGCTGTCATGGACCCGGAGCGGGTCATGGACGTCTTTCGCGAGGCCACGTGGGACGAGGCGCTGGAGCTGGTCGGCTCCCGCCTGCGCGCGATCCGCGACACCTATGGCAAGCGCGCGCTCGCGGGCTTCGGATCGGCCAAAGGCAGCAACGAGGAAGCGTACCTGTTCCAGAAGCTGGTGCGCACGGGCTTCGGCAGCAACAACGTCGACCACTGCACGAGGCTGTGCCATGCGTCCTCGGTTGCGGCGCTGCTGGAAGGCATAGGCTCGGGCGCGGTGTCCAATCCCGTGATGGACGTGAACAAGGCCGAGGTGGTGATCGTGATCGGGGCCAATCCCACCGTGAACCACCCGGTGGCGGCCAGCTGGATCAAGAACGCGGTCAAGCAGGGCACCAAGCTCATCGTGGCAGACCCGCGCCGCTCCGACCTGGCGCGGCAGGCCTACCGTTTCCTGCAGTTCAAGCCGGACACCGACGTCGCGCTGCTGAACGCGATGATGCACGTGATCGTGCACGAAGGGCTGGTGGACGAGGACTTCATCGCCAGCCGGACCATCGGCTACGAGGAGCTGCGCGAGAACGTGGAAGGCTACAGCCCGGAGCGGATGGCGCCGATCTGCGGCATCGACGCCGATACCATCCGCGAGGTGGCGCGCCTGTACGCGACGTCCAGGGGCTCGATGATCCTGTGGGGCATGGGCGTATCGCAGCACGTGCACGGCACCGACAACGCCCGCTGCCTGATCGCGCTGGCGCTGATGACGGGCCAGATCGGACGCCCCGGCACGGGCCTGCATCCGCTGCGCGGGCAGAACAACGTGCAGGGAGCCTCCGACGCGGGGCTGATTCCGATGATGTATCCGGACTACCAGCGCGTGGACAATGCGGCCGCCCGCGAGAAATTCGAGCAGCTGTGGGGCATGCCGCTGGATGCCCAGCCGGGCCTGACGGTGGTCGAGGTAATGCATGCGATCAAGGCCGGCACGGTGCGTGGCATGTACATCATGGGCGAGAACCCCGCCATGTCCGACCCCGACGCCAATCACGCGCGCGAAGCGCTGGCGGCGCTGGACCATCTGGTGGTGCAGGATATCTTCCTCACGGAGACGGCCTATCTGGCCGATGTCATCCTGCCGGCGTCGGCCTTCCCGGAGAAGACGGGCACGTTCACCAATACCGACCGGCTGGTGCAGATGGGCCGCCAGGCCCTGGAGCCGCCGGGCGATGCGCGCCAGGACCTGTGGATCATCCAGCAGATCGCGGCCCGGATGGGGCTGGACTGGAATTATCGCGATGTGTCGGAGGTGTTCGACGAGATGCGCCGTTCGATGCCGAGCATAGGCGGCATCACGTGGGAGCGGCTGCAGGCCGAGCATGCGGTGACCTACCCCTGCGTGGCGGAAGGCGACCCTGGCGATCCGGTCGTCTTTACGACGAGTTTTCCGACGGAGACGGGTCGCGCGCGTTTCGTTCCGGCGGACATCATTCCGGCGGCGGAGAAACCGGATGCGGAGTATCCGACGGTGCTGATCACGGGGCGCCAGCTGGAGCACTGGCACACGGGCAGCATGACCCGGCGGGCGTCGGTGCTGGATGCGATCGAGCCGGATCCGGTGGCGCTGGTGCATCCTCTGGACCTGGCGGAGCTGGGCGGCAAGCCGGGGGATGTGGTGACGCTGGAGTCGCGGCGCGGCGGGGTGTCGTTGTATGCGCGGGCGGACGAGGGGACGCCGCGGGGAGCGGTGTTCGTGCCGTTCTGCTATTACGAGGCGGCGATCAACAAGCTGACGAATCCGGCGCTGGATCCGTTTGGGAAGATTCCGGAGTTCAAGTATTGCGCGGTGAAGATGCGGTTGGGGGGGCAGGAGCCGGTGCAGAGTAGTTATGGGGGTGGGCAGATATTGGCGGAGGTGGGTGCGCGCCGCGCCGTCGATGATCAGTCGGGAATGGTAGGTCGTGATGTTGGCTCCATGGGGAATAGTCGCTATCGGCCGCTGCCGCCGTGACCCATAAGGGGCGCGAGGCCGCGGAGCGGTTCCGGTTTTTCTGCGGGGGAAAGCAGGGAGGCGTCGATGCCGGAGACGGCGGTCACGCCAAGCAGCGCCATGTCGCGGTCGATCTCCTGCCGCAGGAGTCCGATCGCGGCCTGCACGCCGGCCTGGGCGCCGACCGCGGCGGCATACAGGAAGGGACGGCCGACCAGCACGAAATCGGCCCCCAGCGCCAGCGCCTTGATGACGTCGGTGCCGCGCCGGAATCCCCCGTCCACGATCAGCCTGGCCTGCCCGCGCAGCGCGGCAAGGCGTGGCAACACGCGCAAAGGCGAGACGGCGCCGTCGAGCTGCCTGCCCCCGTGGTTCGAGAGGATGAGCCCATCGGCGCCGGCATCCAGCGCCATCCTGGCATCCGTTTCATGCAGGACCCCCTTGAGCACGAGCCTGCCCCTCCAGCGGTCCCTGATGAATCGGAAGTGCTCCCAGGTGAAGCGATCCCGGCCGGCACGCAGCTGCGGGCCCGGCGCGTCGATGATGGGGCCGCCGCGCTGGGCGCCGAAATTCTCGAAGTACGGGACGCCGTCCCGCAACACAGTTCGCAGCGCGACACTTGCCAGCCACCGCGGATGGGCCAGGACGTCGGCCAGCAACCGGGGACGCACGCTGACCGGAATGCCGAACCCCAGGCGCAGGTCGTTCTCGCGATTGGCGGCCACGGGGACGTCGCCGGTCACGACCAGGGTGCCGATGCCGGCGCGCTCGAGGCGATGCAACAACGCCTCGATGCGGCCGCGATCGCCGGCGAGATAGGCCTGGTACCACGCATGCGGTGCCCGCCGCGCGATCTCTTCCAGCGGAACGGACGAGGCCGCGCTCAGGACGAACGGCACGCTCTCGGCGGCGGCAGCCTGCGCCAGCGCCTGGTCGGCCCGATAGGCGAACAGTGCGGCGCCGCCCATGGGCGCGATGCCGAACGGCGCGCTGTATGTGCGTCCCCACAAGTCGCAGCTCGTGGATCTCGACGCCACGTCGACCAGCACGCGCGGGACCAGCCCCATCTCGGCCAGCGCCTCGTCATTGGCGCGCAGGGACCGCTCGTCTTCAGAGCCATGCGCGGCAAAACCGAAAATGCAGCGAGGCAGCCTTCTTCTGGCGGCGCGTTCGAAATCGGCCAGTGCAAGCATGGACGGCGCGTTTCCTATTCCACCTTGATACCGCTCTGGCTCACCGCGTCCTGCCAGCGCCGGGCCTCGTCCCGGACGAATTCCGCGAACTCCGCCCGGGATTGCCGAGTCGGCTTCTCGCTTCCCCATTCCGGCCACATGCGCTGGATCTCGGGGTCCATCAACGCTCGGTTGAGCAGGTCCATGACGGCGTCGGCGATGTCCCGCGGCAGCTTGGACGGCGCGAACACGCCATACCAGGTTCCCAGGACCATGCGCGGGAAGCCAAGCTCCTTGAGGGTCGGCACGTCGGGAAACAAGGGCGAGCGACTGGCCGACGTCACGGCTAGCGCGCGCAGCCGGCCTTCGCGGACGAAGGTCGAGGCGGCGGGCATGGTATCGAACAGCACGTCGATCTGGCCGCCCGCCAGGTCCTTGAGCGCCGGCGCGCTGCCCTTGTAGGGGATGGCCACCATATGGGCGCCGGCGCTTTGCGCGAACGTGATGCCGGCCAGGTGCTGCAGGTTGCCGATGCTGCCTACGCCGTAGCTGATGCCCTTGGAACCCTGCTTGCCCTTGGCGACGAGCTCCGCAATGTCGTCCAGGCCGCCTCCGGCCTTGACGACGACGAGGTTGGGCATCGTGGCGATTTTCGCCATGGGGACGAAATCCGGGCCGGTCAGCGGATGGGGAAGATTGGGCGTCAGCGCCAGGCGAGTCAATTCATGGACACTGCCGAGCAGGAACACCGTGCCGTCCGGCGGCGCGCCGGCCACGAACTCCCGCGCCAGCACGCCCGCCCCGCCGCTGCGATTGTCGACGATGAAAGTCTGGCCCGACAGCCGGCTCATCACCGCGGCAAGGGGCCGGACCATCTGATCCATGGACCCTCCGGCCGAGGCCGGGACGACCAGCCTGATCGGCTGCGTGGTCCAGGCATCCTGCGCGCCGGCCGGTGGTGCCGCGGCCATGGACAGGGCCGCGCTTCCCAACATCAAACAGGCAAGCCTCATATCGCCTCCTCGTGCGCGTGAAGCATTCATTGCCGGTCGCGCGGCCTCGCTCAGCCGCGAAACCGCTCCTGCGTTTCCCCGTTCGGCTCGAAGCCCAGGCCCGGCGCCTGCGGCAGGTCCAGCCATCCGGCCGAGGGCTCGGGAAACCCGTCGAAGAGCCTGTGCATCAGCGCCACGGTCGGCAGGTGCCATTCGACCTTCCCGCCGTTGGCGAGGCCGGCATGCAAGTGCATGTTGTGCAGCGGGAAAGCGCCGCCGTTGGTAATGGGGACATTGAAGGCGCTGGCGAGCCCCGCGATGCGGACGCATTGGGTATAGCCTCCGCCGATCACCACGTTGGGCTGGATGAAATCCACGGCGCGATGGACCAGCATGTCTCGAAAGCGGAACGCCAGGCCTTCGTTCTGCCCGGCGGCCACGGCGATCCCGCACCGCTGCCGCAGGTCGGCCATGGCCGGAATGTCGTTGTGCGTGACCGGCTCTTCGAAGAAGGCGATGCGGCAATCCGACAACCTCGAGGCCAGTCTCTGGGCATGGAACGCATCGAGGCTGCAGTTGGCATCGATATAGATCTCGGCGGCGTCGCCCACCGCCTCGCGGACGGCGCGCACGCGCCGCTCGTCCTCGGCGATGATTTCGTCCAGGGACGGGCCGCCCCGGTCCCGCCGCTGCAGCGCCTGGTGTCCGACCACCATCTTCAGGTGGCGATAGCCTTGACCGCTCAGGACGGCAGCCGCTTGCGCGAGCATCCCCCGGTCCAGGAAATCGAAACCGAACGTCGCGTAGACGGGCACCCGGGCGCGCGCGCCGCCCAGCAGCCGCCAGACCGGCTGCCCCAGCGCCTTCCCCTTGATGTCCCAGAACGCGATGTCCAGCGCGGCAATGGCGTGCGAGGCGTAACCTGTCTGGCCCCGCGGGCAGAGCAGCCAATAGAGCCGGTCCCACAGCGCCTCATGGTTCATCGGATCTTCGCCGACCAGGGCCGGCCCCGCCACGTCGTTCACCGCGGCGGCGACGACCTTCTCGTCGGTAATGGAAGTCAGCCCGTGGCCGCATAGCCCGGCCGAGGTCTCGACCCGCACCAGGCACGCCCGGATGGTCTGCTCGACGCCGCCCGTCCCCGCGATGTCGACCTGGACCGGCATCTTGACCGGCACGGCCGCGATACGCGTGATCTGCATGGTCTTTCTCCGGGCCGCTAGTCCATCTTGATGTTGTTTTCGCGCGCGACCTTGGTCCAGAACGGCACTTCCGACTGGATGAGGCGCTGGAACTCCTCGGGCGAACTGGCCTTGGCGAGGCATCCCAGCGCCGCCATCTTCTTTCTGACTTCCGGCAACGCCACGACCCGCGCCACTTCCTTCTGCAAGGCCTGGACGACGGACGCCGGGGTGCCGGCCGGCGCCAGCAGCCCGCTCCACAGCTCGACGTCCAGGTCGATGCCGGATTCCTTCAGGGTCGGCACCTCGGGCAGCAATTCGGTACGCCGCGAGGAGGTCACCGCCAGCGCGCGGATCCGCTTGCTCTGCAGTCCTATCGTGGCCGGCGTGGGATCGGTGATGGCCATGGTGACGTTGCCGGCCATGACCGCCTGTATCGACTCGTTGCTGCCCTTGTATGGAATATGCGCGAAGCGCGCGCCGGTCTTGCCGTTGAACAGCTCGGTGACGAGCTGGAACGACGCGGCGCTCGAGCCGTAGTTGGCCTTGTCCGGATGCTGCTTGGAATAGGCCACCAGATCCGCCACCGTCCTGATCGGCAGCGAGGCGTCGGCCACCAGCACCAGAGGAAACGTGGCGGTCAGGGTCACCGGCGTGAAATCCTCGACCTTGTAGGGCAGCTTGGCGTAAAGCGCCGGATTGAACGATATCGGGCCGCTTGCGCCCCAGAACAGGGTGTAGCCATCAGGCTTGGCCTTGGCCACGTATCCCGCCCCCACGATGGAAGCGACCCCGGGCCGGTTTTCCACGATGACGGGTTGCTTGAGTCCCTTGGACATTTCCTCGGCCACGATGCGCGCCAGGATATCGTTGCCGCCTCCCGCCGCGTAGCCCACGACGATGGTGATGGGGCGGGCCGGATACTGGTCTTCCGCGGCCTGGGCGGCCGCGAGCGGCACCGCCTGCGCCAGGACGAACGCCATTGCCGCCATTCTGAAGATGCGACGTACTTGCATGCTGTCTTCCTCCTCGGGACTCGTAGTCCTTCTTTGTTGGCATCGCCGTGCGCGCCTTCTCGCGGGCGCGATCCGGCGCCTGCGTAGGGCCGCTATATGCCGCCGATGCACGCGTGCAGGACCGCGGCCCTGCCCTCGTCGACGGCGCGCAGGCAGCGGGCGATGGCCGCGGGCACCTCGTCGGGGTCCTCGACGCGCTCGCCGTGGGCGCCGAAGGCCTGGGCGATCATGTCGAAACGGCGCGACTCGCCTTCCAGGCGCGCATGGAATTCGTTGCTGCCGGCGGCGGCGCCGTCCGGGTGAACCCGCAGCACGGCTTCCTTGACCGCCTGCCAGCCGCCGTTATCCAGGACCACGGTGAAAATCGGCAGCCGGTAGCGCTGGGCGACGTCGTACACCGAGGTCGGCGTGCCGAAATGAAAGCCCCCGTCGCCCACGACCTGGATGACGCGCGCCCCGGGCCGCGCGAGCTTGACCCCCAGGGCCATGCCGCCGCTGTAGCCCAGCCCGCCGCCCGCCGTGCCCAGCAGGGAAAGGGGCCGGGTACGGCGAATGTGCCCCAGCACGGCCGGCGCGTTGCGGATGGCTTCGTTGATGACGACGTCGTCCTGCGAAATGCCCGCGCTGAGTTGCGCGCACAGATAGGCCGGCGAGATCGCACCGCGGGTTCCGCGCTTGGCCGCGGCCCGGGCCTGCGCATCGGCGCGCGTGCGGGCCTGCGCCTCGTACTGCGCCAGGCGGCGGCGCACCCGGTCATGGAAGGCCTGGTCCGCCCGTTCCTTGACCAGGGAGATCACCTGCCGCAGGACCGTGGCGCAGTCGGCCTGGACGCGCATGTCCGTGGCGAATCCCCACATCGGAAAATCCTTCTTGATCGGATCGACGTCGATGTGCAGCCATCGGATGTCCGGCCGCTGCGCGGCATACTTCGGCAGCCACGGCACGTCCACATCGAGCAGCAGCCCCAGGTCGGCGTCGGCCTGCGCCGCCCCCGGGTCAAAGCCGCCGAAGCACGGCGAATCCCGCGACATGCCGAGAAAACTCGGCGCGAACTCGTACACCCGTATGCCGCACAACAGGGCGAGTTCTTCCAGCGCTTCCACCGCTTCGGCCTTGCGGCCCAGGTAGGCCGTGACGGCCATCGGCCATTCGGCCCGCAGCAGGGCGTCGGCGATTTCGCCGGCCCGCTCATCATCGGTGCCGCCCGCGCGGACGGCACCGTACTTGTCCTCGCCGAATCCGCGTACGCGCGCTTCTTCCCACTCCTCGGTCAGGGCTTCTCGCGGCAGGGTCAGGTAGACCGGCCCCGGCGGATCGCTCTGCATGACCGAATGCCCGCGCCTGACCACTTCGCGCGCGTTGATGCCGGTCGACAGGGTGTACTCCCATTTCACGTAAGGGCGTACCAGGCTGGCGATGTCGAAGGGATCCTGCACGAAATGCACGTAGTTGTCGCGCGATCCGGGCAGCTCGCCGTGCACGGTATAGGGCGCGCGGCCGGCCATCAGCATGACAGGCAGGCGCGAACGGAACATATTGTGCATGCCCATGGCGGCATTGGCCGTGCCAGCGTCCACGTGGACCATGACTGCCTGCCCCTGGCCGGTCATCGCGGCGTAGCCCGCCGCCATGTGGATGGCGACGTTTTCGTGCGGGCAGAGCATGAAGCGCGGATGCGGCCGCCCCTGCTCGCGCCAGCGCGCGAGCTCCTCGATGATGGAGGCGTGGTCGGTGCCCAGGTTGGAAAAGACGTAATCAATGCCCAGGTCGGCAAGACCTTGGAGCAAGTAATGGGCGCTGCTGTGCATGGGGTCTCCTGACATCGACGCGACCCATCTTACGAATCGACGTGAAATCCGTAAAATGAAATGAACTGATGTCTGACATGCACAAGAGGTATATCTCTTTCCATGCCCAAGCGACTCTCCCATCAAGTCGACCTCAACCTGCTGGAGCTTTTCCTGGCGGTGTACGGCAGCCGCAACCTCACCGTCGCGGGCCGGGAACTGGGGTTGAGCCAGCCGGCGATGAGCCGCGCGCTCACGCGGCTGCGGCACGCCTATGGCGACCAGCTATTCGTCAGGCAGCCTCATGGACTGCTGCCCACGCCCTTCGCCGATCGCTTGAGCGAGTCCTTGCACAAGGCCCTGGACATCGTCCGGCAGACGCTGCAGACGCCGCCCTTCGTGCCCGAGGCCGAGCAGCGCGTGTTTACCCTGGCGATGTCCGATATCAGCGAGCAGGTCTTCCTGCCCGAACTGGCCGATCGCGTCTCCGCCCTGGCCCCCGGCGTGCACCTGCGGACCAGCCAGATCCAGGGAAAGGCGCTGCGCGAAGCGCTGGCCGACGGCAGCGTGGACCTGGCGATCGGCCATCTCCGGCTCGACCCGGAAGGCCTGCAGTCCGACCGCCTGTTCACCGCCAGGTATGCGTGCATCGCGAGGCGCGACCACCCGGAGATCCGGGCAAGGCTGACCATGGCCAATTTCCGCAAGCTCGGCCATGTCGTATCGTCCGGCTCGATCACCGGACATGCGCCCGTTCTCGAAGGCATCCTCGCGTCAAGGACGGTAGGAGCGTCCATCGCGCTGCGCGTCGGGCATTTCCTGTCCATAGGCAGGATCGTCGCCCAGACCGACTACATCGCGACGATTCCGCGGACCCTGGCCGCCACGTTCGAAGACGCCTGGGGTGTCAAGATGTACGAACCGCCGCTGCGGCTCCCGCCTTACGACGTCTCGCAGTTCTGGCACGAGCGCTTCGCGCGGGAACCCGGGCTGGCGTGGCTGCGCGGCGTCGTGCGCGAACTGTTCGCGCGCTGACGCCGCGCGCACCGGCGCTCAGTTCTTCGGCGCGCCCGCGGCCCGCAGCACTTTGTCCCATTTGGCGATCTCCGCCGCAAGGTGCTCGCGCAGGCTGTCGGGCGTCTGCTTGCTCTCGGGCACGATCTCGGCGTTCAGGCCATCGAGCCGCTTCTTCACGGCTTCGTCCTTCAGGGCCACCCGCAGGGCGTCGTTGAGCTTCTTCACGACCGCGGCGGGCGTGCCCTTGGGCGCATAGATGCCATGCCAGACCTTGACGTCGAATCCCTTGAGGCCTTGCTCGTCCAGCGTCGGAATGTCTGGCATGCTGGCCAGGCGGTTCGGCGTGGTGACGCCGAAGACCTTCACGCGCTTGCCGTCCTTGATGACCGGCGCCGTCTGCGTCGTCTGGTCGCACAACAGGTCGACCTGGCCGCCCATGAGATCGTTCATCGCCGGACCGGCGCCCTTGTAGGAAACCACCGTGAGCCTGACGCCGACCTGGTGCATGAACAGCGCTCCGCACAGCTGCGACACGGCGCCCTGCCCGGCGTCGGCCAGCGAAACCTTGTCCTGGTGTTCGCGGATGTAGGCCAGCAGTTCCTGGAAATTGTTGGCGGGAAACTCCTTGCGCGACAGTAGCGTCATCGGCACGTCGATGACCTGGCCGACATACTCGAAGTCCTTCAGCGGATCGTACCGGAGGTCCTTGTACAACGCTGGCGCGGTCGACATGCCCATGTGGTGGATCAGGATGGTGTAGCCGTCGGGATCGGCCCGCGCAACGCGCGCCGGCGCGATCGTGCCGCCCGCGCCCACCGTGTTCTCGACCACCACTGTCTGGCCCAGGAACTTGCCCATGGGCACGGCCAGCATGCGCGTCACCACGTCGGTGGGGCCGCCGGCCGAATAGGGCACCACGATGGTCACCGGCTTCGATGGCCAGCCCTGTTCGGCCGCAAGAGCGGGAGCGCCCGATAGCGCGAGGCCGGCGGCAATGGCGGCCGCGAGACGAGCGGGGGTCTTCGTGGACAGCATGGTTCTCCTCCATTGTCGTTGTAGAGATCGACAATGCGCTCAGGGGTCACCCGAGTCGATGGCGGTCTCCATATGCGGCGACTTTATTACGCCCACGCCCTTCGGAAAATTTGTGTTTTGGTTATCCCCCCTTTGCATAATCCGAAGGGAAAACCGCCTATGCCTTGCCAGCCCCGCGCTCCTTACCTGGCGGCCGTTGCCCATTGGGAGGCCCATGCGGCGGCCGTGTTCGCCTCCGCGCCCTATCGGCGCGCCGACGATCCGCTCGAGCGGCTGCTCGGCTATGTGGACTTCCGCAAGGCCCTGCTGGCCGGAGACCTGCCCGACTTCACCTGCTTTGCGGGCACCATCGTCCAGGAAGCCTACCTCACCCACCCGGACATCAATGCCGCCTGCGGCCGCAACATCCTCGGCCATGCCGAGGAGCTGGCGGCCGACATCGAGGCCGCCAAGCGCAAGTACGGCATTACCGGCGACTGGACGGCCGAGAGCCTGGCATTGCACATGCAGGCGGTGATACAGGGCGGCTTCGTCCTCGCCAAGGCGGCCGGCGGGGCCGGCCCCGCCGCCGCGAGTATCGATCATTTGCGCCGCTACCTCGAATACCTGTTCGGAGTCCAGCGATGAACACGGAAGAAACCGGCGCCCGCGCCGCGCCCCCCACGAAGGCCGATCCCGCCTACGGCTGGGTCATTGTTGCGGCCGGCGCCCTGATCACCTGCGTGGCCGCGGGAACGATGTTTTCGCTGGCGGTCTACCTGCAGCCGATCTCGACGGATACCGGCTGGTCGCATGCGGGCGTGTCGGCGGCGATGACCTTCGTCTTCCTGGCCATGGGCGCGGCGGGATTCGGGTGGGGCGCGCTCAGCGACCGTATCGGCGCCCGGCCCGTCGTCCTGGCGGCCTCGCTGCTGCTCGGACTGGGGCTGTTCCTCGCCAGCCGGGCGACCTCGCTCCTGGCGTTCCAGCTCGCCTACGGCGTGCTCGTCGGTGTGGCGGGGGGCGCCTTCTTCGCGCCGCTCATGGCCGTGACCACGACATGGTTCGAACGCCATCGCGGCCTGGCCGTCTCGCTGGTGTCGGCCGGCATGGGCGTGGCGCCCATGACCGTATCGCCGCTCGCCAGCTGGCTGATCCTGGAATACGGCTGGCGCAATGCGATGGCCGCCATTTCAATGGCCGCGCTGGCCCTGCTGATTCCGGCCGCCCTCTTCATCCGCCGGCCGCCCGGCGCACAGTCGCCGCAGGAAGCCGGCTCGGCGCCGCCCAAAGCGGAGACCGCCGTGCGGCGGGCGCTCAAGTCGCCCCAGTTCGTGGCGCTCGCGCTGACGTTCTTCCTGTGCTGCGCCGCGCATTCCGGCCCCATCTTCCACGTCGTCAGCTTCGCCACCTTCTGCGGCATCGCACCGATGACCGCCGTGTCGATCTATAGCGTGGAGGGTCTGTCGGGGCTCGGCGGCCGCCTGCTGCTCGGCGTCCTCGCCGACAGGCTGGGAGCCAAGCGGGTGCTGATCGGAGGTCTGCTCGTCCAGGCCGTGGTAATCGGCGTCTATGCCAATGCCCGCCAGATCGGAGACTTCTACGTCCTGTCCGTCCTGCTCGGGGCGGCCTATGGCGGCGTGATGCCGCTGTACGCGGTGCTTGCGCGCGATTACTTCGGCCCGCGCATCATGGGCACGGTCTTCGGCGCAGCCACGATGGCATCGAGCCTGGGCATGGCCTTCGGACCGGTGGCCGGAGGATGGATTTTCGACAATTTCAACAACTACGCCTGGCTCTATCTCGGCTCGGCCGCCGTGGCGACCGGCGCATTTGCGATGGCCTTTGCGTTTCCGCCGGCGCCTACGCGGAAAAATCCGCTCTTGCAGGCGGGATAAGCGGTAGGCCGCTTACGCGGCATACATCGGCTTGCCGTCGTTCAGGTTCAGCCACCCCTTGACGATGCGGTAGATGAACCAGATGAAGCCGGCGAACCACACTACCCAGCCGACGAAGGCCCATACCGTCAGCGCGCCCACGACGCCCCACAGCACGGCGAACCAGAAGGTCCGGATCTGCCAGCGGAAATGGCTTTCCAGCCAGGTGCCGGCCACGTCGCCTTTCTTGACGTAGTTGATGATGATGGCCACGATGCTGCTGATGCCGATGATGATCGACAGCGCGTACAACGCATAGACCACGGCAGTGAGATTCTTGGCGGACTGAAGCTTGGCGGAATCGACCGTGACTTCGTTCATGACGCACCCCTTGTTGTTGTCGTGAAGCGGGAGGGGGTGCATCCCCGGCCGGGCAGCCCTACGGCTGGCGAGCCCGCCGGCGCACCAGGCGCCACCCCATCAACCCCGCAAATACCAGAGTGTAGATAAACACCGCGGAAAAATCATTCTTGCCGGCCTTCTGCCACCAATAGTGCAACAAAACGAGCACGCCGATGACATAGACCAGCTTGTGCAGCGTTTGCCAGCGCGGCCCCAGGCGGCGCATCCAGCCTCGCGTCGAGGTGGCGGCAAGCGCGGCCATGCCGAGGAAACCGGCGAACCCCATGGTAATGAAAGGCCGCTTGGCCACATCCTGCAAGATCGAAACGACGTCGAACCACTGGTCCCACCAGATGTAGGTGGTGAAGTGCAGGCAGGCGTAGAAGAACGTGAACAGGCCGCACATGCGGCGCACCCGCAGCAAGGCCGGCTGGCCGAGCAGATTGCGCAGCGGCGAGACGGCGAGCGTGACAAGCAGGGCGACCAGGGTCCAGGTGCCGGAGGAACGGGTCAGGAACTCGACCGGGTTGGCCGTGAGCCCGTCCGTGGCGGCCAGCCAGATCCAGCGCGCGAGCGGCAGCAGCGCGACGGCGAACAGCAGGACCTTGAAGCGGCCCACCGCCAGGCCGAATATGCGCGGTTCGGTTCGGGCCGCACTCGACCGCTGCGGCACGGCGGAAGGGGGAGCGGCCACGTCAGTAGTTGCGGGCCAGGTCCATGCCGCTATAGAGCGACGCCACCTGTTCGGCATAACCGTTGAACTTCAGCGTCTTGCGCTTGGGAGAGAACAGGCCGTCCTCGCCGATGCGCCGTTCGGTCGCCTGGCTCCAGCGCGGGTGGGGCACGTCGGGATTCACGTTCGCGTAGAAGCCGTATTCCTGGGGCGCCGCCTTGACCCAGCTGGTCATGGGCTGCTTCTCGACAAAGCGGATCTTCACCAGCGACTTGCCCGACTTGAAGCCGTACTTCCACGGCACGACGACCCGCACCGGCGCGCCGTTCTGGTTGGGCAGCGTTTCGCCGTACACGCCGAAGGTCAGCAAGGTCAGCGGATGCATGGCCTCGTCCATGCGCAGCCCTTCCACATAGGGCCATTCGAGCACGCGCGTACGCAACCCGGGCATGGTGTCCGGCTGCACGGCGGTGACGAACTCGACGAATTTCGCGTTCCCGGTGGGCTCCACGCGGCGGATCAGCGCGGCGAGGGAATAGCCTATCCACGGAATCACCATGGACCAGCCCTCGACGCAGCGCAAGCGGTAGACCCGCTCTTCCAGCGGCGCCAGCTTGCGCAGGTCGTCGAGCGACAGCGTCTGGGGTTTCCCCACCTCGCCTTCGATGGCGACGGTCCAGGGCGACGTGCGGAAGCGGCCCGCATGATCGGACGGATCGCCCTTGTCGGTGCCGAACTCGTAGAAATTGTTGTAGGTGGTGACGTCCTTCTGCGACGTCGGCTTGTCCATCACCACGAAAGCGCCGTTGCGCTGCGCCGCCAGTTTCACGCCGGTCGTCTGCGCGAACGCCTGCCGGTCGCTCCACCCCGCCAGCCCCATCGCCGACGCAGCCAGCCCGGCCTGCAGCATGAACCGCCGCCGGTCGCGGTAGACCGCCTCGGGCGTGATCTCGGAAGACACGATATCGGAAGGCCTGTGTATCAGCATGGCAATCTCCAGGAGTCCGTGCGCACGGCAGAGGGTATCCCGCCGCGCATTCCGAGTATAGACAGGGGATGTCGAAAAAGATTCGATAGAGGGAAGAGGAAGCCCACCCCCTGGCGGCCTTCGGCCGCTCCCCCTCAAGGGGGCGGCGCTGGCGGACCGGCAAAGCCGGATCCGCGGCGCCCTGGGTCTAGCACGGTTTTCTTGGGTAGCGGCACCGTTGCTACCGCTGGCAGCCAGCGAAGCACCGGCGCCACATTCCAAGAAAGCGGTACTAGACCCAGGATGCGGTGGATCCGGCTCCGCCGGTCCACCCGCATCGCCCCCTGGGGGGCGCGCGTCAGCGCGTAGGGGGGGAACTACCTACAGCTCGCCGTAAGAATGCAGCCCCGACAAGAACATGTTCACGCCCAGGAACGCAAAGCCGGTCACGAGCAGTCCCACCAGCGCCCAGTAGGCGGCGAGGTTGCCGCGCAGTCCCTTGATGAGGCGCATGTGCAGCCAGGCGGCGTAGTTGAGCCAGACGATCAGGGCCCAGGTTTCCTTGGGATCCCATTGCCAATAGGCGCCCCAGGCGTCGGCCGCCCACAGGGCGCCCAGCACGGTGGCCACGGTGAAGAACGCGAAGCCCACGGCGATGGCCTTGTACATGATGTCGTCCAGCACCTCGAGGGCGGGCAGGCGCTCGGCGAGCTGGCGGCGGCCCAGCAGGATCCCGCCGACGATCAGCGCGGCGACGCCGGCGTAGATCATCCAGTAGGCGGGCATGCCGCTCTGGCGGAACACCATGGGCTCGACCGCCAGCAGCACGCCCAGCACGAACAGCGGCGCCAGCCGCACCCAGGAGGTGGTCTTGCCGTGGGCCTTGACGAGATAGGCAAACGCAACCATGGCCGCCAGCGAGAACGTGCCGTAGCCGATGAAGTTGGCGGGCACGTGCAGCTTCATCCACCAGCTTTGCAGGGCGGGCACCAGCGGCTGGATCTGCTGCGCGCCGCGGTCGAAGGTGTACCAGAGCAGGAAGGCGACGGCCGATGCGATGACCAGCAGCACGAAGCCGCCCAGGCTGCGCGTGTCGTACCGGCGCTCGTAGTAGAGATAGAACAGCGCGGTGATCAGCGAGAACAGGATGAAGACTTCGTACAGGTTGCTGACCGGGATGTAGCCGATGTCCGGGCTCAGCAGGTAGCTTTCGTGCCAGCGCACCAGGAGGCCGGTCAGCCCGGCAAAGACGGCGCTCCAGGTCAGCGCGGTACCGAGCCAGGCTGCCGTGCCGCTGCGCGCGATCAAGCCTATCCAATAACAGACCGTGGCCAGCGCGAACAGCGAGCACATCCAGAGGATGGCGGATTGGGAAGACAGCAGATATTTGAGGAAGAAGGCCTGCTCCGCCCGTGCCAGATCGCCCTGGTAGAGCGCGACCGCCAGGCCGCCGCTGATGGCCACCGCCACCATCAGTGCCCGCAGCGGCCGCCAGAGCCAGCCCAGCCACGCCAGCACCACGACGGCGCCGACGAGGATGGCCTTGTCGTAGTAATTCATGATGCCGCCCACCCGCTGGAAGGCGAAGGCCGCGCCGGCCGCCAGCAGCAAGGCGAAGACGGCATCGGTCCAATCGACCTTGCGCGGGGCGTCGATGCCCCGGCGTGCGGGCCTGCCGGCATCCCCGCGGGTGGATGAAGTCAATTCCATGCTTGCTACCCTTTCTGATGCGGCGGCAACGCGGCGATATCCGCCTTGAGCCGCTCGAATTCCTGGTTGAAGTCCAGCGTGCGCCGCTGGGACGTCATGGCCATCAAGGTCTGCGCGCCCTGGCCGCCGTTCCCCGGCTTGACCCACAGCCAGACCCGGCGCTCGCGGATGTAGAACATCGAGAACACGCCCAGGATCAACAGCACGCATCCCAGGTATACCGCATTTTTACCGGGGGTCCGGCTCATTTGAAAGACGCTGGCCTGCACGTGGTGGAAATCCTTCAGCCCCAGCACGACCGGAGCGGGATACAGGAAGAGGTCCGACAGCGCGGCCACGGCAACCTGGTTCCAGGCCGTCGCCTCGGCCGCGGCCGGCCCGTCGGCGGGAAGCGGCGGCCGGCCGCTGCGTTCCCGCTCGACCGCGCGCAGTTCGGCCATGGCCCCGCCCAGGAGCTTGACGACGACGTCGGCCGCGCGCTGCTGCTCGGCGGCGGCGACGTTGGTCTCCAGGAAGCGCGCAATGGCCTGCAATCCGCCATTGGCGAAGGTATCGAGCGCCCGCTCGGCCGAGGCCTGCAATTGCGCGGTGAGTTCGTCGCCGGCGCCGCCGGCGGCATGCCGGTTGCCCTGGGCGAACCGGCGCGCCGCCTGCGCCCGCGCCTGGGGATCCTGCAGGGTGGCGCGCAGGTCCATGAATTCCTTCAGGGAATTGTCGGCATCGACCGGCATGCGCACATAGCGGAACTCCTCGTCGGGATTGGTGCGCACGCCGGACAGGAAGACCCGCACGCCGTCGACCTCGACCGGCAGCATGTAGTTGTGGAATTCGTGCGCCTGGCCGCTGGCGTCGCGCAACTTGTACTGCACGCTCGGTCCGACGTTGCGGAAATCGTCGTTCTGGCCCACGCGCGCCGCGCTGCCCGACACGGCCGCCACATGCTCGCGCAAGGCCTTGGGCTCGGCCGCGCCGACGCGGCCATTGGCGAAATTCTCGACGTTGATCGGACGAAAGCCGCTGAACTCGACCGACAGATCCTTCAACGCGTCATTGCCGGCCGCGCCGTCGGCCACCAGCCGGGCGGTCCCGCCCACCTTGCCCGCGACGGGGAATGTATAGGGTTGGTTGCCGCGCAGCGCGTAGCCGGTCAGTTCGAGCGTGCTGCCGCCGTCGTCGAAGCTGGACTGGTAGACGGTGACGCCCTTGTACCGCAGGGGTTCGTTGACCTTGATGGTGGCGGGAAAGCGCTCGCCGGTGTCGTTGTCCGTGACCTCGACCTCGCTCGCGAACAGGCGAGGCATGCCGGTGGAATAGTATTCGACGATGAACTTCTTCAGTTCCAGCGTGAACGGCAGGGGTTGCACCAGCGCGCCGTCGTCCACCATGACGATGGCGTTGCGCGCCTTGCCGCCTTCGGGCACGAGAACGCTGCTGCGGAAGCTGGGGTTGCCGGCCCCGAGGCGCCCGGAGGGAGGCACGTCGGCGATGGCCATGTTCTCGAACAAGGGTTGCTTGCCGCCCAGCCAGATCTGCAGCCGTACCGGCAGCTCGCTGTCGAGCAGCCCGCCGATGCAGACGATGACGATGGCGGTGTGCGCGAAAATGTAGCCCAGCCGGTTGCCGCTGCCGGTCTTGGCTGCCACCAGCGTGGCGCCGCCGCCGGCCTTGGTGCGCACCGCGTAGCCCCGCTGCTTGAGCAGCCCCGCCACCGCTTCGGCCACTTGCCCCGGGGCCGCCGGCGATGCGAATTCCGCGCGGTGATGAAATGCCCTGAGGCTGTTCTCGCGGACATTCTCCCTGAACGAACGCATGTCGCGGATCATCTTGGGCGAGGTGCGGATGATGCACAGGCTGGTGGACACCACCAGGAAGCCCATGATGAGCAGGAACCACCAGGCGTTATAGACGTGGTAGAGCGAGAAGGTCTCGAACACCTCGTACCAGAACGGACCGAACTGGTTGACGTAGTTGTTCGACGGCTGGTTCTGCACCAGCACCGTGCCGACGATGCTCGCCAGGCAGATGAAGACCAGCAGGCTCACGGCGAACCGCATGGAAGTCAGCAGTTCGAACAGATCGGCGCCGAGTCGCCGGGAGGCCGGCCGGGATGCTGGGGTTGAAGCTATCGTCATGATCGGAATGGCGGACCTTGGGCCGCGCTGCACGGATGCCGGGGTAGCCGTGCCATGGAATGCGAAAGGGGCGGAAACTCCGCCCCTTGAGTGACCGTTCGCAACGGCGGTGGTTCCAGGCCGCGCGGTCAGCGCAGGCCGGCGATGTAGTCGGCCACCGCCTTGATCTCGGCGTCGGACATCTTGTTGGCGATTTGCGCCATCGGAACGTTATTGTGCCGCGCGCCGCTGCGGAACGCCACCAGCTGGGCCTCGGTGTATTCGGCGAACTGGCCGCCCACGCGGGGATACTGGGAGGGGATGCCGGCGCCGTTGGGGCTGTGGCACGAGACGCAGGCCGGCACGCCCTTGCTGGCGATGCCGGCGCGGAAGATGCGCTGGCCGAGCTCGACCGTGTCCTTGTTCTTGGCCACGGCGGGCTTGAGCGTCTGGGCGCCGAGGTAGGCGGAGATGTTGCGCATGTCTTCGTCGGTCAGGCCGGCCACGTTGGCGTTCATGACCGCGTTGACCCGCTCGGGAGTCTTGGCGCCTTCCTTGACCTTGAAGTTGACGAGCTGCTTGTAGAGGTATTCGGGGTGCTGTCCGGCCAGCTTGGGATTGGCGGCGCCGGGGCTGTTGCCGCCAGGGCCGTGGCAACTGGCACAGGAAATGATGTTGCGGGCAGGATCGCCATTGGTGAACAACTGCTCGCCCTTGGCCGCATCGACCTTGGGCCGGGGCTGGGCATCGGCGGCCAGGGACGGCACGGCGGCCGCGCCCAACATCGCTCCGCTCGCAACAAGCATCAGGGACAGCACACGCTTCATGAAAACCTCGACCTAAATTCCTAAAAATCAGGCTAGGGATACGCGACTCACGGATGCCTTGTCTCCTGCCATTCCTGCTGGTTCCGACCGTCCGGACGGACGGGTGGACACGGCGGGAAAACTCTTCCTGCAGGCGTCTCCGCGGGGCCCACTTACCCCCATTTATTCATTCGGCCCGGCTCGCGCCGGAGGTGAACGTTCTTCTACTGCGAGTTCTTGTACTGCAATGCTGCCGGGGAAAGCCGCAAGGCGCACGGCCCCATGCTTGCACTTTCCGACTTTAAGAAACCTCTTATTATAGCAACTACAGAGTAGCCGATTAAAAACATTCGGGCAGGGACATCGACATGGCGGTTTATCAGCTCGGCGCCGACGCGCCCCACATTCCAGCATCCGCATACGTGGCCGAAGGCGCCACGGTCATCGGCAAGGCCCGGCTGGGCGAAAACGCCAGCGTCTGGCCGGGGGCGGTGATCCGCGCCGACAACGACGACATCGTCCTGGGCGATTCGAGCAACGTGCAGGAAGGCGCGGTGCTGCACACCGATCCCGGCCTCAAGCTCATCGTGGGCGACTACGTCACCGTCGGCCACCAGGCCATGCTCCACGGCTGCACCATCGGCGACGGTTCGCTCATCGGCATCCAGGCGGTGGTGCTGAACCGGGCGGTCATCGGCAAGAATTGCCTGGTGGGCGCGGGCGCCATCGTCACCGAAGGCAAGGTCTTCCCCGATCGCTCCCTGATCCTGGGCGCGCCCGCCAAGGTCGTGCGCGAGCTGACCGACGAGGACATCGCGCGCATCCGCAAAGGGGTGGAGAGCTACGTGCAGCGGCAGCAGCTGTTCAAGAAGGAACTCAAGAAGATCGGATGACTCCCGGCGGCGGCCGCCGGGCAAGGCGTCGCGGCGCGGGCCCGAGCCTTACAATAGGCGGTTCTTACTCAATTTCGCCGCGCAGCGACGCCCAGTGTCCATACTCCATCGCGCCCATTTCACGACGTCCGCCGCCCGGCTCGACCAACTGCCCCCGCCCGGAGCGCCGGAAGTCTGCTTCGTCGGCCGCTCCAACGCCGGCAAGTCGTCGGCGATCAACGTCCTCACCCAGCAGAAGCGTCTGGCGTTTTCCAGCAAGACGCCGGGCCGCACCCGGCTCATCAACATGTTCGGCATCCCCGACCCGATCGAGCCCGAGCGCGACCTCGGGTTCCTGGTCGACCTGCCCGGCTACGGCTATGCCTCGGTGGCCAGGGAAGACCGGTCGCAGTGGGCGCAGGTGCTGGGCGGCTATCTGCGCAACCGAGCCTCGCTGGCCGGCGTGGTGATGCTGGTGGACATCCGCCGCGGCGTCACGGACCTGGACCGCAACCTGGTCGACTGGATCGCTCCCGCGGGCAAGCCGGTCCTGGCCTTGCTGACCAAGGCCGACAAGTTCCCCTACGGGCAGCGCATCAAGGCCCAGTTCGCCGTCAAGAAGGAACTGGCGGCCATCGGCGCCCTGCATACCGTGGCGTTTTCCTCGACGCATCGCATCGGCCTGGAAGAAGCCGCGGCCCACATCGAGGGCTGGCTGCTGCCGCAGGTCGCGCCGTGACGGCAGGGGCGATGCGATGATATCTTGCGATGGCGGGGTGCCGCCCCTCCCGCCTCGCCGCAACGACTGGACGCAAAGCAATGAGCCAACACGAAGTATTCGCCGATTTTCCCGCCGGACGGCCCCGCCGCCTGCGGCGCGATGATTTCACCCGGCGCCTGGTGCGCGAGAGCCGGCTCTCGGCCGACGACCTGATCTATCCCGTTTTCGTGGCCGAGGGCAAGGGCCTGCGCCAGCCGGTGCCTTCGCTGCCCGGCGTCGAACGCTACAGCCTCGACACCCTGCTGCCGGTGGCCGAACAATGCGTCGAGCTCGGCATCCCGGTCCTGGCCCTGTTCCCGGTCATCGCACCGGAGCTCAAGACGCCGGACGGCATCGAGGCAACCCGTCCCGATGGCCTGGTCCCGCGCGTGGTCGCCGAGCTCAAGAAGCGCCTGCCGGAGCTGGGCATCCTGACCGACGTTGCGCTCGACCCCTACACCAGCCACGGCCAGGACGGCCTGATCGACGAATCCGGCTACGTCCTGAACGAGCCGACGGTGGAGATCCTGGTCAAGCAGGCCCTGGCGCAGGCCGAGGCAGGCGTGGACATCGTCGCGCCCAGCGACATGATGGACGGCCGCATCGGGGCCGTCCGCGGCGCGCTGGAGGCCGCCGGCCACATCCACACCCGCATCATGGCCTACTCGGCCAAGTACGCCAGCGCCTTCTACGGCCCCTTCCGCGACGCGGTGGGCTCGGCCTCCAACCTGGGCAAGTCGAACAAGGCGGCCTACCAGATGGACCCGGGCAACATCGACGAGGCGCTGCGCGAAGTCGCGCTGGACCTGCGGGAAGGCGCGGACATGGTCATGGTCAAGCCCGGCATGCCCTACCTGGACGTCCTGCGGCGGGTCAAGGACACTTTCCGCGTGCCGACCTTCGCCTACCAGGTCAGCGGCGAGTACGCGATGATCAAGGCGGCCTGCGCCAACGGCTGGCTGGACGAGGACAAGGTGGTGATGGAAGCCCTGCTCGCCTTCAAGCGCGCCGGCGCCGACGGCATCCTGACCTACTTTGCGCTCGACGCGGCCCGCAAGCTGAAGGGGTGAAGCCATGGACGTCCTCTGGATTTCGGAGAACGGAGGGCCCCGTCCACACAACGCGGCGCAGCTGGCCGCCAGCAAAGGCTTCCTGTGGATAGACGCGAACGCCGAGGAAGTGGCGCAGAATCCCGAGGCCTGGCGCGAGGAAATCGAACGGCTGACCGGCGTGCACCTGCATGACTTGCACCTGCAGGATGCCATCAATCCGGTCCATCCTTCGTACTTCGACAATACGATCACCTACGAGATGGTGGTGTTCCGGCGCATCGTGACGGACGCGCCGCCATCCGAAGCGCGCACGGCCGGCAACGGCAAGGTCGGCATCCCGCTGCTGGCGAGCCTGCGCACCCAGCCCGTGTCGTTCTTCGTCCTGAAACAGGCGCTGCTGTCGGTGCGCCACGGCCACAGCACCACTTGCGAAGAGATGAAGCGCCGCCTGGCCGAGCAGCGCGGCGAGGCGGTCCGGGAGGAACGGCGCGACCGCACGCCCAGCACCATCGGGCCGCTGAGCCGCCCGCCGTCCGGCCCCGCGGAGCTGATGCTGAGGCTGCTCAACGGCATGGTCGACAAGTACCTGGCGCTGCGCCAGCCCCTCACCTTGCAGCTGGACCGGTGGCAGCGCGAGCTGCTCAACCCCAGCGGCCGGTTCCGCAACTGGCTGGCGCTGCTCGATGCCCGCATCGTGCTGCGGCGCCT
Organism: Pigmentiphaga sp. NML080357; assembly: GCF_002188465.1. GTDB lineage: Bacteria > Pseudomonadota > Gammaproteobacteria > Burkholderiales > Burkholderiaceae_B > Pigmentiphaga. Next base: position 185,663 of record NZ_NINW01000025.1, on the reverse strand, counting down.
CGAGAATATCTGCGAAGAGCAATACGATGCGTTGTCCGAGTTGCGCGATGCGGCCATGGACCGAAGCGAGGACGCCTGGGGCTCAGGCGCCTTCGACCAGCGGCGCGACGCGCTGCTGGTGCGCATCAACGATGTCATGGAACACGTCAACCGTGTCCTGAGCCATGCCCGCCGCATGGAGTCGTCGGTGGAGAACGCGGTGCAGCTCCACTTTTCCGCCACCGCCCACCGCACCAACGAGATCATGCGCATCCTGACGGTGGTCACCGTCATCTTCATGCCGCTCACGCTCATCACCGGCATCTTCGGCATGAACTTCGACTACATGCCGCTGCTGCACGAACGCGGCGCGTTCTGGTGGATCATCGTCGGCATGGTCTTGCTGGCGATGCTGCTGTGGACCTGGTTCTCGGCCCGTCGTTTCCTTGAAATGCGCCCCTACCGGGTGGCCGAGGCGCTCGCACGCAAGGCGGGGTTGCGAGCCGGCAAGTCCAGCGACGACCCCGCCGAACGACTCTGACCGGGATCCGCCATGGCCGAGCCCCTCTCCCTGCAGCGCCGCGTCGGCGCCATCGCCGCACGTCTCTATGACGGCATTGCTTCGCCGGACCAATGGCTGGCCGGCCTGGAGCTGCTCAGGACGGCGGTGGATGGGCAGGCGTTCCATCACATCACGGTCGATCGCGGCACCGGCGCCGTCGTGGAAGGCCTGGCCTTCAGGGACGCGCCCCAGGGCAAGGTCGCCGAATACGAACAGCATTACGCGACCCGCGACGAACGGGTCGCGCTCATCTCGCGCCTGCGCGAGGGAAGCTTCATCCTGGACCACGAGCACCTGGACAGCCGGCAGATGTCGCGATCGGCGGTCTACGCCGACTTCCTGCGCAGCGTGGACCTGCGGCATTCGATGGCGGCGCTGGTGCGCGAGGACGCCTCGTCGCGCGACTACCTCGGCATCATGCGGGCCTTCGACCATCGCGCCTACGGCGAACGCGAGCGCGCCCTGCTGACACTCGTCATGCCCGACATGGTGCGCGCGGGACGGCTGCGCTCGCACATGCGCCAGCTGAGCCGCGAGGCCCTGCTGGGCCGCACCGCCCTGGATTATCTACCGCGCGGGGTCGCGGTGGCGAATGCGCAGGGGCGCGTCGAATATGCCAATGCCCGGGCCGAGCGGCACCTGCGGACCGCCGACTGGCTGGGCACGAAGGCGGACATGCTCTGCCTGCGGGACGTCCAGGCCCAGCCCAGGTTGCGGACGGCTCTGCAGGCCGCCTGCTCGCCCACCCGGAAGGCGGATCTCTTCACCGCCAACACCGTTTCCGGCAAGGTCTGGATCACCGTCGTGCCGCTCGAACCCTTGCACCCGCTCGCCGGCCTGCGCACGACGCCCTTGGCCCTGGTCATTTTTTCCGTCGCGGGCGAGAACCTGCCCCTCGAGGCCGGTCTGCTGTCGAAGGCGCTGGGGATCACGCCTACCGAGGCGCGGCTCGCCCAGGCGCTGGCGGCCGGCACAACCGTCAAGGGCTTTGCCGCCGCGCAGGGAATATCGCTGACCACCGTGCGCAGCCACCTGAAGAATCTCTTCAGGAAAACCGGCTGCCGCCGCCAGGTGGAGCTGGTGCAATTGATACGAGCGCTGGGCTGACAGGCCGGCGGCGCGCACGCCTTGGGCCTCCTCAGTGCCCGGAAGCGGCCAGCACGTCGTCCAGCACGCGCGCGAACCGCTCGGCTCCCTGGAAGCCGATGACGCGCTGCCCCAGCGGCTGTCCGCCCGGAGCGAAGAACACGATGCCCGGCGGCCCGAACAGCTTGAAGCGCTTGAGCAGCTCGCGGTCGTCGGCATTGTTGGCGGTCACGTCGGCCTGCACGAGGCGCAGGCGGGCAAGGCGTTGCGTCACCTCGGGCCGTGGAAAGGTCAAGGCCTCCATCTCCTTGCACGACACGCACCAGTCGGCATAGAAGTCCAGCATGACGGGGCGATCGGACGCGGCAAGCAGCGCATCAAGCTCGGCCACGTTGCGCACCCGTTCGAACACGGCGCCGCCGGCGGCCGGCCGGGAGGTGGCGCTTCCCGGAGGAGTCCACAATTCCCCGCCCGCGGCGGGAGTCTCTTGCATCCCCGTGGGCGCGGCGCCGGGCGCTTGCCGCGCCGGATCCGAGGCGGCGATATGGGCCAGCGGCTGCAGCGGGTCGCGCCCGCCGCTGGCCAGGCCGATCGCCTGCAGCGCGCCGGCCAGCGCGAACAGGACGCCCACGCCCTTCATCATCCGGCGTCCGGTGCCGGCCCCGGCCGGCAAGGCGTCGAAAGCATGCAGCAAGGCGGCCGCGAGTATGGCCAGGACGGCCCACCCCGCCATCTGCACCCAGCCCGGCAGGACCGGCCACAGCATCCACCAGGCCACCGCGAGCAGCAGCATGCCGAAGAGCCGCTTCACGCCGTCCATCCAGGCTCCGGCCTTGGGCAGCAAGGCGCCGGCGGAAGCGCCCGCCGCCAGCAGCGGCACGCCCATTCCCCAGGCCAGCGCGAACAGCGCGGCGCCGCCCAGCCACACGTCGCCCGTTTGCGAGACGTAGAGCAATGCCCCGGCCAGCGGCGCGGCCACGCAGGGGCCGACGATCAAGGCCGAGACGGCACCCATGGCGAGCGCGCCGGTGGCCCGCCCCCCCGGCAGCCGCGCGACCCGGTTCGACAAGGCGGTCTGCCAGCGCGAGGGCAATTGCAGCGTGAACACGTCGAACATGGCCAGCGCCAGCACGGCCAGCAGCACGGCGAACGCGCCCAGGACCCATGGGGTCTGCAGCGTGGCCGCCAGGCTGACGCCGCTCAAGGCCGCCAGCAGGCCGACCGCCGTATAGACCACCGACATGCCGAGCACGTAGGCCGCGGCCAGGCCCAGGCCGCGCAGCCGCGGCCGCCGGCTGGCGGTCGCGGCGTCGCCTACCACGATGGCGGACAGAATGGGCACCATGGGCAGCACGCAGGGGGTCAGGGACAGCAGGACGCCCAGCCCGAGAAATATCAATGCCGTACGGACCAGGCCACTGCCGGCCAGCATGCCTGCGAGGCCCACGTCGTCGGTCCCCGCAAATACCGACCAGGCCGAGGGCGATCCGGCGCCGCCCTCGATCTGCGGCAGACCGCCGGCCGCGGAGGCCGGCCGCACGCGGACCTTGTGCTCGGCCGGCGGATAGCACAGGCCCGCGTCGGCGCATCCCTGGCTGGTCACGGTCAGCGCGAAGGCGGCGCCGGTGGGGATGGTGAGCCGGACAGCCACGCTGTCGCGATAGGTCTCCACTTCCTTGCCGAAGGTCTGGTCGAACTTCACCTGCCCGGGCGGCAGCTGCGGATCGCCCAGTTGCACTTCCGGCGGCTCGGCGACGAAACGGAACTGTTCGCGGTACATGTAATAGCCCGGCGCGATCTGCCAGGAAAACTCGACGGCGTCCGGCGCCACGGCACGGGCCGAGAAGCGGAATGCCTGCTCGGGGGGGAGGAACTCTTGCGCCGGAGCGGGCCGCGGCAGGAAGACGGCGCAGGCCCACAGCAGGCAGGCCAGCATCCAGAAAGGACGCGAACCGAGAGCGGGCAAGGAACGGAACATGGACATCAGTTTTGCGTTTCCTGCCGGACCCAATCCAGGTAGGCCGGCAATCCTTCGGTTATGGGCACGGCGATGATCTCGGGCACCTCGTAGGGATGCAGTCCGGCAATCGCCTCTCGTACGGCCTGCAAGCGGGCCGCGGTGGTCTTGATGAACAGCGGAATCTCGTCGGCGGACTCCACTTCCCCCTGCCACCGGTAGATGGACCGCATCGGCGCGCCGACGTTCACGCAGGCGGCCTGCCCGCCTTCCACCAGGCGGCGGGCGATGCGCTGGGCAGTCTCGGCGTCCGGCGCATTGCTCAGCACCAGAACCACTTCATCAGCATCATGACGCGACAACGACATAATAATCTCCATCAAAATACCCGCGCCCCTAGCGCAACAGGCGGCGGCGCATCAGCGCGGACGCGAGCCACACCGCCGCGGCGGCCGTCGCCGCGAGCTGCAGCACGTGGGCCCATGGATGGTCGGGCACGCGCCCCAGCACCAGCGGCCTGACCAGCTCGATGGCCGGCGCCAGGGGCAGCAGACGGGCCGCCTGCACCAGCGCGTCGGGCAGCTGCGACACGGGAAAGAACACCCCCGACAGGAACACCATGGGCGTCACGCCAAGCGTGAAGTAGTACATGAAGAAGTCGAAGCCCTTGGCCAGCGCGGACATGACGAGCGCCAACGCGGCGAAGGCCACCCCGATGAGCGCAAGCACGAGCGGTATCCACAGCAGCGTGACCGCGCGGGAGATGTCCAGCGCCGCCACCACCAGCAGGATCGCCAGGCCGCTCTTCATGCTCTTGGCCGCGGCCCAGAGGATCTCGGCGAAAACGACGTCGTCGAGGGAGAGCGGCGTATTGAGCATGGCATCCCAGGACCGCTGGATGTGCAGCCGGGAGAAGGCGCTGTAGGTTGCCTCGAAGGTCGCCGCATAAAGCGCGCCCATGCAGATGGAGCCGGCGGCGAGGAAGGTCACGTAGGGCACGCCGTCTATGCCTGGCAGCAGGCTGCCCAGCCCGTACCCCAGGGCGAGCAGGGCCACCATGGGGTCCATCACATCGCCCAGGATCGTGGTCAACGCGGTCTTGCGCCACACGAGGAAATTGCGCCGTAGCACCGGAATGCAGCCGCGTCCCGGCCGGGGCAGCCCCCAGATGCCGGCCCCCGAAGGTCTCATCACCTGCTCACTCATCTCGATTTCCATGACGTCACGCGCCCCCGCCGCCCAAGCGCAAGCGCGCCGGAGGAGCCATCCTACTCGCGCAAATCCCGGCCGGCGATGCGCAGGAACAGGTCTTCCAGGTTGGCCGGACGATGCAGGTAACGCAGCCTTCCGCCATCCCGCAGATAACTCAGCACACGCTCGGGCTCGGCGGTATAGCAATAGACGGTTTCGCCGCTGACCTCCACCCGGCCCGGCATGGCCGCCCGATGGCGTTCGAGCCAAGCGAACGCGTCGTCGCCGAACACCTCCACGACTTCCGGCTCCACATGGCGCGCGATCAGCTCTTGCGGCGCGCCCTCGGCGATCATCCGACCATGATCGACCAGCCCCAGCCGGTCGCACAGGCGCTCGGCCTCGTCCATGAAATGCGTGGTCAGCAGGATCGTCTTGCCCCGCCCCAGCAGGGTCTTCAAGCGTTCCCAGATCAGGTGGCGGGCCTGCGGATCCAGGCCGGTGGTGGGCTCGTCCATCACGATCAGGTCCGGATCGTTGACCAGCGCCCGGGCCAGCGTCAGGCGCCGCTTCATGCCTCCCGACAATTCGTTGATGCGAGCCGTGCGCTTGGATTCGAGCGAGGCGAATTCCAGCAGGCCGGGAATGCGCCGGCGGATCTCGGCGTCGGCAAGGCCGAAATAGCGGCCGAACACCAGCAGATTCTCTTCCACGGTGAAATCGGGATCGAGGTTGTCCATCTGCGGCACCACGCCTATGCGCGTCCGCGCCTGCCGGGCGTGCGCCGGCACGTCGTGGTCCAGCAGGCGGATGACGCCGCCGTCGATGGGCGTGAGCCCCAGTACGGAGCGCAAGGTCGTCGTCTTGCCTGCACCATTCGGCCCCAAGAGGCCGTAGCATTCGCCGCGCGCGATCTGGAAGGACAGCCCGTCCACGATAGCGCGGCCGCCGTAACGCTTGTCGAGCCGCTCGACCCGCAGGGCGGGTCCGGAACCGGGGAATGCCACGGGCTTGGCCCCGGCATGCAGCGCATTGGTGGTCATAGCGGAATAGTACCCCGGGGCGCCGCGGCCCCCGCCCCGGCTCGAAACGCGCAGGGTTTTCCTGATGCTGGCAAACGAGAAAAGTGATTGCCCGCTTCGCAAGGAACGTAACATGCTGTAACGATACTCACTCAAGGTCCGTCATGGGCAGCATCCCGTCCCTGGAAACCTACGACGCGCTGGTCGAGCACTGCTACGAGAGCGTGCTCGACGCATCGCGCTGGCCCGGCCTGCTCGAGGCCCTCGTCGCGGCCAGCGGCCGGCAGTCGGGCGCCATGGCGATCCGCGATCCCGGGCAAAACCAGGCCACCGTCACGGCATCGATCCGGTGCGATCCCACCGCCATCGAGGCCTACAACGGCCACTACGGCGGGATCGATCCGGTGCGTCCCTGGATCGCCACGCACGAGGCCGGCCAGTGGTGCCACGACCGGCGCGACCTGGGAACCGGCGTGGTGGCCAGCCATCCCTACTACCGGGAGTTCCAGCAGGCCTACGGCATCGACGACCGCGCGTCGATCCAGCTCACCGGCGATGGCTCCCGCATCTACCTGGCCGTCCTCACGGCCATTGGCGCACAGACCGATGCCGCCCACGATGAACTGCTCGCGCGCATCGCTCCGCACCTGCGGCGGGCCGGCCGGATGTTCGATGCGATGTCGGCCGTTCGAGAGGGCTTGCGCCAGCGCGAGCGGCTGCTCGACGGGCTGCCGACGCCTCTGTGGCTGCTCGACGACGAGCGGCGGGTGGCCTATCGCAACGCCGCCGCGGAACGCTACGCGGCGCTGCCGGATGGCGCCTTGTGCGAACAAGGCGGCTACGTCCGCCCCCGGCGAACCACGACCGGCCGGCTGGAAAGTGCCATCGAGCAAGCGCTCGCCCGCTCCGGACCGGCGCGCGGCGGCCGCATCGCCCCTCCCAGCGCCGGCGGCGCCGAGATACTCGTGGCGCCGCTGCCCGATACCCATCCGGACAATCCGCAAGAGCGGCCGCTGGCGGTGGTGAGCGTGGTCGACCCCGCGCTGCTGACCCTGCGCCTGGCCGACCTGTTCCAATTCAGCCGCGCCGAGGCCCGGCTGGCCGCGCGGCTGCAAGCAGGATGCAGCCTCGCCGAGTACGCGCAAAACCAGGGCATCGCATTGAGCACGGCGCGCACGCAATTGCGCGCGCTCTTCGTCAAGACCGGCACTCACAGGCAAGGCGAACTCGTCAGCCTGCTCCTGCGCCTGTCGCGTCACTGAGCGCCACGCGCCGCATCGGCCTGCCGCCGCGCGGTCCATGGCAATCGCGCGGCCGCCATGCTATCCTGGCTGCACCAGGAGAACGAAGCGACGCATCCTGCGCTTCTACCGAAGGCGTATCCCCTGAAACGCTCAGGTTTCAAGACTGGCAACCAAACAACTGGAGAGCGTCGCGCCCGGACTCGAGCGCGGCCGCCGAAGGGGCAAGCGACGCCATCCGGCGCACGCGAATCTCTCAGGCAAAAGGACAGTAGGGGCAAGCGGCATGGCCGCTTGCCCCTGCTATTTCCGAGAGCCTGCAATGAAAGTCATCGTCATGGGCGCCGGCATCACCGGCGTCGCGTCGGCCTGGTACCTCGCCAAGGCCGGGCACGAAGTCGTCGTCCTCGAACGCAACGCGGGCGCGGCCCGCGAAACCAGTTTCGGCAACGGCGGCCAGATTTCCGTCAGCCATGCCGAGCCCTGGGCCAACCCCTCCGCCCCCCTGAAGCTGCTGCGCTGGCTCGGGCGCGAAGACGCGCCGCTGCTGTTCCGGCTGCGCGCCGATCCGCAGCAATGGAAATGGGGCCTGCAGTTCCTGCGCGAATGCACTGCCGCGCGGTCGCTGCACAACATGGTCCAGATCCTGAACCTCGGCACCTATAGCCGGACCAGCCTGCAGGAACTGCGCGCCGAGACCGGCATTCAGTACGACCATCTGCAGCGCGGCATCCTGCATTTCTATACCAGCCAGAAAGAGTTCGATGCCGCCATGGAACCGGCGCGCGTCATGCGGGAGATGGGATGCGAGCGCCGCATCATCGACCGCGACGAAGCCGTGCGCATCGAGCCGGCGCTGGCCCGGATCGGGCCGCGCCTGGCCGGCGCCACCTATACCAGCGCCGACGAGTCGGGCGACGTGCATTTGTTCACTACCCGCCTGGCAGCCCTCTGCGCCGAGCGGGGCGTCACGTTCCGCTACGGCGTGCGCATCCAGGCGCTGCGCACCGAAGGCGGCGCCATGACCGGGGTCGAGATCGCCGGCGAGACCGGCGGCTACGAAATCGTCGACGGCGACGCCTACGTGCTGGCCCTGGGCAGCTTCAGCCCGTTGCTGGCGCGGCAGGCCGGCGTACCGCTGTCCATCTATCCGGCCAAGGGATACTCGGCCACGCTGCCCGTGCTGGACCCCGCGCTGGCGCCGCAGGTAAGCCTGACCGACGACGAATACAAGCTCGTGTTCTCGCGCCTTGGCGACCGGCTGCGCGTGGCCGGCACGGCGGAGCTGAACGGCTACACGCTGGAGTTGAACCAGGTGCGGTGCGAAGCGCTGGTCAAGCGCACGCTGGAGATCTTCCCCGGCATGAGCCGGCCCGAGCTGGCACGCTACTGGGCCGGCCTGCGGCCCGCCACGCCGGGCAACGTGCCCTACATCGGCGCATCGAAGGTCCGCGGCCTGTATCTGAACACGGGCCATGGCACCCTGGGCTGGACGCATGGCTGCGGTTCGGGCCGCGCCGTGGCCGAGATCATCGACGGGCGCCAGCCGGAAGTGGACTTCTCCTTCACCGGACAGGAACCCCGCCGCGCCGTGCCCCGGCTAGCGGCGGCCTAGGATCCGCGGGGCTCCGCGTCCTCAGGCCGACACAGCCTCGGCGGCCTCCCGCGGTTCCCGGGGCGGTTCCGCGCCCCGTCGGTTCCGCGCCAGCGGCGGCCGGCCCAGGATATGGTCGGCCGCCTTTTCCGCCATCATGATGATGGGCGCGTTGGTGGGACCCCGCACGACTCGCGGCATGGCCGACCCGTCCACCACGCGTAGCCCGTCCACGCCGCGCACCCGCATCTGCGCGTCCAGCACCGCGAGCGGATCCCGCTCGTGCCCCATCTTGCAAGTGCCCACGGGATGGTGCAGGGTAATGGCCGTGCGCCGCACGAAGGCATCGATGTCCTCGTCGCTGGTTGCCTGCGGCCCGGGCGCGAGCTCTTCCCCCCGGAATGGCGCCATGGGCGGTTGCTGGCCGATCGCGCGCATGATCCGCACCATTTGGCGCACGGCGCGCCTGTCGTAGTCGGTGGAAAGGAAGTTCTGCCGGATCACCGCGGGGGCGGTGGGATCGCCGCTGCCCAGCGTCACGCTGCCGCGGCTCTCGGGCGCGATGAACACGCCCTTGATGGCGTAGGCGTCGACGTACGGCTTGAGCAGCGGACCGAAATGCGGTCCCGCGTTCATCGGCGCCGCCGCCAGCAGCAATTGCAGGTCGGGCAGGTCCAGTTCCGGATGGCTGCGCACCAGGCCCACGGCCGCGGCCGGCACCTTGCTCGACACCCCGGTGCCGAACATCCACGTACGCAGCAGATCGATGCCGATGCGGTCCAGACGCAAGGCGCGATACAGCGGCCCCGGTTCGCTGCGGCGCCAGCGCACGTCGCACACCACGTGATCCTGCAGGTTCCTGCCCACGCCGGGCAGGTCGACCTTCGCCTGGATGCCATGCATCCGCAACTGAGCCGCGTCCCCGATGCCTGACAGCATGAGCAGCTGCGGCGTGTTGATCACGCCGCCGGCCAGCAGCACTTCACGCTCGCACACGATACGCTCGCGCTTTCCGCCGCGCAGTACCTCGACGCCGATCGCCCGCCCCTTCTCCATCAATACCTTCGTGGTCAGGGCGCCGGTCCACACTTCGACGTTGCCCCGCGCCACGGCCGGTCGCAGGTATGCCGAGGCCGCGCTCCAGCGGCGGCCGCGGCGTATGGTCGCCTGCATGGGGCCGAACCCCTCGATGCTGGCGCCGTTGTAGTCGCCGTTGCGCGGGTAGCCGGCCAGGTCGGTCGCGCGCAGGAAGGCATCCACCAGCGGATCGTCGTAGTGCAGGCGCGTCACGGTCAACGGGCCATCGCCGCCCCGCAGCTCGCTGCTCCCCTCCTCCCAGGACTCGCTGCGGCGGAAGTAGGGCAGCACGTCGTCATAGGACCAGCCCTCGAGCCCCAGGTCGCGCGCCCAATGATCGTAGTCTTCCCTGGCGCCGCGGGCGTAGGCCATGCCGTTGATGGAGGTCGATCCGCCCAGTACTTTGCCGCGCGCGCATTCGATGCGGCGGCCGTCCATGCCGGGCTCGGGCTGGGTGAAGTAGCCCCAGTCGTAAAGCCTGTGCTTGAGGATAAGGCCCCAGGTCAGCGGCACCTGGATGATGGGCGAGCGATCGCGGCCGCCGGCTTCCAGCACCAGTATCCGCAGGCCCGGATCCGCGCCCAGGCGATAGGCCAGCGTGCAGCCGGCCGAGCCCGCGCCCACGATGATGTAGTCGTAGTTGCTCACGTCACGCCAGCTTCAGGTTGATGTTCTTGGTGTAGGTGAACTCGAGCAATTCCTCGAAGCACTCCTCGCGGCCTATGCCCGATTGCTTGACGCCGCCGAAAGGCGCGCCGATGAAATGCTGGCTGGTGTTGTTGATCCAGACGTAGCCGGTATGGATGCGGCGGGCCGCCCGGTGCGCGGTGTCCAGGTCGCGGGTCCATATCGATCCGGTCAGGCCGAAATCGACGGCGTTGACGTCGGCCCACATCGCATCTTCGTCGGACCAGCGGAACACCGACATGATGGGCCCGAACACCTCTTCGCGCGCCAGCCGCATGTCGGGCCGCATGTCGGCGAACACCGTCGGTTCGAAGAAGAAACCGTTCCGCAGCGCCGGATCCGTGGGCCGGCGGCCGCCGGCCACCAGCCTGGCTCCCTGCTCCAGGGCGGACTTCACGAAACCCTCGACCTTCTCCAGCTGGGCGCGGCTGACCAGCGATCCCATGGTGGTGGCCGGATCGGAGGGGATCCCGGGACGGTGCCTTTGGGGCAGGAGCTCGGCGACGCGCGCCAGGACTTCGTCATGGATACTGTCGTGCAGGAACACCCGGCTGGTGGAGCCGCAGCTCTGGCCCGACCAGGTAAAGTTCATGCCGCCCACGATACCTTCCACCAGCTTGTCGAGATCCGCGTCCGGATAGGCCACCAGCGCGTTCTTGCCGCCCAGTTCGAGCAGCACCGGCTTCAGTCCGTCGGCGGCGGTCTTCATGACCGCCTTGCCGGTCGGCACGCCGCCGATGAGGGTGATCTTGCGCACGAGCGGATGCGCCGCCAGCGCTTCGCCGCACGCGCGTCCGCCGCACAGGAAATTGACCACGCCCTTGGGAAACACATCGCCGATCAGCTCCGCCAGCCGGATGATGGACAGCGGCGCCTGGTCCGGGGCCTTCACCACCACGGTATTGCCGGCTGCCAGCGGCGCGGCGATGCGCATGGCGGCGAACATCAGCGGGTGGTTGTAGGCCACGATGCGCGCCACGACGCCCAGGGGCTCGCGCACCGTGTAGTCCAGGTACCCCGGCCCCATGGGCAGGGTTTCGCCCTTGACTTCCTGCGCCAGGCCGGCGAAGTAATCGAGGCTGTCGGCGGCAAAGCCGGCGTCCTTGCCCAGGATGGATACCGGATTGCCGTTGTTGAGCGAATCCAGCAGCGCCAGCTCCTGCGCATGCTCGCGCAGGATGTCCGCCGCGCGGCGCAACAGCCGGCCGCGCGCCATCGGCGGCATGGCGGCCCAGCCCGGAAACGCCTCCTGCGCGGCGCGCACCGCCGCATCGACGTCGCTCGCATCGGCCACGGGCGCATCGGCCAGCGGCTCGTCATAGGCCGGATTGATGGTCGGCGCGTAGACGCCGGCCAGGGGCTCGTGCCAGGCGCCTCCGTAGAAGAGCTGGCGATGGGCGGGGAGGATCCCGGCCGGGATTTCATGTGAACGCATGGCTTCTCCGATAGATTCGATCCGCGTCAGGCGCGGTATTTGGCGCCGGCGGCCCGCAGCGCTTCGTAATCCTTGCGGGCTTCCGGCGAGAGCTCCTTCATCGCCGCCGGAATCACCGCATCCAGATAGGTCTTGGCATCGGCCGCGGACAGTTCGATCATCTCGCCGCCGCCCTTCTCCCAGATGGCGCGGGCCTCGGCCACGCGCGCGTGCACGCGGGGCCCGATCTCGGCGTCGGTCTTGCGCGCGGCCTGGCGCAGCGCGGCCTCCAGCGGCCCGGCCGACTTGAGGAAGGTCGGGCTCGCCAACCCAACGATCGAGATGTAGGTGGAAGGCAGCAGGGTCTGCGACTTGGCGACGTCGAAATACTTGAGCGCCGACGGGATGGGCGTGCCCGAATACACGCCGTCGAGGGTGCCGTTCTGGAACGCCGGCAAGACCTCGCCGAGCGACATCGACACGGGGTTGGCGCCCAGCTGCCTGAGCTGGGCGATCAGTATCGACGAACCCGGCACCCGGATCTTCTGCCCGGCCAGGTCGGACAGCTTGCGGATGGGCTTGCGCGACACGATGCTGCATTGCGAGTGCACGAGCGTCGTGAGAACCTCGACGCCCTTGTTGGCCGCGATGGACGCCAGGCGCTTCTTCACGTCGGCGTCGGCCAGCACCTTCATGCCATGGTCAATGCTGTCGAACATGCCGGGCACGGCCAGCGCGCCGAACCGCGCATCCAGCCCCTCGTACATGCCGGATGCGTTGAGCGCCATTTCCACGGTGCCCATGCTCACGCCCTCGATGGTGCGCTGCGCGGTGCCGAGCTGGCTGGCCGGATAGACCTGGCCCTTGACCTTGTTCTGGGTCGCGGCCTCGATGTTGGCCTTGTAGGCGGTCAGCCAATCCACGCCCAGGTCGTCGGTGGTGGTGGTGGTCAGCTTCATGACCAGGTTCTGCGCGCGGGCGGCGGGCAGGAACGCGAACGCTCCCAGGCCGGCCAGATGCGCGAGGCATTGACGGCGGTTCATGGTGATGTCTCCAGTGGTGGAAGGCCGGTCGCGGCCGGTTTTCAGTTCAACAGCAAGCGCATGCCCCAGAGCGAGATGCCGGGGATATAGGTAATGAGTCCCAGTGCGATCAGGTAGATGACGACGAACGGCACGATGCCCCGGTAGATGCTCTCCAGCGGCAGCTTGAGCACGCTCTGCGCCACGAAGATGTTGATGCCGAAAGGCGGGTGGAACAGTCCGATCGACAGGTTGACGGTGAGGATGATGCCGAAGTGGATCGGGTCCACGCCTATCGCCGTCACCAGCGGCATGAGCAGCGGCGACAGCAGCAGGATGGCCGACAGCGGGTCGATGAAGCAGCCCACCGCCAGCAGCAGGATGTTGATCGCCAGCAGCAGCGACCAGCCCGGCAGGTGCAGGTCGGTCAGCCACTGCACCAGCGCCGCCGGCACCTGGTGCACCGTCAACAGCCAGCCGAACACGTTGGCGCAGGCCACGATGATGAGGATCTGCCCCGTGAACACCGCGGTCGTTCCCGCACTGGCGAGAATGTCGCGCCACGACAGCTCCCGGTAGAAGTAGCGCGCGACCACGATGGCGTACAGGCACGCCACCGCCGCCGCCTCGGTGGGCGAGAAGACGCCGCCGTAGATGCCCCCCAGGATGATGATGGGCGCGCCCAGGGCGCCCATGCCGCGCGCCGCGGCCCGGCCGAACACCGTCCAGGAGAACCGCTCGCCGCCCCCGATGCGGTGCCGCCGCGCATACCAGATCACGTAGCCGCACAGCATGCCCGCAAGCAGCAGCCCCGGCAGCACGCCCGCGGCGTAGAGCCGGGGCACGGATTGCTGCGCGGCCGCGCCATAGACGATCATGGGGATGCTGGGGGGAATGATGATGTCGATCGCGCCCACGGCAGTGAGCAGCCCGGCGGAGAATTTCTCGGGATAGCCGCTGCGCCGCAGCGCCGGCAGCATGACCCGGCCGATGGTGGCGACAGTGGCCGCGCTGACGCCGGAGATCGCGCCGAACAGGGCGGACGACCCCACGGTCGTCACGGCCAGGCTGCCGCGCACGGAGCCCACGCCGGCGTTGACGAAGCCGACCAGCCGGTCCGCCACCGATCCCCGGCCCATCAGCTCGCCGGCGAAAATGAAGAACGGGATCGCGAGCAATGCGTATGCGTCGATGGCGCCGAACAGATTCTGGTGCAGCGCCGAGAGCGGCACCTCCATGAAGAACAGCAGCGCCACGCTGACCGAGGCCAGCAGCACCAGGAAAATGGGAAAGCCCAGCAGCAGCAGGCCGAGCGGCAGGAAGCCCAATGCGAAACTCATGACAACACCTCGTCGGCCACGCCCATCCGGTCGCGCTCCCGCAGTCCGCCGCCGGCCAAGCGCAGCGCCACGTCGATCAGGCCCACCACCACCATCGTCGCGAAAGCCACGGCCACCAGCGAATGCGGAATCCACATCGGGATATGGCCGTTCTCGCTCACACTGCCGATCTGGTGGATGCGCCAGGCGTAGCTGGTGGACACGAAACACACGAAGCCGCACAGCGCCACGGCAGCCGCCGCCTCCAGGGCGGCCAGGAAGCGCCGCAGCTCGTGCGGGAAGAACCGGTTCAGGACATCCATGCGCAGATGCTGGCCCCGCACGGCGGCTACCGCGGAGCCGAAGAAAGCCAGCGCGGCCATGAGATAGACCTGCAATTCGTCGGCGCCGGTGATCGAGCGGCCGAACACGTAGCGCGCCACGACGTTGGCCACGTTGATCGCCACCGCCGCCAGCAGCGCGCTGGCAAGCGCGAGCTCCAGGCTGGTGGCGGCGCGTTCCAGGCCGCGCACGATGCGCGCGACCCCGCGTTGTTTGTTGGGTGTCATGGTGTCTCCATCCGTTGGGACAGATCCTAGGTTGACGCCAACCATTCGTCTAATTCAAAGTTTTTCAATGAAACATAGTCAGACGACTATGGATGGAAAATCATGGCCCGCTTCGATCCCTATCTCACGCTGCAGAAACTCGAGGTGTTCTGCGTGGTCGCCGAACTGCAAAGCGTCACGCGCGCCGCCGACTACCTGTTCATCACCCAGCCCGTGGTCACCTCGCACGTGCGCAGCCTGGAGGAAAAGCTCGGCGCGAGCCTGGTGCGCCGCGAGGGCCGGGGTATCGCCCTCACCGCAACAGGACAGCGCGTCTACAAGTGGGCGCAGGAGGTCATTACCCGAACCCGCGAGCTTGAACGGGAACTGGGCGGCTCGACCGACATCGGCCCCGGCCAGGCCGTCGTCGCCGCATCGATGAGCGTGGGCTCCTATCTGCTGCCGCAACTGATCTGCGACTTCCAGGCATTGCGGCCGGACGGCCAGGTGCATCTCTCGATCTCGAATCCGCAGTTGGCCCTGGAGGCCACGCGCACCGGCGCCTGCGACTTCTCGGTGCTCATCATCGCGCCGACGCAGAACCTGGACGGCCTGGCGGTACGGCCGCTATGGGACGAAGAACTGCTGCTGGTCAGCGCGCCGGACAGCAGATGGGTGGGCGAGCAGGTGGAACGCGAACAAGTGTCGAAGCTGCCTTTCATCAGCACTGCCAACAGCGCGGTGATGCAGCAACTGGAAGAAGGGCAACTGCGGGCGAACGGCATTCCCTCCCGCCGCATCGTCCTCAACCTGGGACACCCGGAAGCGCAGAAAGAAGCGGTGCGGCGCGACGTGGGCGTGTGCTTCTTCAGCAAGACGGCCGTCGAACGAGAACTGGCGCGCGGCGAACTGCGCTGGGTGCGCACGCCCGGGCTGGTCCTGACGCTGCCGCTGTATCTCGCCAGCCGCGAAGGCAAGGAGTTCTCGGAATTCCAGGCGGCGCTGAAGCAGCATATCGAGACGGCGCGGCCCAAGGGGCTCAAGGCCTTTCAGGAAAATTCCCCGGTGTGACGAACTGGGTGGCGCCGGCGACGCGGCGGCCCCCGGCGCGACGCATCCAGTGGCGGCAGGTCGCGGGCGGTAGTGCGCAGTAGCTCGCGCAACCACGAGATCGCTGGATCGCGCTCCTGGTACTTGTGCCACTGCACGTTCTCGGCAAACCGCGGAATCGCGATCGGGCACGGCACCACTCGCAGCGGAAAACGCGCGGCCATATGCCTAGCCAGCCTCGTGGGCAGCGTCGCGATGCGCGGCGTTCCCACCAGCAGCTCGGGCACCAGCGTGAAGTTGGGCGCGATCACGTCCTGCCGCCGCACCTGCCGGCTACCCGCCAGCATCCGCGCGTCGTAGGTGATGCGCCTCCCGCCGCCCCACTCCACCCCGACATGTCCCGCGGCGAAATAGGCCTCCCTGGAGATCGCGGCGTCCGGCGCGGAATGGGCCTGGCAGACCAGGCAGGAAAACGTGTCCTCGAACAACGGCTCGGCGGGATGGCCCTGCACGATGGCGAACTCCGGCGCGATGAGCAGTTCGATCTCGCCGCTGTCCAGGTGCTCGTGGGTCTGCGGGCTGATGGCCCGCAGGTCGAATTGCATCAGGGGCGCCAGCCGTGCGGCGCGCCTGACCACTTCGGACAGCAGCACGGCGATGACGTAGTCCGACGACTCGATGGTGAACCGCCGCGTGGCGGTCGCCGGGTCGAAGGTGGGCCGGGCGCGGGTCACCGTCTGTATCTGCAGCAGGACCTCCCGTACCGGCTTGATCAGCTGTTCGGCCAGCGGCGTGAGCACCAGCGTCTTGCCCACGGGCACCAGCAATTCGTCGTCGAAATAGTCCCGCAGGCGACCCAGTGCCAGGCTCGTGGCCGGCTGGCTCAGGAAGACTCGCTCGGCGGCGCGGCTCACGCTGCGCGTGGCCAGAAGGGCATCGAGCACCACCAGGAGGTTGAGGTCGAGCTTGTTGAAACGCATCGCCACTCCATTTATGCCGCAAATGCATTGCATTTAAACAATTAACTTTACGTGTGTCGACCGGCTGACCGACCATGCTCGTCAAGCGGCGCCGCACCCGAGGCCATATCGGGCGGCAGCCTGGCAGAAGGTGGAGACAGACGATGCAGTGGGACGTAATCGTGGTCGGCGGCGGACCGTCGGGCCTGACCATGGCCGCCGAGCTGGCCGGCGCCGGCGCACGCACGCTGGTGCTGGAGCGCCGCACCGAGGGGGTGCAGTCGCGCGCCGGCACGCTGCTGCCCCGCGTGCTGGAGCTCTTCGATGCCCGCGGCATTGCCGACCGGTTCATCCGGAAGACCTGCGCCATCAGCCCCTACCCCTTCCGGCCTTCGCACATCTGGGCCGGCTTCCACCCCATCGAATGGCATTACCTGGAGTCGCGCTTCGGGTTCACGCTCGGCCTTCCGCAGAACATGACGGAAGAGATCCTCTGGGAGTGGGCGGCCGAGAGCGGCGCCGAGATCCGCCGCGGCGCCGAGGCTCGCGCGCTGCGGCAAACACCCGAAGGCGTCGAGCTGGAGGTGAGCGGCGGCACCGGCTCCGCCACGACCCTGGAAGCCCGCTACGTGGTGGGCGCCGACGGCGGCCGCAGCACGGTGCGCGCGCAATCGGGGCTGTCGTTCGAGGGCCGCCCCGGCACGTTCCGCGGCATCGTTTTCGACGCGGAGCTGGAGGCGCCCTGGCCCGGAGGGCGCATCAACGTCGACAACGAAATGGGATGGATACGCGGCTATGCCTTCGGCGAAGGCATTACACGCTTCAACATCGTGCATCGCGACCGGCGGCATGCGTCCAAGGACGAACCGGTCACGCTGGAGGAGGCGCTGCAGTGCATCCGCGACGTGCATGGCACGGACTACGGCATACGCGGCTACCGGTGGGCCTCGCGCTTCGACGACCAGATGCGCGCCGTCTCCACGCTGCGCAGCGGACGGGTATTCCTGGTGGGCGAATCGGCACGCATCCATTACCCCGCCAGCGGGGTGGGCATGAACTTCTGCTTGCAGGACGCTTTCAACCTCGGATGGAAACTGGCCTATGTCATCAAGGGCCTGAGCGACGAATCCATCCTCGACAGCTACGATGCCGAACGGCGTCCCGTCATGCACGATCTCCTGGAAAGCGTCATGGCCCAATGCGCGCTGCAGTTCAACTTCGGTGCCGAAGGCGTGGCGCTCAAGCGGCGCCTGCAACGGGACTTCATTCCCTTGCCCGACGTGCAGCGCAAGCTGGTGCGCGAACTCTGCGGCCTCGTCCATCCCTACCCCGCGCCGCCGGGCAGCCATCCGCTGGCAGGCCAGCATGCCCCCGACCTCGACCTCGTTTCGCAGGATGGCCAACCCATGCGGCTGGCCCAACTGCTGCGCGACCGGCGCTTCGTGCTGCTGGACCTGGAAGGCTATGGCGGCCAGTTCCAAGCGCTCGACCTGGGCGGCCTGCCGGTGCGCATGCTGCAGGCCAGGGTCGGCAATCCTCCCGCCGGGCTTGAGCGCGTGAAAGCCCTGCTGGTACGGCCGGACGGCTACGTGGCCTGGGCCAAGGACGAAACGGCACAAGGTGCCGAGGTGCGATCCGAACTCGCCCGATGGATGCGGGGGACGCGGCCATGACACGGCGCACCCTCCTCAAGAATGGCTGGATCGTCAGCGTGGATCCGCAAATCGGCGACCTGCCGCGCGGCGACCTGCTGATCGAGGGGGACCGCATCGCCGCGATCGCGCCACGGCTGGACGTCGGCGATGCCGAACGTATCGAAGCCGCCGGCATGATCGTGCTGCCGGGCTTCGTCGATACCCATCGCCACGCCTGGCAGACCTGCGTGCGCCACCGCTACGCCGACATCGACCCGCAGATCTACTTCGCCGAAATGCTGGGCGCCAAGGGCGCCGCCTTCCGCACCGAGGACGTCTATGTCGGCACGCTGCTCGGGGCGGTCTCGGCCCTGGACAGCGGCATCACCACCATGCTGGACTGGTCGCATGTGCAGAACAGTCCCGACCACGGCGACGCGGCCATCCAGGCGCTGCGCGATGCCGGCATACGCGGTGTCTTCGGCCACGGCTGGCCGCTGGTGGACGGCTCTGCCTGGATGTTCGACAGCGCGCTCGGCCATCCGCAGGACATCCGTCGCCTGCGCCGCGAGTATTTCTCCTCCGAGGACCAATTGCTGACGCTGGCCATGGCCGCGCGCGGTCCCGAGATGGCGCGGCGCGAAGTGTGGCTGGACGATCTGCGCCTGGCCCGCGAACTGGGAATACGGTCGAGCATCCATATGGGCGCCTATGCGCGCAACGGGTCGGTGCGCGCCGTCGCGCAGATGCAGCGGGAGGGCGCGCTCGGACCGGACCTGACCTTCGTGCATTGCTGCTTCTGCGGCCGCGATGAAATCGCCATGATGGCCGACGCGGGGGTCAGCGCCTCGCTCGGCGTGCACTGCGAAATGAATGCACAGGGCATCGGCGACATCCCCTTCGACCGATTGCTGGCGGCCGGCGTACGCCCCAGCCTCAGCGGCGATACCGAAACGAAATGCTCAGGCGACATGTTCACCCAGATGCGCCATGCCTTTGCCTACTACCGGTCGTGGATGGGCGGCGGCCACTCGCGCGAGGCGGACGCGCCGGCCACCCTGTCTTTGCGGGACGTACTCGAATTCGCCACGATGGCCGGCGCGCGCGCCAATGGCCTGGAAAGCAAGGTCGGATCGCTCACGCCGGGCAAGCAGGCCGACCTCGTGCTCATACGCGGCGAGGACCTGAACCTGGCTCCCGTTTCCGATGCGGTGGGTGCCGTGGTGCTGGCGGCGCATCCCGGCAACGTCGATTCGGTATTCGTGGCGGGCCGCGCGGTCAAGCGCCACGGCCGGATGCTCGACATCGACCTGGACGCCTTGCGCCGCCGCGCCCGCGCCTCGCAGGACCATGTTCTGGGGCTGTCTACATGAGCGCGCGCGGCCGCCCGAAGGGCGCGCTCCCTCCCTCGGGGAGGATGTCGCGCAGCGACAGGAAGACACTCCGATGAGCACGCTGCAGCCACTGGATCCGGACCTGGCCGCCATCGTCGCCGCGATGCGCGCCAACGGCGCACCCCCACCGTTCTCGGGGGAGGCCGCGCAAGCCCGGGAGCGGCTCGCGCGCGCCATCCTGTCGGCGCGCCAGCGCCATGGCGTTCCCGCCGTCCGCAAGGTCGAAGACACGAACGCCGGAACCGGACCCAGCCGGGTACCGGTCCGGATCTACCGGCCGGCCTCCACCGGCCCCCACGCCACCGTGGTGTTCTTCCACGGCGGCGGCTTCGTGCTCGGCAGCGTCGAATTGATGGACGACATCGCGCGCAAACTCTGCCGCGACGTGGATGCGGTCATCGTATCGGTGGACTACCGGCTGGCCCCCGAGCATCCCTACCCGGCGGCGCATGACGACGCGCTCGCCGCGACCTGCTGGGCGCTGGCACATGCCACGGATCTCGGCGGCGACCCCGATCGCGTGGCGGTGGCGGGCGAAAGCGCCGGCGCCAACCTGGCGGCCAGCGCGGCCTTGCTGTGCCGCGACCGTGCCGCGCCGCTCGCGGCCCAACTGCTCATCGTGCCCGGCCTGGACATGGCGCGCGACCCCGGTCGTCTTGCGCAGCCGGGCCGGGACTATCCGATGCTAAGCCCTTCCGACCTGCGCGAGATCGCCCGGCTCTACATGGGGACGCGCAGCGGCGAGTCCGCCGCCTTCCCCCCATCGCCGCTGCGCGCCCCCAGCGTCGCCCGGTCGCCCGCCACCGTCATCGCGGTGGCGGGGCACGACCCCCTGCAGGAAGAAGGCGTCGCCTACGCCGAGCGGCTCCGCGCCGCGGGAGTCGCCGTCCGGCTGCTGCGCTACGGCGATATGTTCCACCCATTCTTCGGGTTCTTCGAGGCCTCCGCCGCCGCGCGCCGGGCCAACGACGAGATCTGCCTCGCACTGCGCGCATGCCTGCGCGGCGAGGCCCCCCACCCAGCGCCGGGCGTAGACCGCCACGGCGCTGTCCGACATGCCGGGGCCATGCATCCCGGCGACCATCCGCCCCTCGAGGATCACCGATGAGACAAGCCTTCCGACTGCTCACCCGCGCGCTGGGCGCGCTGCTCTGCACCGCCGGTCCGCTCACGGCGGCCGCCCAGGCCTACCCCAGCAAGCCCATCCACGTCGTGTTCCCCTATCCGACGGGCTCGCCGGTCGACGCCATCGGCCGCCTCATTGCCGACCGTGCCGGCAAGATCCTGGGCCAGCCGCTCGTGTTCGAGAACCGTCCGGGTGCCAACGGCATCGTGGGTACCGGCTACGCCGCCCGCATGGCTCCCGACGGCTATGCCATCCACCTGACGACGACCTCGGCATTCCTGCTCAACAGCTACCTGCGCAAGGACCTGCCCTACGATCCGCTCAAGAACTTCGTTCCCATCACTGCGATCGCCGACATCCCGGTCGCCCTCATGGTCAGCGCCAAGCTCCCGGTGAACACCACGCGCGAATTCGTCGATTACCTCAAGCGCCATCCCGGCAAGCTGACCTACGCCAGCGTGGGCAACGGTTCGTTCAATCACCTGCTGGGCGAACAGTTCAAGGCGGCCGCCCACGTCGACATGCTGCACGTGCCCTACCAGGGCGCGGGGCCGATCTCGATCGAACTGCTGGCAGGCAGGCTCGATGCGACGATACTGAGCGTGGGCAGCCTGCTGGGCCAATGGAAAGAAGGCCAGGTGAAGGTGCTGGCGTTCATGACGCCCAAGCGCCATCCGCTGCATCCCGACGTACCCGCCATTACCGAAACCTTTCCGGACTTCCGTCCCTTCGGCAACTGGATGGGATTCGTGGCTCCCGCGGGCACGCCGGCCCCCATCGTCGCGAAACTCGCCGAGGCCTTTCGCGCGGTGCTCAAGCAGCCGGACGTGCGCACCAAGATAGAGGAGCAGCACTGGAGCGTGATCGGCAGCACGCCAGAGGAGTTCGGCGCCGCGCTGCGCGACGACGTGTCCATCCTGCGTACCGCGGTCGAGATGGCGGGCGTCAAGCCGGAATAAAGCGATACCCGCCGATGTCCCCCGCATGGGCGGCTGCTCCAGGCCAGATATTGCGCACCTGAAGGAGCCGCACCCGCTAGCATCGGCTCCCCGCGCCTGACATCATTAGCCGAGATAGCGCCGGAACCAGCCTACGGTACGTTCCCACGCGAGCTTGGCCGCCGCCTCGTCGTAGCGCGGTGTCGAGTCGTTGTGGAACCCGTGGTTGACGCCCGGGTAGACGTAAGCCTCGTAGGTCTTGCCCGCCGCCTTGAGCGCCGCCTCGTAGGCGGGCCATCCCTCGTTGATGCCCTTGTCCAGCTCGGCGTAGTGGAGCAGCAACGGCGCCCGGATGCGGGGCACGTCCTCCGGCTTGGCTTGCCGGCCATAGAAGGGCACCGCGGCCGCCAGTTCGGGATAGGCCACGGCAGCCGCATTGGCAACGCCACCGCCGTAGCAGAAGCCGGTCATGCCCACCTTTCCTGTCGTCATGTCGCCCCGCATCAGGAATTCGATGGCGGCGAAGAAATCGTTCATGAGTTTGGCGGGGTCGACCTGCCGCTGCAGGTCCCTGCCTTTGTCGTCATTGCCCGGATATCCCCCCACGGAACTCAGTCCGTCGGGCGCCAAGGCCAGGAACCCGGCCTTCGCCACGCGCCGCGCGACGTCCTCGATATAGGGGTTCAGGCCGCGGTTCTCGTGCACGACCACCACCCCGGGCACTTTGCCTGCCGCCCTGGCCGGGCGAACCAGATAGCCGCGCACCGAGCCATGGCCCTTGGGCGAGGGATAGGTGACGTACTCGGCAACGATGTCCGGATCGGTGAAAGACACCTGCTGGGCCAGCGCATAGTCGGGGCTCAGGGCGGCCAGGATGCCCGCGGCAGTCAGCCCGCCGACCGCGTACCTGCCGGCCCGGTCCAGGAACTCGCGCCGGGATATCCGCCCGTGGACGTAGTAATCGTAGAGCTCCAGCAAGGCTGGATGGAAATCTTCCGCCGTAAGACGTGCCATGGCTGCCCCTTGTCCGTAACGTGTCGTTCAAGCCGCGGAACAACCATACACCGGATTCCGCGGCAAGGAATATCGGCTGTCCGTCCCGCCCGGCGCTGACGACCCTCCCGGTGCCGACCGCATTGCAGCAGTTTTCATTGACCGAAAACTCGGAAAAATGGCGTTGTACCTGCTACCGATACGAAGGAGACTGCGGGAACAAAAACTATCCGGAGACAACCATGAAGATGGCCGCATTCCCCCGCGCCCTCGCCTTGGCAGCCGGGCTGCTCCCGCTGCTGCCGGGCGCCGTCCAGGCCCAGGGCGACTGGCCGAACAAGCCTGTTCGCATCATTGCCTCGTTCGCTCCCGGCGGCAGCTCCGATCTGGTGGCCCGCCAGGTTGCGCAGCACCTGAGCGCCCGTTATGGCCAGCAGTTCATCGTCGAGAACCGGGCCGGCGCCGGCGGAAACATCGGCGTGGATTTCGTCGCCAAGTCGGCGCCGGACGGCTATACCTTGGGCCTGGCGACCTCCGGCCCGCTGGCGAACAACAAGTCGCTGTATAACCCCATGCCGTTCGATCCGGAGAAAGACTTGTCGCCGATCGCGCTGGTTGGCGAAATTCCGCTGATGATCGCCGTCAACCCGTCGGTAAAGGCCTCGACCCTGAGCGAACTGGTCGCGCTGAGCAAATCGGCGCCGCAGGCGTTGTCCATCGCCAATCCGGGCAACGGCACCATCGGACACCTGGCGGTCGAGTATCTTCGGATCAATACCGGTGCCGAATTCCAATCCGTTCCCTACAAGGGCGATGCGCCCGCGATGGCCGGCGCGCTGAGCGGCTCGGTGGCGGGCGTTTCGACCCCCGTGACGTCCCTGATCCCCCAGATCCAGGCCGGCAAGCTGAAGGCCCTGGCCGTCACCTCGAAAGCCCGGTTCTCGGGCCTGCCGGACGTGCCCACGGCCAACGAGCAAGGCGTCAAGCTCGAAGCCACCGTCTGGAGCGCCATGGTCGGCCCGGCCGGCCTTCCCGAGTCCATCGTCACGTCGCTGAACCAGGCAATCAACCAGTACACCAGTTCCCCCGAAGGCAAGGCCAAGCTGGCCTCGCTCGGGATGACTGCATTGTCCGGGACGCCGGCGCAGCTCAGGCAATTGATGGCGTCCGAGGCGGCGAAGTGGAAGCGGATCGTCGAGGCGGCCAAGATCTCGGTCGAATGACTCCGGCGGCCGGCGTCACATGCCGGCCATCGGAGCAAACGAAGGGCGTGGCGGTCGAACGCCGCGCCGCCAGGCGGGTATCGAGAGTGGAGAACGATGGAAACCTTGAAGTTCTATATTGACGGTGCCTGGGTCGCCCCGGCTGTCCCGTCGACCCTGGGCGTCGTCAACCCTGCCACCGAGGAGGCTTTCGCGCACATCAGCCTCGGCTCGGCGCAGGACGTGGACCGCGCGGCCAAGGCGGCCCGCAGGGCCTTTGCAACCTATTCGGAAACGAGCGTCGAAGACAGGCTCTCCTGGCTTCGGAAGATCATCGAAGGCTTTCGGGCTCGCCTGCCTGAACTGGCGCGGATGATGACCCTGGAGATGGGCGCGCCCATCACGTTCGCCACCGAGCGGCAGGCGACCGTCGCGCTCTTCCATTTCGAAGAGGCCGCACGCGTGCTTGCCGAGTACCCGTTCGAGTTGCGCATGGGGAACGGCATCGTCCGGCGCGAACCCATAGGAGTATGCGGACTCATCACGCCGTGGAACTGGCCGCTGAACCAGGTCGCTTCCAAGGTCGCCCCGGCGCTCGCAACCGGCTGCACCGTCGTCCTCAAGCCCAGCGAGATAGCGCCGCTGAGCGCCATGATGTTTGCGGAGATCGTCCACGACGCGGGCCTGCCTGCAGGCGTCTTCAACCTCGTTAACGGCGACGGCCCCACGGTGGGCGAGGCGATCGCCTCGCACCCGGAAATCGACCTGGTGTCTTTCACCGGCTCGACGACCGCCGGCATAAGAGTCGCCAAGCTCGCGGCCGACACGGTCAAGCGCGTCGCCCAGGAGTTGGGCGGAAAGTCCGCCAACATCATCCTCGACGACGCCGACCTGAAAACCACGGTGATCGCCGGCGTCCACGCCTGCTACACCAACGCCGGGCAGAACTGCCAGTCTCCGACGCGCATGCTCATTCCGCGCGCCAAGCGGGAAGCGGCCTTCCAGGCTGCGCGCGAAGCCGTCGACGCCATACGCCTGGGCGATCCCCTCGATCCGGCGACCACCATGGGCCCGTTGGTGAGCCAGGCACAGTTCGACAAGGTCCAGGCGCTCATCCGGTCCGGCCTGGAGGAGGGCGCGACGCTGGTGGCCGGGGGAACCGGGCAGCCGGACGGCACTCGCCGCGGCTACTACGTCCGCCCCACGGTATTCGGCGACGTGACGCCGCAGATGAGGATCGCGCGGGAGGAGGTCTTCGGCCCCGTGCTGTCGATCATGAGCTACGAGTCCGAAGAAGAGGCGATAGCGATCGCCAACGACACGCCGTTCGGATTGGCGGGTTTCGTCCAATCCACGGATCCCGCCCGGGCCCGCCGGGTCGCCAATCGGATCCGCGCCGGCCGCGTCTATCTCAACGGCGCCCCCTTCGACCGCAGCCTGCCCTTCGGCGGCTACAAGCAGTCCGGCAACGGCCGCGAGTTCGGGGTGTTCGGATTCGAGGAGTACCTGGAGGTCAAGGCCATCCTGGGCTATCGCGACTGACATGAAAAATCCCCATACAGCTCACCGCTGGATGGGGATTCCGTGTCACGCCAGCACCCGGTTCGACCCGGGGCGCCGCGGATCCGGCTTTGCCGGTCCGTAAGTAGAGCCCCCTGGGGGGCGCGCGCAGCGCGTAGGGGGGGCTCTACTATTCCGCGGCTTCTTCCGCCTCGGGCGCGCGGTCGACCAGCTCCATGTAGGCCATGGGAGCGTTGTCGCCTTGGCGGAAGCCCATCTTCAGGATGCGGGTGTAACCACCGTTGCGATCCTTGAAGCGGGGGCCGATGTCGGCGAACAGCTTGACCACCAGGTCACGGTCGCGCAGGCGGGCGAACGCCAGGCGCTTGTTGGCCAGGGTGGGTTCCTTGCCCAGCGTGATCAGCGGCTCGACGATACGGCGCAGTTCCTTGGCCTTGGGCAGGGTGGTCTTGATGGCTTCGTGCGTGAGCAGCGAGACAGCCATGTTGCGGAACATGGCCAGGCGGTGGCTGCTGGTGCGGTTCAGTTTACGGAGACCGTGACGGTGACGCATGATGACTTCCTTTATGAATCTAAAAGCGGCGGTGCCGCGGGTTTCCAGCTCTTCTATCGGCAACACGCCGCGGGCCGGTGGAAAAATTCTTGGTACTACAACTACGTAACGAAAAAAGCTTCGCTACCCAGGGCACAGCGGATCCGGCTCCGCCGGTCCGCCAGTGCCGCCCCCTGGGGGGGGCGCGCGTCAGCGCGTAGGGGGGGCCCCTACGGCCTTTCCAGGCCCAGAGGAGGCCAATTTTCCAGCTTCATGCCCAGGGTCAGGCCGCGGGCAGCCAGGACTTCCTTGATCTCGTTGAGCGACTTGCGGCCCAGGTTCGGGGTCTTGAGCAACTCGTTCTCGGTACGCTGGATCAGGTCGCCGATGTAGTAGATGTTCTCGGCCTTCAGACAGTTGGCCGAGCGCACCGTGAGTTCGAGGTCGTCGACCGGGCGCAGCAGGATCGGATCGATCTGCGGCGTGCCGCGGGCGGGCGCCTCGATGGTCTCGGTCGAGCCTTCCAGCGCGGCGAACACCGACAACTGGTCCATCAGGATGCGAGCCGACTGGCGCACGGCTTCCTCGGGCGAGATCACGCCGTTGGTCTCGATATCGAGCACCAGCTTGTCGAGGTCGGTACGCTGCTCCACGCGGGCGCTTTCGACGGTGTAGCTCACACGGCGGATCGGGCTGTACGAAGCGTCCAGCACGATACGGCCCACGGTGCGGGCGTGATCGTCGGCGAAGCTGCGCAGGTTGCCCGGCACGTAGCCGCGGCCCTTCTCCACCTTCAATTGCATTTCCAGACGGCCGTTGTCCGTCAGGTTGGCGATGACGTGGTTGGGATTGATGATCTCGACGTCATGCGAGACCTCGATGTCCGCGGCGGTGACGACGCCGGGCCCTTGCTTGCGCAGGGTCAGCACGACTTCGTCGCGGTTGTGCAGCTTGAACACGACACCCTTCAGGTTCAGGAGGATGTCGACCACGTCTTCACGCACGCCGTCGATGGCCGAATACTCGTGCACGACGCCGGTGATCTGGACTTCCGTGGGCGCATAGCCGGCCATCGAGGACAGCAGGATGCGGCGCAGCGCGTTGCCCAGCGTATGGCCATAGCCGCGCTCGAACGGCTCCATGATCACCTTGGCGTGATTCGGGCCGATGGTCTCGACGTCGATGTTGCGTGGCTTCAGAAATGCGGCATTCGCCATGAATCTTCCTTATCAATACCCTCGGCTCGTTACACCGATAAGGCTGGTGGAGGAATGGCCCACCCCTACGCGCTGACGCGCGCCCCTCGAGGGGCGGCACTGGCGGACCGGCAAAGCCGGATCCGCAGTGCCCCGGGGGGATTACAAGCCGGCGGCGTTTTTTCCGCCGCCTTTGTTCGATTAACGGGAGTAGAGTTCCACGACCATGGATTCGTTGACGTCGCGGGCGACGTCGGCGCGATCCGGGGCCTGCTTGAAGGTGCCTTCGAGCTTGGTCATGTCGACGCTGACCCACTGGGGGATACCCTGGCTGGAGGCCAGTTGCAGCGCTTCCTGGATACGGGCTTGCTTCTTGGCCTTTTCACGCACGGTGATCACATCGCCCGGCTTGACGATGATGGACGGCACGTTGGCGGTGTGGCCATTCAGCAGCAGGGCCTTGTGGCTGACCAGCTGGCGCGCTTCGGCGCGGGTCGAGCCGAAACCCATGCGATACACCACGTTGTCCAGGCGCGACTCGAGCAACTGGATCAGGTTCTCGCCGGTGTTGCCCTTGCGGCGATCGGCTTCTTCGAAATACTTGCGGAACTGCTTTTCCAGCACGCCGTACATGCGCTTGAGCTTCTGCTTCTCGCGCAGCTGCAGGCCGTAGTCGGACGTGCGAGCACCCGAGGTGCGGCCATGCTGGCCGGGCTTGCTCTCGAGCTTGCACTTGGAATCCAGCGAACGCCGGGCGCTCTTCAGGAAGAGGTCCGTGCCTTCGCGGCGGGAAAGCTTACACTTGGGGCCAATATAACGTGCCACGATGTATCCTTTTCTCTGTCAGGCCATGCACACGCATGGCGAGGAGTTTGCCTTGGTCATTTACGTTCGATGAACCAGAACGCGGCAAACGGTGGTCTTACTCGGCGCACCCAGCCCACGCCGGCTGCGCCCCCATCAAACAATAAAAACTGCGTACTGCAAACAGCAAAGCCCACAATTCTACCGCGCTTTGCACCCTTCCCCGAAATCAGGTCCAAGCCCAACTCCGGCAGCCCCAGGCAATGTTGCACAACGGGCAACGAGCCAACCGACCCAGGGCACAGCGGATCCGGCTCCGCCGGTCCGCCAGTGCCGCCCCCTTGAGGGGGCCCGCGCAGCGGGTAGGGGGTGGGCTTAGATCCTTCTACGCTTCGGCGGACGGCAGCCGTTGTGCGGCACCGGCGTGATGTCGGCGATGCTGGAGATCTTGATGCCGAGCGCGTTCAGGGCGCGAACCGACGACTCGCGGCCGGGGCCGGGGCCCTTGATGCGCACTTCCAGCGTCTTGATGCCATATTCCATCGCCACGCGGCCAGCCGACTCCGCAGCGACCTGGGCCGCAAACGGCGTGGACTTGCGCGAGCCCTTGAAGCCGGCGCCGCCCGACGTGGCCCACGACAGCGCGTTGCCCTGGCGATCCGTGATCGTGATGATGGTGTTGTTGAAGGACGCGTGGACGTGCGCGATGCCGTCCGAAACGTTCTTCTTGACTTTCTTGCGAACGCGCTGGGCGCCGCTGGAGGGGGATTTCGCCATTTCTGAATCCTTGACTGGGTATCAGCCGTTTACTTTTTGAGCGCAGCCGCGGCGCGACGCGGGCCCTTGCGGGTACGGGCGTTCGTGCGGGTACGCTGGCCACGCACGGGCAGGCCGCGCTTGTGGCGGAAACCACGGTAGGAGCCAAGGTCGATCAGACGCTTGATCGACAGCTGGATCTCACGACGCAGGTCGCCCTCGACGGTGACGGCATTTACCTGTTCGCGGATACGCTCGAGCTCGGCGTCGTTCAGATCCTTGACCTTCTTGTCGGTCGGCACGCCGGCGGCTTCGCAGATCTTGCGAGCGCGCGAGCGGCCAATGCCGAAGATAGCCGTCAGACCGATTTCGGTGTGCTGATGCGGCGGAATGTTGATGCCAGCGATACGGGCCATAACGTTTCCTTGAATACCTTAGTGCTAGCCCGGGCTCAGCCCTGGCGTTGCTTGTGGCGCGGGTCGGTGCAGATGATGCGGACCACGCCCTTGCGCTTGATGACCTTGCAGTTCCGGCAAATTGCTTTGACCGATGCCATTACTTTCATGATTGACTCCTAATTCTTACCCGGCAAGCCTGGCGCTTACTTCGAGCGGAACACGATTCTTGCCCGTGATAGATCGTATGGCGTCAACTCGACCGTCACACGATCCCCCGGCAGGATGCGGATGTAGTTCATCCGCATTTTTCCCGAGATATGTCCCAGCACGACATGGCCATTCTCGAGCTTTACACGAAACGTCGCATTGGGCAGGTTTTCCAGGACCTCGCCCTGCATCTGGATAACGTCGTCTTTGGACATATTCTCGTTACCGCACCGGTAGATTTCCGCCCTTGAAGTTCGCCTTCTTGAGCAGGGAATCGTATTGGTGCGACATCACGTAAGCCTGCACCTGGGCCATGAAATCCATCGTGACCACAACGATAATCAGCAAAGACGTGCCACCGAAATAGAACGGCACATTCCAACGCAAGACCAGGAACTCCGGCAGCAGGCACACCAACGTGATGTAGATGGCGCCGGTGAACGTCAGGCGCATCAGGATCTTGTCGATGTACCGCGCGGTCTGCTCGCCCGGACGGATGCCCGGCACGAACGCGCCGCTCTTCTTCAGGTTGTCGGCAGTCTCGCGGCTGTTGAACACGAGCGCCGTGTAGAAGAAGCAGAAGAACACGATCGCAATGGCGTACAGCGTGATGTACAGCGGTTGCCCGGGCGACAGCGCGGCGGCCAGGTCCTTCAGCCAGCGCAGGCCGTCGCCGCTCGAGAACCAGCTGACCACCGTGGCCGGGAACAGGATGATCGACGATGCGAAGATCGGCGGAATCACCCCGGCCATGTTCAGCTTCAGCGGCAAATGCGAGCTCTGGCCGCCGTACACCCGATTGCCCACCTGGCGCTTGGCGTAGTTGACGACGATCTTGCGCTGCCCGCGTTCGACGAACACCACGAAAGCCGTCACCAGCACCACCAGCACGACGATGAACAGCGCCGACAGCACGGCCATCGCCCCGGTGTTGACCAGCTCGAACAGCCCGGCCAGCGCCTGGGGCAGCCCCGCCGCGATGCCCGAGAAGATCAGGATCGAGATGCCGTTGCCCAGGCCCCGCTCGGTGATCTGCTCACCCAGCCACATCAGGAACATCGTTCCCGTGACGAGCGAGATCATCGTGGTGACCCGGAACATCAGGCCCGGATCGACCACCAGCCCGGGCTGCGACTCCAGCGCGACCGAGATGCCGACCGACTGCACCAGCGCAAGCGCCAGCGTTCCGTAGCGCGTGTACTGCGTAATCTTGCGCCGCCCGGCCTCGCCTTCCTTCTTGATCGCTTCCAACGACGGCACGATGACCGTCATCAGCTGCATGATGATCGACGCCGAGATGTACGGCATGATCCCCAATGCAAAGATCGAGAAACGCGAAAGCGCACCGCCCGAGAACATGTTGAACAGGCCCAGTATCCCGCCCTGGTTCTGGTGGAACAGGGAAGTCAGCTGGACCGGGTCGATCCCGGGAACAGGGATGTGCGTACCGATCCGGTACACCACCAGGGCGAGCAACAGGAAGACCAGCCGGCGCTTCAGGTCGCCGTACTTGCCGGTCTTGCCCAGTGCGTTCGCATTAGCCAAAGCTCAGTCCTCGGTTATTCAGACCAGGGAACCACCGGCGGCTTCGATCGCCGCCTTGGCACCTGCCGTGGCCGTCATGCCCTTGAGCACCACCTTGCGGGAGAGCTCGCCGGTCTTGATGACCTTGACGTAGCGCACTTGCTGGCCGACCACGCCGGCCTGCTTGAGCGCCTGCACGTCGATTTCCTCGACCGGCAGGGCCTGCAGTTCCGACAGACGGACCTGTGCGTACAGGTGCTGGCCCATGGTGGAGAAACCACGCTTGGGCAGGCGGCGCTGCAGCGGCATCTGGCCGCCTTCGAAACCGACCTTGTGGAAGCCGCCCGAACGCGACTTCTGGCCCTTGTGGCCACGGCCGGCGGTCTTGCCGAGGCCGGAGCCGATACCACGACCGACGCGGCGCTTGGCGTGCTTGCTGCCGGCGGCCGGCTTGAGCGTATTCAGTTGCATGCTAGACCTCTCAGGCTTCCGACACGGTGACCAGATAGGACACCTTGCGGATCATCCCGCGCACTTCCGGCGTATCGACCAGGACGCGCGAGCTGTTCAGGCGGCGCAGACCCAGACCGCGCACCGTGGCGCGATGCGATTCGGGCGTTCCGATGGGGGAACGCACGAGCGTCACTTTGACGTTCTTCTTAGTCATGGCTTACCCCAGGATCTCTTCGACCGACTTGCCGCGCTTGGCGGCGACTTCGGCCGGAGTCGAGCTTGCGCTCAGACCGTTGAGCGTCGCGCGCACGAGGTTGTACGGGTTGGTCGAGCCGAGGCTCTTGGCCACCACGTTACGAACGCCGAGCACGTCGAAGATCGCGCGCATCGGGCCGCCGGCGATCACGCCGGTACCTTCGACGGCGGGCGAGATCAGAACGGTCGAGGCGCCATGCTTGCCAACCACGTTGTGATACAGGGTACCGTTCTTCAGCGGCACCTTGACCATCTTGCGACGGGCTTCTTCCATGGCTTTCTGGACCGCGACCGGGACTTCCCGGGCCTTGCCCTTGCCCATGCCGACGCGACCATCGCCGTCGCCGACCACCGTCAGCGCCGCGAAACCGAGGATACGACCGCCCTTCACGACCTTCGTGACGCGGTTGACGGCAATCATCTTCTCGCGAAGACCGTCGTCGCGTTCCTCAGCCGCTGCATTCTTGCCTTGCATCTTGGCCATGTAATCCTCGCTTAAAACTTCAGACCGGCTTCACGCGCGGCATCAGCCAGGGCCTTGACGCGGCCGTGGTAGCGGAAACCGCTGCGATCGAACGCGACGGTCTCGATACCGGCAGCCTTGGCCTTTTCGGCCACGCGCTTGCCCACCAGGGTTGCTGCGGCCACGTTGCCGCCCTTGCCCGACTCGCCTGCCAGCTGCTGGCGGACTTCGGGTTCGACGGTCGAGGCGCTGACCAGCACCTTATCGCCTTCCGGCGAAATGATGTTTGCGTAGATGTGCAGGTTGGAGCGGAACACCGACAGGCGATGCACGCGCAACTCGGCGATCTTCCGGCGGGTAGGTACCGCACGACGCAAACGAGCTTGCTTCTTGTCCATGATTCGTCCTTGCCCGCCTTATTTCTTCTTGGTCTCTTTGATGATGACCCGCTCGTCCGCATAGCGCACGCCCTTGCCCTTGTAGGGCTCGGGAGAGCGGTAGGCGCGGATTTCTGCGGCCACCTGACCAACCTGTTGCTTGTTGGCCCCCTTGACGATGACTTCGGTCTGCGAGGGGCACTCAACCTTCACGCCGGCGGGCATCTTGTGCACGACATCGTGCGAGAAACCGAGCTGCAGCTTGACGGCATCGCCTTGGGCCTGGGCACGATAACCCACGCCGACCAGGGTCAGCTTGCGCTCGAAGCCCTTGCTGACGCCGGTCACCATGTTGTTGACCAGGGCGCGCACGGTGCCGGACATGGCCTTGGCTTCGCGGCTGTCGTTGGCAGCGGCGAACGTCAGCTTGCCGGCATCCTGCTGGATCGTGACTTCGCCGGTCAGCGCCTGCACCAGCGTGCCCAGCGGACCCTTGACGGTGATCTGGTCGGCAGCGATGGTGGCCTCGACGCCCTTGGGCAGCTCGACGGGATATTTAGCTATACGCGACATGTCGACTCCTTACGCCACGTAGCAGAGGACCTCGCCGCCCACGCCGTTGGCGCGCGCCTTGCGATCGGTCATCACGCCACGGGAGGTGGACACGATGGTCACGCCCAGGCCGTTCATGACCTGGGGAATGGAATGACGTCCCTTGTAGATACGCAGGCCGGGCTTCGAGACGCGTTCGATGCGCTCGATGACCGGACGGCCGGCGTAGTACTTCAGGGTGATCTCGAGTTCGGGTTTGCCGTCGTTGGCCTTGACCTCGAAACCGTCGATGTAGCCCTCGTCCTTCAGCACGGTGGCGATCGCCACCTTCAGCTTCGAGGAGGGCATGGACACGGACGCCTTATCTACGCGCTGCGCATTGCGGATGCGCGTCAGCATATCGGCGATCGGATCGCTCATGCTCATGAATGACTCTCCTACCAGCTGGCCTTGGTCATGCCCGGGATCTCGCCGCGCATAGCCATCTCGCGCAGCTTGTTACGGGCCAGACCGAACTTGCGAAACACGCCACGGGGGCGACCGGTCACCGCGCAGCGGTTGCGCTGGCGAGTGGGGTTGGCGTTACGGGGCAGCTGCTGAATCTTCAGGCGAGCCTGGTAACGTTCTTCGTCCGACTTGGACGCATCGTCGACGATAGCCTGGAGCGCGGCGCGCTTGGCGGCATACTTGGCCGCCAGCTTGGCACGCTTGATATCGCGGTTGATGAGTGAAAGCTTAGCCACTATTTCACCCCTTAATTACGGAACGGGAAGCGGAAGGCCGACAGCAGCGCCTTGGCTTCTTCATCGGTCTTGGCCGTGGTCGTGATGCTGATGTTCAGCCCACGAAGCGTATCGATCTTGTCGTACTCGATCTCGGGGAAGATGATCTGTTCTTTCACACCGATGTTGTAGTTGCCGCGACCGTCGAACGCACGGCCGGAGATACCACGGAAATCGCGCACGCGCGGCAGCGCGACGCTGATCAGGCGATCGAGGAATTCGTACATGCGGGCGCCACGCAGGGTCACCATGCAGCCGATCGGATAGTTCTCGCGGATCTTGAAACCGGCGATAGCCTTGCGCGACTTGGTCACGACGGGCTTCTGGCCGGCGATCTTGGTCAGGTCGCCAGTGGCGTGCTCGATGACTTTCTTGTCAGCGACCGCTTCCGAGACACCCATGTTCAGGGTGATCTTGGTGATGCGGGGCACTTCCATCACGCTCTTGTACGAGAACTGCTTGGTCAGGTCGGCAACGACCTTCTCGCGGTAATAGTCTTGAAGACGGGCCATGTTCTTTGCTCCCGCTTACGCTTTCGTCGCAATGGCTTCGCCATTGGAACGGAAAACGCGAACGTTCTTGCCGTCGACCTTCTTGATGCCCACGCGATCGGCCTTGCCGGTGGCGGGGTTGAAGATCGCCACGTTGGAAACGTGGATGGGCATGGTCTTGTCGATGATGCCGCCGGGCTGGTTGGCCATCGGGTTCGGCTTCACGTTTTTCTTGACGACATTGATGCCCTCGACCACGACGTGGTCGGCCAGGACGGTCAGCACGGTGCCGCGCTTGGACTTGTCCTTGCCGGTCAGGACGATGACTTCGTCGCCTTTACGGATCTTGTTCATCGCGGCCCCTTTACAGCACTTCCGGCGCCAGCGACACGATCTTCATGAAACGCTCGGTACGCAGTTCGCGCGTAACGGGTCCGAAGATGCGAGTGCCGATGGGCTCGAGCTTGGCGTTGAGCAACACGGCGGCATTGCCGCCGAAACGGATCAGCGAACCGTCCTTGCGACGGACGCCCTTGGCGGTACGAACCACCACGGCGTTGTAGATTTCGCCCTTCTTTACGCGACCGCGGGGGGCAGCATCCTTGACGCTCACTTTGATGACGTCGCCGATGCCGGCATAGCGGCGCTTGGAGCCGCCGAGCACCTTGATGCACATAACCGAGCGCGCACCGGTGTTGTCGGCCACGTCCAACGTGGTCTGCATTTGAATCATGGTTTACCCTGTTCCAACTTAACCCGAAACACCCGACCCCGCCTTTTTCGGCGAAGAGCCCGGCCTTCCGATCAGTTTTGGTCCCGTCAGGCGGACAATCGCTTGCCACCCTGGGTTGAAATTCTGAAGCGAACGCCGCAAAGGACGCGGCATACACGGTTTACCCCTGGGCCCGCCATTCAAGTCCGAACGCACTCTTCCGGCAAAAAACCACAGGTAAGCCAGCTATGGTACCCCGGAAGCGCCGCCTTGGCAAGCACTTATGTGCTCGGGACCAACAGTGCCCGCATCCGGGTCCAGGGCGGTTCGCCCAGTCCGCCTCACGTCGCGGGCGTTTGCTCCGCATAGCCCAGGTCCACGTTGGCCTGCAGGAAATCCAGCACTGCCCGGGTGCGCGGCGGCAGCCGGTCGGGCCGGCCCACGTAGACGGCATGGATGGGCTCCAGTTCGCCGGTGTTGTAGTCCTCCAGCACCGGCACCAGGCGTCCGGCCAGCAGGTCGTCCCAGGCATGGTAGACCGACAGGCGGGCCACGCCCGCGCCATGCAAGGCCAGCTTGCGCATGACTTCGCCATCGTTGACCCGGATGACCTGCCCGATTTCGATCTCGACCCGCCGCCCGTCCACAGCGAAGGGCCAATGGGGCACCTCGCGCGGGTAATTCCAGCCCAGGCGCACGTGGCCGGACAGTTCGGCGGGATGCCGCGGCACGCCCCGCTCGGCCAGATAAGCCGGGCTGGCGACGATGACTTGGCGGGTACGGCCCAGCAGCCGTGCCACCACGTCGGAGGAAGGCAGCCGCCCCCAGCGGATGGCGATATCGACCCCCGCCTCCAGCAGGTCCACGACCTGGTCCGTGAAGTTCAGGTCCAGCCTCAGTCCCGGATGCACCGCCAGCAGCCGGGAGACCAGGGGTCCCAGCAGTTTCTGTCCGGTCGAGGTGCTGGCGGTGATGCGCACCAGGCCCCTGGGCTCGGTCTGGCCGGCCACCGCGGTTTCCAGCTCGTCCAGATCGGCCAGGACCCGCTTGCCCCGCTCGTAGTATTGGACACCCTCCGCCGTGAGCTGTACCCGGCGGGTGCTGCGCTGCAACAGTTGCACGTCCAGCCGCGCCTCCAGCCGGGCCATGACCTTGCTGACCGCCGAGGGCGATACGCCCAGCCGGCGCGCCGCCGCGGACAGGCTGCCCTGCTCGGCGACCAGCACGAATATCTCCAGCTCGCCCGACCGGTTGGCGTCGCCCGGCGCCTCCACGGACGCGGCGCGGGAGGACGTTCTTTGGGGAAGCGACATACCTTTTCCTTTCAGGAACAGATGTCATTCCATTATTCCATCTACACAAAGCTTGCGCCCAGCCCCACAGTGTTGCCATCGACACATTCGCCTACAGGACGTTCAACATGCCACTTTCTCTCCTGGCGCTGGCTGCCGGTGCTTTTGGCATCGGCACCACGGAATTCATCATCATGGGCTTGCTGACCCAGGTCAGCACCGACCTGGGCATCACCCTGCCGACCGCCGGCACCCTGATCTCGGGCTACGCGATAGGCGTCGCGGTCGGCGCGCCGGTGCTGACGCTGCTCACGCGGACCTGGCCCCGCAAGCGGCTGCTGCTGGCCCTGATGCTCATCTTCATCGCCGGCAACGCGGCCGCCGCCCTTGCCCCTGGCTACGGCTGGCTGATGGCGGCCCGCATGCTGACCTCGCTCACGCACGGCACCTTCTTCGGCGTGGGTGCCGTGGTGGCGACCGGCCTGGTCGCGCCCGACAAGCGCGCCTCCGCCATTGCCCTGATGTTCTCGGGATTGACGCTGGCCACCCTGCTGGGTGTGCCGGCGGGCGCCTGGATCGGCCAGCATTTCGGCTGGCGTGCCGCATTCGGCGCGGTGGCCGCGGTGGGCATGCTCGCCTATGCGATCCTGGCCCTGTTCGTGCCGCGCGACCAGGGCCGCCCGGAGGTCTCGCCGCTCGGCCAGGAACTGGCCGTGCTCCGGCGCGCGCAAGTCTGGGCGGGCCTGGGCATCACGGTGTTCGGCTTTGCCGGCGTGTTCGCGCTCTATACCTATATCGAGCCGCTGCTCAGGCAGGTCACCGGCATGGGCGACAACCTGGTGGCCGTGACGCTGCTGCTGTTCGGCGGCGGACTGGCGGCCGGCAACCTGCTGGGCGGCCGCATGGCCGACCGCGGTGTCATGCAGGCGCTGCTGCTGACCACGGCCGGCCTGGCGGTGGCGTTGGCGCTGGGCCACTGGGCCTTCGGCCATCCAGCCGTGGCCATGGCCTATACCATCGTGCTCGGCACGGTCGCGTTCGCCACGGTCGCGCCGATGCAGATGCGGGTGCTGCAGCAGGCCGGCCCGGCGGGGGCCACGCTCGTCTCGAGCCTGAACATCGCTGCCTTCAACCTGGGCAACGCCCTCGGCGCCTGGGTGGGCGGCCTGGCCCTGTCTGGCCTGGGCCTGCTGTCGGTGGGCTGGGCCGGCGCCGCGCTCACGGCCGTAGGCCTGCTGCTCGCGCTCTGGAGCGGCCGCATGCCGGCGGCGCCGGCAGTGGGACAGCCGCAGCAAAGCGCGTAACCCCGGCGCGGCGCGCCGCTGCCCAGGCGTCAGCGCCGCCGTTCCAGCACCGTCAAGGCCGGACGCTCCCCGGCCGCCTTCCCGGTGATCGGCGGCTTCGGCAACCGGGCCTCGCCGGGCTCGATCACGAAATGGTGTTCGAGCGAATACCACTTGCCCTGCAGCGACGGATCGGGCGCGGGCTCGCTCGCCGCGTCGTGCAGCACGTACCGGCCCACCAGCGCCTCGGTGACGCCGAACTGCACGTCGGTCTCGAGGTTGGGATCGTCGCTCGAATACACCTGCGAGAACTGGGTCTTGAAGCCCGGCTTGTAGATCATGAAATGGATATGGGCCGGCCGCATGTTGTGCCGGCCCTGGGCCTTGATCAGCTCGCCCACCGGCCCGTTCACCGGAATCGGATAGCCGGCCGGCTTGATGCTGCGGAATGCGATGTGCCCGTTTTCGTCGGTGACGAACTTGCCGCGCAGGTTCATGTCGCCCTGCGACGGATCCTGGTTCTCGTAGAAGCCCTCGGTGGAGCTGTGCCAGACGTCCACTTCCGCGCCGGCCACGGGCCGCCCATCGCGGTCGCGTACCCAGGCGTTGACGAACACCGGATCGCCGGGGGTGGGCGACCGCACGATGGACCCGCCGTTGGGCGTGGCGGGCGAATCCATGCGCCAGAATGGCCCCATCAGGTTGGCGGTGGTCTCGGTCTGGCCGTTGTCGCCGTTGTTCAGCAGGCAGACCAGGGACGACAGGCCGAGCGAGCCCGCCGCCAGCACCACCTCGTTGTGGGACACGGTGGTCGCCTGCCCCAGCCGAGCGATCACGCCGCAGAGCTGGTGGAACTCCGCCTCGGTCAGCCGGGCCTCGCGCGCGAAGGCATGCAGGTGGCGTATGCCGGCCGACAGGATTTCCCGGAATCTCGGATCCGGCGCGCGGGCCGCCTCGGCCAGCACGGCGCGGGTGACATCTTCCTGGTTCTTGATGATCATCGTTTCTTCCGTCGGGGAGCCGCCTCCCCTATCGCCGCCAGCTTACAACCGCCGGGGCGACGAGGGGAGACGGCGCGCCCGGCCGGAGGAACGCGGGACTACGGGTTGGGGCCGTTGCGCGGCGCCAGTTGATAACTCCACGTCTCGGTCAGCACGTGGCTGCCCTCGACCAGCGCCGCGCGCATTTCCACCGGCCGCCTCGGATCCTTCACCTTGACGCGCAAGGTCAGGCGCCAGCCCTGGATGGCGGGATTGCGCTGCAGGACGTTCTCCAGCAGCTCGGCGTTGTCCCCGACGCTCACTTCCGCCCCCACCGCGGCGTTGGACGGCAGCTTGGCCAGCACCGGCCCCTCGAAGTCGACAATCAGGGCGGTGCTGCCGTCGAGGTGGCGGATCAGGTTGGCCTGCCGGACTTCGCCGTCGGTTCGCAGGGTCTGCTTGACCCAGCCCACTTCCTTTTCGAGCAGCGCGGGCTCGTTCATCGTCCAGTGAATGCGGTAGTCGTGGCGCATGGGCTGGCCCTTGGGCGGCAGGACGTCCGGGGTCCAGAACGCGACGATGTTGTCGTTGGTCTCGTCCGGCGTCGGGATCTCGACCAGTTCCACCTTGCCCGGCCCCCAATCTCCCTTCGGCTCGATCCACGCGCTGGGACGCAGGTCGTAGCGGTCGACCAGGTCCTCATAGCGGTAGAACTCGTGGCCTCGCTGCAGCAGGCCGAAGCCCTTGGGGCTGGTGACCCGGAAGGTGCTGACGGACAGCGACGACGGATTGTTCAGCGGCCGCCACAGCCATTCGCCGTTGCCGGTATGGATGGCGAGCCCGTTCGAATCGTGCAGCGCCGGGCGGAAATTGTTGCCCCGCACGCCCTGGTTGGGGCCGTACAGGAACATGCTGGTCAACGGCGCGACGCCCAGCTTGTTGATCTCGCCGCGCAGGAACACGCGGGATTCGACGTCGAGCACGGCGTCCTCGCCGGGCCGCAGCACGAAGCGGTAGGCGCCCGTGGCGCGGGGCGAATCCATCAGGGCATAGATCACGAGATGCCTGTCCTGCGGCTTGGGCCGCTCGACCCAGAATTCCCGGAAGCGGGGAAATTCCTCCGACATGCCGTCTTTCCACGCGGTGTCGATCGCCAGCCCCCGCGCCGAGAGTCCATAGACCTGCCCCTTGCCTATCACGCGGAAATAGCTTGCGCCGAGCAGGCTCATGATCTCGTCCCGCACGCCGTCGCGGTTGATGGGATAAAGCACGCGAAAGCCCGCGTAGCCCAGCTTGCTCGTCGCGCCTGCGTCGAACGACAGGCCGCCGAAGTCGAACCTGACCGGATCGTACTTGATCTCGTGCACCTGGCCGTCGACCACTTCGTTGATCGCCACCGGCGTGGCGAAATGCATGCCCTGGTGATAGAAGGCGAGTTTGAACGGCGTGTCGAGATCGTGCCATTCGAACTTGTCGCGGCGCGGCTGGATGCGCAGATAGTCCGCGAACTGCATCTTGCTGAAGACCGGCGGCAGGTTGCTGACCGGCGCCTGGTAGGGAGCGTCGACCAGCGCCTTGGCCCGGGCCGTGACGTCTTCGAGCGAGAATGCCTGCGCCGGGCCGGCGCCCAGCATGGATAAGACCGTGGCGATCCCTAGCGAAACAAGCAGCAACTTGGTCCGCACGGAGCCTGCAACGTCTGTGAAACCCACTAATTTTCTCCCTGGAACGATGTGCATGATTGGTACCCGCAAGTCGGAGTACGACCGCCGGAGGGGTCGATGATTCCATGCTTCGGGAGCCTCGACGGATACGGTTGTAACAAGCCGTCTGGCTTCGGGCCGTTCGCGCGCCGCGCCGCGCGACGATCCCGGCGAGGGAAAGTATCATAGCCAGCGATACGCGGCTGGCGTCCTGGCGCCGCTTGCGTCCCGATCGCGCGATCCGCCCCGTACAATCGTACGGGCCATTTGCGGCGACTACTTTCCCGCCCCCGCCGCGCCCCCCGGCCCACATCTTTCGGAGGACGACCACTTGGCGCCCAGCTCTTCCCATCGAATCCGCCTCCCTCGCATCCCCGGCGCACTCGCGCGCCGCCACGACGCGCCCCCTCGCTCGTCCCTCCCGCGAAAGTCCATGCGGAAATGGCTGGCACCCATGTTGTTCGCCGTCCTGCTTGCCGGCCCTGCCGGCGCGCAGCCCAATCCGGCGCTGCTGCACGACAAGCAGGCGTTCATCGCCGATCTCATGAAGCAGATGACGCTGGACGAAAAAATCGGGCAACTGCGCCTGATCAGCATCGGCCCCGACATGCCGCGCGAGAAGATCGCGCAGGAGATCGCAGCCGGCCGCATAGGCGGGACGTTCAATTCGGTAGTCCACGTCGACAACCGCATGATGCAGGACGCCGCGGTCAAGAAGAGCCGGCTGAAGATTCCCATCTTCTTCGCCTACGACGTCGTGCACGGCCATCGCACGATATTCCCCATCGGCCTGGGACAGGCCTCGAGCTGGGACATGGGCGCCATCGAGCGCGGCGCCCGCGTCGCCGCCATCGAGGCCAGCGCCGACAGCCTGGACATGACCTTCGCCCCCATGGTGGACATCTCGCGCGATCCGCGCTGGGGCCGCACCTCGGAAGGCTTCGGCGAGGATCCCTACCTGGTGTCGCGCATCGCGCGGGCCATGGTCAAGGGCTACCAGGGCGCCTCGCCCGCCAAGCCCGACAGCATCATGGCCGCGGTCAAGCATTTCGCGCTGTATGGCGCGGTGGAGGGCGGACGCGACTACAACGTCGTCGACATGAGCCCCCAGCGCATGTACCAGGACTACCTGCCTCCGTACCACGCCGCCATCGAGGCCGGCGCGGGCGGCGTCATGGTGGCGTTGAATTCCATCAACGGCGTGCCGGCCAGCGCGAATACCTGGCTGATGCAGGACCTGCTGCGCAAGGATTGGGGCTTTCGGGGCGTGGCCGTCAGCGACCATGGCGCCATTACCGAGCTGGTGCGGCACGGCGTGGCCCGGGATGGCCGCGAAGCCGCCAAGCTCGCCATCAAGGCCGGCATCGACATGAGCATGGCCGACACGCTTTACCTGCAGGAACTGCCCGGCCTGGTGAAATCGGGCGAAGTCAGCGTCGAGGAAATCGACCGTTCCGTACGCAACATTCTCGGCGCCAAGTACGACATGGGGCTGTTCCAGGATCCCTACGTGCGCATAGGCGCCGCGGCCGACGACCCGCCCGACCTTTATGCCGAGAGCCGCATGCACCGCGCGGACGCGCGCGAGGTCGCGCGCAAGTCGCTGGTCCTGCTGGAGAACCGCAACCAGACCCTGCCTCTAGCCAAGACAGCCACCATCGCGCTCGTGGGTCCGCTGGCCGACTCCCCTCTCGACATGATGGGCAGCTGGTCTGCGGCCGGCAAGAGCCAGTCGTCCATCACGCTGCGGCGGGGCATGGAAGAAGCGATGCGCGGCAAGGGCCGCCTCCTGTACGCCGTGGGCGCCAACGTCACGGACGATCAGCAGATCGTCGACTACCTGAACTTCCTGAACTGGGATCACAAGGAAGTGATCCAGGATCCCCGGCCACCCTCCGACATGATCGCCGAGGCGGTCGCCGCCGCGCGGCGGGCCGACGTGATCGTCGCCGCGGTGGGCGAATCGCGCGGCATGTCGCACGAATCCTCCAGCCGCACGCGCCTCGACATCCCGGCCAGCCAGCGCGCGCTGCTGCAGGCGCTCAAGGCCACGGGCAAGCCGCTGGTCCTGGTCCTGATGAACGGCCGGCCGCTGGACCTGCAGTGGGAGAGCGCCAACGCCGATGCCATGCTCGAGACCTGGTACAGCGGCACCGAAGGCGGCCACGCCATCGCCGACGTCCTGTTCGGCGACTACAACCCGTCGGGCAAGCTGCCCATCTCCTTCCCGCGCTCGATCGGGCAGATCCCGACCTACTACAACCATCCGCGCGTGGGCCGGCCCTTCGTCGAAGGCAAGCCGGGCAATTACACCTCGCAGTACTTCGAGGAGAAGAACGGGCCGCTGTATCCGTTCGGGTATGGCTTGAGCTATACCGACTTCACGGTGTCCGCCGTATCCCTGAGCAGCGCGCGCCTCGAACGCGGTGGACGCATCGCGGCCCGGGTCACGGTGACCAACACAGGCCGGCGACAAGGAGAGGCGGTCGTGCAACTGTACATCCGCGACGAAGCGGCATCGGTCGTACGGCCCGTGAAGGAGCTCCGCGGGTTCCGGAAACTGGCGCTCGAGCCGGGCGAGTCGCGTACCGTCCAGTTCGACATCGGCGAAGACGACTTGAAGTTCTTCAACGCCCGGCTCGAACACGTGGCCGAGCCCGGCGAGTTCGAAGCCCAGATCGGGCTGGACTCGCAGTCGGTGCAGAGCGCGCGCTTCGAACTTCGCTGAGCCCTGGAGGCACGGCGCCGGCCACGTGCGCCGGCGCCGTGCCGTCGCGCGGTCAGTACGTCTTATACGGGAGGAACTTCCCGCTCATGACGATCTGCACCCGGTCGCCCTTGGGGTCGGCCTCGCGCGACAAATCCATCTTGAAGTCGATGGCGCTCATGATGCCGTCGCCGAACTCCTCGTGAATCAACTCCTTGAACGTAGTGCCATAAACGTTGACCAGCTCATAGAAGCGATAGATGAGCGGATCGGTCGGCACTGCGGTTGGCAGCGAACCCTTGTAGGGTACGACCTGGAGCTGCAGCACCGCATCGTCCGGCAGGTCGAGCAATTTGCCGACCGCCCGTGCCTGCTCCTCGGTCAGCGTCATCTGGCCGAGGAGCGCGGCGGTACTCCATTCCTTGCTCTGGCCCACGGTCTTGGCTATTTCTGCCCAGCTCAACTTCTTGTCGATCTTGCGGGCGACGATCAATTCAGTCACTTCGGCTCGGGTCATCATGATGGTGCGGCCTCCTTTTTGGCAGCTTTGTCGACCAGGAAGTCGACCAGGTGGTTGCGGATGTCGTAGTAGCGGGCTTCGTGATGCAACGAAGCGCGGGTCCGGGAGCGGGGCAGGTCGACCGCCACCGTCTCGGCAATGCGGGCGTGCGGGCCGGTGCTCATCAACAGGATGCGGTCGGCAAGCAGGATCGCTTCGTCGACGTCGTGCGTGATCATGAAAACGGTCTGGGCGGTCTTGCGGACAATAGCCAGCAATTCGTCCTGGATCGTGCCTCGGGTCAATGCGTCCAACGCACCGAACGGCTCATCCAACAACAACATCTTGGGCTGGATGGCAAAAGCCCGCGCAATGCCCACGCGCTGTTTCATCCCACCCGACAGTTCCGCCGGCTTCCTGTCCAGCGCATGGGCGAGCCCAACCATCTCCAGGTAGCGCGCACTGTGCTCGCGTACCTTGCGCGGACCATACGCCGGCCAGCGCGACCGCACCCCGAACTCCACGTTCTGCAGCGCAGTCATCCAGGGCAGCAGCGCATGGGCCTGGAACACCACGCCGCGCTCGAGCGACGGCCCGTCGACCTCGCGGCCGTCCATGATGATGGTGCCGGCGCTGGGCGTATCGATGCCGGCAAGGATGTTGAGGATCGTCGTCTTGCCGCAGCCTGAATGGCCGATCACGCAGATGAACTCGCCGCGCTCGATGCCGAAGCCGACGTTCTCGAACACCGGAGCCGACGGCCCGCCGTCGCGGCCGGCGTAATGCTTGGCCAGGCCATGCACTTCCAGAAAGGGACGGCTCATTGGCTACTCCCGATAACTTACGAGGCGTGCGGCCCGCGCCAGCAGGAGGTCCAGCGCCATGCCGATCAAT
Source organism: Pigmentiphaga sp. NML080357 (assembly GCF_002188465.1). Lineage (GTDB taxonomy): Bacteria > Pseudomonadota > Gammaproteobacteria > Burkholderiales > Burkholderiaceae_B > Pigmentiphaga. The sequence goes on along the minus strand of NZ_NINW01000025.1, from coordinate 141,287 downwards.
CCGATGAACAGGATGGCGCAGATGATGTTGGCGATGGACAGGTTGTTCCACTCGTTCCAGACGAAGTAGCCGATGCCCGTGCCGCCAATGAGCATCTCGGCGGCAACGATCACGAGCCACGCGATCCCGACGGAAATACGCATGCCGGTCATGATGGTCGGGGCGGCGGCCGGCAATATCACCTGCCTGGCCGTGCGCAAGCGCGGGACTTCCAGCGTGCGCGCGACATTGAGCCAGTCCTGGCGCACCGCGCCGACGCCGAAGGCCGTGTTGATCAGCATCGGCCACACCGAGCAAATGAAGATGACGAACATCGCCGACGAGTTCGCGTCCTTGATCGTGTAGAGGGCGAGCGGCATCCAGGCGAGCGGCGAGATCGGCTTGAGCACCTGGATGAACGGATCGAACGCCTGGTAAAGCGTGGGCGACATGCCGATCATGAAACCCAGCGGAATCGCCACCAATGCAGCGCAAAGAAACCCCGCCAGCACACGGGAAATGGAATAGGCCAATTGCAGGCCCAGGCCCTTGTCGTTCGGCCCCCGGTCGTAGAACGGATCCTCCAGATGGCGCCAAAGCTCCGCGCCTACCTCCCCGGGCCCCGGGAAAGGCGTCTTGCCCCCGCTTGCCGCTGCGTTGCCCACCAATGCCGCATAGGCGGGGTCCACTACTGCCGTGCCTTCCTCGGAACGGGTCGCCGCCTGCCATGCGCCAAGCAGCACGGCCAGGATGATGAGCGACAGGATGGCCGATCGCCAACGTTGCGCAACCGGCATCAGGCTCTCCGGATCTTGAAGCTGGCCAGGTACGCCTCCGGCCGGGCGGGATCGAAGAGCTTGCCCATCACACTGAACGTCTTGTCCGGTTGAGCCGGCACGGGGTAGCCGGCCTCCTTCATCAGCCGCAAGGCGTCGGTGGCCAGGAAGACCTCGCGCGCGACCTTCTGATAGTCGACTTCGCCCTTGATCTGCCCCCAGCGTTTCATCTGGGTGAGGATCCAGACAGCGAACGACTGCCAAGGCATTGGGTCGAAGTCGATGCGGGCCGGCTCCTTGATCACCTTGCCCAGCCCATCGGCGAACGTGCCTGTCAGCACCTGTTCTACCACTGTTGCCGGCTGATTCAGGTAGTTCGGCGCCGCGATGGCAGCGGCGATCTCCTTGCGATTGGCGGGACTGTGCGCGTAGGCCGTGGCTTCGACGATGGCCTTGAGCAGCGCTTGATAGGTATTCGGCATCCGCGTCACGAACTCCTTGCTCGCGGCGAAGGCGCAGCAAGGATGCCCGTCCCAGAGCGCCTTGGACAGCGTATGGATGTACCCGACACCATCATAGACGGCGCGCTGGTTGACGGGATCCGGCGCAAGAAAGCCGTCGATATTGTCTGCCCTCAGGTTGGCCACCATCTCGGGCGGCGGGACCGCGCGGATCTGCACGTCGGTATCCGGGTCCAGGCCGTGCTCGGCGAGGTAATAGCGCAACAGGTAGTTGTGCATCGAGTAATCGAAGGGCACGGCGAATTTCATGCCCTTCCAGCTCTTGGGGTCCCGCCGGTCCTTGTGCTTGATGGACAACGTGATCGCCTGCCCATTGATGTTCTCCACTGCCGGCATCGTCCACGGGACGGCGCTACCCGTTCCCACCCCCATCGAAATCGCCAGCGGCATCGGCGACAACATATGTGCGGCGTCATATTCCCCCGCGAGGGCTTTATCTCGGATCAGCGCCCAGCCGGCTGCCTTGTCGACAGTCACGTCCAGCCCCTGCTTGGCGTAAAAACCCATGGGATGCGCCATGATGATGGGCGTGGCGCAGGTAATGGGAATGAAGCCTACCTTCAGCCGGGTCTTCTCCAGCGCCCCCGGGCTCTGGGCGAAGGCTTCCTTGGCGGCGCCCAGCGGAAAGAGCGCACTCACTGCGGCCATGGCGGTCCCGCTGCCCACGGCCCGCAGGAAGGCGCGCCGCAACGCATCTTGCGGAAACAGCGCCCGCATGACGGCACTCTCCACGGCGCGCGCCTGCAGGGCCTCGGCCTCGTGCCGTTGCGCCAGGTCGTGTTCAGCCTGCGAGGCATGGCGACCGCAACCGCATGCCAATCTCGATTGCGCATCGAAAGGATTTCGAAACAAGCTCATGACGGACTCCACTCAAGGGAACGAGGCAGGGATATCTGGGGACAAGGACGGCGCGAACTCGATGTCTTCCCGGTACAGCTCATAGGCCCGTTGGTACTCCATGACCCGTGCCGTGTCCTCGATGAAGTCTTCGGCATAGCCGGCACGCCGCAGCAAGTGCAGGCCCAGTTCGTGGCCGCTGGCGATGCCACCCGCGGTGATGATGCGGCCGGCATCCACGACCCGAGCGCGGCTCACACGGCATGCAGGCGCCAAGGCAGCCAGCCGGTCGATCGGGGTCCGGCCCAGGTGCGAAGCCTCCAGCCGGTCCGGTTCCTTGCGGCTGGTGGCCGATCGTCCATCCAGCAGCCCCATGCGCGCGTATATCCAGGAGCCGGTGCAAACACTGGTCAGCAGGCACTCGGGCGGCAATGCCGCGATATAGTCGTGCAGCCGCCGGTTATGCATTTCCTGACGGGTACCGAATCCGCCGGGAATCAGGAAGGCGTCCATCGCCGGGGCATCGTTGAAACCATAGGCCGGGAGCACCGTCAGGCCGGCCTGGGTCTGGACCGGCCGGAGCGCCTCGCCCACCAGGAACACATCGAGTTCGGGATCGAAGCGGCGCGCCACCGAGAACACGCCGTAGGGCGCGGCATAATCGATGACCTCGGCGTCCTTGAAAACGTAGATACCCAGTCGGAACCCGGTTTTCTTCATTGCGTAGCACCCTGGCAACATGGCCCGGCGCAGCGTTCCCCGCCGCGGTTCAGGCATGGCGTCATGGTGCGCGGATGGCATCGGCGCGGGTATCCCGGTTTCGATGAAAAAGCTGTAGTGCTCCCACTACGCGGTGCACGCGATGCGCACTACTGGTGCAGCGCGCCCTAGATCAGGTGCAGGCCGTGCGCACGGGCATAGGCGACCAGCTCCGCGATGCTGCGCACGCCGAGCTTCTCGAAGATGCGGCCGCGATAGGTCGAGATCGTGTTGGCCGACAGTACCAGGTGTTCGCCAATGGCGGACACCGACTTGCCCGCGACGAGCAATTGCAGCACCTGGAACTCGCGGTTGGACAGCAGTTCGTGGGGCGCCTGGGGCCGATCCTGGCGAACCGTACTGGCCAATAGCTCCGCCACGGCGGGCGTCACGTAGGACTTGCCGGCGGCGGCGCTGGCCAGGGCAGCCAGCAGATCGTCCGGTTCGCAGCCCTTGTTCAGGTAGGCATGGGCACCGCTACGCAGAGCGCGGACCGCCAGTTGCGACTCCGGATAGACCGACAGCATGACCACGCCCAGCATGGGAAACTCGCCGCGAACGGACTTCAAGACATCCAGCCCGTCACGCTCGCCCAACGCGATGTCCAGCACCATGGCGTGATAGGCTCCCCGGCGCAATGCCCGCAGCGCCGACGGGCCGTCGGCCGCCTCGTCGACCCGGGCGATGCGCGGATCCTCGCCCAGCAATCGTGCCAGCCCGCGGCGGATGATCATATGGTCATCGACGACCAAGATGTTCAATCTCATGGTCCCACCGGAACATCAGGCAGCGTGAGCCGGGCCCGCGTACCCGCCCCGGGCGCGCTGTCCAGCTCGAGGACGGCGCCGATGGCGCGGGCGCGCTCCTGCATCCCGAGGATGCCGAAGGTATGCAGCGGTTCGGATGGCGGCATGCCCACGCCGTCGTCCTCGAAAGATAGCACCAGGCAACCCGTGCGCACCTCGGCGACCAGGTTGACGGCGCGCGCCTGGGCGTGCCGCGTGACATTGGTGGCCAGCTCCTGGACGATCCGGTAGACCTCGATTTCCGCGCTGCGGCCTAGTCTGCAACGCTCCGCTTGGGGAGCACATACGAAACGGCAAGCCAAGCCGGCGCGCAGTTGCAGGTCCAGCAAAAGCGCTTCCAGCGCCGCCCACAGCCCCACGTGGTCCAGGACCGCGGGACGCAGGTCATTCACGATGCGCCGCGTGGCTTCCATTGCCTTCTGGGCCACCTCCAGCATACGCTCGACATGTCCTTGCAACGCCGGCTCGGCGCCCAGTTGCCGGCGGAGCCAGTTCAGCTCCAGCTGCAGCGCCGTGAACGAAGCGCCGAGATCGTCGTGGATATTGCGCGCAATCCGTGCGCGCTCTTCTTCCCGCAGCGTGCTCAGGTGCGCCGACAGCCGGCGCAACGATTCATGGGCTGACTGCAGCCGTGACGTACGCTCTTGCACCCGGCGCTCCAACAAGGCGTACGAGCGCTGCAGTTCCCGCTCCATGCGGCGCCGCTCGGATATGTCCGAGAACATGACGACCGCCCCGACCACCCGGTCATTGTCATGTATGGGATACGACGCATACTGCGCATCGAAACAGCTGCCGTCACGGCGCCACAGCACCTCGTCCTCCACGCGCACGCCCCGGCCTTCGCGAAACGCCTGGAAAATCCGGCAGTGCTCGACGTGCATGAGCGTGAGGTCGGGATGCGAGTGGTGGATCAGGTAGTGCATGTTCCGCCCCACCACTTCGTCCGGGGCATATCCGAGCATGTCGGCGCCGGCACGATTGATGAAGATGCAGCGGCCTCTCAGGTCTATCCCATAGATCCCCTCGCCCGCTGATTCCAGCAGCATTTCGAGCTGCCGGCGCCACGCTGCATGATGCGAAATGTGCTTGAGGTCGGCGAACATGTCGGCTCCAGACCGCCGCCCGGAAAAGACCAGGCAGGGCCACCCAAGGCAGAGCAAGGTCCGTGCCGCCTCCGGCGCTGGCGCGCCAAGGGAATACCCCAGGAAAACAAAAAGCCGCCGGGAGTCGAGAGACTCCCGGCGGCTCTAGCGGGAAAGCGCGAGTGCACTTTCCGCCGGCGATCGATCAGATAATGCGCGCGGCTTCCACCAGACGCACCACCGACCAGGCCTTGGTCTTGGAAACCGGACGGGTCTCCGAGATCTCGACCAGGTCGCCAGTCTTGTACTGGTTGGTTTCGTCGTGAGCGTGATACTTGTTCGAACGCACGACGATCTTGCCGTAGAGCGGGTGCTTCACGCGGCGCTCGACCAGCACGGTCACCGTTTTGTTCATCTTGTCGCTGACCACACGACCGGTCAGCGTCTTCAGCTTGGTTTCGCTCATGTTTTACTTCCCGGCTTTCTCGCGCAGCACGGTACGGACGCGCGCGATGTCGCGGCGGACCTTGCCGAGCTGGCTGGTGTTGGAAAGCTGCTGGGTAGCCAGCTGCATGCGCAGACTGAACTGAGCCCTAAGCAGACCCTCGAGCTCTTTGCCGAGCTCGGCAGCGTCTTTCGAACGGAGTTCGCTTGCCTTCATTGCTTTCTCCTTACGTCCCGAGGTGACGCGTCACGAAGACGGTCGAGATCGGGAGCTTGGCAGCGGCCAGGCGGAACGCCTCGCGCGCCAGTTCCTCGTTGACGCCTTCCATCTCGTACAGCACCTTGCCGGGCTGGATCTCGGCAACCCAGTACTCCGGGTTGCCCTTGCCGTTACCCATCCGGACTTCGGCGGGCTTCTGCGAGATCGGCTTGTCCGGGAAGACACGGATCCAGATACGGCCGCCACGCTTGATGTGGCGGGTGATGGCACGACGAGCCGACTCGATCTGGCGAGCGGTCAGGCGGCCACGACCCGTGGCCTTCAGACCGAATTCGCCGAACGAGACGTTGGCGCCGCGCGTAGCCAGGCCGGTATTGCGGCCTTTTTGTTCCTTGCGGTATTTCCTGCGCGATGGCTGCAGCATGCTTATTCTCCGTCTTTGGCAGGCGCGGCTGCCGCGTCGGCAGCCGGCTTGCGCGGCGCACGCCGGGCGCCGCCTTCGGGCGCGGCAGCAGCGGCTGCCTCGCCTTCGGGCCTGCGGCCGCCACGACCACGGCCGGCGCCGGGGCGGTTGCCCGGGCGATCGCCACGATCGTTACGCGGGCCGCGACGCGGCTTGCGCTCTTCGTCCTTGGTTGCTTCCGGGGCGGCAGCCAGTTCGGCCGAGCCCAGGGTGTCGCCCTTGTAGACCCACACCTTGATGCCGATCAGGCCATAGGTCGTGCCGGCTTCGGAAGTGCCGTAGTCGATGTTGGCGCGCAGGGTGTGCAGGGGCACACGGCCTTCGCGGTACCACTCGGTACGGGCGATTTCGATGCCGTTCAGACGACCCGAGCTCATGATCTTGATGCCCTGGGCGCCGAGACGCATGGCGTTCTGCATGGCGCGCTTCATCGCGCGGCGGAACATGATGCGCTTCTCGAGCTGCTGGGCGATCGAGTCGGCGATCAGCTGAGCGTCGACCTCCGGCTTGCGGATCTCTTCGATGTTGACGTGCACGGGCACGCCCATCAGGCGCTGCAGGTCGGCCTTGAGGATCTCGATGTCCTCGCCCTTCTTGCCGATCACGACGCCCGGACGAGCCGAGTACACCGTGACGCGTGCGTTCTTGGCGGGACGCTCGATGACCACGCGACCCACGGAAGCGCCTTTCAGCTTCTTCTTCAGGTATTCGCGGACCTTGATGTCTTCCGCCAGCATGCCGGCATAGGCGTTGCCGCTGGCGAACCAGCGCGACGACCAGTTACGGCTGACCGAGAGACGGAACCCGGTCGGGTGAATTTTCTGTCCCATCGTGGCTCCTTAGCTGCCGACCGTAACCACGATGTGGCACGTCTGCTTCTCGATCTTGACGCCGCGGCCCTTGGCGCGGGCGTCGAAACGCTTGAGCGAGGTACCCTTGTCGACGTAGATGGTTTTCACCTTCAGTTCGTCGATATCGGCACCATCGTTGTGCTCGGCATTCGCGATGGCGGATTCGACCGCCTTCTTGATGATGCCTGCGGACTTCTTGGGCGTGAACGTCAGAATGTTGATGGCCTGGGCCACCGACTTGCCGCGGATCATGTCCGCGACCAGACGGGCCTTCTGGGCCGACACGCGTACGCCACGGACTTTCGCTGTGGTTTCCATCGCGCTTACCTCTTGGCCTTCTTATCCGCGGCGTGACCCTTGAACGTACGGGTCAGCGCGAATTCGCCGAGTTTGTGACCGACCATGTTCTCGTTGATGTACACGGGAACATGCTGGCGGCCGTTGTGAACCGCGATCGTCAGACCGATGAACTCGGGCAGGATCGTGGAACGACGCGACCAGGTCTTGATCGGGCGCTTGTCTTTTCCGGCCGTGGACGCCTCGACCTTCTTCAGAAGGTGCAGGTCGACAAACGGGCCTTTTTTGATCGAACGTGACATGGCTCGCCTCGCTTACTTCTTCTTGCGCCGCTGGACGATCATATTGCTCGTCCGCTTGTTGCGGCGGGTCTTGAAACCCTTGGACGGAGTGCCCCAGGGGCTGACCGGTTCACGGGCTTCGCCGGTACGACCTTCACCACCACCGTGCGGGTGGTCGATCGGGTTCATGGCAACACCGCGAACGGTGGGGCGAATGCCGCGCCAACGGGTGGCACCGGCCTTGCCGATCTGGCGCAGGCCATGCTCTTCGTTGCTGACTTCGCCGATGGTCGCGCGGCACTCGATGTGCACCTTGCGGACTTCGCCCGAACGCAGGCGAACCTGGGCATAGGTGCCTTCACGAGCCAGCAGCACGGCCGACCCACCCGCCGAACGCACCATCTGGGCGCCCTTGCCGGGGATCATTTCCACGCAGTGGATCGTGCTGCCGACCGGGATGTTCCGGATCGGCAGGGTGTTGCCAGCGCGGATGGGCGCTTCGCTACCGGAGACCAGCGTGGCGCCGACTTCAAGACCGCGCGGGGCGATGATGTAGCGACGTTCGCCGTCGGCATAGCACAACAGAGCGATGTGCGCCGTACGGTTCGGATCGTATTCGATGCGCTCGACCTTGGCCGGGATGCCGTCCTTGGTGCGCTTGAAATCGATCACGCGATAGTGTTGCTTGTGACCACCGCCGCGGTGACGCGTGGTGATGTGGCCGTTGTTGTTGCGGCCGGCATTCTGCATCTGCTTTTCGAGCAGACTGTCGAGCGGGCGACCTTTGTGCAGGTGGGGGTGAACCACCTTCACCATCGCGCGGCGACCGGCGGAAGTCGGCTTCAGCTTGACGAGGGGCATTTACTTCACCTCCTGCGCAAAGTCGATTTCCTGACCCGGTTTCAGCGACACATACGCCTTGCGCTCGTTGCGGCGGCGGCCGATGAAGCGGCCAAAGCGCTTGACTTTGCCCTTGGTATTGAGAACCTGCACGGACTCGACCTGCACCTTGAAGAGCAGTTCGACGGCAGCCTTGATTTCCGGCTTGGTGGCGTCTTGCAGGACGCGGAAAGCCACTTGCTGGTTCTTGTCGGCGATGAACGTGCTCTTTTCAGAGACGATCGGCGCCAGCAGAACCTGGAGCAGACGGTCGTTGCTCATCCCAGCATCTCCTCGAGCTGAGCGATCGCGGGCTTGGTGATCAACACTTTGTTGTAGTGGATCAGCGACAGCGGATCGGCATAACGGGACTCGACCACCGCCACGTGCGGCAGGTTGCGCGTGGCCAGATAGAGGTTTTCGTCAACCGTATCGGTAATGATGAGGACCGAGTTCAAGCCCAGGCTCTTGAGCTTGTCGGCGGCCACTTTGGTCTTGGGCGAGTCGACGACGAAGTTCTCGACGATCGCGATCCGGTCTTCGCGGGCCAGTTGCGACAAGATGGAGCGCACACCGGCGCGATACATCTTCTTGTTCACTTTCTGGCTGAAGTTTTCTTCGGGCGAATTCGGGAAAATCCGGCCACCCCCACGCCACAGCGGCGAGGACGTCATACCGGCGCGGGCGCGACCCGTACCCTTCTGGCGCCACGGCTTCTTGGTCGTGTGCTTGACTTCGGCGCGGTCTTTCTGGGCGCGGTTGCCGCTACGGGCGTTGGCCTGGTAGGCGACGACGATCTGGTGCACCAGCGCTTCGTTGAATTCGCGGCCGAAAACGGTGTCGGGGGCGCTGACGGTTGCAGCGACCTGGCCCTGGTCATTCAGGAGCTTGAGATCTGCCATGTTCAGGCTCCTTTCACAGCGGGACGAACGACGATGTTCGCGCCGGCATGGCCCGGGACGGCGCCACGGACCAGCAGCAGGCCGCGCTCGGCGTCCACGCGGATCACGTCGAGGTTCTGCACGGTGCGGGTGACGTCGCCATAGTGCCCGGCCATTTTCTTGCCGGGGAACACGCGGCCCGGGTCCTGCGCCATACCGATGGAGCCGGCCGAGTTGTGCGACACCGAGTTACCGTGCGAAGCGCGGTTCGACGAGAAGTTGTGACGCTTGATCGCGCCCGAGAAGCCCTTACCGATGGTGGTGCCCGTCACGTCGACCTTCTGGCCGACCGAGAACACGGATTCCACGGCAATGACTGCGCCCGGAGCGAACTCGGCCGCTTTGGCCGGATCAAGGCGGAATTCTTTGAGCACGCTGCCCGCTTCCACGCCAGCTTTCGCGAAGTGGCCGGTGAGGGGCTTGGTGACGCGCGAAGCACGGCGCGTACCGAACGTGACCTGAACGGCGGCGTAGCCGTCCGTTTGCGGGGATTTGACCTGGGTCACACGGTTGTTCGACACGTCCAGCACGGTCACGGGGATGGACTCGCCATCGTCCGTGAAAATGCGGGTCATGCCAACCTTGCGACCCACCAGGCCGAGCCGGAATGCGGCTGGCGTGGAGGCCGTCGATTGGGTCGACATCGTTTTCTCCATTCCCGACTGCGATTGGCCGGGGCTAAAAATGGCGTCGCGCCTGAGCGCTGCGCCGAGACAGCGGCGCCCAAGAAGGCACCGCGCCAAACTCGACAGGTAGAGCGGATTCGCGCGCCCGGCAATATCCCCGGGACAAACGCAAAAGACGCCCGCAGGCAAACCCCACGGGCTAGCCGGCTAGTATAGCCCGCGCCCGACCGCCTTTTCAAGCGCCGGGCGCAAATACTACGTTATTGCAAAGCGATTTCCACATCCACGCCGGCCGGCAGGTCCAGGCGCATCAGGGCGTCCACGGTCTTGTCGGTGGGATCCACGATATCCATCAGGCGCTGATGGGTGCGGATCTCGAACTGGTCGCGCGACGTCTTGTTGACGTGCGGCGAACGCAGCAGATCGTAGCGGCGGATACGGGTCGGCAGGGGAACCGGACCACGAACCACGGCACCCGTGCGCTTGGCGGTCTCGACGATCTCAGCGGCCGACTGGTCGATGAGCTTGTAATCGAACGCCTTGAGGCGGATGCGAATCTTCTGCTTTTTCATGAAACTGTCCTAAAGAGCGATGAGGCGAGGGAACCTCGCCTCGAGTAGTAGTCAACACTGCTGGCACTACAACCACTCCCCTGCACTGCCGCTTCCTGATCCAGGAAACCGCGGATCCGGCTCTGCCGGTCCGCTGGTTTCGCCCCCTGGGGGGCGCGCGTCAGCGCGTACGGGGGGGTCTACCTCAAGCAATGATCTTGGCGACGACGCCGGCGCCGACCGTGCGGCCACCTTCACGGATGGCGAAGCGCAGGCCTTCTTCCATCGCGATCGGCGCCAGCAGCTTGACCGTGATCGACACGTTGTCGCCCGGCAGCACCATTTCCTTGTCCTTCGGCAGCTCGATCGTGCCCGTCACGTCCGTCGTACGGAAGTAGAACTGCGGACGATAGCCGTTGAAGAACGGCGTGTGGCGGCCGCCCTCTTCCTTGGACAGCACGTACACCTCGGCCGTGAAGTCCGTGTGCGGCGTGATCGAACCCGGCTTGGCCAGAACCTGGCCACGCTCGACGTCCTCGCGCTTGGTGCCGCGCAGCAGGATACCCACGTTGTCGCCCGCCTGACCCTGGTCCAGCAGCTTGCGGAACATCTCCACGCCCGTGCACGTCGTCTTGGCCGTGTCCTTGATCCCGACGATTTCGATTTCCTCGCCGACCTTGATCACGCCCCGCTCGATACGACCCGTCACCACCGTGCCGCGACCCGAGATCGAGAACACGTCTTCCACCGGCATCAGGAACGCACCGTCCACCGCACGCTCAGGCGTCGGGATGTACGAATCGAGCGCCGCCGCCAGCTGCAGAATCGCCTGCTCGCCCAGCTCGCCCTTGTCGCCCTCGAGCGCCAGACGCGCCGAACCCTTGACGATCGGCGTATCGTCGCCCGGGAAGTCGTACTTCGACAGCAGCTCGCGAACTTCCATCTCCACCAGTTCCAGCAGCTCGGCGTCATCCACCAGGTCCGCCTTGTTCAGGAACACGATGATGTACGGCACGCCTACCTGCCGCGACAGCAGAATGTGCTCGCGCGTCTGCGGCATCGGGCCGTCGGCGGCCGACACCACCAGGATCGCGCCGTCCATCTGCGCCGCACCCGTGATCATGTTCTTCACGTAGTCCGCGTGGCCCGGGCAGTCAACGTGCGCGTAGTGACGCGTCTCCGTCTCGTACTCCACGTGCGCCGTGTTGATCGTGATCCCGCGCGCCTTCTCTTCCGGCGCCGCGTCGATCTGGTCGTACGCCTTGGCTTCTCCGCCGAACTTGTTCGACAGAACCGTCGTGATCGCCGCCGTCAACGTCGTCTTGCCGTGGTCAACGTGACCGATCGTGCCCACGTTCACGTGCGGCTTGGTACGCTCAAACTTGCCTTTTGCCATGTTCTCTCTTCCTGCAGTTACCTGGAGGTTAAACGAATACTCTGCCCTGCCGCCTTACTTGGCGCGGGCCGTGATGATTGCGTCGGCGACGTTCTTCGGCGCTTCCGCGTAATGCTTGAATTCCATCGTGTACGTGGCGCGGCCCTGGGTCGCGGAACGCAGCGCGGTGGAGTAGCCGAACATCTCGGCCAGCGGAACCTCGGCCTTGATGATCTTGCCGCCGCCGACCATGTCGTCCATGCCCTGGACCATGCCGCGACGCGAGGACAGGTCGCCCATCACGGTACCGGCGTAGTCCTCGGGGGTCTCGACTTCCACGGCCATCATGGGTTCGAGCAGCACGGGGTTGGCCTTGCGCATGCCATCCTTGAATGCCATCGAAGCCGCCATCTTGAACGCGTTTTCGTTCGAGTCCACGTCGTGGTACGAACCGAAGAACAGCGTGACCTTGACGTCGACGACGGGGTAGCCGGCCATCACGCCAGCCGACAGGGTTTCGATACAACCCTTTTCCACGGCCGGGATGAATTCGCGGGGCACCACGCCACCCTTGATCGCGTCGACGAACTCGAAGCCGCCACCGGGCTCCAGCGGTTCGATCTTGAGCACGACGTGACCGTACTGGCCGCGGCCGCCCGACTGCTTGACGAACTTGCCTTCGGACTCCTCGCAGGTCTTGCGGATGGTTTCGCGGTAGGCCACCTGGGGCTTGCCCACGTTGGCTTCCACGCCGAATTCGCGCTTCATGCGGTCGACGATGATCTCGAGGTGGAGCTCGCCCATCCCGGAGATGATGGTCTGGCCCGACTCCTCGTCGGTGCGGACGCGGAACGACGGATCCTCGGCGGCCAGGCGGTTCAGGGCGATGCCCATCTTTTCCTGGTCGGCCTTGGTCTTGGGTTCGACGGCCTGCGCGATCACGGGCTCGGGGAACTCCATCTTTTCCAGCGTCACGATGGCTTCGGGGTCGCACAGGGTTTCGCCCGTGGTGACTTCCTTCAGGCCCACCGCGGCGGCGATGTCGCCCGCCAGCACTTCCTTGATCTCGTCGCGCTGGTTGGCGTGCATCTGCAGCAGACGGCCGATGCGCTCCTTCTTGCCCTTGATCGCGTTGTAGACGGTGTCGCCCGAGCTCAGGACGCCCGAATAGACGCGGATGAAGGTCAGCTGGCCGACGAACGGGTCGGTCATCAGCTTGAACGCCAGGGCGGAGAACTTCTCCTTGTCGTCGGCCTTGCGGACCACCGGCTGGTCGTTGTCGTCGGTGCCTTCGACCGGCGGGATGTCGACCGGCGAGGGCAGGAAGTCGATGACGGCGTCGAGCATGGCCTGCACGCCCTTGTTCTTGAACGCGGAACCGCACAGCATCGGCTGGATCTCGCCGGCGATGGTGCGCTGGCGCAGGGCGGCCTTGATCTCGTCCTCGGTCAGCTCGCCCGACTCGAGGTACTTGTTCATGAGGTCCTCGGACGACTCGGCGGCCGCCTCGACCAGCTTCTCGCGCCATTCGGTGCAGGTGTCCACCAGTTCGGCGGGGATGTCGCCGTACTCGAACTTGGTGCCCTGGCTGGCGTCATCCCACAGGATGGCCTTCATCTTGATCAGGTCGACCACGCCCCTGAACGAGTCCTCGGCACCGATGGGCACTTGCAGCGGCACGGGGTTGGCCTTCAGGCGCAGGCGCATCTGCTCGTACACCTTGAAGAAGTTCGCGCCGGTGCGGTCCATCTTGTTGACGAAGGCCAGGCGGGGCACGCCGTACTTGTTGGCCTGGCGCCAGACGGTTTCGGACTGGGGCTGGACGCCGCCCACCGCGCAATACACCATGCACGCGCCGTCGAGCACGCGCATCGAGCGCTCCACCTCGATGGTGAAGTCCACGTGCCCCGGGGTGTCGATGATGTTGAAGCGATGCTCGGGATAGTTGCCGGCCATGCCCTTCCAGAAGCAGGTCGTGGCAGCCGAGGTGATCGTGATGCCGCGCTCCTGCTCCTGCTCCATCCAGTCCATCGTCGCAGCGCCGTCGTGCACTTCGCCGAGCTTGTGGTTGACGCCCGTATAGAACAGGATACGTTCGGTGGTGGTGGTCTTCCCTGCGTCGATGTGCGCAGAGATGCCGATGTTGCGGTAGCGCTCGATCGGGGTCTTGCGGGCCATGATCGGATTTCCTTGGTGACTGGACTGTCGGCCCGCGACGATCGGCCGCGGGCCATTGAAAAACAAAGGGTGCTGTGCTTACCAGCGGAAGTGGCTGAACGCCTTGTTGGCCTCGGCCATCTTGTGGGTGTCGTCGCGCTTCTTGACGGCGCCGCCCCGGCCTTCGGAAGCGTCCATCAGTTCGCCCGCCAGGCGCAGGTCCATGGACTTCTCGCCACGCTTCTTGGCGGCCTCGCGAACCCAACGCATTGCCAGGGCCAGGCGGCGCACGGGGCGCACTTCAACCGGCACTTGGTAGTTGGCGCCGCCCACGCGGCGGCTCTTGACCTCGACGATGGGCTTGACGTTGCCGATCGCCTGACCGAACACCTCGAGGGGGTCTTTGCCGGTCTTGGTCTGGATCTGTTCGAGGGCGCCGTAAACGATGCGCTCTGCAACGGCCTTCTTGCCGGAGAGCATGACGACGGTCATGAATTTGGCGAGTTCCACGCTGCCGAACTTGGGATCGGGCAGGATTTCACGCTTGGGTACTTCGCGACGACGAGGCATTTCTACTTCCTATGTCTTCAGTTGAACCGCCGGCTTGCGCCCGCGGCCGTGGCCGGTCTAGAGAGCTTGCGCCCTGACGGGCCCCTTACTCGCGCCTGCCCTGCGAACCAGGACACGGCGACGGGACGGTGTTGCTGCGAGGCCGGATCGATCAGGCCTTCTTGGGACGCTTGGCGCCGTACTTCGAACGCGCCTGCTTGCGATCCTTCACGCCTTGCAGGTCGAGCGAACCGCGGACGATGTGGTAGCGCACGCCCGGGAGATCCTTCACCCGGCCGCCGCGCACGAGCACGACCGAGTGCTCTTGCAGGTTGTGGCCTTCGCCGCCGATGTACGAGATGACCTCGTAGCCGTTGGTCAGGCGCACCTTGGCGACCTTCCGCAGCGCCGAGTTCGGCTTCTTGGGGGTGGTGGTGTACACGCGGGTGCAGACGCCGCGACGCTGCGGGCTGCTTTCAAGAGCAGGCGACTTGCTCTTGGCGTGGCTGGATTCGCGCGGCTTGCGCACGAGTTGGCTGATAGTTGGCATAAGCCCTCTTCCGTAACCTTTTGGGGTCTTTGGGTTTGGTCTGCGGCCTACGTCACAAGGCCCAGACGCCTACAACAGCCGCCCGGCACGGCCTCGCGCAGGAAGCCGCCGCCGGGAAGACCGGAAGAGGAACATGCACGGGCCGCACGATCGTGCGGCATGAAATCACCTGCTGGGGGAGGAACGCCGCGACGCGGCTCTTGAGAAAGGCAGGATTTGCGGGACACCCGGGCACTTATACCAGCCGGATGTTGCAGTTCTGCGCATCAAAGAACGCGCGGCCCGGGCGAGCCGACTCCAGAGAGCTTGCCATAATAGCTTGGAGAAAGCGAGACTGTCAACGAATGGCACACTCCCCGTACCGTGGCGCACACAGTATAGGTCTCCGGGAAGGGAGCAAGGCCTGTTCACCCCGAAAGGAGCCCCGGGCAGGCCCTAGAATGGCACGTCTCCGACTCTCCCGCCACGATGCCGCCCGCGCACATGCCTCGAACCAGAAAAGACGCTCCGCCCGGCCGGCCGCGTGGGGCAGGCCGGCCGGTCGACAGCCAGTCGGTGGGCCGGGACCGGATCATCGAATGCACGGTCGAGCTCCTGAAACGCCGGACGCCGGAGGAGCTCACCATCCTGGAGATCGCCGCCGAGGCGGGCGTGAACCGGGCGCTGGTGCGCTATTACTTCGGCGACCTCAGGGGTCTGCTGCACGAAGTCACCGAACACCTGATGCGCCAGTTGCAGGACCGCATGGAGCTCGCGCTGCGCCAGCAGGGCTCGCTGCGCGAGCAATTGAAGACCCGGTTGACGCTGCGTCTGGAGTTCATGCGGCAGCATCCCCATTTCGAGCGGCTGGCGCTGGCCGAGATCTACCATGCCCCGCGCAGCGCCGACGCCGATCCCGCCGCGCCCACGCCCCTGCAGCGCGTCACCGAGCGCGGACTCGAGATTACCGCGATGCTGTTCCCCGAAGGCCAGCCGCCGGCCGTCGATCCGCGTTTCGTGCACCTGATCCTCATCGGCGTGCCCGCCTTCATGGCGACGGCCCAGCCGCTGCTGCATACCCTCTTCGGCGCCGGCCCCGAGGCCGAGGCCAGGGTAAAAGCCTACGTGGATTTCGTCGCCCGGATGCTGGAAGACCAGATCCGGCCGGCCGCCCCGGACTAGAGCCGCCTCAGGGTTCCCCCTCCCCCGCGCACGTTGACGCTCCACGCCACCCCCCTTATCCTGAGCTTAATTACCACTTATGGTAATTAAACTCAGGGACAACGCTCTCCCCCGGAGAATGCCTTGGAATATTTGCGCAACGCCTGGTATGCAGCGGCCGCCGAATCCGACGTCACCCGGAGCTTGCGGCGCAGGATCATCCTGGACGAACCCGTCGTGCTCTTCCGGCGGGAGGACGGCAGCCCGGCGGCCCTGGCCGACCGCTGCGCCCACCGCTTCGCCCCGTTGTCGCGGGGCGCCCTGCACGGTGATCAGTTGCAATGCGGCTATCACGGCTTGCGCTACGACGCCCAGGGCAATTGCGTGCACAATCCGCACGGCCCGCAGATCCCGGCCCATGCCGGCATCCGCGCCTATCCGCTGCTGGCGCGCTACGGCTTCATCTGGATCTGGCCCGGCGACCCGGCACGGGCCGATCCCCGCCTGCTGCCGGACCTGTCCCCGTTCGACCGCGGCGAAGGCTGGCGCGTCCAGCATGGCTACCTGGGCATCCGGGCCCACTACCAGTTGATCATCGACAACCTGCTCGATCTCAGCCACGTCGACTACTTGCACCCGGCCTTCACCACGGGCGGCGCCATCGGCAATACCCGCCACGAAGTCATCGAAACGGACGGAGTGGTGCATTCGAACCGCTGGAAACCCAATTGCACCGTCAGCCCGCTCCTGACCCGGTGCTGGGGCAGAATCCATGTCATCGGCGACGCCCGGTCGCGCATGCGCTGGCACGCGCCCGGCACCCTGTTCCTGGACATCGGCGCCACCGAACCCGGAGGCGAACCGCGCGACGGGGTCACGTTGTCGTTCCTGCACCTGCTGACCCCGGAAACCGCCACGCGCACGCATTACTTCTGGGCGGCCATCCGCAATCGCGCCGTGGACGACGTCGAGCTGACGAACTGGATACAGGCCACCACCGAGCGTGCCTTCGCCGACGAAGACGAGCCGATGATCGAGGCTCAGCAGGAGAACATCGGACCCGGCGTGGACATCGCCTCGCTGCGCCCGGTGTACCTGAGCCCGGACCTGGCGCCTGCCAAGGCGCGCCGCATCCTCGCCCGGCTGATCGAAGCCGAACGCGCCGCCGCACCGGCCGTCCGGTCCGCCGCCCGCGCCTGACTTCCCCGCCCCAACGCCGTCCACACGAAGGAGTCCGTGCCATGTCCTTGCCCCACCTACTGAAGCGGCTCGCGGGATCGCTGGCCTGTTGTTCGGTCCTGGCCGGAGCCGCCGCCCAGGCCGCGACCGCGCTCGAGGAAATCACCGTCCTGACGCCGGCGCCGCCGACGCTGCCGGGCTTCGCGCCCTGGATACTCGCCCAGTCCCGGGGGTACTTCCAGGAGCAGGGACTGAAGGTCAACCTGATGGCGGCCAACGGGGGCGGCGTACAGGTGGCCAAGCAGGTAGGCGCTGGCACGGCGCTGGCCGGGAGCTCGGTCGGCGATGCGCCACTCTTCCTGCGCCCGAACGGCATTCCCATCAAGGTCGTGGCGGTGCTGGGCGGCCATTCGCTGATGCAGGTCGTCGTCCATGCCGATGACGCCCGCATCAAGACCCCGGCCGACCTGCGCGGCAAGACGGTCACGGTGGGTTCTTACACCGATTCGATCTATTACAGTTTCCTGGGCATGCTCAAGCATTACGGCCTAGACAAGAAAGCCGTCAACATCCAGGCCGCGGGCCCCACCGGCGTCTGGAAGCTGTTCGCCACGCGCGAAGCCGACGCCATGGTCGCCACCCCGGACTGGGCGCTCGCCGCCGTCAATGCCGGGGCCAGGATACGCGTGTTCTATGGCGACGAAGTCTTCCCCGGCCTGCCCCAGGCCATCGTCGCCTCGGACGCAACCATACGCGAACGTCCCGAGCTGGTAAGAAAGGTGGTCAGCGCCACGCTGCGGGCCATGCGCGACATCATGCGCGACCCCGATGCCGCGGTCGGCGACTTCATCGAGGCCGTGCCGGCCTACAAGGACAAGCGGGAATATGTGGCGCAGATCATCGGCGCCTATGCCCGCGACGTCTATCCGGGCCAGGCGGTGCCCGGCAAGATGGACGCCGCGCTGCTGGCCAGGCTGCAGGACTTCTACATCAAGGAGGGGCTGCTGGCCAAGCGCGCGCCGCTGGACGACTTCTATACCGACCGCTTCGTGGGCGGCGACCGATAGCGCCTGCCCGCCCGCGCCTCTTCATCCGTCCGGAGACACCATGCATACCCGCCCCCTTACCCCGGCCATCGGGTCGGAAGTCCTCGGCATCGATCTCGCCGATGCCGCCGAGGTAACCCGCCACGCCGGTCCTTTGCGCGACCTGCTGGCCGAGCGCCAGGTCATTTTCTTCCGCGACCAGCGGCTCTCGCCCGACGCCCAGGTGTTTTTCGCGCGCGTGTTCGGCAACGTCGAGCCGGTATCTTCCACCTTCCCGTCGCACCCGGCCAATCCGTACGTGGAAATGCTGGTGACCCGCGGCAGGGAAACCGGGACCGACATCTGGCACGCGGACCTGACCTGGCAGCCCCGGCCGCCGGTGGCCGCCTGCCTGTACGCGGTGGACGTGCCCGAAGTGGGCGGCGACACCATGTGGGCGAGCATGACCGCGGCGCACGACTCGCTGGACGAAGGACTGCGGCGCTACCTGGCCGACATGACGGCCGTCCACCATTGGGAAGCGCCGGCCCTGGTGCACAACCTCAGGAACCAGCCCGACGGCGACGAGAAGTACCATGCCATGCGCCGCCGCTATCCGCCGGTGGACCAGCCGGTCTTCTTCACGCACCCCGTCACGGGCAGGCGCGTGGTGTTCGTCAACAGCCTGTACACCACGCGCATCAACCAGATGGGCCACGACGACGGGGCCCACATGCTGGCCTTCCTCGCGGGCCTGGCCCGCGTGCCCGAATGGCAGGTCCGGTTCAGCTGGCGCAAGGGCTCGGTCGCGGTATGGGACAACCTCGCCACCCAGCACTACGCGGTCAACGACTACTATCCCGCGCCGCGGACCATGCATCGGGTGTCGATCCGCTAGCGTCCGTCGGCGGCTCCCGCCAACCGGCGCACTTCCGGCGGTTCCTGCACCTGCGGCGCCGCGGCGGCGAGGATTTCCGCCCGGTCGCCGGAAAGGGGCGGATAGATGCGCAGGCGGTTGATGGTCCGCTTGGTCGCCTTGGCCGCTTCCCGGGTCGATATGACCCGGCGGTCCCAGCCGCCGGTATAGACCGCGCCCCAGCCGCCCAGGTCCAGCACGGTCACGTACCAGTCGATGCGCAGGGGCAGCATCGATTGGCCGATCAGGTCGGCCGCGGCGTTGTGACCGGCGTAGCGGCCCATGGGGCGGCCGTGCTGGCAGGACATGACCGAGGCATGCTCGCCGTCCAGCACCGCGCGGGCGGCATCGCCGGCGGCGAACACGTGGGGCAGCCCCCGTACGCGCATGAACTCGTCCACTTCCAGGCGGCCGAGCCGGTCCCTGGCGGCGGGGAACGCCTCACCCAGTTCGTTGGCCCGCATGCCGGCGCACCAGACCACGGTCGCCGCCGCCATCCTCTCCCCGCCGGCCAGCGTCACGCCGCGCGGGTCCACCGATTCAATGGCCACGCCCGTGCGCGTGTCCACGCCCAGCGCCGCCAGCGCCTCGACGATGACGGCCCGCGCCTCGTCGCCCATGTCCGGGCCGATGAGCGGGCTGGCGTCGGCCAGGATGACCCGGGGCGTTGGACGGTCGGACGCCTGGGCGGCCATTTTCGCCAACCGGCCGGGCAGCTCGGTCGCCAGTTCGATGCCGGTCAGGCCGGCCCCCACGACCAGCACGCGCAACCGGTCCGGCTCCCGGCCGTCCCGCGCCAGCGCGTGCAGGTGCGCGTCGAGCCGCTTGGCGCCATGGTAGGTGTCGATATCGAAGGAATGCTCGGCCAGGCCGGGAATGGACGGCCGCTGCAGCCGGCTGCCCAGCGCATGGACCAGGCGGTCGTAGCGAAGCTCCTGGACACCGGCGGCCGTGCGCACGCTGACGGCGCGGCGCTCGGTATCGATGCCGGCGACCACGCCGCGCAGGTGCTCGACCCCTATCGGATCGAGTACCTGCGCGAACGGGACGACCGTGGCATCCAGCTCCTCTTCATAATTGCGGACGCGGATGCTGTGGAAATCGTTCTGGTCGACCAGGGTCACGCGGACGGCGTCCTGGCCGATGCCGTGCTCGTCCAGCTTCCTGGCGGCGCCTATCGCGCTCCACAGCCCGGCGAAGCCTCCGCCCAATACGACGATCCGTTTCATCTAGATAGCTCCTTCGCTTTGAAAATAACGGGAATGGGTCGGCGCCGCTACATGCCGATGTAGTCGCGCACCAGCTCGGGACGGGCCTGCAGGGCCTGCGATGTGCCCCGCCAGACCACCATTCCCTTCTCCAGGATGTAATGACGGTCCGCCACCCGCAGCAGCGGTCCCAGGTTCTTGTCGATCACGAGCAGCGCGAGCCCCCGCCGCTTGAGCAGCTCGATGCAGCGCCAGATGTCTCCCCGCACCAGCGGGGCCAGCCCTTCGGTGGCTTCGTCCAGGATCAGCAGCTCCGGATTCGTCATCAGTGCGCGGCCGATGGCCAGCATCTGCTGCTCTCCGCCGGAAAGGTGGCAGCCCAGGTTCTGTTCGCGCTCGCGCAGCCGGGGAAACATTCCGTAGATGTCGTCCAGCGACCAGCACGGCCCCCGCCGCGACGGCCCGCGCGCCGTGGCGAGCAGGTTCTCGCGTACGGAGAGGTTCGGAAAGACGCGCCGCCCCTCGGGCACCAACCCCAGGCCGGCCCGCGCGATCTGGTGCGCGCCGAACTGCCGCAGGCTGCGGCCGCGCCATCGGACGTCGCCGCCCCGCAGGCGCAGCAGGCCCATGATGGTCTTTACCGTGGTCGACTTGCCCATCCCGTTGCGGCCGAGCAGGGCGACACATTCGCCGGCATGGATGTCGAGATCGACCCCGAACAACGCCTGGCTCGTGCCATATGCCGTCTCGACGCGGCGCAAGCACAGCAGCGGTTCCGCCCTCCCCGCGTCCGGCCCGCTCAACTCAGTCATTCCCTTCTCCCAAATAGGCGGTGCGCACGGCCTCGTCGCAACGTATCGCCGCCGGCGTGCCGCAGGCGATGGCCCGGCCGTACGACAACACGGTAATGCGGTCGGCCAGCGCAAAAACGGCGTCCATGTCATGCTCGACCAGCACGATGCTATAGAGGCCCTTCAGCTCGGCCAGCAACTCGACCAGGCCGGCCGACTCCTGCCGGCTCATGCCCGCCATCGGTTCGTCCAGCAGCAGGACTTCGGGTCGCATGGCCAAGGCCATGGCGATCTCCAACTGCCGCATCTCGCCGTGGGCCAGCGTTCCAGTGCGCCGCTGCGCGGCATGTCCCAGCCGCACCCGCTCGAGCGCCTCGCGCGCCGGCTTCGCCAGCCCCGCATCGCGGCCGGCGGGACGCCAGAACCGGAAACTGTGCCCCTGCCGGGCCTGCACGGCCAGCATCACGTTCTCGAGCACGGAGAACTCGCGGAACACCGAGGTGATCTGGTAGGAACGCCCCAGGCCCGCGAGCGCTCGCCGGTGGACCGGTGCGCGGGTGATGTCCCGCCCCTTCAACACGATGGCGCCGGCGTCCGGCGCGATCTCCCCGGCCAGCTGGTGGATGAGCGTGGTCTTGCCCGCCCCGTTGGGGCCGATCACGGCATGCAGCTCCCCGGATCTCAGCGTCAGGTCGAGGCCGTCCGTCACCACCAGGGCGCCGTAGCGCTTGACCAGTCCGCTCGCGTACAGGATGTCAGTCA
This sequence comes from Pigmentiphaga sp. NML080357, assembly GCF_002188465.1. Lineage (GTDB taxonomy): Bacteria > Pseudomonadota > Gammaproteobacteria > Burkholderiales > Burkholderiaceae_B > Pigmentiphaga. The sequence goes on along the minus strand of NZ_NINW01000025.1, from coordinate 119,319 downwards.
TCGGCCTTCCCCCCGGCCGTCAAGGCCCCATAAAGACCACGCCGGGCAAAGAGAACCACCGCCACGACGAACGCCCCGAAGAAGCCCAGCCAATGGGTGCGCACCAGATCGGCCACCGCCGGGGGCAGGTCGAGGGGCATGCCCGACAGGAACTCCTCGAGCAGCACGAAAGCCGCCGCGCCGACGATCGGCCCGAGCAAGGTCCCCATGCCGCCCAGCACGCACATCAGCACCAGGTCGCCTGACAGGGTCCAGCTCATGTACGAAGGCGAGGCGAACCGCGCGAGATTGGCCAGCAGGAACCCGGCGACCACCACGATCTGCGCCGACAGCACATAGGCGGCCAGGCGATAGCGAAAGGTCGGAAAACCCAGGGCGAGCATGCGGCGCGGGTTCTGCCTGCTGCCGCGCAGCACCATGCCGAAGCGCGAGTGGACGAGCCGATGCGACAGCCCGCACACCACCGCCAGCACGCCCAGCACCAGCAGGTAGAACTGGTAGGGATTCTCCAGGTCCAGGCCGGGTATCCGGCTGTGCATGGCGATGGTCAGCCCATCGTCGCCCCCGTACTGTTTCAGGCTGACCGCCAGGAAATAGAACATCTGCGCGAACGCCAGCGTGATCATGATGAATGCCATGCCGCTCGTCTTCAGGCAGACGAAGCCGACCGCCACGGCCACCGCCCCGCCGATGGCCAGCGCCACCGCCAGGTGCGCCGCGCCGGCCTCGACGCCATGCGCCGACAGAATGCCCACTGAATAGGCGCCGATACCCAGGTACATGGCATGGCCCAGGCTCACCATGCCGCCGTATCCCAGCACCAGGTTCAGCCCCGCGGCGGCCAGGCCGAGGATCATGATGCGCGCGACCAGGCCTAGCCAGAACGGCTGGCCGATCCAATACGCGACAGCCGGCACCAGGCACAGCGCGAGGAACACCGCGGCCGCCGGCAGCGCGCGCCGCAGTGCGGCCCGCCTGCCGGAGCCGGCGGTTGCCGGCGTGTCCAGGGACGGCACAAGCTTGGCAAAGCCGGACGGCCGGGCGGACGCGCTAACTGAACGGCCCTCCTGTCGCTGCGCGACATCCTCCCCAAGGGAGGGAGCGCGTCCTACGGACGGCCGGGCGGACGCGCTAACTGAACGGCCCTCCTGTCGCTGCGCGACATCCTCCCCAAGGGAGGGAGCGCGTCCTACGGACGGCCGGGCGGACGCGCTCATGCGACCCTCACAGGAAAAAGGCCATGGGGGCGCAAGGCCAGGACCAGCGCCATGAGAAGGTAGATGAGCATGGAGGCGATCGCGGGCCCCGCGGCCTGGGCAAGGGCCTTGTTCGCCAGCGCATCGAGGACGGCCGGCAGGAAGGCGCGGCCCAGGGTATCGATGAGGCCGACGATGAGCGCGCCGTAGAACGCCCCGCGTATCGATCCGATCCCCCCCGTCACGATCACCACCAGGGTCAGCACCAGCACGGGCTCGCCCATGCCCGGCTGGACCGACAGGATGGGACCGGCCATGACGCCCGCCAACCCCGCCAGCCCGGCGCCCAGGCCGAATATCAGCGCGTTCAGCAGCCGGATGTTCACCCCCAAGGCCCCCACCATTTCCGCGTCGGCGGCGCCGGCTCGGATCAGCATGCCCGCACGGGTTCGGTTGATGACGAGGTACAGCAGCAGCCCCGCCGCCAGTCCGACGGCGATGATGGCGAAGCGGTAGGCGGGATACGGGAAGCCGAACAGCTCGACGGTGCCCGCCAGGGCCGGCGGCACATTGATGTAGACCGGCGCGGACCCCCACGCGAACCGCACGAGTTCATTGAAGATCAGGATCAGGCCGAAGGTGGCCAGCACCTGGTCGAGATGGTCGCGCGTATACAGGCCGGCCAGCACGATGCGGTCGACCGCAAGCCCGACCAGTATCGTGGCAGGCACCGCCAGCGCGAGGGCCAGCGCGAACGAATCGAACCCATTGAGCATGGCGGCAGCCAGGTAGGCCCCGATCATGTAGAGCGAGCCATGGGCGAGATTGACGAAATTCATGATGCCGAAGACCAGCGTCAGGCCGGCCGACATCAGGAAGAGCAGGATGCCGAGCTGCAGGCCGTTCAGCACCTGGGTGGCAATGAGTTGAGCATTCATGGCGGGCGGCGGTCAGTCCATCGGGCATTCGGCATGGTAGGCATCGCGGTGGGCCGGAAGGGGCGTCGCGATGGTCTTGAGGGTGACCCGCCCGCGGGCGTCCTTCACCACCTTGAAGACATGCATGTCCTGGACGGGGAAGTTGTTATTGCCGAACTTGAACGTCCCCCGTACCGAAGGGAAATCCGCCAGCTTCAGCGCCGCCATGAAGGCTTGCTTGTCCGCCACGTTGCCGCCGGTCTGCTTCAGCGCCGAATCCAGCAGTTGCGCGCCGTCGTAGCTCTGGGCCGCGTAGTGCGAGGGGATGCGGCCGTACTTCTTCTCGAAGCCGGCGACGAAGGCCCGATTGGCCTCGTTGTCCAGGTCGGGCCCCCAGGCCGTGCCGGTGATCACCCCCAGCGCGCTGTCGCGCTGGGCCGGCAGGTTGATGGCGTCGGTGGTCGAGGCCGACAGCACCGGGATCTTGCCCAGCAATCCGGCCTGCTGATACTGGCGCAGGAAATTCACGCCCAGGCCGCCGGGGTAGAACACGAATACGGCATCCGGCTTCTTCGCGGCAATCTGGGTAAGCTCGGCGGAGAAGTCCTGCTGGCTGAGCGGCGTATAGATTTCGTCGAGCAGGGGCGCCTTGTAATAACGCTTGAAGCCGGTGACGAAGTCGAAGCCGGACTGGTAGTTGGGCACCATGGTGACGACCCGCTTGTAGCCCTTGGACGCCGCATAGTGGCCGACGACCTCGGCCTGCTGGTCGTTCTGCCACGAGGTGCTGAAGAAATAGGGAGAACATCCCTTGCCCGCGAGCTGGCTGGGACCCGCGTTGGTGCCGATCAGGAAGACTTTCTTCTGGGTGATGCGCGGATGCACGGCCAGCATCACGTTGGAGAACGTGACGCCGACGACGATGGGAACATCGTCCCTGCCGGTCAGGCTTTCGGCCAGCTGGACGCCGACTTCCGGCTTGAGCTGGCTGTCGGCCTTGACCACGCTGATTTCCCTGCCGCCGAGCTTGCCGCCATTGCGATCAAGGTAGAGCATGAAGCCGTCGTACATATCCTGCCCCAGCGCGGCTTGCGGGCCCGAGAGCTCCGCCATGAAACCGATCTTGAGCTTCTCCTGGCCTGCCGCCTGCGCGCAGGCCAGCGGCACCAGCGCCAGGCAGGCGCCGATCCACGCCCGCATCCGGGCCCGGCGATAACCGTCTTTCATGATGTCTCCTTCCGCCCGCCTCGCGGACGTTGTCGTTGTTGGGCCGCATAACGCCGACACGGCCATAATCTAGATAAAAAATAACCAGATAATGGGCGAATTCTGGGACGATTTCGGGCGCTAGCCAATCCCAATCTGGATGTGTATAGTCCGGATTATCCATTAAGGGAATTTTCGACATGAGGATGAGCGAAGGCGTGGAATGGGGCCTGCACTGCTGTGTGGCCCTGGGGTGGATAGGCCAGGACGAGGTCGTCTCGACGGCCAGGCTGGCAGCCAAGTTCAACCTGCCGGCGGCTTACCTGAACAAATCCCTGCAGGCGCTCGCGCGCGCCGGCATCCTGGCGTCGTCGGCCGGCCCCAAGGGAGGCTTCCGCCTGGCCCGGCCGCCGGCCAAGATCACGCTGCTGGAAGTCGTGGACGCGATCGAAGGCGCGGAGGCCGCCTTCCGCTGCACCGAGATCCGCCAGAACGGCGAAGGCGCGGCGCCGCCCGCCGAATGCCGACGGCCCTGCGCTATCGCCTCGGCCATGCGCAGCGCCGAGGCGGCGTGGCGCAAGGAACTGTCGCGGCAGACGATCGCCATGATCATGGACAAGGCGCCCAAGACGGCTGCAGAACGCACCATCCGCTGGCACGCCTACGCCTGATCGCGCTGGCGGCGGTACCCGCCGTCACGGCGCTGTCCCGCGCTTGCCTTCCCCCGATTCGTCGCGGCACACCTGGCGGATCTCCTCGATCAGCAATTGCGCTCCGGGCGACGAATGCTCCTGCGTGCGGCGCAGGATACCCATGGAGCGCTCGGTGCCCGCCAGCGCCACCGACAGCTCGACCAGGATGCCCGCCCGCAGCTCGTGAGGAAACAGCTGGCGCGAGGCCGCCGACACCATGTCGGTCTCCAGCAGAAGGCCGCGGATCAGGGAAATGTCCGACGACTCCACCGCCACCTGCGGCTCCGGCAGCCCGTGCTGCGCCAGACAAGCTCCCAGGGCCTCGCGCGTCGGCGTTCCCTGCCGGGGCAGCACCCACGCGGCCTCCATCAGGTCGGCCAGGTCCAGGGCAGCGGCCGCGGCCAGCGGATGATCGCGGCGCGCCAGCACCACCATGGGCTCGCGCATCAACTGCTCGACCACCAGCGCGTTTTCCAGCGGCTCCACCGGCAGCGCGCCCACCAGGAAGTCCACATCGCCGAGCCTCAACCCGGCCACCAGCGTGTCCAGGGGCGCCTCGAGCGTCCGCACCTGGAGGCGCGGGTGCCGCGCCAGTACCCGGCCGATCGCCACGGGCAGCACGTAGGGCCGGCTGAACGGCAGCGCGCCCACCACTACCAGCCCCTCGATCACGCCCTTGAGCGCGGAGATCTCGGTGCCGGCCAGGCGCAGTTGCGCCAGCGCCCGCTTCACATGCGCCAGCAGCAGCTCGCCGCTCTCGTTCAATGCCACGCCCGCATGCGCCCGGTCGAACAGGGGCACGCCGACGCTGGCCTCCAGGTCATACAGCGCCATGCTGGCGGCAGGCTGCGAGACTCCCACCGCCGCCGCAGCCGTGCTGATGTGCTTGCGCTCGGTGAAGGCGAACAGCAGCTCCAGGCGCCGCTCGTGCACCGCCAGGGAGAAGAACGGCGCGGTACGCAGCCGCGATACCGACCCGGGATAGCGCTCGCACAGGGCGTCGCAGGCCTGCTGGAGTTCCGCGAACGCCAGCTTGGTCCGCCGGTGCAGCGCCTGGCCGAAATCCGTCAGCAGCCACTGGCGCGCGCTGCGCTCGAACAGCGCGACGCCGAACCAGCCCTCCAGTTCCTGCACCGAACGCGACACGGCCGACTGCGCGCGGCGCAACTCCTCGCTCGCGCGGGCCAGGTTGCCATGGCGCACGACGGCCAGGAAGGGACGCAGGTGCTTGGTGTGCAGCATCAGAGCGCCGGCAGCGCGTCGGCCGCGGCGTTCCTGCCGAACAGCCTCAGCAGTTCGGCGGAAGTCGTGACCTCGCCGAAGTTCACCCTGACCGTCGACAGTGTGCCCTCGTGCCCCACCGGATTGCCGCTGCCCACGCAATCCTCGGCCACGACGATGTGATAGCCCAGGAAGAACCCGTGCCGAAGCGTGGAATCGACGCAGACATTGGTGGCGACGCCGGTCATCACGAGCGTCCTGATGCCCCGCGCCAGCAACTGCGCGTGCAGGCCGGTCTCGTGGAAGCCGCTGAACGTATGCTTGTCCACGACGATGTCCCCATCCCGCGGATGGATGCGGAAGAAGTCCGCGCCCCAGCTTCCCTCCATGCAGCAGCCCTCGCCGTCCCTCATGGCGACGTGGGCGTCGGCCAGGTACTTGAAGTCGTAGACCGAACGCAGCCAGGCGACGGTGGCTCCCGCTCGCCTGGCCTCATCGGCCAGCACGCCGATCCGGTCCGCGATGGCCGCGTTCTCGTCCACCTGGATGGGATGGCGCCCGCTCTCTGCCCGGGTTCGCTGCAGATAGCCGCCCTGGGCGCAGAAATCGTTCTGCATGTCGACGACCAGCAGGGCGGTATGCCGCGGCTGCACTTTTTCGGCCAGCGTGCGTAGGATATTGCTCATGGCTGCCCCTGCTCAGCGGTCCGGCATGATGGTGCCGCACTTCTTGCAGGTCCGGAAGTCCAGCGACCCCCAGAAATTGTCGTAGGCGCGCGAGACCGGATCCGTGCCGTAATCGCTGACGACGAAGGTTTCCTCGTGCAGCAGGTTGTCGCACGACGGGCAGAACCAGTGGAAGCGGTCCACCTCGCCCGGGCGGCGCCTGCGCTCGATCACGAGCTGGAACGCGTCCGGCGGGAAGCGCGGCGAATGCGGCACCATGGGCGGCTGGTACAGGCAGTGCCCCTCGGGCACCACGGCCACCTTCTCCACGCCTTCCGGCGTGCGGTAATGCAGGTGCAGATCGCCCTTCAAGGAATACTGCATCTCGTGGCTGGGATTCAGGTGAAACTCGCTGCGATATTCGCGGCCGCGCGCGATGAAGCACAGGCAGTCGTCCTCCTGCCACAGCGGATAGGTCCGGCGCGCTTCGTTGTGCCGCAGATGCTCCATGATTTCCTGCAGGTCGATTTGCGGCATGGGAAGCTGCAGGGAGGGAAACAGTTTCATCGCTATGTCCTGGTAATGATTCCCCCCATTCTCGGCCGGGCGCAGCGCCCGCGCCAGCCGGCATCGCTTCTGCCTGGGACGAAAAAACTTATGCTTCGCCCGGCGGCCATCAAAATGCTTCTGCCGATCCCGAAAGCGCTTATGCGCCGCCACACCCCGAACCGGCGATGGCACAGTGGCGGGACCGCCCCCCCCCCCCACGGCGCGGCGGCCTTGCTCAACCCTCGGGACTCCGGATCATGAAAACGCCAATAATCCATTCCATGCTTGCGGCGATCGCGCTGGCGCTCTGCGGCGCATCTCCCGCCCATGCCCAGGACTACCCCGCCAAGCCCGTGCGGATAGTCTCGACCTTCCCCGTGGGCAGCGGCCCGGACGTCGCGCTGCGCCTGGTCGCCGACCGGTTGTCCGGGAAATGGGGGCAATCGGTGATGGTCGAGAACAAGCCGGGCGGCAACGGCTTCATCGCGATCGAGGCCGTCAAGCGCAGCCCCGCCGACGGCTATACCCTGCTCCAGATGGATAACGCGCAGACCAGCGCCCACCCCTATCTGTTCAAGAAGCTGCCCTACGACCTGATGCGCGACTTCGAGCCGATCACGCCCATGCTGCGCAATTATTTCTTCGTGGTCGTGCCCATGGACAGCCCGTTCCGCGGCATGGGCGACCTGCTCCAGGCGGCGCGCGCCAGGCCGGGCTCGGTCACCTACGGTTCCTGGTTCGTGGGCAGCCCTGGACACATCGGCGGCGCCATGCTGGAGCAGGAAGCAGGGGTGGAGATGATGCACGTCCCCTACAAGGAAATGGGCCAGCTTTATGCGGCGGTGGCGAACAAGGAGCTGACCTGGGCCTTCGGCAGCGGCGGCAGCGCCGGCCCGCTGCAGCGGGCCGGCAAGGTGCGCTACCTGGCGGTATCGGCTCCCCGGCGCCTGGCCGGCTTCCCGGACGTCCCCACCGTCGCCGAATCGGGCGGACCGGCCGGCTTCGATCTGGCGGGGTCCGTGGCGCTGCTGGCGCCCAAGGGCACGCCCGTGGCGGTCGCCGACAAGGTCCAGCGCGACGTGGCGCAGGTATTGCGCGATCCGGAGGTCCTGAAGCGCTATGACGCGATGTTCTATGAACCCTACGCGCTGGAACGCGCCGAGTACGTGAAAGAACTGGCCGACGAGACCCGGCGCTTCGGGCAGGTGCTCAAGCGGCTGAACATCGCGCTGGACTGAAGAACCGGTCAGGCCGGCGCGCCGAAATGCGCCAGGATGTCCGCCGTGTCCAGCACGTCCGCGTACTTGGCATGCATGTCCAGCAGGCTCATCGCATGGCTGGATTGCAGGCGGTCGAAGCAGGCGTCGGCGGCGACGGCGATGCGGTAGTTGGCGCTGAAGCCGTCCACGACCGTGGCGCGCACGCAGCCCGAGGTGCTGCCGCCCGCCACGACCAGCGAATCCGCGCCCAGCAGGGTCAGATAGGACTGCAGCGGCGTCGCGAAAAAAGCCGACGGCTTCTGCTTGCCGATGACGAGGTCGCTGGGCTGCGGCGCGATCTCGCGGACGATCTCGTCATGGTGCAGGTCGGACAGGGGCTGCGGCGCCTCCTGCGGCCGCGACCGGGCGTGCTTCCAGAGCCAGGAGCCCATGTCCCATTTGTCGTCCCGGTAGGCCCCCCGCGTGTAGATGACGGGCCGCCGCTGCGCGCGGAAGGCGGCCAGAAGCGCGCGGATGCGCTCGATGGCGTCCCAGCTGGCCTCGCCGCAGGAGTTGGGCCAGCGGCGGATGGAGTCGACGATGGGTTCGCGCCGGTCGCCGCAGAAGCCATAGGTGGCGTCCACGACCACCAGCGCCGGACGCTCGCCGAATCCCATGCGGGCGCCGTAGCCCGACAACTCGATGATCTCGCGGTCGCGAGGCGTCAGGTGCGAATACAAGGATTCGAGCGTGGCCATGTCCAGGATTCCCCTAAGCGAAGAGCACGGCGTCGCCGCGCGCCTTTTCCTGCCACGCGAGCTTGCGGACGAAATAGTTCCACGAGTGCTCGACGTGGATCGGGGTCATGATCTGCTCGCGCCGGCGGCGTCGCACGGGCGGCATGGGAAAGGTCGCCTCCGTCCGCATCTGCGAGCCCAGCACGTGGATGCGCGCGGCGCGTTCCAGGAATACGCCCACGCAGACGGCATGGGCGATGGACGTGCCGCAGAAAGTGACGCCGTGGTTGGCCATCAGCACCGCGAAATGCGGCCCCAGGGTCCGGGCCAGGGCGGCGCCCTCCTCCTCGGTCCTGAGCAGCGCCGCTTCGTCCCGGTGGCAGGGCAGCTCGTCGAAATAGTCGGCGTCCAGCGTGAAAGGCGCGAGCGAGGTGCCGAAGGACGACAGGATGCTGGCGTGGAAGGGATGGGTGTGGGCGACCACGTGGACGTCGGGACGCGCCTTCAGGATCTCGGAATGGATGGGCCATTCCGAGTGGCGGCCGCCTTCCCCGGCCAGCTTGGCGCCATCATGGCCGACCAGCACGAAATCGCGGGCCGACAGGATCTCGCCCAGGCCGCGGGCGTTGCGCTTGAGCCAGAAGCCGCGCCCCTGCGGATCGCGCAGCGACAGATGGCCCAGCGTCATGTCGCCGTGGCCCTCCATCTCGAGGATGCGGCAGGCCGTCGCCAGTTGGTCCAGTTGTTCTTCGAGTGACATCGCGGAAACCTCAATGGGATGGTCGGGAGGCCTGGGCCGCGCCGTCGGGCTCCCAGAAGATGACCCGATTGCGCAGCGCAACGAGCAGGCGGTCGAGGGTGAAGCCGATCAGCGCCACGGCGATCACGCCGGCGTAGGACTCGGCATACATAAAGGAAGCCGACGCGTAGGCGATGTAGTAGCCCAGCCCGGTGCTGTCGCCGATCATTTCGGTGATGATCACGACCACCATGGACAGGGGCAGCGCGACCCGTATGCCCGACATGATGGCGGGCAGCGCCGCCGGCAGCAGCACGCGCAGGAAGACGCGCACGTTCCCCGCCCCCATGTTGCGGGCGCTCCAGACCAGGCGCGGCGCCACGGCGCGGATGCCGAAATAGGTGTTGACCGCGATGGGGAAGGTGCACTCCAGCGCGATCAGCGCGATCTTCGACGGCGAGCCGAAGCCCAGCAGCAGGATGAAGACCGGGTACAACGCGATCTTGGGAACCGGGTAGCCGAACGAGAAGATGGGTTCCACCATCCATTCGAACCAGCGGCTGCGCGCCATGAAAACCCCGAGCAGCACGCCGATGACGATGGCCAGGCCAAAGCCGCTCAGGGCGCGCGTGAACGAGATGGACGCGTGATAGACGAGGTCGCCGTTGGCCAGCCCTTCCATGAAGGCCCGCCCCACCTTGGCGATCGAAGGCATGAGCCGGGGCGATACCCATCCCGAGCGGGACAATAGTTCCCAGGCCGCCGCCAGGACGGCCAGCGGGTACAGCGGCGCCATGAGCTGCCGGGCGAAGGCGCGCGAATGCTCAAGCATGACGAGCCTCCCCGGGATACTTGTCCGCCAGCAGGCGCCGCCGGATGGCCAGCAGGATGCGGTCGCTGACGAAACCCATCAGGCCGATGGCCAGGATGGCCGCGTACATCCAGTCGTAGCGCATGGCTTCCTCGGCGCGGACCACCATGTCGCCCAGGCCGTCGTGTGACCCTACCATCTCGGCGGCGAACAACACGATGAACGAGAGCGCGAGGCCGGAGCGCAGGCCCGTGAAGATCTGCGGCAGCGCGGCCGGGAAGATGACGCGCCGGAAGACGCAGGCGCCGCCCGCGCCCATGTTGCGCGCGGCCCAGATCAGCGACACGGGCGTGGCGCGCGCGCCATACAAGGTATTGATGAAGGTGGGAAAGAACACGGCCAGTGTGATGAGCGCGATCTTCGAGACGTCGCCGAAACCCAGCCAGGTGATGATGACGGGCAGCAGCGCGACCTTGGGCACGGGATACAGGGTGGAGACGAGAGGATCGAAGAAGGCGCGAGCCGGCCGCCACACCGCGCTGAGGAGGCCGATGGCCACTCCCAGCGCAGCTCCCATGAAGAAGCCGCTATAGGAACGCATGCCTGAAGCCATCGCATCGCGGATGAGCTCGCCGCTTGCAAGCAGTTCCCAGGTCGTCGCGGCGATGTCGGTCGGCGCCACGACGTAGCGGGGCGCGCCCGGCTGGCCTGCCGCCAGTTGCATGGCGACCAGCAGCGCCACAGGCAGCGTCCAGCCCGCGAGCCAGCGCAGCGGGAGATGTCCGGCGGCCGTCGCGTTCCGCACGCCGCTCATGACGCGTCCCGGGCGCGCAGGACCTCGTCGCGCAGCATGTCCCAGATCCTGGCGTGGTAGTCCATGAACTCGGGCGACTTGCGGATGGAGGCGTCGCGCGGGCGCGGCAGCTCGACGCGCAGGTCGGCCTTGATGCGTCCCGGGCGCGCCGTGAAGACGATGATCCGGTCGCTCAGGTAGATGGCCTCTTCGATGTCGTGCGTGACGAACAGCACGGTGCGGCGGTCCTGCTGCCAGATGTCGGTCAGCTCTTCCTGCATGAGTTCGCGCGTCTGCGCGTCCAGGGCGCCGAACGGCTCGTCCATCAGCAGCATCTTGGGTTCGTAGGCCAGCGTGCGCGCCAGCGCCACGCGCTGCCGCATGCCGCCGGACAGCTCGCCCGGATAGGCATTCTCGAACCTGGCGAGCCCGACCATGGCGATGTACTTGCGCGCGATCTCCAGGCGCCGCGCCTTGGGCAGGCCCTGCACTTCCAGCGACCAGGCCACGTTGCCCAGCACGGTGCGCCAGGGAAAGAGCGCATAGTCCTGGAACAGCATGCCCCGGTCGGGCCCCGGCTCCGAGACCGGGCGCCCGGCCAGGCTGATCGTGCCGCTGGTGCGCGGCTCGAACCCGCCCACCATGTGCAGGAAGGTGCTCTTGCCGCAGCCCGAGGGCCCGACGATGCTGACGAATTCGCCCTCGGCGATGGACAGGTCGAAATCCTCCAGCGCGGTCACGGCCTGGCCGTTGCGCAGGAAGCGCTTGCCGACGCCCCTGGCCTGCAGGTAGGCGGTAGTGCTGGCGCTGGCGTTCATTTCGGCAGGTAGCTCATGTCCACGACCTTGGCGGGGTCCAGATTGTCCAGATAACCGAAGGTCTTCAGTTCGGCCACCATCCTGCGCATGGAGTCCATGTCGACCTTGCCGTCGAGCGGATGCAGGTATTTGCGCATGCCCAGCGACACGTCCAGCGGAATGTTGACGAACTTCGCGTCGATCAATTGCTGGTGGCTTTCGCGCGGGCGATTCACGTAGAAGTCGGCGGCCTTGACCAGGTCGGCCAGGAAGGCGCGCAGGGCAGCGGGATGCTTGGCGGCGAATTCCTCTTTGACCAGGAGCAGCATCAGGTCTTCCTGCTGCCCGATGCCGTCAGTGGAGGTGAAGACGGTGCGCAGTCCGCCTCGCTTTTCCTCGAAGGCAGCGAAAGGCTGCGGGAAGGCGCCGATGTCCAGCTTGCCGGCCCGTACGGCCTCCCCTTGGCTGGGAAACGGCATGGCCACCCACTTGACGTCCCGCTGCGGGTTCAGTCCGTGCTTCTTGAGCGCCAGCCGGGCCCAGATCTCCGCCGACGAGCGCGCGCCGTTGATGCCCACGGTCTTGCCCTTGAGATCGGCGATGGTCTTGATGGGCGAGCTGTCGAGCACCATGTACTGGGTGGCGAAGCCTTGCGCGCCGCCCTCGCGGGACAGCGACGCGACGATCTTGAACTTGATGCCCTGGGCCGCGGCCATCATGACGCTGTGCGCCGATCCGGTGGCGACGTCCAGCTCGCCCGCCTCGAATGCTTGAAAACGTTTATCGGTGCCTCTGAAAAGCGTGTATTCGAGCTTGTAGTCCCGGCCCTGCCCGGGCGTGACGGCCGGCGAAGCCTTCATGGTCCAGAGAGGCTCCTCGGCCGAGGAGCCATGTCCCACCCTGATGGTCACGACTTCCGCGCGGCTGGCTGCCGAGCCCAGGAAACACAAGGATAAAGCGGCACAGCAGAGCGTTCTCACCAAGATGTTCATGACGCGGTCCTCCCTAGGATAGTCATTGCTCCGTCATGCCGGATTGTAGGATCTTGCCGCTGCGGAAAGGAGCAAGTTATGCTTGCGTGGACAGCAATTTTTCTTATCGGACGGATTTCCCCGCCCAGGAATCGAGCGCTACCCGGCCATGCAAGACAAGAACCATATGCGGCACCTGCGGGCGCTGATCGCGGTGGTGGAGGAAGGCAGCATTGCCCGCGCCGCGCAGCGGTTGCTGCGCACGCCGTCGGCGGTGGCCAGCTCCATCCGACAGCTCGAGACGAGCTTCGATGCCACGCTGTTCGAGCGCCAGTCAGCAGGCATGGCGCCTACGCCGTTCGGACAGGCGGCCTACCGGCGCGCGTGCCGCATCGAGGCCGAATTGCAGCTGGCCGCCGCGGAACTCGCGCCCTACCGGGTATCCGTCAATGCCCCGCTGTTCGCCATGCTGGTCGGGGAGCGTCAATTGACCGCGCTGGTCCGTTTGCGCGAGATGGGCCACATGCCCAGCGTGGCGGCGGTGATGGGCTTGACGCAACCCGCGGTCAGCGCCCTGCTCAGGCAGGCAGAAGCCTCGCTCAAGCTGCGCCTGTTCCGCCGCGCCGCCAAGGGCATGGCCGTCACCGAAGCGGGCGAGCTGCTGCTGTTCCGCGTCAGGCGGGTGCTGGCCGAACTGCGGCACCTGGAGGCCGACATCGCTCAGCAGCGCGGCGAAATGGCCGGCCGCGTCATGTTCGCGGCATTGCCTTCCATGCGGACGCGGGTGCTTCCCCAAGCCATCGCGGCATTGGTCGGCAAGCATCCGAATGTCCAGATCTCCATGGTGGACGCACCCTTCGAGATCCTGTTCGCGGGCGTGCACTCCGGCGAGATCGATTTCATCCTGACCGGCCTCAATGCCAACTACTCGCATCGGGATTTCCTGATTCGCGTGATCGGCCGCGACCGCCTGGTCGTGGTCGCCCGCGCGGGCCATCCGCTGTGCGCGCGGGAACGCGTCGAGATTGCCGACCTGGTGCGCTACCCCTGGGTGCTGCGGGATCGCGGCGCGCCGACGCGCGAGTTGCTGAACGACTTGTTCCGGCAGCTGGGGATCGAAGCGCCGCACGTGGCGGTGCAGGCGGGAGACCTCGGCTTGTTGCGGGGCCTCCTGCAGCATAGCGATGTGGTGTCGGCGGTCTCGCCCGAATACCTGAGCTACGAGATTGCCTCGGGCGCCGTCAAGGTGCTGGACGTCGAGCTTCCCCATACCGGCCGCGAGATCGGCTTCATCCTGCGGCGCGATGCGCAGCCTTCCCTCTTGTGCGAGAAGCTGATGCAGCACATCGAGGCAGTGACGGCGGGCACGCTGGCGCCCGCCGCCCCATCGCCGGCCGGAGCCAGGACGGCTGTCACCCCAGGTTGACGCCGCTGCGTTTGACGACTTCCCCCCAATAGCGATACTCGCTGCGCACGTACTCGTTGGCTTCCTGCGGGCTCTGGCTGCTGCGCGGCAACGCGCCTATGGCGCGCAGGCGGTCCTTGAAATCCTGGGTCTGCCCAATCTGGCGCAGGGCCTCGAAGTTGCGGTCGACCAGCTTCTTCGGCACGCCGGCGGGATACATGAGCATCAACCAGGTCACCGCGGTGAACTTGGGAATGCCTTGCTCCATCAGCGTGGGGGCGGCCAGCACGCCATCCAGGCGCTGCGCGCTGCCCGCGCCCAGCACACGCAGCTTGCCGGACTCGACCAACGGCTTGGTGGCCGCCGCGGTCTCCAGGGCGATCGACACCGTTCCCGCCATGACGTCGGTCAGTCCACGCGAACTGCCCTGGTACGGCACGTGAACGATGTCCACGCCCGCATAGCGCTTGAACTCCTCCATCGCCAGGTGCGACACGGTGCCGTTGCCCGACGACGCATTGGTCAGCTTGCCGGGGTTCGCCTTCGCATAGGTGATGAGTTCGGCGACGTTCCTGGCGGGCACGGCGGGATTGGCCACCAGGACGAACGGCAGATCGCCGACCAGGCCGATGGCCTCGAAGTCCTTGGTGGAATCGTAGGCGACGCTCTTGTACATGTGCGGATTGGTCGCCACTGCCGACATGTGGGCCAGCATCATTACGCTGCCGTCGTTGGGGGCCTTGGCGAGATAGCCCAGGCCCAGGCTTCCCCCCTGGCCCGGCTTGTTCTCCACGATGTAGTTGTCGCCGGTCGCGGCCGCGAGCTTCTCGGCCAGCATGCGCGCCACGATGTCGGTGGCCTGGCCCGGCGGGAAGCCCACCAGTATCCTTACCGTCTTGCCGGTCGATGGCGCCTGCGCGTAGGCGTCGCTCAAAAGCACCGATGCCGCGCTGGCCAGCAGAAATCTTCGGCGCCCTGCTTGCGTAGTCTCCATGGATGTTCCCTCATTCTTGTTTCGACTATGAGATGACCACCGCCCCGGCCAGCGTTGCCGCCACGCCAAGGGCGAAGGCCACGATCAGCCACCAGCCGGGAACGCGCGTCGCCCCATCCGGCTCGGCCCGCGGCGGCACGGGCGCCGCCCGGACCGGGTCCGCCGTACTCGCGGGTCCGGCATCGGCGGTGGCCCGGCCCGCCGGGCTGCGCTTCCCGGGAGCACCGCTTCCGGCCGGCGCGGCCGGCTCCTCCGGTGCGAACTGCTTGCGGAAGGCCTTGAAGAAATCGTCGGAAATCTTCCTGGCCACGCTGTCGATCAGGCGCGCGCCCACTTGCGCCAGCTTCCCGCCGACCTGCGCCTGCGCCGCGTAGGTCAGCTCCGTACCGGCGCCGGCCTCCTTCAGATCGACCGAGGCCGATCCCTTGCCGAACCCCATCGCGCCACCCTGCCCCTCGAATACCATGACGCAGGAAGCGGGAGGCACGGCTTCGGTCAGGCGCAGCGAGCCGTTGAAACGCGGCCGGAGCGGCCCGATGGCGGCGGTGATCACGATGCGAAACTCATCGGGGCCCGCCTGCTCGACCGACTCGCATCCCGGAAGGCAGCGCTTGAGCGTGCCGGGATCGTTCAAGGCCTTCCAGACGTCGGCGCGGGGAGCGGCGATGACTTGGGTACCGGTGATTTCCATGAACGCCTCGATGTCAGCCGTGCTTGCGCTTCATGGCCGCCGCCGTATTGACCATGGAGTGAAGGGCCCGCGCGTACTCGATGGCGCCAAGCTCGTCCATGCGGGGCGCGACGTGCAGATACTCCTTCAGCCCCAGGATGGCCGGCCGGGGACGGCTCGTCAGCACTTCGCAGAAGCGGGCGAGTTCGGCGTCGAGTTTGTCGGCGGGAACGACGGTGCTGACCAGTCCGTAGGCCATGGCGCGATGGGCGTCGATGAAATCGGCGGAATAGGCCATCCAGAGGATGGCGTTGCGATTGACGCGGTCGTACAGCGCCGACATGACCATGGTCGGCATCACGTTGTGCGCGATCTCGGGGATATTGAAGGTCGCGGTATCGCTGGCGAACGAAACGTCGCAAAGCGCCGCGATGGCGGTGCCGAACCCCATCGCCCGGCCTTCGATGGCGGCAATGACCGGCACCTGCGCGTTGCGTATGGCCTTGTAGCTGTTGAAGATCGCGTCGTACTCCGGGCGGCGCGCATAGGCCTCGGGAGACGGCGCGGGGGATCCCGGGTCGCGGGCGCGCCCGGTGCAGAAGTCCGGCCCCGCGCTGCGCAGCACGACGGCATCCGAGGTGTGATGCGCGTTGAGAATGGCATCGGCGAACGCCACTGCCATCGCGTCCGTCACTCCGTTGTCCTGCGGGCGGTTGAAGGTAATGCGAAGAATACGGCCGTCCTGCTCTATCGAGAGTTGTTCGCTCATGTACTGCCTCCTGAGGTGGAAAGGAAATTGGTCGACCGCCGGGTGGGCTCAATGGCCGATGCGGACGCGATCGAGATGGCGCAACAATGCGTCCTGGAATGCGGCGGGCTGGTCGATATTGGGCAAATGGCCGGCGTCGGGAATCACCTCAATTCCGGCCCCGTGGATAAGCGTCTGCAAATGCCGCATGGCATCGGGCAGGGGGCCGTCGTTGGCCCCCACCAGCAGCGTCGTCGGCACCGCGATGCCGCCGACATCGCCCAGATAGTCCAGCCCCTGGATCGCCTGTGCGCACCCGACGAACCCGGCGACCGAGGTGGCGGCCGCCTGACGCCGGAAACGCCCGGCAATTTCGGGATGCGCGCCCACGAAGGACCGGCCGAACCAGCGCTCGATCGTGGAATCCGCGAGCGCGGCGGTGCCCCGCTCGCGCGCAACGGCGATGCGCTCGGCCCAGACCGGTTGCAGGTCCGGCGGCGTATCGGCCCGTGCGTCGCACAGGCAAAGGCTCGACAGCCGGCCTGCATGCCGGATGCCCAGGCCGAATCCGCTCATGCCACCCAGCGAGAGCCCCACATAATGGACGCGCTCGATGCCCAGTGCGTCGAGCACCGCGATCGTATCGTCCGCCAGCTCGTCCATGGTGCAAGGTCCGGCAGGCGGCTGGGTATCCCCGTGCCCGCGCGTATCGGCCCGGATCACCCGGTACCCCCGCGCCGCCAGCAAGGCTGCCTCGCTGTCCCACATCATGCTGGACGACAGGATGGAGTGGGTCATGAATACGGGTGCTCCCGCCGGGTCGCCCTCGACCAGAACGGCGATCTCGCCCGCCGGACCGGCCACCCGCAGCGTTTCGCGCCGCGCCTTCGCGGCGTTGTCCGACTTTGCCATCACGCCTTCTCCATTTCCGGAATTTCGGAGTGCGCGGGCGATACCCGCTGTCCGCCCGAGGCACGCCGCAACGCGTTCCAGATCGCCTGCGGCGTCATGGGCAGGGCGTCGATGCTGGCCCCCACCGGGGCCAGCGCGTCGTTGATCGCGCTGGCGATCGCCGCCGGGCTGCCCAGATAGCCCGCCTCTCCCGATCCCTTCTGGCCGAACTCCGTCAGCGGCGACGGCGTGCAATGGTCGACGATGGTGACGGCGGGAACCTCCAGCGCGCTCGGCAGCAGGTAGTCCATGAAGGTGCCGGCAAGCAGCTGGCCCTCCTCCGAAAAGACGAACTTCTCCATCATCGCCGCCCCCAATCCGTGCGCGATCCCGCCGTAGGTCATCCCATGGACCACGTCCGGGCTGATCATCACGCCGCAATCGTGTCCGCACACGTAGCGGTGGAAAGTCGCCTTGCCGGTATCCGGATCGATGCTGACCAGCACGACGTGCGACTCGAACGAATGGCAGGGATACATCTGCACCCGGCCATCCTCGGTGGGCATCTTTCCGCCCGTGGGCACCTCCCAGACGAACTTCTCCTGCAGCCCCGGCTCGGTGCCCTCGGGAAGCTTGTGGAACATGCGGTGCGCAATCTCCACCAGGTTGTCCCAGGACATGCGCCGCTGGGAATCGGACTTCGCTACGACGTCGCCGCCGTCGTACGACAATTGCTCTTCCGGCAATCCGAGATTGTGCGCGGCAATGCGCAGCAACTTGGCGCGCAGCTTCTTGGCGGCGCCGGCCGCCGCCCCGCCCAGCATGATGGCCATGCGGCTGCCGACCGGACTATTCGACGGCAAGGCATTGAGCGAGTCGGCGTGCAGGACGCGGATGCCGTCCGGCTCGCGCTGCAGGATCTCCCCCACCACGGTGGAGACCAGGGTCTCGTGCGCCTGGCCCGAGGTCGACGTTCCCATCAGCGCCGTCACCGAACCGGACAGGTCGATGCGCACCAGGCAGGAGTCCATCCACGTGGTCGTCGTGTTCTTGGGATTGAACAACGGTTCGAAGGCCGAGTTGCCTCCCGAGGGTTCGAGGCAGGTCGAGACGCCGATGCCGGCCAGCAATCCGCGCTTGCGCAACTCGTCGCGCTGCCGCTGGATCTGCTCGAGCGAGGCCGCATCCAGCGCCTTGCCGAGGACCGTCGCGTAGTCTCCCGAATCGTAGGTGGTGCCGCTGGGTATCAGATAGGGGAATTCATCCTTGCCGATGAGGTTGCGGCGGCGCAGCTCGACGCGGTCCAGCCCCAGGAAACGCGCCACCTTGTCCATGCCGGTCTCGATGGCATAGTTGGTCGGGGATTGGCCGAACCCGCGTACCGCCTCCTGGGGGGTCTTGTTGGTCATCACCGATACGGCGTCGTATTCCACGCTGGCGATCCGGTACGGGCCGACGATCGCGCCCACCGGCTTGCCCAGCTGCAGCGGCGCCCGGCCCGAATAGGCGCCGATATCGTCCACCGCGCGCATCCGCATGGACTTGACGATGCCGTCGCCGTCGAACGCCAGCGTCACGTCGAAGACGCGGTCCGGCCCCTGCATGTCGCCGCCGCGCATGTTCTCCAGCCGGTCCTCGATGAACCGGACGGGGCGGCCCAGTTTTCTCGCCAGGTAGCCCACCAGCACCGAATGCTTGATGCCGCGCTTGACCCCATAGCTGCCGCCGACGTCCACGTCGTAGTGCACGCGCACAGCGTTGCCCGGCAGGCGCAACGCCCGGGCCAGCAGATCGGGATACTTCGGCATCTGGATGGACGCCCAGACGTCGAGGATGCCGGTCGCGTCGTTCCACCAGGCGCTGACCGCGAACGTCTCGATGGGCACGGTGGCGCTGCGCGCCCAGTGCACGCGATACGACAGCTTGTGGGGAGCCTGGGCGAAATGCTCGTCCACCTCGCCCCAATTGAAGACGCGGCGGAAGATCACGTTGGACCCATGCAGCGGATGCACCTGGGGAGCGCCGGGCTCCATCGCGGCCAGCGGATCGACGACGTGATCGATGGGTTCGTACTCGACAATCACCGCCTCGGCCGCGTCTTCGGCCAAGGCGCGGGTATCGGCCACGACCGCGGCCACCCACTCCCCGGCGTAGCGGGCCACGCCGTGGGCGAGCGGAAACCGCTTCACCTGCGGCGCGTCGACGCCGGGCAGCATGGCATCGGTATGCGCGCAAAGCTCCTCGCCAGTCAGGACGGCATGCACGCCAGGCATGGCCAGCGCCCCGGAGGCGTCGATGGACCGTATCCTGGCATGCGCATGCGGGCTCGCGACGATGGCCACGTGCAGCACGTCGGGCAGTTGTATGTCGGCGGCGTAGCGCCCTTGCCCGGTCACGAAACGGCGGTGCTCGACGGCGCGGCGGTGCTTGCCGATATAGCGGAATTTCCCCGGATCAGTCATGCGACGACTCCTGTGCCGTCGCATGCTGGACGGCGTCCACGATCTGTTGATAACCGGTGCACCGGCACAGGTTGCCGCTGATGGCCTCGCGGATCTGCGCCTCGTCCGGACGGGGGTGGCGCGCCACGAGCGCGTGGCACGCGACCAGCATGCCTGGCGTGCAATAACCGCACTGCAGCGCATGCTTTTCGCAGAAGGCGTCCTGGATCGCGGACAGCCGCCCCCGTTCCGGCGCCAGCCCCTCCACGGTCGTTACCGAAAGGCCGTCGGCCTGGACCGCGAACATGCAGCAGGACCTGACGGGTTCTCCGTCCAGCAGGACCGAACACGCGCCGCAGACACCGTGCTCACAGCCGATATGGGTACCGGTCAGCTTGAGCGTGTCGCGCAGGAAGTCCACCAGGGTGGTGCGCGGCTCGACCTGGGCCTGCCGCACGACGCCATTCACATTGATGGAAATGTTCATGAGTCGGGAAAATGCCATGGCTACACGCTCCGTACCGAAGACTGGGCCGATTGCGCGGCCCGGCGCAGGACGCGTACCGCCAGGACGGCCGCCAGGTGGCGCCGGTATTCGGCGGTCGCGTGCAGGTCGCTGCCTGGCTCGCATGCCGCGGCCGCATCCTCGGCCACGTCACGCAGCAGATCATCGTCCAGCCGCTGCCCTTCCAGGCGCTGCGCCAGCTCGGGAAAACTGCGGGGAACGCCATCCACGCCGCCGAGGCCGAACGCGGCGCGCCGGCAGACGCCCGACGCATCGACACGGACCTGCGCCGCAGCCGAAGCCATGGCGAAGTCTCCGTGCCGTATCGCGATCTCGTCGAATGCACAACCGGTGCCGCGCGCGTCCCACACGGGCCACTCGATGGCGGTCAGGCACTCCGTGTCGCGCGTGTCGGTAAACATGGGCCCCAGGAAAAACTCGCCGGCGGCGACACTGCGTTCGCCTTCGTCCTGGCTTGTCAGGCGCAGTCTCGCGTCCAGCACGAGGGCGGCCAGCGGCAGCTCGGCGGACGGGTCGGCATGCACCAGGCTGCCGCCCACGGTGCCACGGTTGCGCGTCTGGCCGTGCCCCACCCAGCGCAACGCGGCGGCGACCAAGGGGATGTGCGCATGCAGCGAGACCTCGTCCTCCAGGGTGCGCTGGCGCACCACGGCGCCGGTCACCACGGCAGTGTCCGAAACGTCCAGCGACTGCAGGGCGGACACCCGGTGAATGTCCACCAGCAGCGCGGGGCGCGCCAGGCGCATGGCCATCATCGGCACCAGGCTCTGGCCTCCGGCCAGCAGCTTGGCCTCGTACCCATGCTGGTGCAGGAGTTCGAGCGCGTGGTCCAGGCCCTCGGCACGCACATAGTCGAAAGGAGCGGCTTTCACGATAGTATGTATGGGTGGCCGAGCGAGAGAAAACCTGAGGGCCCGGCGGGGTTGGCGCAGGCCGGCTCCGCCGGCGTGCTGGATTCGTTTTGCATGGGCTGCAGTGTGAAGGCGGGCCGCTCTCGCGGCAAAGTAATAATCTTCACGTGGCGTGAGTTATAGTCACGCCGGCCAGAGCAGCAACAGGAGACTTCATGAGAAAGCTGCCCCCGCTCAACGCCGTGCGGGCGTTCGAGGTGGCCGCGCGCCACGTGAGCTTTACCAAGGCCGCGGCGGAACTGAACGTCACGCACGGCGCAGTCAGCCGCCAGGTGGCCCTGCTCGAGGAGTGGCTGGGCGTCGCGCTCTTTCACCGCGCGCCCTCGCAGCTGACGCTCACCGAGGCCGGCCGCGGCTATCTCAACGAGGTCTCGGCGGTGTTCGACCGCCTGGCCACGGCATCGATGTATGTCATGCAGCAGGCGGCGCCCATCGTGCTGCGCGTCAATGCCCCGCCCACCTTCACCATGCGCTGGCTGATCGCGCGCATGTCCGTATTCCAGCGCAGGCGTCCGGACGTCGAGGTCCGCCTGACCACTTCGCTGGCGCCGCCGAATTTCCAGGAGAACACCTACGACATTGCCATCCGGGGGCAGCACGGGCCGCTGGACGATTGCCGGTCCATTCCCTTCATGACGGAGATCATCGCCCCCATCTGTCACGTCGACCTGCAGGAGAGCCTGAGGCTCGCGCACCCGCGCGACCTCGAAGCGCATACCCTCATCAGCTATGCCACGGAACCCTACGCGTGGAGCGAATGGCTGGAAGCCGCCGGCGTTCCGGGCCTGAAGCCCGCCAATACGCTGGGCTTCGAACAGATGTACTTCGCCCTGCAGGCGGCCTCCGAGGGGCTCGGGCTGGCCATGGTCCCGCTGTTCCTGGCCATCGACGAGATCCTCGCCGGCCGACTGTGCGTGCCCTTCGGTCCCCTGGGCGTGAAGCGGCGCACGTACTACGCCAACAGCGCCGCGACGCTCAAGGCGCAGACGCTGACCGGCGACTTCTGCGACTGGCTGCAGCAGGAAGGCCGCGACACCGAGCAATCGATCACGGCCTGGGCGGCGAGCCAAGGGTGGACGTTTTGAACGCCGCTGGATTTCAGGCCTACTGCGGCGTGATGCCGGCGTCCTTGACGATCTGTCCGTAGCGCCGGGTTTCCTGGCGCACGAATTCCGCGAATGCCTGGGGCGGACGGCCGTCCGGCTCGAAGCCTCCCTTCTCCAGCACGCTCGCGACTTCGGGCGCCTTGAGCGCCTTGGCGACCTCGGCGGCGATCCTGTTCACCACCTCGGGCGGGGTGCCGGCCGGCGCGAACCACCCCGCCCAGGTCCCCATGACGACGAAGTCGTCGATACCCGCTTCTTTCATAGTCGGGATATCGGGAAATTCCTTGGACCGGCTTTCGCCGGTGAACGCGATGGGGCGGATCTTGCCCGACTGGACGTACGGCGTCACCGTGGGCGGGGACAGCATCATGACGTCCACCTGCCCGGCGGCGATGGCATTGAGCGAGCTCGCGCTGCCCTTGAACGGGATGTGCAGCATGTCGACGCGGGCCTTCTTGGCGAACCCCGCCGCCGCCAGGTGCAGGGCATTGCCGATGCCCGGGGATCCGTACGTGAGCTCCTTCTTGCGCGCCAGCTCGATCAGCCCTGCAACGTCATGGACCGGCAGCCCTTGCCGCACGACCAGCAGGTAGCCGGTTCCGACGGCCAGGTTGGTAACGGGCACGAACGTCCTGGACAGGTCGTAGGGCGTCTTCTTGTGTATGAACGTGTTGATGACGATCGACGGCGACGTGTGCAGGATGGTATAGCCATCGGGCGCGGCCTTGGCCGCATCGGCGGTGCCGATCAAGGCATTCGCGCCCGCCTTGTTATCGACCACGATGCCCCATTCGGACTGCTTGTCGATCTGGGCGGCGACCACGCGGCCCAGCGTGTCGATGGTTCCGCCCGCCTCGAAAGGCACCACCAGGCGGATGGGCCTGGCCGGGAACTCGGCCGCGGCAGCCGGCACGGCGGGGATAGCCAGGGCGCCCGCCATCATGAGCATGCGCATCGCGTGCATTGTCGTCGTCTCCATGTCTCGGGCTCTCGAAGCCTTCGCGGGAAGGCGCTGTCCCGTTCGATGATGTCGCCGCATGCCGGACGGCATGCAGGCCTGGACGAAAATATAGGCACGCGCGTGTTGCGGCACCCTACCCGCAAGTGCGGAAACCTACCCCAGCGTCGGTTTATTTATGAGCCCGTCCATGCGCGGGAATCAGGCAATCAGCGCGACGCCCCGCCGGTACTGGCTGGGAGGAATGCCGAGATTGCGGCGGAAGAAACGCGTGAAATGATGCGGTTCGGAAAACCCCAGGTCGTCGGCCAGCACGTTCACCGAGGTCGAGCATTCGGTCAGTGTCTTGAACGCGCTCTCCATGCGCAGCGTGTTCATGTACAGGATGGGAGACATGTTCGTGTACTGGCGGAAGAGCGAGAAGAAATGCTGGCGCGACAGGCTGTGCAGGCCGGCCAGCTCTTCGCAGGTAATGGTCTGGTCCAGGTGGTCCCCGATGTACTGGATTGCCCGTGCGATGCGCGCATCCGGACGATGGCGCATCTTCAGCCTGTAGGTGTCGATCCAGTTGCGCCGCACCGCGAAGAGGTGCGTGATCGCGAGCATGAAGTCCGACAGCGCCGCTTCGACCGCCCGGTTGGGCAGGCCGGTGGGAGACGAGCCGAGCACTTCGAGCACCAGCCGGTCCACGAGTTTGCGGATGGACAGCGGCACCCGCACCTGGGCAGAGGGAAAGAAGTCCGGCATGCCGCTACCCGAGAGCAGGGGGTCGTGTTCCGCCAGCCAGGCCGGTTCCATGCAGAGGATCAGGACGGTGGTGCGCTCGCCCTCCCGCGGCTGCAGCTTGGAATGCGGCTCCCAGGCGTTGACCAGAACCAGCGAGTCCTCGGATAGCCGTACGGTTTCGCCTCGCACTCTGTAGAAGGCGTCCGCGCCGGCGACCTTCACCAGCACGTGGCATTGCGGATGAGCGTGGGTGACCAGGTCATGGTCGGAATCGAGCATGGACGCACGCCCGAAAGCGCCTTGATAGAGCCTGACGGCCTTGGTCATTCCTGCCTCCGCTGTCCGAGTCGCGTTTCCCGGCCTGTTCTTGTCCGCGCGGCAGCGCCGCGCGGCGCTGCGCCCCTTGGTCGGGGTCTTGAGAATATCCAGAAAAAAAGCGCCGATCCAGCCATGCGCGCCGCCGTGGGAAGGCCGTGTCAGTTTTTTTCACGAGCCACGCCTCCACGGTGATTTTTCCTGTCGCGAACGGGGCATGCGCGTGCCTCTCCCCCGGGCAATCCCGAAGCCTGCCACGCCGCGGATCCCGTGCCGCACGCCAATATCCGACTGGATGGTATGGCCCCTCCCCGGGGGCGCTTCCTATCATCCCGCCACGAGACCAGCCCATGCCCCGGAGGTGGCGTCCAACTCATGCAGCACGCTCTCACAGACGATACGCGCACCACCGCCGGCTTCCTGCTGGAAGGCCTGACGGAGATCGGCGTCGATTACCTGTTTTGCAACATGGGGACCGACCACGCGCCCATCATCGAAGAACTGGCGCGCCGGCGCGAACAGGGCGAAAAGGCGCCGCAGGTGATCCGCTGCCCGCACGAGAACACGGCCGCGCACATGGCCGCGGGCTACGCCCTGGTGACAGGCCGAGGCCAGGGGGTGCTGGTCCACGTCGACGTCGGCACGGCCAACGCCTCGATGGCCATGCACAACCTCTTCCGCAGCCGCCTGCCCGTTCTCCTGATGGCCGGCAAGGCACCCTTCACCTCGGCGGGAGAGCTGCCGGGCACGCGCGACAACTACGTGCACTACATCCAGGAGCCGTTCGACCAAGGCAGCCTCGTCCGCCCCTTCGTCAAGTGGGAATGGACCTTGCCTTCCGGCATCGTGGTGAAAGAAGCGCTGCGCCGTGCCCAGGCCCTCATGCAGAGCGAGCCCCGCGGTCCCGTGTACTTGATGCTGCCGCGCGAAACGCTGGCCGAACCCTGGCCGATAGACCGCGTCAAGTCCTATCCGGAGGCGCAATTCGGCGCCATCGCTCCCACTGGCGCCGATCCGCGCCAGCTCGACACCGTGGCCGAACGCCTCCTGGCGGCCGAGCACCCTATCCTGATCACCTCGTTCGGCGGCCGCAATCGCCGTACCTCGGCGGCCATCGAGCGCCTGGCGCGCCTGGCCGGCATACGCGTCTTCGAATCGAATCCGGTCAACAACATATCGCATGAAGGCCCGAATTTCTGCGGGTTCCAGCCGGGCGGCTCGATCCAGGCTGCCGACGTCGGACTGCTCGTGGACACGGACGTGCCCTGGTTCTCGCGCGACGTCCGGCCGCACGCCCGCACGTTCTGGGCGCAGGTCGACGTCGACGCGCTGAAGGCGGCCTCGCCGATGTGGAGCTTTCCCGCGAACGCCCGGATCCAGGGCGACAGCGCGCGCATCCTCGAACAATTGGCCGAGGCGCTCGAGGCAAGGTCCACGCCGGCATTCGCCGGTGCGGTCGATGCGCGCAACGCGCGCATCGCCGCCGAGAACGAGCAGCGCCGGCACAAGGCGCGGGACAAGGCCGCCGATCCGGGCACGCCGGGCCAGATCAATCCTCACTTCCTGTTCGCGGAACTCGGCAAGCGCCTGCGGCCCGAAGACATGGTCTTCAACGAAGCCGTGCGCAACTCCCCCGCCCTCATGGAACAGCTCACCCGTCCTCTGCCCGGCACCCTGGTGCGAGTCGGCGGCGGCGGGCTCGGCGCCTCCGGGGCCATGGCCCTGGGCGCACGGCTGGCCGATCCGGACCTGATGGCGGTGCAGGTGGTGGGAGACGGCAGTCTCTACTTCAACATCCCGAGCTCCGTCCTGGCCGTCTCGAGTTTCTATGGACTGCCCATCCTGACGCTCGTCGTCGACAACGCCGGATGGTCCGCGGTCAAGGAGTCGACCTTGCGCGTCTATCCGGACGGCAGTGCAAGACGGCAGGACGCCTACGAGGCCGAACTGCCGGGCAACGCGGACTTCGCCAAGCTGGGGGAGGCGTTCGGCGCCCATGGCGAACGCGTCGACGACCCGGCGCAGGTCGGCGCCGCACTCGATCGATGCATCCAGGCGGTCAAGACGGGACGCTCCGCCGTCCTGCATGCCAAGGTCGTACGGATCTGACTTCAAGGAGATCATCATGAATAGCCAGACACGGCGAACGACGGTTGCATTGCTCGCGGCGGCGGCGCTGCTCGCCTGCCCGCCCGGCTCGGAAGCCGGCGATAGCTACCCGTCGAAGCCCATCCAGATCATCGTGCCCTACGGGCCCGGCGGATCGACCGATTTTGCCGCGCGCAATCTCGCAGTGGGACTGGAACGCAAGCTGGGACAGACGGTGGTGGTCGTCAACCGGCCGGGCGCCAGCGGCACGATAGGCGTCATGTCGGTCGCGCGCGCGGCGCCGGATGGCTACACGCTGCTGCTGGGGCTGAATACGGAGATGGTCATCATTCCGCAGGTGCGCAAGGTGTCGTACCAGCCCGGTGACTTCGAGCCGATTGCAATCGTCGGTTCGACGCCCCTGGTGCTCATCGGCCGGAAGAGCTTCAAGGCCGCCGACTTCCAGGCCTTGCGCGAAGAGATCGCCCGCCAGCCGGGTAACTACAATTTCGGCGGCGCGGTCGGCAGCCCGGCCCACCTCGCGGGCGAATGGCTCAAGCGATCCACGGCGCTCGACATCAAGCACGTGCCCTACAAAGGCGGCGCGCAAGCGGCCAACGACGTGGCGGGCGGGCACCTGGACCTGTACTTCTCGGGGATCCTCCCGTCCAAGGCCCTGATCGATGCCGGCGAAATCAAGGCCTATGCGGTAACCAGCGCCACCCGGTCGCCCACGCTGCCCAATGTCCCGACTTTGAAGGAAGCCGGCCTGGACGACTTCGTTCTTTCCAACTGGAGCGGCCTGTTCGCCCCGCGCGGCACGCCGGCGCCGATACTGTCATTGTTGAGCGGCAAGGTCCGCGAAGTCCTGCGCGATCCCGGGTTCCAGGCCGCGATGGCCAAGGAGGGCATCGATATCCCGGACACGGGCTCGCCCGGGGCATTTCTCGAGGAAGAACAGGGAAAATTCAGCCGGCTCATCAAGACACTGAATCTGGCCCTCTAGAAAAAATCCGACTCCGGGGTAGGTCGCAGGACTGGGCGGTAGGGTCTCGGCAAGCCCCCCTCTCTATCATTTTCTGCATCGTTTCCCACCGGCAGATGCAGGCGTGCTGACCCTTCCCCATCTACTGAAAAACACCGTCCAGGCCTACGGCCGGCGCAAGGCGATCATCGATCCGTCGGGCGACCTGAGCTGGAACGACTATCTCGACCGCGTGGCCCGCACCGCCGGCATGCTCCGGGAACTGGGCCTGAACCCCGGCGATCGGTTCGCCACGCTGTGCCGCAATTCGGTGGACCATGCCCAGTTGCTGCTGGCGGGCTTCTGGTCGGGCGTCGTACCGGCGCCGCTGAATTTCCGCCTGGCTCCCGCCGAGATCGCCGCCATGCTGGAAGATGCGCAGTGCAAGGCCGTCATGCTGGACGACGACTTCATGCCGCTCCTGGAGCAGCCGCCGCTGGCCTCGTGGCGGTCGCGGGCCATTCGCGTCCGGTTGCGGGGCGGGTCGGCGGAGCTTGCGACCATGGCGGACCTGCTCCGTGCCAGCCCGCGCGCATCCGCCCATGGCTGCCAGGAAGGCGACGAGGCACTGTTGCTCTATACCGGCGGCACCACCGGGCGCGGCAAGGGCGTCAGGCTCACGCATCGCAACATCGTCGCCAACGCGCTGCAGCTGGCCCGCGTGATGTCGCCTTGCCCGGACGACGTCTACCTGCACGTCTCGCCGATGTTCCACTCCACCGACCTGAAGGCCACCGTCGTCACGATGTTCGGAGGCGGCCATACCTACCTGAGCGAATTCTCGCCCCGGGGCGTGCTCGAGGCCATCGAGCAGCGCGGCGTCACGATCGCCAGCCTGGTGCCCACCATGATCATCGGCATTCTCAAGGAAGCCGGCGTGGACCGCCACGACCTGTCCCGGCTGCGGCTGATCAGCTACGGCACCGCGCCCATGGACGAACAATCGCTGCGCAAGGCCATGGACCGCTTCGCTCACGTCGGCTTCCACCAGTGCTATGGCCTGACGGAAACGTCTCCCTACCTGGCGATCCTCGACGAGGCGACCCATCGGTTCGCGCTGCGCGAACGGCCCGAACTCCTGAAGTCCGCCGGCCGGCTGCTGCCCGCCACCTCCATCCGGTTTCTCGACGATGACGGCAACGAGGCCGCGCCCGGCCAGCCGGGCGAGATCGCCGTGTCCGGGCCGCAGGTGGCGGCCGGCTATCACAACCGGCCGCAGGAAAACGCGGCGACCTTCCGGGACGGCTGGCTGCACACGGGCGACATCGGCCGCCTGGACGAGGACGGCTACCTGCACGTTCTCGACCGCAAGAAAGACATGGTGATCACAGGCGGCGAGAACGTCTACACGCGGGAAGTGGAATCCGTGCTGGCCCTGCATCCGGACGTGGCCGATGCCGCCGTCGTCGGCATACCGGACACCAAGTACGGCGAGGCGCTGCTGGCGGTCGTCGTGCCTTCGGCGGCGCGCCCGGCGCCGGCGGAGATCATCGAGTTCTGCCGGCGCCATCTCGGCGGATACAAGATCCCGCGGCAATTCATGTTCGTCGACGCGCTGCCCCGATCGTCGCTCGGCAAGGTCCGCAAGGACGAGTTGCGGCGAGCGTATCTCGAGACCAGGGAAACCCGCTGACACGCCGGCCGACCGCCGGCATGGGCGCCATGCCGCCCGAAGAAATCGATAACGAGGAGACTTCCATGCACCGATTCCGTCAACGCACCTGGTGGGCCGGCATCCTGCTGGCACTGCTCGTCCCGGCGTCGTCCCAGGCCGCAGAACCGGCCTGGCCGCAAAGGCCGATCCGGCTGCTGGTTCCCTACGCCGCCGGCGGCTCGACCGACATCGCGAGCCGCCTCATCGCGCAGAGACTGTCGCAAACCCTGGGCCAGCCGGTGGTGGTCGAGAACCGGGGCGGCGCCGCCGGTTCGGTGGGAGCGGCGTATTTCGCCAAATCGTCGCCCGACGATCATTTCTTCATGATGATCACGCCGTCCCAGTTGTCGATCAATCCCTATCTGTACAAGACGGACCTGGGCTACGACGCCGAAAAGGACTTTGTTTCGATCGGGCTCGCGACCCAGACGCCGAACGCCATCGTGGTCTCGCCGTCGCTGAAGGTGACTTCGCTCAGCGAGCTCATCGAGCATGCCAGGGCCCATCCCGGCAAGGTGGCGTACTCCAGCGCCGGCATAGGCAGCACGGGCCATCTGCTGAACGAATTGATCAAGACGCTGGCCAAGATCGAAATCCTGCACGTTCCCTACCGCGGCAACGGCCCGGCCATGCAGGCCCTGCTGGCGGGCGAGGTCCAGTTCAACACCGACAACCTTCCGCAGCTGCTGCCGCAGATCCAGGCCGGCAAGGTCCGCCCCATTGCCGTGACCTCCAAGCAGCGCTGGTTCCAGCTTCCCGACGTTCCCACGGTTACCGAGGCGGGCTATCCGAACCTCACCACCAGCGTCTGGTTCGGCATGGTCGGGCAGGCCAGCCTGCCCAGGCACGTCGTCGCCCGCATGAACCAGGCGCTCAACACCGTCCTGACCGACCCGTCCTTCGTGGAGAAGCTCAAGGAAGTCAGCCTGGAAGCCAACCCCAGCACACCGGAGGAAATGGCGGCGCACGTGCGCGCCGAGGCCCGGCGCTGGTCGAAGGTCATCAAGGAATCCGGCGCGACCGCCGACTGACCCGCCATCTCCATCCATCCGCATCCGGAGCATCCGATGTTGCAAGTCCCTTCCCTGCGAACCGGCGGCCAGATCCTCGTCGATGCGCTCAAGATACACGGCGTCGACCACGCCTTCTGCGTACCCGGCGAGAGTTTCCTGCCCGCATTGGACGCGCTGCACGCGTCCAGCGACGCCATCAGGACGATCGTCTGCCGCCAGGAGGGCGCGGCGGCGCACATGGCGGAGGCCTACGGAAAACTGACCGGCAAGCCCGGCGTCTGCCTGGTCACCCGCGGACCGGGCGCGACCAATGCCAGCATCGGCGTGCACACCGCAAGCCAGGACTCGACGCCCATGGTCCTGCTCGTGGGGCAGGTGGGCACCCGGCTGCTGGAGCGCCAGGCCTGGCAGGAGATCGACCTGCGCAGCGTATTCGGCTCGCTGGCGAAATGGGTCACGCAGGTCGACCACCTGGAACGCTTGCCCGAGATGATGAACCGGGCGTTCCAGGCCGCCGTCTCGGGCCGCCCGGGCCCCGTCGTCGTCGGCTTGCCCGAGGACGTGCTCTACCGGCACCTGGACCTGCCCGACAGCCGGCCCTTCGTGCCGGTACAACCGCAGCCCGGCGTTGCCGACCTGGCACGCCTGCGCGAACTGGTCGAGCTGGCACGGCGCCCGCTCATGATATTGGGCGGAGGCGGATGGAGCGCCGAAGCCTGCGCGGCCATCCAGGCTTTCGCGCAGGCCTTCCAGCTGCCCGTCGGCACGGCCTTTCGCCGGCAAGACCTGTTCGACAATGCGCATCCCGGCTATGCCGGCGACATCGGGGTCGGGATTGCCGAATCGCTGGCGCAGCGGGTTCGCCAGGCCGACCTGATCCTCGCGGTAGGCGCGCGCCTGGGCGAAACCACGACCGCGGGGTACACCTTGCTCGGCGTCCCCTCGATGGAGGCCCGGTTCGTCCATGTCCATCCCGATATCGGCGAACTCGGCAAGGTCTATCGGCCCGACCTGGCCATCAATGCGGGCATGGCCGAATTCGCGCTCGCCGCGGCGAGCCTCGAGCCACCACGGCACCCGGCGTGGGCCGACTGGACGCGCTCCGCCAATGCAGACTATTGCGCGACGCTCGTCCCCCCTTCCATGCCGGGGAGCTTGAACCTGGCCCAAGTCGTCCGGCACGTGCGCGACCGGCTGCCCGCCGACGCGATCGTCACCAATGGCGCGGGCAACTACACCGGCTGGGTCCACCGCTTCTTCCAATACCGCGGCTTTCGCACCCAGCTCGCGCCCGCCAGCGGCGTCATGGGCTACGGGATTCCGGCCGCCTGCGCCGCGGCGGCCATCCACCCGGACCGGCGAGTGGTCTGCTTTGCCGGCGACGGCTGCTTCCTGATGAACAGCCAGGAACTGGCGACCGCGAAGCAGTACGGCTTGCGCGTGATCTTCATCGTCGTCAACAACGGCATGTACGGCAGCATACGCATGCACCAGGAGATCCACTATCCCGGCCGGGTCTTCGGCACGACGCTGGAAAATCCGGACTTCGCCGCGCTGGCGGCCGCCTATGGCATCGCCGGCTACACGGTGGAAAAGACGGAAGACTTCGCGGCGAGCTTCGACCGTGCGCTCGCCGCCCCGCACGGGGCCTTGATCGAACTGCGCATCGACCCCGAGGCCATCACGCCGCGCACGACGCTGAGCGAGCTGCGCGCCCGAAGCGAACGACACCGCTGAGATGCGGCCCCTCGTCCGGCGCACCCCGCGGTCCCATCCATTGCATGAACGGAGCATGACATGATCGAACACATTCCCCTGAACGAACGCCAGCAACGGATCGACGCGTCGGGGTTGCCGCGGGACGCGACCTCGCAGTTCCTGCAAGCCGCCCGGGCATGGGAGGAACGGCCGGCGCCGTCGACGCTGGATGAGGACTCGGCCCTGGTCCGATCCGTGTGCCGCCAGGGACGGCAGCTGCTGAGCCGCCTTCCGCTCAAATCGGCCCGCGACGCCACGCAGAAGGACGTGGCGCACGTGATCTTCCACCTGATGGCCGACGCAGCGTGGCGCTTCTTCCGGCACCATGCCCACCCCCTTTACCGGGACCTGACGAACAACGGGACGCGGCCGCTGCGAGTGGATGAACTGGCCTGGCAAGCCGCGGCGCGGCTGCCCGGCATCCTGCCCAGCGAAGAGGAACTGCGGGCGGAAAGCGAACTGCTGCAAAAGGACAAGGACGGGCTGGAAATCAACCAGGGCCTTTTCTTCAGCCACCTCTTTACCGACCGGGCCATCGGCTCGCACCTGATACGAACCATGCTCAGGCCCTTGCCGCAGTCGTTCGAATACCTGGACGAATTCCGCAAGACCGGGCGCGTCCAGCTGGACAAGGCATTGGTCGAGGCCAAGGCCCAGGCCGGATTCCTGACGTTCCAGAACCTGCGCTACCTGAATGCCGAGGACGACACCACCATGGTGCCCTTTGAGATGGCGACCGACCTCATCCTCATGCATCCCGACCTGCGGCTGGGCGTCATGCGCGGGGGCGTGGTCGACCACCCGAAGTATGCCGGCCGGCGCGTGTTCTCGGCCGGCATCAACCTGACCCACATCTATCGCGGCAAGAAATCGTACCTGGGTTTCCTGACCAAGAACATGGGCTTCTTCAACAAGGTCCACCGCGGCATCCTGCCCCCCGGGCCGGACAGCCTGGACGCACCGCTGGACGAGCCCGAATCCACCGTCGAGAAACCGTGGGTGGCGGTCATCGAAACGTTCGCGATAGGCGGCGGGTGCCAATTGCTGCTCGTGGCCGATTACGTGATCGCGGAATCCGGCTCCTTCTTCAGCCTGCCTGCGCGCAAGGAAGGAATCATTCCCGGCCTCGCCAACCTGCGGCTGCCGCGCTTCACGGGCGAGGCGCTGGCGCGCCAGGCCATCATGTTCGACAAGCTGTTCAAGGTGGAGACTCCCGAGGGCCGCACGCTCGTCAGCGAAGTGGTGCCGCCCGGGGAAATCGAACAGGCGGTCGAACGCTGCGCGGCCAACGCGCTGGGCGCCGGCATGGTCAGCATCAGCGCGAACCGCAAGGCGCTGCGCGCCCAGGCCGAGCCCATGGAGGTCCTTCGGCAATACCTCGTCACCTACGCGCGGGAGCAGGCCTTCTGCCACCTGAGCGAAGACCTCATCAACAACCTCGAAAAGAACTGGAACGCCAAAGAGCGCAAGCTCTGACGGCTTTCCGGACCGCGTCCCCAGAGAGGCATGCATGTCCATCGAACATCCGGATCTGAAACTCTACATCGACGGCCAATGGATAGGCGGCGAGGGCCGCGACACCATCCCGGTCGTCGACCCGGCCACCGGGCAGCCCATGGGAGAGCTCCCCTCGGCCACGCCGGCGGACCTGGACCGGGCGCTGCAGTCGGCGGCCGCGGCCTGGCCGGGCTGGAGCACGACCCCGGCAGTGGAACGCGGCCGCATCCTGCGGCGCGCCGCAGAACTGATGCGCGGCCGCCGGGACCGCATCGCGCGTCTCCTGACGCGCGAGGAAGGCAAGCCGCTTGCCGAGGCCCTCGTCGAGGTCGACGGCGCCGCCGCGCACATCGAATGGATGGCCGAGGAGGGACGGCGAGGCTACGGGCGCATCGTCGGCGGACCCGCCGGCATCCGGCAGAACGTCCTGAAACGCCCGATAGGCGTGGCCGCCGCCTTCTCGCCCTGGAACTTCCCGGCAACCACGCCGGCCCGCAAGCTGGGGGCATCCCTGGCGGCGGGATGCTGCTGCATACTCAAGGCTCCCGAAGAGGCGCCGGCCACGGCGATCGAGATGGTCCGCGCATTCGCCGAAGCCGGCGTGCCCCGCGGCGTGATCAACCTGGTATGCGGCGTGCCGGCCGAGATTTCCAGCCACCTCATCGCATCGCCTGTCGTCCGCAAGGTGTCCTTCACCGGCTCGACCGCGGTCGGACGCCAGCTGGCTGGGCTGGCCGCCGCAGCGATCAAGCCCATCACCATGGAGCTGGGCGGCCATGCTCCGGTCCTGGTTTTCGACGATGTCGACGTGGACGCGGTCGTGCGCCTGTGCGTCGCCAGCAAATACCGCAACGCCGGCCAGGTGTGCGTATCGCCGACCCGCTTCTACGTGCACGAGCGCATCTATGAACACTTCGCCGGCGCCTTCGCCCAGGCGGCCGCGGGGCTGAAGATCGGCCCCGGCCTGGACGAGGGAACGCAGATGGGACCGCTGGCGAACACGCGACGGCTGGCGGCGATCGAGAACGCGGTGGCCGACCTGAAATACGCCGGCGCCCGGCTGGTCGCGGGCGGCGAGCGTCTCGACCGGGCAGGAAACTTCTTCGCCCCCACGGTGTTCTCGGACGTGCCGGCCCAGGCCCGCGCCATGCGCGAAGAGCCCTTCGGCCCCATCGCCTTGCTGCTGCCCTTTCGCGACGAAGAAGCCGTCATCGAACAGGCGAACGCGCTTCCCTACGGATTGGCGGCCTACGCCTTCACTCGCGACGGCAGCCGGCAGTTGCGGCTTTCCGAGAGGATGGACACGGGCATGCTGGGCCTGAACACGTTTTTCATCAACGGGCCGGAAACGCCGTGGGGCGGTGTCAAGGAAAGCGGCTACGGCAGCGAGGGGGCCACCGAAGGTCTCGAAGCCTACCAGACCACCCGCCTCGTCGTGCAAACCTCCCACTTCTAGTTCCTTTTCTCTCGCCCTCAGGAGTGCTCCATGGCAGATGCCGCACACACCGGACCACGCAACGGCTCCCCGCCCGTCACGACGCTGCGCGGATGGCTGGACCGCCTGGCCGCCAACGACAGGCTGGCGCTCATCCAGGCAGGCAAGTCCCTGCGGTTTGAAATTGCCGCCATCGCCTCGAAGCTGGACGGCCGCCAGGCGACGTTCTTTCCTTCCCCGGAAGGCCATCGCATCCCCGTGCTCTCGGGCATCGTGTCGCGGCGCGAGTGGATCGCCGACGCGATGGGCGTGGCCCCCGCCGGCCTGCTCAAGCGCTATCAGCAGGCGGTGGGCAACCCGATGCCTTGCGAAGAAGTGGGCGAGGCGCCGGTGCAGGAGGTCATCCATCGCGGCGATATCGACATCGGCAGGCTGCTCCCCGCCCCGATACACAACGAGCACGACGGAGGCGCCTATCTCACCGCGGGCCTGCTGATCAGCAGCAATCCCAACACCGGCCGGCAGAACGTGTCGATCAACCGGTGCCACCTGAAGGGCGGAAACCGGATGGGCGTCTCGGTCTCTTCGCGCGACACCGGCACCTTCCTGAGTCTCTGCGAGAAAGCCGGCAAGCCCTTGCCGATCGCGATCGCCATCGGCGTGGATCCGCTCACGCTCATGGCGTCGCAGGCCATCGTGGCCATGGACCAGGACGAGCTCGAGGTCGCCGGCGCGCTGCGGGGCGAGCCGGTGCGCGTCGTCAAGTGCCTGACCAATGAGCTGCGCGTTCCGGCCGAGGCCGAGATCGTGCTCGAGGGACGCATCCTGCCCAACGTGCGCGAGCCCGAGGGTCCGTTCGGGGAATTCACGCAGTACTACGGGCCGCGAGGCGACCGCTTCGTCATCGAGATCGATGCCGTGACCCACCGGCGATCGCCGCTATTCCACACCATCATAGGCGGCGGCACGGAGCACATCCTGCTTGGCGCGGTCGCGCGGGAAGCCAGTTTCCTCACGACCATGCAGCGCATCTTTCCCAACGTGACGAACGTGCACCTGGCCCCCGGCGGGGTCGGCCGCTACCATTTGTACGTGCAAATGAAGAAGCTGCACGAAGGCAGCGCCAAGAACGTCATCTTCAGCGCCTTCGCCATGCATCACGACGTCAAGCAGGTCATCGTGGTGGACGAGGACATAGACATCTATGATCCGCAGGAGGTCGAATGGGCGGTCGCCACGCGCTTCCAGGCGGACCGGGACCTGGTCGTCGTGGGCAACTGCCGGGCCTCCAGGCTGGACCCCACGTCGCGGGGCGGGATCGGATCCAAGCTGGGACTGGACGCCACCAAGCCGGTCGACGCCCCGCCGGAACAGTTCCTGCGCATCGGCGTGCCGGGAAGCGATGCGGTCGACGTCGAGGCGGTAAGATCGGACATTGCCCCCGGCTCGTGGCGCGAGGCATAGACCTCCTGCGCGCTTACGCGCAGGCTTTCATTCGATGTACCTCGACGTGACGGGAGTCCACGCTTGCTGACGCTTCCCGACCTCTTGCAGAGCACGGCCCGGGCGCATGGGCACCGGGCGGCGATCCATGCGTCGGCCGGCAGCCTCAGCTGGAGGCAGCTCATCGAGCGCGTCGCACGCAACGCCGGCATGCTTCGGTCGCTGGGGCTGCATCCGGGCGAGCGGTTCGCCACGCTTTGCCGGAACTCCGTCTCGCACGCCCAGTTGCTGCTGGGCGGGTACTGGTCCGGCATCGTGCCGATTCCCATGAATTTCCGGCTCACCGGCGGCGACATCGCCTGGATGCTCGAGCAGTCGGGCTGCCGGATGCTGATGGTGGACGAGGAACTCGCCTACCTGCTGGACCAGGCGCAGCTTGCCCCATGGCGCGGGCGAGCCGTCTGCGTGGGCGCCGCTCCCGACGCCTCCGGCATTCCAAGCACGGACGCCCTGCTGGCCGAGGCGCGACCGGCCGCGCCGCATCCGGTACGGGAAGGCGATCTTGCGTTGTGTCTCTATACCGGCGGCACCACCGGCCGCGGCAAGGGAGTCCGGCTCACCCACCGCAACATCGTCGCCAACGCGCTGCAGCTCGCCCGCGTGATGGCACCCGCGCCGGAGGACATCTATCTCCATGTCTCGCCCATGTATCACTCGACGGATCTCAAGGCGACCGTGGTCAGCATGTTCGGAGGCGCGCACGTCTACCTGAAGGACGCCTCCCCCGAGGACGTGCTCGATGCCATCGAGCGCCACGGCGTCACCATCGCGAGCCTGCTGCCTGGCATGATCGTCCGCATCCTCAGGGAAGCCTCCGTCGACCGCTACGACCTGCGCAGCCTGCGCCTGATCAGCTATGGCACCTCGCCGCTGGACGAGCCCACCCTGCGCGCCGCGATGGCCGCCTTCCCGCACGCCGGTTTCCACCAGTGCTATGGCCTGACGGAGACCTCGCCCTACATTGCCATCCTGGACGAGGCGGCGCACCGCCGGGCCGTGACGGATCGCCCCGAGTTGCTCAAGGCGGCCGGCAGGGTCCTGCCCGGCACGCGGCTCACGCTGCTCGACGATGCCGGCAACGAGGTGCCGGCCGGTGGGACCGGCGAGATCGTCGTGTCGGGACCGCAGGTCGCCGACGGCTATCTCGGCCTTCCCGAGGAGGAGACCCGGGTTTTCCGCCAGGCAGCATTCCATACCGGCGATATCGGCCGCATCGACGACGACGGCTTTCTCTACATCCTGGACCGCAAGGTGGAAGTGGTCGCCGCGCGCGGCATGAACGTCTATACGAAGACGGTCGAGGACATCCTGTGCCAGTGCCCCGGCATTGCCGAGGCCGCGGTGGTGGGCGTGCCCGATCCCGTATCCGGAGAGGCGCTGCTGGCCGTGCTGGTCCCCGACGGCCTTGCGCCGCCCCTGCCCGCCATCGCGGAGTTCTGCCGTGGCCGCCTGCCGGCCGGCCAGGTTCCGGGCCAGTTCATGTTCGTGGACGGCCTGCCCCGCACGCCGCTGGGAAAGGTCAAGAAGCAGGAACTGCAGGAGGCTTACCGCTCGCAGCTGGAAGTCCACGGCGCCGGCGCGCCGGCCCGGCGTCGCTCGCGCCCGGGAAGAGCCTGACTGCGGCGCCGGTCAGGTGCTCCAGCCTCGCGACCGCATCCACGCCGCCAGCGACTGCTCGGTATCGGCTCCCTCGCCGGCCAGCCAGTCGCAGAAGGTGCGCACCGCCCGGCTCTCCGCGGGAAGGTGGGGATGACTGGCATAGTAGGTGCGCCGCTTGATCGGCGGCGTATCGAGCGGCACCGCCAGCCTGCCCGCGATGATGTCGTCGATGACGAGGAACAGCGGCACCAGCATGACGCCCAGGCCTTCCATGGTCGCCTGCAGCGAGAAATACATCTGCTCGAAGCTCAGGATGCTCGCCGGCCGGACGTGGTTGCACCCCACTCCATGCAGCCATTCCGACCAGGAGTACGACTCCGTGGCATAGCTCAGCAAGGTATGCCGCGCCAGGTCTTCCGGCCGCTCCAGCCCCGGCCATTCCAGCAGGTCGACGTGGCAGACGGGCACGACCATCTCGCTGACCACGGGTATCGAATTGCAATTGGGCAGCGGCGCGTAGGCGCTGCGTATGGCGAGGTCGTAGCCGTGCTCCTGGAAATTGACCGGCGCGATCGACGTGGTCAGGCGCACGTCGATTTCCGGCCGCCGCCGCTGGAAGCGCGAGAGCCTGGGAATCAGCCAGCGCATCATGAAAGTAGGCGGCGCATTGATGCGCAGGCCGGCCCTGGCCGACCGCTGCCGGGCCTGCATCGATGCCACGGCGATCAGGTCCAGCCCCATCGTCACCTGCTCGAGGTAGTCCCGGCCGGCCTCGGTCAATGCCAGTTGCGATGCCGACCGCAAGAAAAGCGGCACCCCCAGCCAGGCCTCGAGCAGCGCCACCTGCCGGCTGACCGCGCCATGCGTGACGTGCAATTCTTCGGCCGCCTTGGTGAAATTGACATGCCGTGCGGCAACCTCGAACACCCTGACGGCATTCATCGGAGGCAATTTTCTCATGGTCGCCGGATATTGCCATGAGCGGCCGCCGCAGCCAATCGGCGTCATCGCCTATCCTGGCGCCTTCCCCGGCCCCGCGCCCGCGATACGGCCGGCCAGGGGATCCCGGCGGATCAATTGCCTATCCGCAGGTTCAGGTCATTGATCACCTTGGTCCAGCGGGACAGCTCCTCGCGCTGAAAGGCGGCGAACTCGGCCGGCGGCATGAGTGGGCTCATTTCGTAGCCGACCGCCACGCAGCCCTCCTTGAACTTCTCCGACGCCAGCACCTTGGAGACGGCGCGATACAGCCTGTCGGCAACGGCGGCGGGCGTCCCGGCGGGGGCGTAGAGGCCGATCCACGATGCGCTTTCGAAATCCACGCCTTGCTCGATCACCGTGGGAACGTCCTTGACGAAACCGCTGCGCTCCTTGCCCGTCACGGCCAGCGGGCGCAGCTTGCCGGCCCGGATCTGCGGCAACGCATCCGACACCGAAGATACCAGGACCTGGACCTCGCCCGAGACCGCGGCGAGAATGGCCGGGCCGGACCCCTTGTAGGGCACCTGCTGGATGTCGATTCCGGTCTTCTGCTTGAAAGCCTCGAACGCCACCTGATGCGGCGACGAAGGCGACGCATAGAAGAGGCGGCCCGGCTTGGACTTGGCGAGCTTGACGAGATCGGCCAGGGAATGGACGGGCAGGCCCTGGGGCACCGAGAACAGCAACTGGCTGTACCCGATCATCGTGATCGGCACGAAGTCCTTCGTCGGGTCGTAGGCCAGTGCCGGCTTCAGGCCCGGGTTGTAGGCCATCATGCCGCTCGAACCGCTCAACAGCGTGTAGCCGTCGGGAACCGCCTTGGCCACGAACTGCGCCGCAATGGCACCGTCGGCCCCCGCCTTGTTCTCGACCACCACGGGCTGGCCCAGTTCGGCCCGCAGGTGCTCGGCAAGCAGCCTTCCCATGACGTCGTTGCCGCCGCCGGGCGCGAAACCTATCACCAGCGTCACGGGTTTGTTCGGGTAGTCCTGGCCGGCCGCCCAAGCCGCCGTCGTCACGCAAAGCGCCAGCACGCCGCAAGCGCCTGTCCATCGCCGGTTGCCATTCATGATCGTCTCCAACGGTGTAGTTATGCGTCCGGCCCCGGTGGTCGTCCCGGTTCGTGCCGGCGGTGGCCGGGTCAGCTCATCGCGCCTCCGCCATCGACGGGCAGCGCCACGCCGGTTATGTACGAATTCTCGGGCGCCACCAGAAAGAGTGCCGCCCGCGCCATTTCCTCGGGATTCCCGAGTCGCTTGATCGGCCGTACCTGCCGGTTCATCTCGGCATAGGAATCGGCGACGATGTCGGGGTTGCGCGCCAGCACGCCCTGCCAGAGAGGGGTGCTGTCGATTGGGCCGGGACAAATCGCGTTCACCCGGATGCCGTCCTCGGCATGCGCCACGGCCAGCGCCCGCGCCAGCATCAGCAGGCCGGCCTTCGACGCCGAGTACGCCGGGGACTGCCGGGACGGCCGCAATCCCAGGCCTGATGCCGTGAAGAGAATGGACCCGCCTCCCGCGCGGCGCAAATGCGGCAGCGCGTACTTGGCGCCGAAGAACCCTGCCTTCAGGTGTATGTCCATGACCTGGTCGTACTGCGCTTCCGTCGTATGCTCGAGCAGGCCGGGCCCGGCCACGCCGGCATTGTGGAAGAACACGTCCAGGCGGCCATAGCGGCGGACCGTCTCGTCCACGGCGTCGGCGATCCGTCCGGTCTGGCGCAGGTCGCATTCCACGAAGCAGGCCTGGCCGCCCTCTTTTTCTATGTCCGCCACGGTGCGTTCGGCATCGGGCCGGTTGATGTCGGCAATGGCGATCCGGGCCCCCTCGCGCGCGAAAAGCAATGCACTGGCCCGCCCGATGCCCGTGGCGGCACCGGTGATGAGGGCGACCTTCGAATACAGCAGCATGAGTGGCTCCATTCCATCATGAAACGGGTTCGCGCAGCGCGTCAGCCGGCGCCGGCGAGGTCTCGAAAGGCGGGCCGGCCATCCCGCGTCATCCACATCTGGCCGCCGGCGCAGTCCATCACCGTTCCATTGACGAAGGCGGCGGCGTCCGAGGCCAGGTAAAGCGCCATGTCGGCCACCTCGTCGGTGGTACCCATGCGCGCCAGCGGCACGTTGGACAGCAATTGCTCCAGTTGTTCGGGCCGCCGGTTCAACGAGGTGCGCGGCGTCTCGATCAGGCCCGGGGCCAGCGCGTTGACCCGCACGTGCGGCGCCAGCTCCATGGCCAGCGACCGCGTCAGGCTGATGACCGCGGCCTTGGCCGCCGAGTACGCCGGCATCCCGGGGAAGGGAAACTGCCCTGTCAGCGACGCCATGTTGACGATGCAGCCATGTCGCTGCTCGAGCATCAGCGGCGCCACCGATCGCGTGCACAGGAAGACGCTCTTCACGTTGGCCGCGAAGGTGTCGTCCCAGTCCCGCTCGCCCAGCTTGCAGACGCGTCCTATCCTGAAGGTCGGCCCGCTTGCGCCGCCGGCGTTGTTGACCAGCACGTCGATGCGGCCGAACGCATCGCGCGCGGTTCGCGTCATGCGCTCGACCGCCTCGGTGCGCGTGACGTCGACCTGGACGGCAACCGCCTCCCCCCCGAGAGCGCGGATCTCGGCGCCGACCGACTCCGCCCGGTCCGGGTCCATGTCCGCCACGCAGACCCTGCCGCCCAGCCGCGCCAGGCCCAGGGCGATCGCCCGGCCTATGCCGCTGCCCCCGCCCGTCACGACGGCCGTCCTGCCGCGGAATGACAATTCCGACAATCTCATCTGTGCGCCCTTTCTCTCCCCGTCAGGCGATATCGCCGCGCGGGCGGACATAGATGCCCTCTTCGACGAAGCGCTGGATGGGCTGCGCGCGAGAGCGGTCCGCCTGGTCGGTGGGAAGCCGGTCCGCATACATGTTGACCGGATACAGCGGCTTGTCGTACATGTGGCGGAAAGCCTCGCTGCGCACCTGCGTCAGCCAGTTGTGGCGCGGATCCATGCGCCGGCGGCGCAGCGCCTCGAGGCTGATCTGCGCCGCGGTCACGGTCTCGCCGGGATAGTTCACGTGCTGCACGATCGCGCCGTGGTAATCGATCACCATCGAGCCGCCGGGATAGGAATTGGCCGGATTGCCGCGCACGATCAGGTTGCCCGGCGCGCAGGCCGCCACGTACATGGTGTTGAACGCGGCGTGGGCGCGATTGGTGACTTCCCACAGGTCTTGCGGCGGCGACCCATCCGGCTCGGCCATGCCGCTCGACCTGATCATGACCTCGCAGCCCTGCAAGGCCATGGCGCGCGAATGCTCCGGGTAGAACGCCTCGTTGCAGATCAGGTAGCCCAACTTGCCGATGTCGGTCTCGATGACGGGGAACATGCAGCTCAGCACGTCGCCCTTCTTGCGGCCGTACTTGCCGTCCATGGCCTCGATATAGCGGTCCCATACGTCGTGCGGGCTTACGTCGTCACGCCCGCTGTAGGGCAGGTAGGGACAGTACTTGTGGCGCTTGTAGATCACCTCGCCGCTGGGGTCGATGATGAACGCGGCGTTGAACGCGAACTCCGTGCTGATCTCCGGAATCACCTCGTGCGCGCTGCCGGCGATGTAGGTCTTGTACTTGCGCGCCTGCTCGGCCAGGAGTTCGATCTCGTCTCCGGGAATCCGTATCGCCATGTCCTTGGCGACCTTGGTGAACAGGTTCGAATAGGGTTCCGGATTGTTGTTCCAGCCCTGCATGAAGACCTCCGGCAGCACCACCAGCTTGAGCGGCGCGTACTCGCGGAATGCGAGCCGTGTCGGCCCATAGCCGAATATCTCGATGATGCGGTCGAGGTTGGCCTTGCGGATATCGCGCCGATGGTCGATGCCTACGCGGTTGGTCTGCATCAGGACGATGGAATACAGGTCGGTCACTGTCGCTCCTTTGGATGCTCCGGGGGGGCCGGTTCGCGCCGGCTCCGCGGTTTCTCTTCTGTAGGCGCAGTGTGCATGCCCGGCCTTGCGCCGGCCAATCGAGATATTTTTAGGGACCTTCAGGAAAACTCACAGCTCGCGGCGGGTGAAAAAAACCGGGCCCTGTGCAGGACAGGACCCGGCCCCCGCGGACGCCGGCACCCGGCGCCGCGCCTTTCAGTACCGGTTCGAGAAATTCGCCGAGATCCGCTGCTTCAGGTATTCGGCCGCGGTGATCGGCGGATACTTGCGGGCGGGCCCCTCGATCACCACGTCCTCGTTGGCCTGGCAGAAGAACGCGAGGCTGTAGCGGGCCCCCTGGTACTCGTGCGGCTGCGGATTGCGCACGCGGTGGAAGTTCGACGGCAGCGCATCGTCGCTCCAGCGCATCAGCATGTCGCCGATATTGCAGGTGATGACCCCCTCGACCGGCTCGACCGGTGTCCAGGCGCGGCTCTCGGCGTCCTTGCCCGGCAGCACTTGCAAGCCCGCCTGGCCCGCGCGCTGGAACAACAGCGTCAGGCAGTCGTAGTCGGTGTGGGCGCCGGCGCGCCACAGGCCCAGTTCGTCCTTGAGCGCGGGGTCGACGGCGAAGTAGTGCAGCATGCGCAAGGTGCTCTGGTAGGTTGCGGGAGCCGGATCGTGGGCGCGGGTGAAGAAGTCGGGCGCAAAACCCAGCTTCAGCGCAAAGCAGGACAGCAGCCGCATCCCGACCTCCCAGCACTGGCGCTCGAACCGCAAGGTGGCCTCCTTGAAGCCGGGCAGCTCGTCCTCGGTCGGCCACAATCCGTCCATGCGCGGACGCGTCACCTGGTAGGACTCCTTCTGGTCCGGCGTACGGGTGGACGGCCGGATCTGGGCCTTGTGCTCCCAGCCGGCGTTACGGGTCAGCGGCCATTGCGCCTTGGTCTCGCGCGGCAGGGCGAAGAAGCGCTCGGCGCGCACGAACGCGGCCTCGATATCGGACAGCGGGATGCCATGGTTCTTGACCTGGAAGAAACCGATCTCGGTCGCGGCGCGCCAGAGCTCGTCGGCGATCTCGGCGTGCCGGCGGTCGAAATCGGCCACGTCGATGATGCGGATCTCGCGCTGGGTTTCCTGCCCCATGCCCCCCATGCGGGATTCCTTTTCGAGCTCTCCCAGCCCATAGCCGGAGGGAACCTGGAGGGACGGCGTGGCACTCGTGGTTTTCATGATGACATCCTCGTCGAAGAACAAGGGACATCGACCACTACCGGGCATCGAGCGGGGCGGTCGTGTCGCGCTTGAAGGTTGACATGGCCGCCCCGCGGGAGCGTACCCCGCGGCGCGGCCTCTTCAAGAGCAATGACCCGCCAATCGGACCGGACGGCGCCGGGCGATTGCGCTGAACGCTTCTACTCTTTCGGCCCGCAGTCATGCAAGAACCGATCCAGGGGCATCGGCTCGTGCCCTCCTGGCGTGCCGTGCCGCTCCGCCGCCGCGCTCACCAACTTTGTGCAGCGGGCGCCGCACCGGCAGGCCTTTTGCACCAATCGAAGACACCGGCACGGGGACGGCGCGGCGAAGCGTCGCGCGCCGGGATCATCGTCGCTTGCCGGCCTTCCCGGGGGAAGGCGCGCCGGCGACTCCCGATGGCACACCCCTTGCTTGATCGATCGCAGAGTAGAAGCGTTCAGCGCCGGCCATGCGCCAGCGCCCGGAAATTGCTCGAGTCGCGCCGGACAGGCTTGCCGCAGGCATGTCCGGGAATTCTCCATTCCACGACACGGGACCTCCATCAGATGAACCGCCGCCAGTTCCTCGCCACGCTGTCCGCTTCCGCCCTCGCCGGGGCACATGCCCGCCCGGTTCTCGCCCAGCCGCGCAGCCTCACTCCGATCAAGTTCACGCTCGACTTCCGCGTCACCAGCCAGACCTCGCCCTTCTTCCTGGCGCTGGCCAAGGGCTACTACAAGGAGGCCGGGCTGGACGTGAGCATCGACGTCGGCTCGGGATCGGTC
Organism: Pigmentiphaga sp. NML080357; assembly: GCF_002188465.1. GTDB lineage: Bacteria > Pseudomonadota > Gammaproteobacteria > Burkholderiales > Burkholderiaceae_B > Pigmentiphaga. The sequence continues at coordinate 74,658 of NZ_NINW01000025.1, read as the reverse complement.
GCCTCGATCACCCGCGTCGCCAGCGGCGCCTATGACCTGGGCCTGGGCGACATCAGCTCGCTGGTGGAATTCCACGCGCAGAACGTCGGCGCGCCGGTCCAGGGCGTCTACCAGTACTACAACCGCGCGCCCTTCGTCATCATCGGCCGCAAGGACCGCGGCATCACCACCGACTTCGCCAGCCTCCGCGGCAAGCGCGTCGCCGCCGCGGCAGTCGAGTCGACCCGCCGGTGCTGGCCCATGGCGGCGCGCCAGCTGGGCATCGCGCCCGACCTGTTCCAGTGGATCACCACCGACTTCAGCACCCGCGACAACGTCATGGTCCGCGGCGACGTGGACGCGGCCACCTATTTCCACGACTCCGCAGTCTCGCTGTTCGCCCGCATCCCCCGGCAGGAACTGGCGGTGCTCGAATACGCCCGGACGGGCCTGAGCCTCTATGGCAACGCGGTGCTGGCCAGCCGCCGCCTCATCGCCGAGAAGCCGGAGGCGATCAAGGCCTTCCTGGCCGCGAGCAACCGGGCGCTGGCCGAGACGCTGGCCGACCCGGCTCCCGCTCTGGCCGCCATCAAGGCGCGCGAAGCCATCATCGACCTTACCGTCGAACGCGAGCGCTGGGACATCACGCGCCGCTACCTCGCCACCGACGAGACGCGCGCCCATGGCCTGGGCAGCGTGCGGACCGACGTGCTGCAAAGGCAGATCGACGAAGTGGTCGCCGTCTTCGGCCTGCCGGCCAAGCCGTCGATCGGCCAGATCTTCGATGACAGCCTGCTGCCGCCCGCCCAGCAGCGCAAGGTGCCGGCATGACACCCGCGTTGCCCGCCGAACAGGCGCTGGATGAGGCTGACGGCATCCACCTGCGCCGGGCCATCGAGCTGGCGAACGTCGCCCGGTCGCGCGGCAACCGCCCCTTCGGCTCGGTGATCGTCGGCGCCGATGGCACGGTGCTGGCCGAAGCCTGGAACCGCAACGGGGAAACAGGGGATTGCACCGCGCATGCCGAAACCGAAGCCATCCGCATCGCCAGCCCCCGCCATTCGCGGGACGAACTGGCCGGCGCGACGATCTACGCCTCGGGCGAACCCTGCGTGATGTGCGCGGGCGCGATCTACTGGTCCAACATCCGGCGCGTGGTGTTCGGCATCGATGCAGTGCGGTTGCGCGTTTTTCGCGGTGAACGACTGGACCAGCGCGATGCGGAACTGTCGTGCCGCGACGTGTTCGACGCCTCGCCGACGGCCATCGAATGCATCGGCCCGGCGCTGCTGGACGAAGCGGCCGCCTCCCACGAAGGCGGCTGGAAGACCTGAGCGGAAGCCGCCGCACGGGGGCAGGAAAGCCCACCTGCCGCCATGAGGCGGCAAAAGAAAAAAGGCCTGGGTCCGGCGCGATGCCGGACCCAGGCCTTCAACACTCCGGCCAGGCGAGGTCCCGAGGGCCCACGCCGCACGCCGCTTACTCCTGGCTGCCGCCTTCGGGCTCGTCTCCCGACGGCGTCGAGGTGACGCTTTCGGCGGGCGTCTTGAAGATCTCGCTCTCGTCGAACGTGTTGCCCACATCGGCAAACACCACTTCGCGCTCGGCGGCCTCCTGGGCTTCCTTCTCCTTGCGGGCGGCGTGGTAGGCCATGCCGGTACCCGCGGGGATCAGGCGACCCACGATGACGTTTTCCTTCAGCCCGCGCAGGTCGTCGCGCTTGCCCATGATGGCGGCTTCGGTCAGGACACGCGTGGTTTCCTGGAACGAAGCGGCCGAGATGAACGAGTCGGTCGACAGCGAGGCCTTCGTGATGCCCAGCAGCACGTTCTCGTACGTGGCGGGACGGCGGTTGTCGGCGTTGACGCGGTCGTTCTCGTTGAGCATTTCGGCGCGCTCGACCTGCTCGCCCGGGATGAACGGCGTATCGCCCGGATCGACGATGTTCACGCGGCGCAGCATCTGGCGGACGATCACTTCGATGTGCTTGTCGTTGATCTTCACGCCCTGCAGACGGTAGACGTCCTGCACTTCGTCGACGATGTAGGTCGCCAGCCGCTCGATGCCCTGCAGGCGCAGGATGTCGTGCGGATCGGCCGGGCCGTCCACGATCATTTCGCCCTTGTTCACCACCTGGCCGTCGTGCACCAGCACCTGCTTTTCCTTGGGAATCAGGAACTCGTGGCTGACGCCGTCCAGGTCGGTGATGACCAGGCGCTGCTTGCCCTTGGTGTCCTTGCCGAACGAGACCGTGCCGGTGACGTCGGCCAGCATGCCGGCATCCTTGGGCGAACGGGCTTCGAACAGCTCGGCCACGCGGGGCAGACCGCCGGTAATGTCGCGAGTCTTCTGCGACTCCTGCGGGATCCGCGCCAGCACCTCGCCCACGCCGACCTGCTGGCCGTCGCGGACGGTGATGAGGGCGCCGACCGGGAAGGAGATGCTTACCGAGTGATCGGTGCCGGCAATCTTGACTTCCTCGCCGTTGGCGTCGAGCAGCTTGACCTGCGGACGCACGGTCTGCTTGCTGCTGCTGCGCGTCTTGGGCGTGATCGCGACCAGGGTCGACAGGCCGGTGACTTCGTCCAGCTGGCGAGCCACCGTGACGCCTTCCTCGACGTTCTCGAACTTGATCGTGCCGCCGTGCTCGGTGATGATCGGGCGGGTCAGCGGATCCCACGTCGCCAGCTGCGCGCCGGCCTTGACGGCCGTGCCGTCGCCATGGAGCAGGATGGCGCCGTACGGCACCTTGTGGCGCTCGCGCTCGCGGCCGTTGTCGTCGACGATCAGGATTTCGCCCGAACGCGAGATGGCGACCTGCTCGCCCTTGGCGTTGGTCACGTAGCGCATGGCGCTGGTGAAGCGCACCGTGCCGTTGGACTTGGTTTCCACGCCCGAGGCCAGCGCCGCACGCGAAGCCGCGCCACCGATGTGGAAGGTACGCATCGTCAGCTGGGTACCGGGTTCACCGATGGACTGGGCGGCGATCACGCCGACCGCCTCGCCCACGTTGACCAGCGAACCGCGGCCAAGGTCGCGGCCGTAGCACGCGGCGCACAGGCCATGGCGGGTTTCGCAGGTCAGGGCCGAACGGACCTTGACCTCGTCGATGCCCAGGCGCTCGATCACGTCGACCGCGTCTTCGTCCAGCAGCGTGCCGGCCTCGAACACGGTTTCCTGCGTGTCGGGATCGACCACGTCCGCGGCCGCGGTGCGTCCGAGGATACGGTCGCGCAGCGGCTCGATGACTTCACCGCCTTCCACCAGCGCCTTCATCGCAAAGCCGAAGGTCGTGCCGCAATCTTCCTCGGTGATGACGAGGTCCTGCGTCACGTCCACCAGGCGGCGGGTCAGGTAGCCGGAGTTCGCGGTCTTCAGCGCCGTGTCGGCCAGGCCCTTACGCGCGCCGTGGGTCGAGATGAAGTACTGCAGTACGTTCAGGCCTTCGCGGAAATTCGCGGTGATGGGCGTCTCGATGATGGAGCCGTCGGGCTTGGCCATCAGGCCCCGCATGCCGGCCAGCTGGCGGATCTGGGCCGCGGAGCCGCGGGCGCCGGAGTCGGCCATCATGTAGATCGAGTTGAACGACTCCTGGCGGGTGGCGTTGCCGTGGCGGTCGACGACGGGCTCGGTCGAGAGCTGTTCCATCATCGCCTTGCCCACGCGGTCGCCGGCCTTGCCCCAGATGTCCACCACGTTGTTGTAGCGCTCCTGCGAGGTCACCAGGCCCGACGAGTACTGCTTGTCGATTTCCTTGACCTCTTTGCTGGCCTCGGCCAGGATGCCTTCCTTGGCGGACGGGATCAGCATGTCGTCCATGCAGATCGAGATACCGCCGCGCGTGGCCAGGCGGAAGCCCGACTGCATCAGCTGGTCGGCGAAGATCACCGTGTCGCGCAGGCCGCAGCGGCGGAACGACTGGTTGATCAGGCGCGAGATTTCCTTTTTCTTCAGCGGCTTGTTCAGCACCGCGAAAGGCAGGCCCTTGGGCAGGATCTCGGACAGGATCGCGCGGCCGACCGTGGTTTCGAAACGGCGCAGCACGGGCTGGTATTCGCCGTTCTCGTCACGCTCGTACTCGTTCAGGCGCACCGTGATGCGCGACTGCAGCTCGACCGCCTTGTTCTCGTAGGCGCGCACGACTTCGGCCACGTCCATGAAGTGCAGGCCTTCGCCCTTGCCGTTCACGCGTTCGCGGGTGGCGTAATACAGGCCCAGCACGATGTCCTGCGAGGGGACGATCGAGGGCTCGCCGTTCGCGGGGAACAGGACGTTGTTGGACGCCAGCATCAGCGTGCGGGCTTCCAGCTGGGCTTCCAGCGACAGCGGGACGTGGACGGCCATCTGGTCGCCGTCGAAGTCGGCGTTGAACGCCGCGCAGACCAGCGGGTGCAGCTGGATGGCCTTGCCTTCGATCAGCACCGGCTCGAACGCCTGGATACCCAGGCGGTGCAGCGTCGGGGCGCGGTTCAGCATGACCGGGTGCTCGCGGATCACCTCTTCGAGGATGTCCCACACCACCGGTTCCTGCGTTTCCACCAGCTTCTTGGCCGCCTTGATGGTCGTGGCCAGGCCCATCATTTCCAGGCGGTTGAAGATGAAGGGCTTGAACAGCTCGAGCGCCATCAGCTTGGGCAGGCCGCACTGGTGCAGCTTGAGCTGGGGGCCCACCACGATCACCGAACGGCCCGAGTAGTCGACGCGCTTGCCCAGCAGGTTCTGGCGGAAGCGGCCGCTCTTGCCCTTGATCATGTCGGCCAGCGACTTGAGCGGACGCTTGTTGGCGCCGGTCATGGCCTTGCCGCGGCGGCCGTTGTCCAGCAGCGAGTCGACGGCTTCCTGCAGCATGCGCTTTTCGTTGCGCACGATGATTTCGGGGGCCTTGAGTTCGAGCAGGCGCTTCAGGCGGTTGTTGCGGTTGATGACCCGGCGGTACAGGTCGTTCAGGTCGGACGTGGCGAAGCGGCCGCCGTCCAGCGGCACCAGCGGGCGCAACTCGGGCGGCAGCACGGGCAGCACTTCCAGGATCATCCAGTCGGGCTTGATGCCGGACTTCTGGAAGCCTTCCAGCACCTTCAGGCGCTTGGAAATCTTCTTGATCTTGGCATCCGAGCTGGTGGCCTGGAGGTCGGCGCGCAGCGTCTCGATCTCGCGGTTGATGTCGATCGTGCGCAGCAGTTCGCGCACGGCCTCGGCGCCCATCACGGCGCGGAAATCGTCGCCGTACTCTTCCGTCTTCGCCAGGAAGTCGTCTTCCGACATGATCTGGCCGCGCTTGAGCGGCGTCATGCCGGGGTCGATGACGCAATAGGCTTCGAAGTAGAGCACGCGCTCGATGTCGCGTAGCGTCATGTCGAGCACCATGCCCAGGCGCGACGGCAGCGACTTCAGGAACCAGATGTGAGCGACCGGGCTGGCCAGCTCGATGTGGCCCATGCGCTCACGGCGAACCTTGGCCAGCGTGACTTCCACGCCGCACTTCTCGCAGATCACGCCGCGGTGCTTGAGGCGCTTGTACTTGCCGCACAGGCACTCGTAGTCCTTGATCGGACCGAAAATCTTGGCGCAGAACAGCCCGTCGCGTTCGGGCTTGAACGTGCGATAGTTGATCGTCTCGGGCTTCTTGACTTCCCCGAACGACCACGACCGGATCTTCTCCGGCGACGCGATGCCAATGCGAATGGCGTCGAACTGTTCTTCTTGCGTGACTTGCTTGAACAGATCCAGCAGCGCTTTCATGGCGACTCCTATCAGTTACGCTCGAGATCCATGTCGATCCCGAGCGACCGGATTTCCTTGACCAGCACGTTGAACGACTCGGGCATGCCGGCGTCGATCACGTGATCGCCCTTGACGATGTTCTCGTACACCTTGGTACGGCCGTTCACGTCGTCGGACTTCACGGTCAGCATTTCTTGCAGCACATACGATGCGCCGTAGGCTTCCAGCGCCCACACTTCCATTTCCCCGAAGCGCTGGCCGCCGAACTGCGCCTTGCCTCCCAGCGGCTGCTGGGTGACGAGCGAGTACGGGCCGGTCGAGCGGGCGTGCATCTTGTCGTCGACCAGGTGGTGCAGCTTCAGCATGTGCATGTAGCCCACCGTGACGGGGCGCTCGAACATCTCGCCCGTGCGGCCGTCGTACAGATAGGCCTGGGTCTTGGAGTTGGTCAGCTTGAGCTTCTCGGCCAGCTCGTCCGGATAGGCCAGGTCGAGCATGGCGCGGATGTCCTCTTCCGAGGCGCCATCGAACACCGGCGTGGCGAACGGGACGCCGTTGCGCAGGTTCTGTGCCAGCTCGATGATGGCTTCGTCGTCCAGCTCTTCCAGGCGTGCGGCCGTACCGGTCTTGTTGTAGATCTTGCCGAGGAAGTCGCGGATCTTGGCGACCTCGACCTTGCGGGCGTCGGCCAGCATCTCGTTGATGCGCTGGCCCAGGCCCTTGGCGGCCCAGCCCAGGTGCACTTCCAGCACCTGGCCGACGTTCATCCGCGACGGCACGCCCAGCGGGTTCAGCACGATGTCGACGGGCGTGCCGTCGGCCATGTGCGGCATGTCTTCCACCGGGGTGATCTTGGACACGACGCCCTTGTTGCCGTGGCGGCCGGCCATCTTGTCGCCGGGCTGCAGGCGGCGCTTGACGGCCAGGTAGACCTTGACCATCTTCAGCACGCCCGGAGGCAGCTCGTCGCCCTGCGTCAGCTTCTTGCGCTTTTCCTCGAAGGCCAGGTCGAACTGGTGGCGCTTCTGCTCGATCGACTCCTTGGCCTGCTCGAGCGCGGTGGCCGCGCCTTCGTCGGCCAGGCGGATGTCGAACCACTGCCAGCGGTCCAGCTCGGCCAGGTAGGACTTGGCGATCGCCGCACCCTTGGCCAGCTTGCGCGGGCCGCCGTTGACGACCTTGCCGATCAGCATCTTCTCGATACGGTCGAAGGTATCGTTTTCCACGATACGCAGCTGGTCGTTCAGGTCCTGGCGGTAGCGCTTGAGCTCGTCGTCGATGATCGACTGGGCGCGCTTGTCGCGCACGATGCCTTCGCGCGTGAACACCTGCACGTCGATGACGGTGCCGACCATGCCCGAGGGCACGCGCAGCGAGGTGTCCTTCACGTCGGAGGCTTTTTCGCCGAAGATGGCGCGCAGCAGCTTCTCTTCCGGAGTGAGCTGGGTCTCGCCCTTGGGCGTGACCTTGCCCACCAGCACGTCGCCCGCCTCGACCTCGGCGCCGATGTAGACGATGCCGGATTCGTCCAGGCGGTTCAGCTGGCCTTCCGAGAGGTTGCTGATGTCGCGCGTGATTTCTTCGGAACCCAGCTTGGTGTCGCGGGCGACGACCGTCAGTTCCTCGATGTGGATGGAGGTGTAGCGGTCGTTGGCCACCACGCGCTCCGACATCAGGATCGAGTCCTCGAAGTTGTAGCCGTTCCAGGGCATGAACGCCACCAGCATGTTCTGGCCCAGGGCGAGCTCGCCCAGGTCGCTGGAAGCGCCATCGGCCAGCACGTCGCCCTTGGCGATGACGTCGCCGCGGCGCACGATCGGACGCTGGTTGATGTTGGTGTTCTGGTTGGAACGGGTGTACTTGATCAGGTTGTAGATGTCGACGCCCACTTCGCCGGCGACGTTCTCCTCGTCGTTGACGCGGATCACGATACGCTCGGCGTCGACGTAGTCGACCAGGCCGCCGCGCAGCGCCTGCACGGTGGTGCCGGAGTCGACCGCGACGGTGCGCTCGATGCCGGTGCCGACCACGGGCTTCTCGGGACGCAGGCAGGGCACGGCCTGGCGCTGCATGTTCGAGCCCATCAACGCGCGGTTCGCGTCGTCATGCTCCAGGAACGGGATGAGCGAGGCGGCCACCGACACGATCTGCGACGGCGCCACGTCCATGTAGTGGACGTTCTCGGCCGCGGTCAGCATGGTCTCGCCGGCCTGGCGGCAAGCCACCAGGTCGTCCACGAAATGGCCTTCCTTGTCGAGCGTGGCGTTGGCCTGCGCGATCACGTAGCGGCTTTCCTCGATGGCCGACAGGTACTCGATCTGGTCGCTGACCTTGCCGTCCACGACCTTGCGGTACGGCGTCTCGAGGAAGCCGTACTCGTTCAGGCGGGCGTACAGGGCCATCGAGTTGATCAGGCCGATGTTCGGACCTTCGGGTGTCTCGATCGGGCACACGCGGCCGTAGTGCGTCGGGTGCACGTCGCGCACCTCGAAGCCGGCGCGTTCGCGCGTCAGGCCGCCGGGCCCCAGGGCCGAGACGCGGCGCTTGTGCGTGATCTCGGACAGCGGGTTGGTCTGGTCCATGAACTGCGACAGCTGGCTCGAACCGAAGAACTCCTTGATGGCGGCCGAGATCGGCTTGGAGTTGATCAGGTCATGCGGCATCAGGTTTTCGGCCTCGGCCTGGCCCAGGCGCTCCTTGACGGCGCGCTCGACGCGCACGAGGCCGGCGCGGAACTGGTTCTCGGCCAGTTCGCCCACGCAGCGCACGCGGCGGTTGCCCAGGTGGTCGATGTCGTCGATCTCGCCACGGCCGTTGCGCAGCTCGACCAGCACCTTGATGGTGTCGAGGATGTCCTCGTTGGTCAGCGTCATGCCGCCGGTGATGTCGGCGCCGCGACCCAGGCGGCTGTTGACCTTCATGCGGCCCACGCGCGACAGGTCGTAGGTTTCCTCGCTGAAGAACAGGCGCTGGAACAGCGCTTCGACCGCTTCCTCGGTGGGCGGCTCGCCCGGGCGCATCATGCGGTAGATCGCCACGCGGGCGGCGGTCTGGTCCGTGGTCTCGTCCACGCGCAGCGTCTGCGAGATGTACGGGCCCTGGTCCAGGTCGTTCGTGTAGAGCGTCTGGATCTCGCGCACGTTGTGCTCGCGCAGCTTGCCCAGCACCGATTCGGTCAGCTCGTCGTTGGCGTGCGCCACGATCTCGCCGGTCTCGGGGTCGACCACGTTGCGGGCGAGCGAACGGCCCAGCAGGAAGTCCTCGGGAACCGAGATCCGCTTGGTTTCGGCCGCGACCAGGTCACGGATGTGCTTGGCGTTGATGCGCTTGTCCTTGGCGACGATGACGTTGCCGGACTTGTCGTTGATGTCGAAGCGCGCGACTTCGCCCTTCCAGCGGTCGGGCACGAATTCCATCAGCGCGCCCTCGCCCTGCAGCTCGAAGCTGTCGAACGAGAAGAAGTGCGCCAGGATGGTCTCCGGCGTCATGCCGATGGCCTTGAGCAGGATGGTGACGGGCATCTTGCGGCGGCGGTCGACGCGGAAGAACAGGATGTCCTTCGGATCGAACTCGAAGTCCAGCCACGAGCCGCGGTAGGGAATCACGCGGGCCGAGAACAGGAGCTTGCCGGAGCTGTGGGTCTTGCCGCGGTCGTGCTCGAAGAACACGCCGGGCGAGCGGTGCAGCTGCGACACGATGACCCGCTCGGTGCCGTTGATGACGAAGGATCCGGTGGACGTCATGAGCGGGATCTCGCCCATGTAGACTTCCTGTTCCTTCACCTCCTTGACGGTAGGCTTGCTGGCCTCGCGGTCGAGCAGGACCAGGCGCACCTTGGCGCGCAGGGGCGACGCGAAGGTCAGGCCGCGTTGCTGGCACTCGCGCACGTCGAAGGCGGGTTCGCCCAGCACGTAGCTGACGAACTCCAGTCGCGCCATCTGGTTATGGCTGACAATGGGAAAAATCGAGGTGAATGCGGCTTGCAGGCCCTCGTCCTTGCGCTGCAGGGGGGGCGTGTCCGACTGCAGGAAGGTACGATAGGACTCGAGCTGAGTCGCCAACAGGAAGGGAACGGTTTGCACGTCCTCGCGCTTGGCGAAGCTCTTGCGGATGCGCTTCTTTTCGGTGAACGAGTAGGGCATGAGCACTCCGACTCAGGTTGCGTGAACCACGGGTAATGGTCCTAAAATACGACTTCGAAATCTCAGCGAGGCCACCCGCCGGCATGGCCGGTGCCCCTCTGCCGGGATCCCCCGGCACGGGTTTCGGGTCCGCAGGCGGCATCATCCCCACCTGCGCACCGGAAATCCGTCGGCCGCCTCGCGCGCCAGGCGCGCGAACCGGCCGTACTGCCTTGAAAAACGCCCTTTAAAAGCCGTTTTCCAAAAACGCAAAAACCCGGAGGCCGTTTTTGGGCGGCCACCGGGTACCGGCAGGGGTCGAATTACTTGACTTCGACCTTGGCACCGGCTTCTTCGAGCTTCTTCTTGGCGGCTTCGGCATCGGCCTTGGCAACGCCTTCCTTGACGGGCTTCGGAGCGCCGTCGACCAGGTCCTTGGCTTCCTTCAGGCCCAGGCCGGTCAGCTCGCGCACGGCCTTGATGACGTTGACCTTGTTGGCGCCGACGTCGGCCAGGATCACGTTGAACTCGGTCTGCTCTTCAGCAGCGGCGGCAGCGCCACCACCGGCGGCAGGAGCGGCAACGGCCACAGCGGCGGCGGCAGCCGACACGCCGAACTTCTCTTCCAGGTCCTTGATCAGTTCCGACAGTTCCAGCACGGTCAGGCCGGCGATGGCGTCGATGATTTCAGCTTTGCTAAGTGCCATTTTGTTAAAAACTCCAATGAATGTGATACCAGGTATTGGGTGTCGCTTCGTGTCACGAGATTCCGGGGGATGCTGACCAGAGCTATCTCAAGCCATGCATCCCGTTGCGGTTCCGGCCGGCCCCTCGGGCCTCGACTTGCCGCTGTGCGTCAAGCCAGCCTTCACCGCAAGCAAGCGGCTACGCCGCTTGCTTGTCCCGCACGGCCGCGAGGCCGCGCACGAACTTCGTCGGAACTTCGTTGAGCGTACGCACAAACTGTGCAACGGGTGCCTGCATGGTGCCCAGCAACTTCGCCAGCAACTCTTCGCGCGAGGGCAGGGAGGCCAGGGCCTTCACGCCTTCGACGTTCATCAGGCTGTTCGGCATGGCGCCGCCCTTCAGAACGAGCTTGTCGTTGGTTTTGGCAAAGTCGGACAGCACCTTGGCGGCCGCGACCGGATCGGCGCTGATACCATAGATCAGCGGACCGGTAAGCTGCGACGACAATCCCTCGAAGGGAGTGCCGGCCACAGCGCGGCGAGCCAGCGTGTTCTTCAGAACACGCAGGTAAACGCCCGATTCACGCGCTTGCTTGCGCAGTACGGTGACGGAAGCGACGTCCAGACCACGATACTCGGCGATAACGATCGATTGAGCCTTGGCAACCTGCGCCGCGATCTCTTCGACGACCACCGTTTTCTCTTGACGATTGAGACTCACGGTTTGAACACTCCATCATAAGACGCTCGGGATACCACCCCTTGCGTCAACCGAATGCGGCGAACCTGGTCGACTTCTTTGGATAAAGAATTCTTCCTGGGAGCGCCGTCTGCGCTGGATCCGTGCTTGGGCGGACAGCAATCCATGCCTGTCCGCGAGTCGCGGTTTTAAGATCCGCCGGTATCCCTGGATGCCAGGCGCCCGGTTTCACTCCAGCGGTCTTTGACAGCAGCACCTCGCATCCGGCCGGAGCCTCGCGCTCGGTGCAGCCCAAAGTCTGTTGTCCTGCGATTACTGCTGGCTGGCCGTCAGCGAGGCCTGGTCCACGCGGACCCCGCCACCCATGGTGGAGGAGACCGCCAGCTTGCGCAGGTAAATACCTTTCGCCGTCGCCGGACGAGCCTTGTTCAGCGCATCGACCAGAGCCAGCAGGTTGGCCTGCAGCTGCTCGACGTTGAACGAAGCACGACCGATGGTGGCGTGAATGATCCCGGCCTTGTCGGTACGGTACTGAACCTGGCCGGCCTTGGCGTTCTTGACGGCGGTGGCGACGTCGGGGGTCACGGTGCCGACCTTGGGGTTCGGCATCAGGCCGCGCGGACCGAGGATCTGGCCCAGAGCGCCGACGACACGCATCGTGTCGGGCGAGGCGATGACCACGTCGAAGTCGATCTGGCCGCCCTTGATGCGCTCGGCCAGGTCTTCCATGCCGACGATGTCGGCGCCGGCGGCCTTGGCGGCCTCGGCCTTGTCGCCCTGGGCGAACACGGCCACGCGCACGCTCTTGCCGGTACCGGCGGGCAACACCACCGAGCCGCGGACCAGCTGGTCGGACTTCTTGGCGTCGATGCCCAGTTGCACGGCCAGGTCGATGGACTCATCGAACTTGGCGGTCGCGGTTTCTTTCACCAGCGCCAGCGCTTCGGCGACGGGATACAGCTTGCTGCGATCGATCTTGGCGCGCAGAGCGGCTACACGTTTGGACAAGCGTGCCATGATTACAGACCCTCCACCGTGATGCCCATGCTGCGGGCGCTGCCAGCGATCGTGCGGACCGCGGCGTCCATGTCGGCAGCCGTCAAGTCGGCTTGCTTGGTCTTGACGATTTCCTCGACCTGGGCGCGCGTCAGGGTGCCCACCTTGTCGGTGTGGGGCTTGGACGAACCCTTCTGGACGCCGGCGGCCTTCTTGATGAGGATGGTCGCCGGGGGCGACTTCATCACGAAGGTGAAGCTCTTGTCCGCATAGGCGGTGATCACCACGGGAATCGGCAGACCGGGCTCCATGCCCTGCGTCTTGGCGTTGAACGCCTTGCAGAATTCCATGATGTTCAGGCCGCGCTGACCCAGCGCCGGGCCGATCGGGGGAGAGGGGTTGGCCTTACCAGCTGGCACTTGCAGCTTGATGAAGCCGACGATTTTCTTCGCCATGCTTTGCTCCTTTCGGGTTCAAGCGCAAACGCTTTTCGTTTGCTCCCCGAGGTTGACGGTCGGATCAGCTTGCGGCGCAAACGCCGCAGGCCGGATGGCGCCGACCGTGGGGCGCCATCCGGCTGAATACGGAATCAGGACTTTTCGACCTGACTGAAATCGAGTTCCACCGGGGTCGACCGACCGAAAATGGTGACCGACACGCGCAGCTTGCTCTTTTCGTAGTTCACGTCCTCGACGTTGCCGTTGAAGTCGGTGAACGGACCTTCCTTGATGCGGACCATCTCGCCCACTTCGAAGAGGATCTTGGGCCGCGGCTTCTCGACGCCCTCTTCCATCTGCGACAAGATCTCGTCGACCTCGCGCTGGGGAATGGGCGTGGGACGGTTGCCCGAGCCGCCGACGAACCCGGTCACCTTGTTGGTGTTCTTCACCAGGTGCCAGGTCTCGTCGGTCAATTCCATCTCGACCAGCACGTAGCCCGGGAAGAAACGGCGCTCGGTAATCGACTTCTGGCCGCCCTTGACCTCGATGACCTCTTCGGTGGGCACCAGGATGCGGCCGAAGGAAGTCTGCAGGCCGGCGCGGTCTATGCGCTCCGTCAGCGCCTTCTGAACGCTTTTCTCCATGCCGGAATAGACATGGACAACGTACCAACGCTTGCTCATTGTCTTTCTTCCGCCCTGTTATTTCCAACCGAGGATGAGGTCGTACAGCACCCACTCGATGGTCTTGTCGGTAACCCACAGGAACAGCGCCATGACCACCACGAAGGCGAACACCGCGACCGTGGTCTGGATGGTTTCCTTGCGGGACGGCCAGACGACCTTGCGCGTTTCCTGGACCGAATCCTGGCCGAACGCGATCAGGCGACGTCCGGGTTCGCTGAACCATGCGATCACCAGCGCAACCACCACGCCGGCTATGATCGAGCCGATACGAGCGATCGTGGGACTGTTCGACAAGGCGTAGAAACCCACCAGGCCCGCGACGAACGCCGCGATGGCCAGGCCCAGCTTGATGCGGTCGGCAGTGCTTGTTACGGTTTCGACGTTTGGATTCGACATCTTTTCGTCCGGGCAAGCGCCAAATCATGACGCCAGCGGTGCTTGCAAAACACCCAGGCCGGCTTGGCGCTACACCAGGCTTCAATCGGAAGCCCGGACTAGAACCCGCGAGCTCCGGGAGAAGTGGCAGGGGAAGAGGGAATCGAACCCACAACCTTCGGTTTTGGAGACCGACGCTCTGCCAATTGAGCTATTCCCCTAATAGGAGCCCCCCCTTGCGCTTCGCGCTCCCCCAGGGGCAACGCTGGCGGACCGGCAGAGCCGGATCCGCGGCGTCCTGGGTAGGGCCGGAGTCCTAAGGGGAGGCCCTGGAAACTATAAATCTGGCACTACAACCACTCCCCTGCACTGCCGCTTCCTGATCCAGGAAACCGCGGATCCGGCTCTGCCGGTCCGCCGGTTTCGCCCCCTGAGGGGCGCGCGTCAGCGCGTATGGGGGGGTCTACCTCAAGCAATGATCTTGGCGACGACGCCGGCGCCGACCGTGCGGCCACCTTCACGGATGGCGAAGCGCAGGCCTTCTTCCATCGCGATCGGCGCCAGCAGCTTGACCGTGATCGACACGTTGTCGCCCGGCAGCACCATTTCCTTGTCCTTCGGCAGCTCGATCGTGCCCGTCACGTCCGTCGTACGGAAGTAGAACTGCGGACGATAGCCGTTGAAGAACGGCGTGTGGCGGCCGCCCTCTTCCTTGGACAGCACGTACACCTCGGCCGTGAAGTCCGTGTGCGGCGTGATCGAACCCGGCTTGGCCAGAACCTGGCCACGCTCGACGTCCTCGCGCTTGGTGCCGCGCAGCAGGATACCCACGTTGTCGCCCGCCTGACCCTGGTCCAGCAGCTTGCGGAACATCTCCACGCCCGTGCACGTCGTCTTGGCCGTGTCCTTGATCCCGACGATTTCGATTTCCTCGCCGACCTTGATCACGCCCCGCTCGATACGACCCGTCACCACCGTGCCGCGACCCGAGATCGAGAACACGTCTTCCACCGGCATCAGGAACGCACCGTCCACCGCACGCTCAGGCGTCGGGATGTACGAATCGAGCGCCGCCGCCAGCTGCAGAATCGCCTGCTCGCCCAGCTCGCCCTTGTCGCCCTCGAGCGCCAGACGCGCCGAACCCTTGACGATCGGCGTATCGTCGCCCGGGAAGTCGTACTTCGACAGCAGCTCGCGAACTTCCATCTCCACCAGTTCCAGCAGCTCGGCGTCATCCACCAGGTCCGCCTTGTTCAGGAACACGATGATGTACGGCACGCCTACCTGCCGCGACAGCAGAATGTGCTCGCGCGTCTGCGGCATCGGGCCGTCGGCGGCCGACACCACCAGGATCGCGCCGTCCATCTGCGCCGCACCCGTGATCATGTTCTTCACGTAGTCCGCGTGGCCCGGGCAGTCAACGTGCGCGTAGTGACGCGTCTCCGTCTCGTACTCCACGTGCGCCGTGTTGATCGTGATCCCGCGCGCCTTCTCTTCCGGCGCCGCGTCGATCTGGTCGTACGCCTTGGCTTCTCCGCCGAACTTGTTCGACAGAACCGTCGTGATCGCCGCCGTCAACGTCGTCTTGCCGTGGTCAACGTGACCGATCGTGCCCACGTTCACGTGCGGCTTGGTACGCTCAAACTTGCCTTTTGCCATGGCTGACTCCCGCCTCTGGATGCCTGCTAGAACTGGATAAAACTGCGAAACTTGGTGCCCATGACGCGGATCGAACGCGTGACCTCTCCCTTACCAAGGGAGTGCTCTACCACTGAGCCACATGGGCGAATTCTGTACTGCCACCGGACCGTCCGGCCACTCACCGGAAGCCCGGGCGCCTGCGACGACCTCGTTGGAGCGGGTGAAGGGAATCGAACCCTCGTCGTAAGCTTGGAAGGCTTCTGCTCTACCATTGAGCTACACCCGCCTACCACTTGCACTGCCGATACTGCTGCGGACCCCACCGCAACCCAAACCATCCGGCCAAAATTTTGACCAGCCGCTTGAGTTACAGCACGCTTCAAGCCACTGGTCACGACCGCGGGCCAACCCGCGAAACTTCTACCGGAAAGCAAAGGCCTTTGGTGGAGGGGATTGGATTCGAACCAATGTAGGCGCAAGGCCAACAGATTTACAGTCTGCCCCCTTTAACCACTCGGGCACCCCTCCGCCGGGGAACGAAAGATTATGAAGGAGTTTGAACCGAATGTCAATTCACCCTCCCGGCAATCCCGTATCCGCCCCCAGGGCAGTTCGCTAATATAGACGAAAACCCGACCGCCGCGCCAAGCGGCCCTGCCACCCCTATCGGACCCTCCCGCAATGCTCCAGGAAACCATCGTCATCAGCCGCGCAGGCGGCCCGGAAGTCCTCGTCTCCGAAAAACGGCCCGTCCCCGCCCCGGGGCCCGACGACGTGCTGATCCGGGTCGAATGGGCCGGCGTCAACCGGCACGACTGCGGCCAGCGCTCCCGCGGCCCCAACACCCACGAATCCGACGTGCCGGGCCTGGAAGTGGCCGGCCTTGTGGAGGCCGTGGGCAGTCAGGTCCGGGATCTGGCGCCTGGGGCGCGAGTGTGTGCGCTCACCAATGGCGGCGGCTACGCGCAATATGCGATAGCCCATCGGGCGCTGGTGCTGCCCGTGCCGGACGGCCTGACCCTGCAGCAGGCGGCCTGCCTGCCGGAAGCCGCATTCACCGTCTGGTACAACTTCTTCTCGGTGGCCGCCATGCAGCCCGGCGAAACGGCGCTCATCCACGGCGCGACCAGCGGCATCGGGGTATTCGCGATCCAGTTGTTGCGCGCGCTCGGGCATCCGGTATACGCCTCCAGCGGCAGCGATGAAAAATCGGCGTTCGCCCGATCGCTGGGCGCCACCCGGGTGTTCAACTACCGGACCGAGGCCTTTGCCGAAATCATGGCACGGGAAGGACTGTCGGCCGACGTCGTGCTGGACATGTCCGGCGGCCGTCATACCGAGCAGAACCTGGCGGCCCTGGCCTACGGCGGCCGGATCATCCACCTGTCGGCCGGCTCGGGCGCTCCCTTGCAGGCCTCTCTGCGCACCATCATGCAGAAGGAAGCCCGCATCACGGGTTCGATGATGCGCCCGCTGCCGCTGGACCGGAAGATCCGGGTGGCCGAGGCGCTCCGGACGACGGTATGGCCGCTGCTGGGCACCGCGATCCGCCCCGTGATCCAGCAGACCTATCCGCTGGCGCAGGCAGCCCAGGCTCACCGCGACATGGAGGCGGGCGACCATATCGGCAAACTGCTGTTGCAGGTATAGCCCTCGCGCGGCCCGCTCCCGGGCTTCGCGCCGGGCGCAGGCTAGCGCGCCGCGGGGAGCTCCACCCCCGCTACGGCCTCTTTGATGGTGGACAGGGCGAAGCTGGACCTGATGTCGACCACCGAGGGGTGCTTCATGAGGGTATCCATCGCGAATTTCGAGAAATGCGCGAGGTCGCGCACCTGGACACGCATCAGATAGTCCATGTCTCCCGTCATGGTGTAGCAGGCGACGACCTCCGGCCAGCCCTGGACATCGCGAGCGAATTGTTCGATGGGCGCGTGGCCGCCGTTGACGTGCTTCTGCAGCCGCACGCTGACGTAGGCGAGCAGACCCAGCCCTACCTTTTCGGCGTCGATCACGGCCATGTATTGACGGATCACACCCCGCTCTTCGAGCCGCCTTACCCGCCGCAGGCACGGACTGGGCGACAGCGCCACCCGCTCGGCCAATTCCTGGTTGGTCAGCCGGCCATCGCGCTGCAATTCCGCCAGGATGCGCCTGTCGGTGCGATCGAGTTCGATCTCAGCC
Source organism: Pigmentiphaga sp. NML080357 (assembly GCF_002188465.1). GTDB lineage: Bacteria > Pseudomonadota > Gammaproteobacteria > Burkholderiales > Burkholderiaceae_B > Pigmentiphaga. The sequence continues at coordinate 57,132 of NZ_NINW01000025.1, read as the reverse complement.
ATTTCCACCCCTTTTATTCGTCATATCTGGCATTTTATTGCCAGAATACCGCCTATCCGGGCAATCTTTGGAATCTTTTGCCTCGGCTTAATTCCTACAATTCTCCCTGACATCATTTCATCGGCCAGGCGCGCAGCGCCGCAGCGGAGACAGCCATGACCACCCACTTCCAGCCCTGGGACAACCCCATGGGCACCGCCGGATTCGAATTCGTCGAGTACGCCGCCCCCGATCCCGCGGCCCTGGGCAAGGTGTTCGAGAGCCTCGGTTTCAAGGCCATTGCGCGCCACCGCCACAAGAATGTGCTGCTCTACCGCCAGGGCGGCATCAATTTCATCGTCAATGCCGAACCCGACTCCTTCGCGCAGCGCTTCGCGCGCCAGCACGGCCCGTCGATCTGCGCCATCGCGTTCCGGGTCGACGACGCCGCGGCGGCGTACAAGCGGGCGCTGGAGCTGGGCGCCTGGGGTTTCGATGGCCGCAGCGGCCCGATGGAGCTGAATATTCCCGCCATCAAGGGCATCGGCGATTCGCTCATCTACTTCGTGGATCGCTGGCGCGGCAAGAACGGCCGCAATGGCGGCATCGGCGACATCGACATCTACGACGTGGATTTCGAGCCCCTGGACCCGGCCCGGGCCAGCGAGGACGCCACCCACCGCGGCGCCGGCCTGACCATGATCGATCACCTGACGCATAACGTGCATCGCGGCCGGATGGCCGAATGGGCCGACTTCTATGAACGGCTCTTCAATTTCCGCGAGATCCGGTATTTCGACATCGAGGGCAAGGTGACCGGGGTCAAGTCCAAGGCCATGACTTCGCCCTGCGGACGCATCCGCATCCCCATCAACGAGGAAGGCAAGGACGAAAAAGGCCAGATCCAGGAATACCTGGACCTGTATCACGGCGAAGGCATCCAGCACATCGCGCTAGGCACCGACGACATCTACGCCACGGTCGAAACGTTGCGGCAGTCGGGCGTCGTGTTCCTGGACACGCCGGACACCTACTATGAGTTGCTGGACAAGCGCCTGCCGGGCCACGGGGAAGACGCCGCGCGCCTGGCTCGGAACCGCATCCTGCTCGATGGCGCGCCGGGCGGCGGACTGCTGCTGCAGATTTTCACGCAGACGGTGATCGGCCCCATCTTCTTCGAGATCATCCAGCGCAAGGGCGACGAAGGCTTCGGGGAAGGCAACTTCAAGGCCCTGTTCGAGTCGATCGAGCTCGACCAGATGCGCCGCGGGGTGCTGTAACACCGGTTGTAGTCTCGAGGGGCGGTACCGGCGGACCGGTAAAGCCGGATCCGCTGTGCCCCGGGGCACTAACAGGTTGCCGGCGGCTCGCGCCCGGCGTTCGGCACCCTCAGCGCGGCGCCGCGACGCTACGGATGCCGTCCACGGGCGGCAGCTTGGCGGCTTCGATCTCGACCCGTTCGCCTCCCTGGTCGAGCACGACGCCGGTGCCCCGGACCTCGGCCAGCAGGACGCCGTCGGCCAGTTCCGCGCCGACGGCATAGGCCCGGGCCGGCCGGCCGTCGATCGCCAGTACCGCCGAACCGCGCGGGCCCGCCGCGATCAATCCCGCGACGACCACCTGGATGCGCGCCCCCGCTCCCGTCCCGAACCAGTTCGCCACCGGGCCGGTATCCGTTTGCAGGCTGCCGTCGCTCACGGCCGTCGGCGGCGCGGGAGGCGGCGACGGCGCCAGCAGGACGGCGCCCCATACGCCCACGCCCGCCGCGAGAACGAGCATCGCGACGATGGCGGCCAACTTGGGGAGACTGGGGGATACCCGCATCAGGGACTCCGGCGAGCGCCGTGCAGGCACGGCGGATCAAAACATTCCATTTTGCGGGAGGAATATGACAGGGATACCCGCATCATGAATTGTCATCTAAAGCAGCGATAATAGTGCCGCTAATTACGACACGGAGTTTACGCTGTGACACGGTCACACTCTATCCGGCCTCGGCGCCAAGCGGGTTTCACCCTGATCGAAATCATGGTCGTCGTGGTCATTCTGGGCATCCTCGCGGCGCTGGTCGTCCCCCGGGTGCTGGACCGGCCCGATCAGGCGCGCGCGGTGGCCGCGCGGCAGGACATCTCCGGCATCATGCAGGCGCTCAAGCTCTACCGCCTGGACAACGGCCGCTACCCCACCACCGAGCAGGGCCTGCGCGCGCTGGTCGAGCGTCCCGCCACCGGCCAGGCGCCGGCCAACTGGAAGCAGTATCTCGACCGCCTGCCTGCCGATCCCTGGGGCAATCCGTACCAATATCTGAATCCCGGCGTGCACGGTACCGACGTCGACGTGTTTTCGCTGGGCGCCGACGGCCAGCCGGGCGGCGAAAACGCCAATGCGGACATTGGCTCCTGGGACCTCTGATTCCCGGCGCCATGGCAACGCGCGGCACGGCCGCGCCACGCCGAAGCGGACCGGGGGCTTCACGCTGATCGAGCTGATGGTGGTGGTCGTGATCATCGGCATCGCCGCCGCGGCGGTCACCATCCGTGCGTTTCCCGATCGCCGCAAGCTGCTGCGCGACGACGCCGAGCGCCTGGCGCAGCTGTTTGCCGTGGCCCAGGGCGAGGTCCGGGCCGACGGCCGCCGCATCACGTGGGAAGCGGACGAGCAGGGTTACCGGTTCGTCCGCCGTGCGCGGGCTCTGACGCCGGGCGCCGTGCTGGCCGCCGGCACCTCCGCCTCCACGCTGGACACCTTCGGCCGCGACGAGTTGCTGCGGCCGCGGCGCTGGGCCGACGGTCCGGTCACGGTGCAGGTGGACCCTCCAGGCCCGCCCGTGTTCACCTCCGAATGGATACCCGGCCCGCTGGTCGTCCGGCTGCGCAATGCCGACGCGATCGTGACCATCCTGCGCGACGAGGCGGGACGCTATGCGGTCCAATGACGCCGGCTTCACCCTGGTCGAGGTGCTGGTGGCCCTGGCCATCGTCGGCGTCGCGCTGGCTGCTTCGGTGCGCGCGGTCGGCATGATCGGCCAGAACAACGCGGCGCTGCGGGCCAAGTCCCTGGCGCTGGTCGAAGCCGAGAACCAGCTCGCCGAATTGCGGCTGGCGCGTCTCATGCCGAGTCCCGGACGCCAGGTGGTCGCCTGCCCGCAAGGGGGCCAGGCCATGCAATGCGAACAGGTCTTCACCAATTCGGACAACAGCAACATCCGCCAGGTCATGATCCGCGTCCATCCCGACGGCGACCCAGACCGGGTCCTGGCCCAGGTCAACGGCTTTCTGAGCGCCCTGCCATGAAGCGCACGCAGGCCGGCTTCACCTTGATCGAGGTACTGGTGGCGATCGCCCTGATGGCGGTGGTCGCGATCATCTCGTGGCGCGGACTGGAAAACGTCAGCGCCATGCAGCGCCGGCTGGCCGGCGACGCCGACGAGGTCGAGAACGTCATCCGCATGCTGGGCCAGCTCGAACGCGATCTCGCCATGCGGGCACCGGACACGCTGCTGGACGGCGGCGTCCAGGGCGGCTCCAAGCCGGCCCCCGTGTCCACGCTGCCGCAGAGCCTGCGCATCACGATCAAGGAAACGCCGGACGCCTCGGCCACCCTGGAAATCATACGCAGCGACGCTGCCGATCCGGCGGCCTGGCAGCGCGTCGTCTGGTTCCTGGACGGACCGGTGCTGCGCCGCGCGGCCGGCGCGTCGGCCCGCCAGTACCCGCTGCCCGCGGCGGGCGGCGGCGCGGCGATCCTGGCCGGTATCACGCGGTTCGCCATACGCGCCTGGATGCCCGGGCAAGGATGGATCAATCCGCCCTTCCCCGCCACCGGCACCGCATTCACCGGGCTGGAACTGTCGGCCGAACGCCGGACCGGGGAACGGATCGAACGTTATCGCCGCGTGGTGGTGCTGGAATGAGGTCCCCCCCCTACGCGCTGACGCGCGCCCCCCAGGGGGCGGCACTGGCGGACCGGCGGAGCCGGATCCGCTGTGCCCTGGGTCTGGGAGAGTTTCTCGGTATGGAGCGTCGGGCTCTTGCCGAATCCGGGTCTGGGGGACCTCTGCTGGCGGACCGGCGGAGCCGGATCCGCTGTGCCCTGGGTCTGGGAGAGTTTCTCGGTGTGGAGCGTCGGGCTCTTGCCGAATCCGAGTCTGGGGGACCTCTGCTGGCGGACCGGCGGAGCCGGATTCGCTGTGCCCTGGGTCGCCCGCGGGTGACGTACCGCTCCCGGCAACGCGGCATGGCGGTGGTCAGCGCCCTGCTGATCGTCGCAGCCGTGGCCGTGCTGGTGACCGGACTTTTCCAGCGGCAGGCGGCCGCGGTGCGGGCGGTCGAGAACGAGCAGGCCCGCATCCAGGCCCGCTGGCTGCTGCAAGGGGGGCTGGACTGGGCGCGGCTGGTGCTGCGCGAGGACGCCCGCCGCAACAGCACCACCCGCCTGGGCGAACTCTGGGCCACGCCGGTGGCCGACACCCGCGTCACCCGGCCGGGCGACGACAGGGTAGCGCTGTTCTCCGGGCGTATCGAGGATGAACAAGGCAAGTACAACCTGCGCAATCTCGCCAAGGCCGGCGTCCCGCAGCCCGCCGAGATCGCCGTGCTGGACCGCCTGTGCGCCATGCTGGGCCTGCCGGGCAGCCTGGCGCCGCGAATCGCGCTGCGCGTGGCCAGCGCGCAGGCGGTGCCCGGGGCATCGGGGTCGTCCGGGACCGGGACGGAGACAGGAGCGGGGACGGGAACCGCAACCGGGACCGGAACGGGCACGCAGACGGGCACCGGCCTGAACGGGGAGGCGAACCAGGGCCGGGGCCCGAGCGCGCCGATGATACGGTCGGTGGACGATTTGGAAGGCATCGCCGACATCGACGAGAAAACCATCGACGCCCTGCGGCCCTACGTCACCGTCCTTCCCGAAATCACGGCGGTCAACGCCAATACCGCGCCGCCCGAAGTGCTCGCCGCGGTCGTCCCGGGCCTGTCGCTGGGACAGGCCCGCGCCATCACCGAACAACGCAACGCCGGCACCTGGTTCAACGATCGTGCCGATTTCGGCAACCGCCTGGCCAATCCTGACATTACTATCAGCGACTCGCAGATCGTCACGGCCAGCAAGTGGTTCATGGTATCGGGTACCGTGACGCTGGAACGCGCAGCCGTCACAATGCAGGCGCTCGTATCGCGCGCCAATGCCAATTCACCGACCGTGGTCTGGAAAAGGGAGACCAATTGAAGACAACGTTGCGGCTAGAGCTGCCCGCGCTACCGATGCTGCATGCCGACTCACGGGTGGCCTTCGCGCTGCTCGATCGGCAGCACGCGGTCCAGCGCACCGGGGAGCTGCCGCTGGCCGAACTGGCGGCGGCGGTGCCGCCGAGCCGGATCGAAGGCATCTTGCACCCTGCGGACAGCGTCATGACCTCGGTCACGGTGCCGCCCTTGCCCGCGCATCGGCTGCCGGCCGCGGTTGCCGGGGCGGTCGAACCCATGCTGCTGGGCGACATCGAGAGCCTGGCCGTCGCCCATGGTCCGCGCGCCGGCGACGGCTCCGTGGTCGTGGCGTGGACCGCCCGCGAGCCGCTGGCGCGTGCTCTGCGTCTGCTGGCGGACTGCGGCCTGCCGGCCGATGCCTTGATTCCGGCGCCGCTGGCGCTGCCGCCTACCGACACGGGATGGACGGTGCTCGCGCGCGGCGAACACGTCGTGGTGCGCACGGGCCTGCAAAGCGGCCAGGTCTGGGCCGTCGACCCGCTGGCCACGAGCGACGCCGATCCGGCGGTGGCGGCGCTGCTGCCCGCGCTCGAACAAGAAAGCCCGGCCGTCGTGGCCTGGATAGACCCGCCGCCCGTCGCCTGGCCCGACCTGCCGGGCGTCGAGCGCCGGGCCCTGCCCACGGCGGCCCGATGGCAAGGTCCCGCGCCGGGCTGGTCGCTGGCGCTACCCGAACTGCAGCCGAACCGGCGGGGCCATTCGCCGTGGCGGCGGCCGGCGGCCTGGGCGGCCGCGGCGGCGGCGGTCTGGCTCCTGGGCCTGAATGTGCACGCCTGGCAGCTGGGACGCGAAGAGGCGGCCCTGCGCCAGCGCATGGCCGCGCAGGTCAAGGCGGCCTTCCCGGACATTCCGGTGGTGCTCGATCCGCTGCGGCAGGCGGAGCAGCGCCGCGATGCCCTGCGCGCCGCGGGCGGGGAGTTCGGCTCTTCAGACTTCCTGCCGCTGGCCCTGGCCGCCGCGCAACTGCTGCCGGCCGCCTCGAACAACGTGACCGCCTTGCGCTATGTGCCCGGCGAATTGCGGCTGCGGCTGGTGGATGACGGCATAGGCATGGTCGAGAAGGCCGGCGCCGCGCCCGCCCAGCCCAAGCAGCCTCAAGCGCAGGGCTTGCGGCGCTTCATGCCGCGCCGGGAGCCCGCCGCATCGCCTGCGCCGGCGCCCACGCCCGCCGCGCAGAAAGAGATCGATCCCGCCATTACGCAGCGTGCCCAGAGCCTGGGACTGCAGGTCGCCAACGACGACGGCGAATGGATCATCCGGTCGGCCGCGAGCGCCGGCGCGGAGGGTGCCGCGCGGCCGGCAGGCCAAGCCGGCGTGCGCATCCAACAGGACAACCCGCCACGATGAACTTGCCCACTTTCAGACTCTCCATGCCGCCTGCGCTGGTCCGGCTCGGCGCCGACGCCAGCCGGCGCTGGGCCCGCCTGGCGCCGCGCGAGCGCCGCCTGCTCACGATCGCCGGCGCCGTGGCGGGCGCCGCCATCGTGTTCCTGCTGTTCGTGGAACCGGCCTGGACCCGCTACGCCCACCTGGAAAAACAGCTGCCGCTGCTGCGCACGCAGGCGGCCCGGGTCGACGCGCTGACGGCCGAGGCGCGCAGCCTGCAACGCGTGACCAGCGGCAGGATGACGGCCGAAGAAACGCGCCAGGCGCTGGCGGACAGCCTCGACCGCGCCGGCATCGCCGCCGAGGTCACGCCCGCGTCGCCGCCATCGGGACCGGCCGGCGAAGCCTGGCAGGTCTCGTTCGACCAGGTCCAGGCTGCCGGTCTCATGCAATGGCTGGCCTCGGTGCCGGGCCAGACCCGCCTGCAGCTGGCCGAGGCGGACCTCGAGCGCCCCACAGACGAGAACGGCCGCCTGCTGACCGGCAAGGCCTCCGGCATACTGGTATTTACCCCGGCGACGGCCGGACAGGGCCGCTGATGCGCACCTGGCTCAAGATACTCCTGTGCGTCGTGGTCGCCGTGGCGGCCGCCCTGGCGGTGCTTCCCGCTCGCTGGCTGATCGCGCTCCTGCCCGCGCAATGGCCATTGGCCGTGGTCGACGCCTCCGGAACGCTCTGGCGCGGCAGCGCGCTGCTCGCGCTGGGCTTTCCCGAAGCCCGCAGCACCCTGCCCACGCCCGTCGAATGGCAGACGAAATGGGCGGGCGGCCCCTTGGTGGAAATCCGCCATCCCTGGCTGGACGGCCCGCTGAGCCTGCGACTGCAGACCAACGGCCTCCTGATGTCCGGACGTACGCTGAAGCTGCCCGCCTCGACGCTGGCGCAACTCGGAGCGCCCTTCAACACCCTGCGGCCCACCGGCGAGCTGCGCTTGAAATGGCCCTCGCTGCGCCTGAACGGCCGCATTCCCGCCGGCGAGATCCTCGACGCCGAATGGAGCAACGCCGGCACCGCGCTGTCGCTGCTCCGGCCCATCGGCCATTACCGCGTACGCCTGACGGGGGACGCCGGCAGCGCGGTATCGCTCGCTCTTTCCACGCTGTCCGGGCCGCTGACCATGGAGGGCACCGGCCGCTGGACCGCCCGCGCCGGCTTCAGCTTCAAAGGGGTCGCCCGCCCCGCTTCCAATGCCTCGCCCGAGGCCCGCGCCGCGCTGCAAAGCACGCTGTCCGCGCTGGGCCGCCGCTCGGGAGACGACTCCATCCTGCAAATCGGCCGATAACATCATGCCTATGCTCAACCAAGCCTCTTTCCGAATCCGACCGGCCCAGCCGCCCCTTGCCCGGACACTGGCTGCGGCGGTCTCTTCGGCCCTGCTGGCGCTGGCCATGCCTCCGGCCGGCGCGGCCGCCGCTCCCGGCGCGAGCAACGTCGCGGCCGCCGACGGCGTGGTGCTCAACTTCGTCAATACCGAACTGGAAGCCGTGGTGCGCGCGCTCGGTCAATTCACGGGCAAAACCTTCCTGGTCGATCCACGGGTCAAGGGCCAGCTGACCCTGGTGTCCGAGAACCCGGTCAATCGCGATACCGCCTACCGGATGCTGCTGGGCGCGCTGCGCATGCAAGGCTTCGCGGTTGTGGAAGTCGACGGCGTCAGCAAGGTGGTGCCCGAGGCGGACGCCAAGCTGCAGGGCAGCCCCGTCACCAGCGGCGGCGCGTCGGGCAACGCCGGCCAGCTCGTGACCCGGGTGTTCAAGCTCAACTACGAAAGCGCGACCAACCTCGTGCCGGTACTGCGGCCGATGATCGCACCCAACAATCCGATCAACGCCTACCCCGGCAACAACACGCTGGTCATCACCGACTACGCCGACAACCTGCAGCGCATCGCCAACGTCATCGCCAGCGTCGACACGCCGTCGGCCATCGCCACCGACCTGATCGAGATCAAGAACGGCATCGCCATGGACGTGGCGGCAATGGTGACCAAGCTGCTGGATCCGGGCACGGGCGGCGATGCGACGCAACGCATCACCGCCGTGGCCGACCCGCGCACCAACAGCGTGTTGCTGCGCGCGAGCAGCCCGGCGCGCAACAAGCTCGCGCGCGACCTGATCGCCAAGCTCGACAATCCTTCGGCGCGGGCCACCAACATGCACGTCGTCTACCTGCGCAACGCCGAAGCGGTCAAGCTCGCGGAAGTGCTGCGCGGCGTGCTGACCGGACAGTCGGGCACCGGCACGCTGGGCGGCACGGGCAGCCTGAGCGGCATGAGCGGCGGGCTTGCGGGCAGCTCGACCGGCCTGGGCGGCAACAGCACGGCGAACAGCCTGAACACCAGCACCAGCAATACGAACACATCCGGCACGCTGGGCGGCACCACCGGGCTGGGCGGTTCCTCGGGCACGCTGGGTACCGGGACCACGCAGGCCGGCTCCACCGTCTTCACCGGCGGCGGCGCCACCGTGCAGGCGGACGCCACCACCAACACGCTCATCATTACCGCCCCGGAACCGCTGTACCGCAGCCTGCGCGAGATCATCGACCAGCTCGACGTGCGCCGCGCGCAGATCTTCGTGGAGAGCCTGATCGTGGAGGTATCCGCCGAAACGGCGGCCGAATTCGGCATCCAGTGGCTGACCGGGCTGGGCAATCTCAACGCCGGCAACGGTACGTCGGTGGTGGGCGGGACCAGCTTCGGCGGCACCGGCTCCAACATCATCGGCACCGCGCAGAACATCGGCTCCATCGGCAAGGGCCTGAGCATCGGCATCGCCAAGGGCTCGGTCAACATCCCGGGCATCGGCCAGGTGACCAACCTGGGCTTCCTCGCCCGGGCCCTCGAAACCCAGGCCGGCGCCAACATCCTCTCCACGCCCAACCTGCTGACGCTGGACAACGAGCAGGCGAGCATCATCATCGGCCAGAACGTACCTTTCATCACCGGCCAGTACGCCCAGACCACCGGCACCTCCACCGTCAGCCCGTTCCAGACCATCGAGCGCAAGGACGTGGGCCTGACGCTCAAGGTCAAGCCGCAGGTATCCGAGGGCGGAACGGTCAAGATGGCCATCTACCAGGAAGTGAGCAGCGTCGACGACAGCCGCAGCAACAGCGCCGGCATCATCACCAACAAGCGCGCGATCGAATCCAACGTCCTGGTGGACGACGGCCAGATCATCGTCATCGGCGGACTGATCCAGGACCAGGTTACCGGCGGAGTCGAAAAAGTGCCGGGCCTGGGCGACATTCCGGGCATCGGCGCCCTGTTCCGCTACGACAATCGCAAGCGCACGAAAACCAACCTCATGGTGTTCCTGCGGCCCTACGTGGTGCGCGAGGGCGGGTCCAACAGCAACCTGATGATCGACCGCTACGAATACATGCGCACGCAGCAAGGACTGTCGCAACCCGGTTCGCACTGGCTGCTGCCCGACATGCAGGCGCCGCAGCTTCCGCCACGCGTGCCGGGCGTGGGCGATCCCATCCCCAACGGCAACGCCGGCGCGGGCAACGTGCCGCCGACCATCGTCCCGCGCGACATCGCGGCGCTGCAATCGACCGACCCGACGCTGGTGCTGCAGGTCATCGGCGCACCGTCGGAGAACGAAGCCCAACTCGCCGCGCGCCGCATCGCCGACGCCGGCATGAGCGCCTACGTGGTACACGACGATCCGCTGCGATGGGATGTGCGGATGCGCGTGGCGCGCGACCGCGTCACGGTGGACTCCACGCTGGCGGCACTCAGGGATCTCGGCTACGCGGCCGAGATCGTGACGCGATGAGGGCCCACCCCCTCCGCGCTTCGCGCGTCCCCCTCGAGGGGGCGGCGCTGGCGGACCGGCGGAGCCGGATCCGCGGCGCCCTGGGTCTAGTGCCGTCATCTTGCGGGGCGCGCGGCAGCGCGTAGGGGGGGGCTATGAATCCTCTACCTTATTCCTGGGCCCGGGCGCAGCGGGCGCTGCTCAGCATGCGGCCCGAGGGCAATCTGCTGACGGTCAGCCCGCGCACGCCCGCATGGGCCATCGCCGAGATCCAGCGGCGCCACGGCTCGGTGCGGATCACGCGGATTTCCGACGCCGAGCTGGAAACCCGGCTGACCGCCGCGTACGCCGACACCGGAGATGCCGCGGCGGTGGTGGGGGCCGCCGAGAACGAGATCGACCTCGCGCGGCTGATGCAGGACATCCCCGAAGTGGAAGACCTGCTCGAGACGCAGGATGACGCACCCGTGATCCGGATGATCAACGCGCTGTTCACCCAGGCTGCGCGCGACGGGGCGAGCGACATCCACATCGAGCCCTTCGAGACCCATTCGGTGGTGCGCTACCGCGTGGACGGGACGCTGCGCGACGTGGTAAGCCCGCGCAAGGCGCTGCACGCGGCGCTGATTTCCCGCATCAAGATCATGGCCAACCTCGACATCTCGGAAAAGCGCCTGCCGCAGGACGGCCGCATCGCGCTGCGCGTGGGCGGCCGGCCGATCGACGTGCGGGTGTCGACGCTGCCCACCGGCCACGGCGAGCGCGCGGTGCTGCGCCTGCTAGACAAGGAGGCGGGCCGGCTCGAGCTGTCGCGCCTGGGCATGGACGCCGGGCTGCTCGCGCAACTGGACCGGCTCATCCACCAGCCTCACGGCATCGTCCTGGTGACGGGCCCCACCGGCAGCGGCAAGACCACCACGCTGTATGCCGCCCTGGGACGGCTGGATGCCTCGACCACCAATATCCTGACGGTGGAAGACCCGATCGAATACGACCTGCCCGGCATCAGCCAGACCCAGGTCAACGCCAAGATCAACATGAGCTTTGCGCTCGCACTGCGCGCCATCCTTCGGCAGGATCCCGATGTGATCATGATCGGCGAGATCCGCGACCTCGAAACGGCGCAGATCGCGGTCCAGGCCTCGCTGACCGGCCACCTGGTGCTGGCCACGCTGCACACCAACGATTCCGTGTCGGCCGTGACCCGTCTCACCGACATGGGCGTGGAGCCCTTCCTGCTGTCGTCCTCGCTGCTGGGCGTGCTGGCGCAGCGCCTGGTCCGGCGCCTGTGCCCCGATTGCAAGCAGCCGCATACCGAACCGGACGGGCGCACCGTGTACCGGCCGGTGGGTTGCGCCAACTGCAGCCATACCGGCTACCTCGGCCGTACCGGCATCCATGAACTCTATACGGTGGACGACGCGCAACGGCAATTGATCCACGAGGGCGCGGGAGAACAGGAACTGCGCAACGCCGCCCAAGCCGCCGGCATGCGTACCATGCGGCAGGACGGCGAGCGCTGGATCGCCTCCGGCGAGACCTCGCCGGAGGAAGTCATACGCGTGACCAGGGATGTATAGGAACTGACATGCCTTCGTATCGCTTCGAAGCTGCCGATGCCCTGGGCAAGCTCGACCGCGGGCTGATCGATGCCGACAGTCCGCGCGCGGCGCGCGCGCAGTTGCGTGCGCGGGGGCTGACGCCGCTCGCGGTGGAAGAGGCCGGCGCGCAGCGCAGCGGCGGCGGATCGCGGGCATGGTTCGGCGCCCGGATGTCCGACGCCGAGCTGGCCTGGGCCACGCGCCAGCTCGCCAGCCTGCTCGCGGCGCGCCTGCCGCTGGACGCGGCGCTGACCGCCACCGCGGAACAGGCGGAGAAAAAGCACATCGCCGAGGTCCTGACCAGCGTGCGGGCCGATGTACGGGCGGGCCACCGCCTGGCCGATGCGCTGGCGACGCGGCCGCGCGATTTTCCCGAGATCTATCGCGCGCTGGTCGCGGCGGGAGAAGAGTCCGGCGACCTCGCCCACGTCATGGAGAAGCTGGCGGACTACATCGAGGAACGCAATGCGCTGCGCACCAAGGTCCTGACCGCCTTCATCTACCCGGCCGTGGTGGCCCTGGTGTCGGTGGGCATCGTCATCTTCCTGCTGGGCTACGTCGTGCCCCAGGTGGTCAGCGCCTTTTCCCAGGCCAGGCAGGAACTGCCGATGCTGACGCGCGTCATGCTGGGCCTGAGCGACTTCGTCCGCAGTTGGGGATGGCTGGTCGCGATCGTCTTTGCCGCCGCCCTCACCGGCTGGCGCATGATGCTGCGCCAGCCGGCCACGCGACTGGCATGGCACACAAGGCTGTTGAAGATGCCGCTTGCCGGCCGTTTCATCCTCGGGCTGGATGCCGCCCGGTTCGCCTCCACCCTCGCGATCCTCACCGGCAGCGGCGTGCCGCTGCTGCGCGCGCTTGACGCGTCCCGCCAGACACTGGGCAACGACCGGCTGCGCGCCAGCGTGGACGATGCGACCTCGCGCGTGCGCGAAGGAGTATCGCTCGCCTCCGCCCTGCAGGTGCAGAAAACCTTCCCACCGCTGCTCGTGCACCTGATCGCCAGCGGCGAGAAGACAGGTACCCTGCCCGAACTGCTCGAGCGCGCCGCGCAGACGCTGTCGCGCGAGGTCGAGCGGCGCGCCATGGCGTTGACGGCGCTGCTGGAACCGCTGATGATTCTTCTGATGGGGGGTTTCGTGCTGTTGATCGTCCTGGCCGTGCTGATGCCCATCATCGAAATCAACCAGCTCGTGCGCTAGGCGCTTCCCCGGGAAGCCCAGCGCGCGCAAGCATCATCGACTCATGGCAAAAAAAGACAGCCGTTCCAACGACCACCTCGAAAACTCGTTGGGATACCTGCTGCACCGCGCCGCGCACATCATCGAGGCCACTTTCAGCGACGAGCTGAAGGTGGACGACATTTCCCTTTCCCTCTGGCGGGTCCTTGCCACGCTGAACGATCGCGACCATCAGTCGCTGAGCGAGCTCGCCAGCCATACCGGGGCGGAGCTGTCGTATCTGTCGCGGACCGTGGCGCTCGCCGAAGAACGCGGATTCGTCGTCCGCACTGCGCAACCCGGCGACAAGCGCGCCACGAGTGTGGCCATCACGCCTGCCGGCCGGGCCATCGTCCGCAAGTTCTCGCCGTTGACGCGCACGCTGCAGCGGAAATGGCTGACCGGCATTCCGGACGCCGACGTGGAAACCACATTTCGCACGCTGCGCGCCGTCTACCAGAACGCGCTCGCGGGCGCTTCGCCCTCGGCCGCAGTGAATCGCAAGATCACGGTGGCCCGTCGGGTCAGCAAGCGCGCAACGCTCAAGACCGAACCGCGCTGACGATACATCCCGGGGGAATTCCCTAGGGCTCTTGCCGGCCCGAAAAGGTTGTTTAAACTACCATTTAATGCTCCAATGATTTCCGCACGTTGAAAGCCTTCTCGCGCCTGGAGCGGTTTCCGGCGGCGATCCCGATACCCTTTTTCCCTGCGAGGCCCCATGAAGCTGGTCACGATCGACGCAATCCCCGGAGGAACGGCCGGCGCCATGGTGGCATCCGGCGAGATTCTGCACCTGGGCCGCGCCGCCGCTTCCGGCACAATCGAAGCCTGGCTGCCGCCGACCGTGCGCGGCATCCTCCTCGCCGGCCCTGAAGGGCTGGAGGTTGCGCATCGCCTGGTCCGGCGAGTGGAAAACATGGACGCGAACGGGCAGGAGCGATTGCGACGCCTCGGCGCCCTGACCCGCCTCGACGCGACACCACTGCTGGCCCCCGTTCCCGACCCTCGATTGATTCTCGCGGCCGGGCGCGCCTATCGCTCCCACGTCCAGGAGATGGGCGGAGGTTCGCCGCCGCATCCGACCGCTTTCCTCAAGAGTCCCGACAGCGTGACGGGCCCCGGTGCGCGCATTCCCGTTTCGGCCCGCACAGCGCAGGTCGACTACGAAGGAGAACTGGCCGTGGTCTTCGGACGCACGTGCCATGGCGTGGCGCCAGAGCAAGCCCTCGACCATGTCGCCGGCTACACGATTGCCAACGACGTCTCGGCCCGCGACTGGATGCCGGGCGTGCTTGCCGCGTGCACGGCCGCCGAAGGGCGGCAGAGCTGGGAAACCAACATCATGGGCAAGCAGTTTCCGGGCTTCACCCCGATGGGACCGGTGCTGGCCACGCGCGACGAAGTTCCCGATCCTTCGTCGCTGCAACTCGTCACCCGGCTGAATGGGCGCGTCATGCAATCGGCAAGTGTGGGCGATCTCATTCACGGTATCGCCGACACGATTGCGCATTTTTCGCAGTGGTACCGGTTCCAGCCCGGCGACATTCTCCTGACCGGCACGCCAGCGGGCGTCGGCTTCGGCCGGGATCCGCAAGTCTTCATGCGGCCGGGCGATACGGTCGAGGTCGAAATCGGCGGCATCGGCGTATTGAGCAACGACATCGCGCCGGCTTGATAGCGGGACGCCACCACGAACGAAGAGGGAGACCCTCCATGCATCCACGCATCGACCATGCCGCCTTCGCCCCGCCCAACGATGGCGCGATCGTCCACCCCTACGTGCTCTCGCACGGGACGCTCGAGTGCTACGACATAGAGAAATCGCGGCGCTTCTACGAAGAATTCCTGGGACTGGAATGCGTGCACCATGCCGTGCGCGGACTCTCCATCCGTTGCGGCATGAAGTTCCACATCGTCTGCCTGGAGGTGGGCGAGCGCCTGAGGCCTGCAAACGTGTTCCAGCATTGGGGCCTGGACGTGGCCACGCCCGGCGAGGTGGAAGCCGCCTGGGAAGCCGCCCGCTCGCTACAGGCGGAATACGAAATCCGGCAGGTCCTGTCGATCAGGAACCAGCACGGCGTGTACTCGTTCTACCTCGAAGATCTCGACCACAACTGGTGGGAGATCCAGCATTACGACGGCTTCCAGCACGACGACGTCTTCCGCGCAGGGGATCGCCACACCATGGACGAACGCCCCTCGCAGCGGGGCCGCGGCAATGTCCGGGCCGCCCGCACGGATTGACCGCGCGTTCCGCTCATCCAAACCACAAGAAACAAAGGAGACACCGATGGACGACCTGCCCATCCTCGACGCATACACCCATCTCATGCCCGCGGCCTACCTGGAGCAGGTCGCCCGGCTCTCGACCAATCGCGACATCGCCAAGCGCCTCGGTACAGTGCCGATGCTCTACGATGTTCCGCTCCGGATCGAAATGATGAAGCGCTTCGGCAACTACCAGCAGGTGATTTCGCTATCCCAGCCTTCGGCCGACAACGTAGTGGGTCCGGACGAGTCGCCGGCCCTGGCCCGGCTGGGCAACGATGGGCTGGCCGAACTCGTGGACCGCCATCCCCGGTACTTTCCGGCCTTCGTGGCCAGCCTGCCCTTGAACAATATCGAAGCGGCGCTCGAGGAATTCGACCGCGCGGTGCTGAAACTCGGCGCCGCCGGCATACAGATAGAAAGCAATGTGCAGGGTGTGGCGCTGGACCATCCCCGCTTCCTGCCTCTGTTCGAGCGGGCTGTGTTCCACGACGTGCCCATCTGGCTGCACCCGCATCGCGGCAGCCGCTTCGCCGACTATCCGACGGAAGACAAGTCGCGTTTCGAGATATGGCAGGTCCTCGGCTGGCCCTACGAAACCAGCGCGGCAATGGCGCGCCTGGTGTTCTCCGGACTGTTGAAGCGCCTGCCCGGCCTGAAGATCATCACTCACCACCTGGGCGGGATGATTCCCTACTTCGAGGGCCGCATCGGCACCCTGTGGGACCAGATCGGCGTGCGCACGGCCGATGAAGACCTCGGCTACATCAAGGACATGCTGGGCACCCGCCCCGTCGACTGCTTCCGCCAGTTCTACGGCGACACGGCCGTGGGCGGATCGGCGTCGGCCATCCGCTGCGGTCTCGACTTCTTCGGTGGCGATCAGGTCCTGTTCGCAAGCGACTGCCCCTTCGATCCGGAAGGAGGACCAGGCTTCATCCGCGACACACTGCGGGCTATCCGAAGCCTGGCGCTGCCCCCCGACATCCATCGCAAGATCTGCTACGACAACATGGCGGGACTGATCGGCCTCGCGCCGCAGCCGGATGGCGAACGCGCGGCGGCCAGCACGGAGGAGGCCTGACATGAAGAACTTCCTGGCACTGTGCACCGCGGCGCTCGCCGCCATCACGGGAACCGTTTGCGCGCAGCCGTTTCCCTCGCGGCCGATCACCATCGTCGTTCCCTACACGCCCGGGGCCGGGGGCGATCTCATCGCCCGGAAACTGGCGCCGGAGATGGCGCGGTCCCTGGGCCAGCCAGTCGTGGTCGAGAATCGCGTCGGCGCCAGCGGCACCATCGGCACCGCTGGAGTCGCCAAGGCGCCCGCCGACGGACACACCCTGCTGTCGACCGCCGACACCATCACGATGCTCCCGTATCTGTACAAGCACGTCACGTTCTCGCCATCGAAAGATTTCGCACCGATTGCCATGGTAGCCAACGGCACGTGGGCGCTTGCCGTCACGCCGTCGCTGCCCGCCAACTCCCTCGCCGACCTCGTCGAGCTGGCCAAGACTCGCCCCGGGGGCTTGTCCTACGCCTCCCCAGGGCTTGGGACACCTCACTATTTCCTGATGGAACTGTTCAAGCAGACCGCCAAGATCGACATGCTGCACGTGCCGTACAAGGGCATGTCGGGCCTGGTCACCGACCTGATCGGCGGGCAGGTGCAGGTCGCGCTGCTGTCCTTGAACGTGGCGCTGCCCCATGTCACGGCGGGCAAGTTGCGGCTGGTCGCCGTCATTGCCGACCGCCGCTCGCCGCTGGCTCCCTCCATTCCCACGCTGCAGGAAGTGGGGTACGCCAACTTCCCGTTCGCGCCCTGGATCGGCCTGCTTGCGCCGGCGGGCACGCCGCGCCCGGTGGTCGAGCGGTTGCATCGTGCCATCGGGCAGGCACTCGCATCCAGCGACGTCCGTGACGCACTGCGCCAGCAAGGCCTGGAAGTGGCCCTCGGTTCCCCCGACGAACTGGGGACGCGCATCCGCGCCGACATGGAACGGTGGAAAACTCTGGTCGAGCGCTCCGGCGTCGAACCCGAATAAGCGGCACCGGCACAGCCGCGCCAGCCTTCCCCACTCCGCGGCCGTGTGCGCCGCGGAGTTGACGACGCGCCGGGAAGCGCTGATGATCCGCCTGACGGGTACGGGCGCCTTGCCTGACATGGCCTCGCGCCTCCCGGATATCGCCCGTGCGCCGGCGGCCCCATGCATCGCCCCCCTGGCCGCGGCACCCCATCCAGCCCAGGAGCCGCCATGACGACCGTCTACGATTTTTCCGCCAGCGACATCGAAGGCAAGGAAGTCTCGCTCGACCACTATCGCGGCAAGGTGCTGCTGATCGTGAACGTCGCGTCCCAATGCGGCTTCACGCCCCAGTACGCGGGACTGGAAGCGCTGTACCGCTCGTACCGCGACCGCGGCCTGGAAGTGCTGGGCTTCCCGTGCGACCAGTTCGGCCACCAGGAACCGGGCAGCAACGAGACGATCCGCAACTTCTGCAAACTCAACTACGACGTCACCTTCCCGATGTTCGCCAAGATCGACGTCAATGGCGAGTCGGCCCACCCGCTCTACCGCTGGCTGAAGAACGCCAAGCCCGGCGTGCTCGGCACCGAGGCCATCAAGTGGAACTTCACCAAGTTCCTGGTGGACCGCTCGGGCGAGCCCGTCGCGCGCTACGCGCCTACCGACAAGCCGGAGTCGATCAAGCCGGACATCGAGGCGGCGCTGGGCTAGCGCCCTGTGCAATCTCGCGATTTCATGGGAGCATCTGCGCTTTCCGTCAGAAAGCGAGCAACAGCATGAAAGAAGTCATCGACGTCGGCCTGCCCGATGTGGGCCAGCCTTTTTCCTGGGCGGTGCGCAGCGGCGGGATCCTGTTCACCTCGCAAGGTCCGGTGCGCAAGGACGGCAGCATCGACACCGGCCCGATCGAGGACCAGGCCCGCCTGACCTTCCGCAACCTGCAATCGGCGGTCGAGGCCGCGGGCGGCACGCTGGACGACGTCACGCAGGTGCTGATCTACATGACCGACGTCAACGACATGAAGGCCATCGACGCGGTCTACCGCGAGTTCTTCACCGCGCCCTACCCCAGCCGCTCCAGCGCGGCCGTCGCCGCCCTGGTCGTGCCGGGCATGAAGGTGGAGATCGTGGCGTTCGGGGTGGTCAACAAGTAGCCCGTTTCACTCCGGGTCCAGCACGTCGAAGGGCGAGGCCGAGCGCTTGATGTAGCCCAGCACGATGTTGGACTCGATGTCGCGCACGCCGGGCGCGCGGTACAGCCGATTGACGATGAAGTCGGAGTAGTGGCTGACGTCCCGCGCCCTGACCACCAGCATGTAGTTGGCCCCGCCCGTGACGATGCGGGCGGACAGCACTTCCGGCCAGTCCTTGATGGCGGCCACGAAGGCTTCGTGCCACCCCTCCACCTCGTGGCGCATGGACACGTGCACCACGGCCTCGACTTCCAGGCCCAGCTTGGCGTAGTCCAGCACGCAGCTGTAGCCCTGGATGATGCCCGCTTCCTCCAGCAGTTTCACGCGCCGCAGGCACGCCGATGGCGACAGCGAGACCTTGGCCGCCAGGTCCTGGTTGCTGATGCGGCCGTCGCGCTGCAGGCACTCGACGATGCGCATGTCGAGACGGTCCAATTTTATTCGCATTAGATTTCAACTTTCTTTTTGAATTTCGAATTTTATTCGAATTCAGCCTTGCACGGGCGTCGAAAATGCCAGCACATTCGACGGCCGCTTCGATAAGATTCCGCTTGAACACACGGCGTCGCGGCCCGCGCACGCCGCCCCCTAGCCGCGACGCCATGCCCCTGATAGACATCAGCCCCCCGCTTTCCCCCGCGACCCCGGTCTGGCCGGGCGACACCCCGTTCCAGCAAGCCGAGGTCTGGCGCATGGAAGGCGCCTGTCCCGTCAACGTCGGGCGCGTGACACTGTCGCCCCACACCGGCGCCCATGCCGACGCGCCGCTGCACTACGCACGCGACGGCGTACCCATCGGCGCCGTGCCACTCGACACCTACCTCGGCCCCGCCCGCGTCATCCACTGCCTGGATGCCGGTCCGCGGGTGGAACCGCGCCATATCGAACACGCCCTGGCGGACCTGCCGCCGCGCGTGCTCCTGCGCACCTATGCCCGCAATCCGGTCGAGCACTGGGACAGCGGCTTTTGCGCGATCGCGCCTGCCGCCATCGCGCTCCTGGCGCGGCATGGCGTGCGGCTGGTCGGCATCGACACGCCCTCGATCGACCCGCAGGAATCCAAGACCATGGACGCGCACCGCGCGGTGCATGCCGCGGGCATGGCCATCCTCGAGGGCCTGGTGCTAGACCAGGCGCCCGAGGGCGACTACGAATTGATTGCCCTGCCGCTGCGCTTCGCCACGCTGGACGCGAGTCCCGTGCGCGCGGTGCTGCGGCCGCTGCGCTGACCACCCCGCTTCCGTTTCAACGACCCATCGTCCAGGACGTTCCTCCATGACTGCCTCCCGGCAAGACACCGACGCATCCCCCGCCTCGTGGCACAACGCGCAGATGGACTTCTCCAAGTCCATGAGCTATGGCGATTACCTCGGCCTA
Organism: Pigmentiphaga sp. NML080357; assembly: GCF_002188465.1. GTDB lineage: Bacteria > Pseudomonadota > Gammaproteobacteria > Burkholderiales > Burkholderiaceae_B > Pigmentiphaga. The sequence continues at coordinate 37,047 of NZ_NINW01000025.1, read as the reverse complement.
GACCAGCTGCTGGGCGCCCAGCATCCGCTGTCGCCCGACCACAACGAGATGCTGTTCATCATCCAGCACCAGACCAGCGAACTTTGGATGAAGCTGATGCTGCACGAGCTGTTCGCGGCCCGCGCGTGTATCCAGCGCAGCGAGGTGGAGCCGGCCCTGAAGATGCTGGCGCGCGTCTCGCGCATCATGGAGCAGCTGGTCCATGCCTGGACGGTGCTGTCGACGATGACGCCGTCGGAATACAGCAAGTTCCGCCATTACCTGGGCAGCTCGTCCGGCTTCCAGTCGTTCCAGTACCGGCAGATCGAGTTCGTGCTGGGCAACAAGAATGCCGCGATGGTGGCGCCGCATGCGCATCACCCCGAGCGCAAGGCACTGGTGGAAGCGGCGCTGGAAGCCCCCTCGCTGTACGACGAGGCGCTGATGCTGATGGCGCGGCGCGGCTTCGCCATCGCGCCGGAGCGCCTCGCGCGGGACTGGACCCTGCCCACGCAATACGACGCCTCGGTCGAGGCGGCCTGGCTGAAGGTCTACGCCGATCCGGATGCCTGCTGGGATCTGTATGCGCTGGCGGAGAAACTCGTGGACCTGGAGGACGCCTTCCGCCAATGGCGCTTCCGCCACGTGACGACGGTGGAGCGCGTGATCGGCTTCAAGCGCGGGACCGGCGGCACGGCCGGGGTCAGCTACCTGCGCAAGATGCTGGAGGTCGTGCTGTTCCCAGAGCTCTGGCAGATGAGAACGAATTTGTAACCCCCCCTACGCGCTGACGCGCGCCCCCCAGGGGGCGGCACTGGCGGACCGGCGGAGCCGGATCCGCTGTGCCCTGGGTAGAGCGGCGCTTGAAAGGCGCCGCTCTATAATCGATCGATAGTTCCAAGGAAAATTGTTCCATGTTCGAGCACGTTCCCCGCTATGCCGGCGATCCCATCTTGTCGCTGGTGCAGACTTTCCTGAAAGATCCCCGCGAGCACAAAGTCAATCTCAGCATCGGCTTCTACTACGACAGCGAAGGCAAGGTGCCCGTGCTCGGCAGCGTGAGCCAGGCCCGCGACCGCATCGACACCTCGGTGCCCGCGGTCTACCTGCCGATGGAAGGCGATGCCCAGTACCGCAAGGCGATCCAGGAAACCGTGCTGGGCGCCGGCCACCGCGCCGTGGCCGAGGGCCGGGTGGCGACCATCCATACCCTGGGCGGCTCGGGTGCGCTCAAGGTGGGTGCCGATTTCCTGAAGGCGCATTTCCCGGGCAGCGAGATCTGGATCAGCGATCCCACCTGGGAGAACCACTACAACATCCTGGGCGGCGCGGGTTTCCCCATGCATGCCTTCCCGTACTACGACGCGGCCACCAACGGCATCCGCTTCGACGAGATGCTGGCCACGTTCGAAACGCTGCCCGAGCGCAGCATCGTGCTGCTCCAGCCCTGCTGCCATAACCCGACGGGTATCGACCCGTCGCGCGAGCAGTGGCTCAAGATCATCGACGTGCTGGTCGCCCGCAACGCCATCCCGTTCTTCGACATGGCCTACCAGGGCTTCGGCGATGGGCTGGAAGAGGATGCCTGGGTCGTGCGCGAAGTGGCCAACCGCGGCATCGCCATGCTGGTGGGCAACTCGTTCTCGAAGAACATGTCGCTGTACGGCGAACGCGTGGGCGGACTCTCGGTGGTCTGCCCCACCGCCGACGAGGCGAGCCGCGTGCTGGGCCAACTCCAGGCCACGGTGCGCAAGAACTACTCCAGCCCCGCGCTGTTCGGCAGCCGGGTGGTCAGCACCCTGCTGAACGACCCTGCGCTGCGCGAGGAATGGAAGGGCGAAGTGGCGCAGATGCGCACGCGCATCCATACCATGCGCAAGGGCCTGCGCGACCGACTGCACGCCCTGCGTCCGGACCTGGACGTGGATTACTTCGTCAACCAGCGCGGCATGTTCAGCTACACCGGACTGAACCCGGCGCAGGTCGATCGGCTGCGCGACGAGTTCGGCGTCTACCTGATCCAGTCCGGCCGCATGTGCGTGGCCGGACTGTTCGAGGCCAACCTGGACTACGTGGCCGCGTCCATGGCCAAAGTGCTGGCCTGAACCGGGCCGAAGCCGGCATCCGGCTCAATCGAGCCGGATGTTCGCCTTGTCGATCACCTGGCGATACAGGCCGCGCTCTTCCTTGACCTGCCCTGCCAACGCCGCGGCATCGACAGCGGGCACGTCGAACCCGCGCTCGTTCAGTTGCCTGACGAAAGCCGGATCGCGCAGGATGTGGTTCAGGTGCGCATCCAGTCTGGCCCTGGCCTGGGTATCCATGCCCGCGGGCGCAAGCAGGCCAACCCAGCTGTCCACCGCCGCCAGTGCCGGATAGCCGCGCCTTATCGCCAATGCCGCGCGATGGCGGCCGCCGCCTCGGCGCCGCTGCGGCAGGCGCCATTCACCAGCGATTGCGCCAGGTAGTCGCCACAGTAATAGACGCCGCGACGCTCGGCGCCCTGCCAGGCCAGGAACCGCGCGACCTTGCGGCCATATCCCGGATAGAAGACGGGCAGCTTGCAAGCGATCCACTGGTTGTATCGGTAGACCAGGCGCCGATCGAAACCCGGTATGCGGGCGCGTATCTCGGCGCGCAAGAGACAGTCGACATCGTCGGTGCAACCCTGCTCCTGGGCCTCCCGCACGGCTTCCGGCGTCAACTGGCAATAGAGGATGGACTTGGCCTCGCCGGCATCGGCGGGCGCCGCCATCTGCTGCCAGGTCGCGATGCGGGTCGACCGGCTGCGCAGCGAGAACTCGAGGGCGGGCGCAAGCTCGCCGCGCAGCGCATAGTGGACGATACCCAGGCTGTTGTAGCGCACGGCGTCCAGCAGCGCGCGCTCCTCGTCCGATTGCCCGGAAACCAGCTTTCCCGCGTATTGCCCTTGGGTCGCGCAGACGACGATATCCGCCGCGGCCTCGAATTCGCCGGCGCCCTGGCGATACCTGACGACGGAAGCCGCCGAGGCCGCGCGCATGATGCCGGTCACCCGAGCTCCGTACTCGATGGCGAGCTTCTCGGCCAGCGCGGCGGTCAGCCGTCCCATGCCTCCCCGCGGCACGTGGACCGTATCGAGGCCCAACAGGCTGGGGGTGGTGCTCAGGTAGAACGAGGCGGAGATGTCCTCCGGATTCCAGCTGCGCGTCCCCCGGAACACGGGCTCGACCAGGCGCTCCAGCACGCGCCGACCGGCCACCTTCCGGATGTAGTCCGCAAGCGTTACGTCGTCATAGGCCAGCGCCGACGCCGCATGATCGGGATCGGTGCGTCCGCGCAGCCAGGCCAGGTGCAGCCCCGAGCGCAGCAGCCCCGCCCGGTCGCGCCACCCCAGTCCGGGCGTGCGCAGTGCCGCGAAGCCCGGCATCAGGTCTATCCGGTATGTCGCGTCGTCCGTGCGGCAATCCGCACCGAGATTCCTGAGCGGGACCAGGGTATCGCGCAAGCCCAGCTCGTCGATCAGGGCCTGCAGTTCACTGCCGAAGGGATAGAGCAGCCGGGCGCCCGTGTTGTACGGAATCGGCCCCGCCCGACCCTGCGCCACACGCCCGCCGGGCTGGTCGTCCGCCTCGAGCACCTTTACCTGGAAGCCCCGCTGCTGCAGGCGGAAAGCGGCGGTCAGGCCGGCAATGCCGGCGCCCACGACGATGACGGACCGGCTCATTGCGGCTTCCCCACGGTGGCGGGCAGGACCAGTTCCAGCAGGGACGGCCCCGCCGCATCCAGCGCCCGCTCGAGCGCCGGCAGGAAGGCGCCGGTCTCTTCGATGCGCTCGGCATGCGCGCCGAACGCCCGCGCATAGTCGGCGAAGGACGGGTTGTGCAGGTCGGTCCCCACCGCGCGGCCGAACAGCCGCAACTGGCTGCCGCGTATGGCGCCGTACCCCCCGTTGTTCACGACGACGATCACGATCCGCAGGCCGTGCTGCACGGCAGTGGCCAGCTCCTCGGCATGCATGAGGAAACAGCCGTCGCCGGCCACCGCCACCACGGGGCGCGCGGCATCGGCCAGGGCCGCGCCGATGGCCGCCGGCAATCCGTACCCCATCGCGCCGCTCTTCGGTCCGAGCATGCGCCCTCCGCGCCGCAAGGCGAAGTAGCGATGCAGCCAGACGGCATAGGCGCCGGCGCCCACCGTCACCACGGCCTGCGCCGGCAGCCGTTCGCGCAATTGCTCGAACACCTTGCGCAGATCGATCGGAGCGTCGCAGGCGCCGCTGCCCACGAAGCGCTCCCTGGCCGCGCGCATGCCCGCCAGCCAGCCCTCGTCCGGCCTGGCCTGCACGGGCAGGGCCTGCAGGGCGGCCGCGAATTCGCAGGGATCCGCCTGGATCGCCAGGTCGGCCTGGTACACCCGGTTCAATTCGCCGGCCTCGGCATGCACGTGCACCAGCGCCTGACGTGGCCGGGGCGCGTCGAGCAGCCTGAATCCCCCGAAGCCGCCGGCGCCGAACGTGTTGATCTCGCCCAGGCGCACGTTCACGGCCAGCACGAGATCCGCCTGGGCAATCCCTTCGGCCAGCACCGGATCGATGCCTATGCCGGTCTCGCCGGCGAAGTGGGGATCGGCATGATCGACCAGGTCGCCCCGCCGATAGGCCGTCGCCACCGGCCAGCCGCAACGGGCGGCAAACGCGGCCATCCGGTCGAGCGCCGCGGCGTCCCAGCCGCTGCCTCCCAGCAGCAGCAAGGGCTTGCGCGCACCGGCGCACAAGCCCTGCAGCCGGGCCATGTCGTCCGCCGGCGGCGCCGGGCGCACGGGCCGGGGGGCCTGAAGGTCCGCCACGCACGCGTTCTCGTGCATGACGTTCTCGGGCACCACCACGACGACCGGGCCTTGGCGGCCCGACATCGCCGCCTGCCACGCCCGGGCCAGGACTTCCGGCACCCGCGCCGCCTCCCCCACCTGCAGCACGCTCTTGACCACCGGCCGGAACACTTCGCCCAGGTCCGGTCCGCCCAGCGGGTCGCGTCCCGCCTGCCCGGCGGCGGCCTGGCCGACGATGAGGAGCAGGGGCGCGGCATCGGTCTCGGCCGTATGCAAGGCCAGCAGCGTATTGAGCGCCCCCGGCGCCCTGGCAGCCAGGCACACCCCCGGCTGGCCCGTCACCTGGCCCAGCGCCTGGGCGGCATAGGCCATGCCTCCTTCGTGGCGGAAGCTGGTGAGCCGGATGTCGGCATGGCGCGCCGCGAGGGCATCGACCATCTCGAGGATGCCTTCGCCGGGTATGTGGAAGACGTGGCGCACGCCAAAGCCATGGAGTGTGTCGGTCAGGATGTCGGCGCCGGTGCGGGAGGAAGTCGGAAGGGTCATGAGCGGAAAAGCGCCCGCGAGGCGGGCGCACTGCGGCGGGACGGGTTCAGAACAAGTGGAAGATGCCAGCCAGCAGCATCGTCTGGTTGCGGGTGCTCGAAGCGCCCGAGGTGCTGCCGAACAGGATGTAGGCATTCTCGGCGTCGCCGGCGGCGCGCTGGTGGATCGCCGCCAGTTGCAGGATGGTGCGCTTGGAGAGGAAGTAGTTGGTCATCAGGTTGATCTGGTGATACTTGGGCTCGAAACCGGTCGCGTCGACCTTGCCGAAGGTATAGGTATAGCCCGCGCCGAGCTGCCAGCTGGGATTGACGGAATAGGTAAGGTTCACGTCGACGTTCTGGTATTTGACGTCGGTCGCGGGCAGGCCCGCCACCGTCCCGCCCATCCGGTCGAAGCGGCTCTGGGTATAGGCGGCAGCGTACTTGAAATCGCCCGCCTGGTATTCGGCCGCGACGCCGAAGGTAGTCATCGACTGCGGGCTGATGGTGGCGGCGCTGCGCTGCGAGCTGGGAGTCAGGGCGGGGAACAGGATGGTGTTCCAGTTGCCTTCGGAGACGGCGCTGGCCGGGTTGTTGACCCGCATGTAGGCCGCGGCGGCCGAGAAGTCGCCGGACTTGTACTTCAGGCCCATGCTGTGGGCGCTGTTCTGCTTGCCCGAACCGGCCACTTCCCCGAAGCTGTAGACGGCGCCGGCCTGGAAGCCGTTGATCACGGGCGACACGTACTTCACCGAGTTGTTCAGCCGGAACTGGAAGTTCAGGTTGTCGACATCGCCCGGATGCGCCATGTATCCGTTCCACTTGCCGGTGGGCACATAGGGAGCGAGGAACGAGGCCACCATGTCGTACTGGCGCCCGAAGGTCACCGTACCGAGCGCGTTGTCGTTCAGCCCCACGTAAGCCTGGCGGCCGAACAGCCGGCCGCCCTGGCGCGAGGTGCCCGTGCTCATGTCGAAGCCGCTCTCCAGCGTGAACAATGCCGAGCGGCCGGAGCCCAGGTCCTCGGTCCCCCGCGCCCCCCAGCGCGAAGGGCCCGTCGCCAGGCCCGTCACGCTATGGCCGGCGCTGTTGTTCACATAGCGCAGGCCGCTATACAGGAAACCGTAAAGCGTCACGTTGGACTGCGCATGCGCAATCCCTGCCCATGCGACCGCCGCGGCCGCCCCGACCAACCATTTCTTCATGCTTTTCTCCGCGCCAAGCGGCCCCGTGTTCTCGATGAATTGAAGGAGAGGTTCTTGCGAACCGCCGGAAGGCGCACAGACTCGCCTTCCCGCCGGGCAGACTATGGAGGTTGCACCGGCCGAACAAGAGCGCGGGCGCACACGGTGCGGATTTCCTAGCATTCCGGGTTGCATCGCCACAATTTGCCGCGCGGGCGCGGCCCGCCGCCGGGCCGGGCCATGCGTCGCATGCGCCATCTAGGAAATGAGCAAGAACATCTAGGCGATCGGGACTCGTCCCTTTACGCATGGGGACGGCACGTTGTTCGATGCTAAAAATTCGCCATTCCAAGGCTCTCTTCCCTCAACAGCGCCCGTGCCGGCGACCGCCGCGGGGGCCTCCACCGAGTCCATCGCCATGCTCCAACACCGCCTCTTTTCCCCGCGCGCCGCCGTCCTCCACGCGGCCGCGGCAGCCATGCTCGCCTGCTCCTGCGCAGCCATGTCGGAAACCGTGATCGGCATCGCCAACCTCGGTCCCCACCCGTCCATCGCGCAAACCATCGAGGGCTTCAAGGAAGAGATGGCCAAGCGCGGCTACGTGGAAGGCAAGAACGCCATCTACGTCTATAGCGACGCGAACTTCACCCAGGCGCTGATGCCCCAGATGTTCACGCAGATATCGTCGCGGTCGCCCGACCTGATCCTGACCATCACCACTTCGGTTTCGCAGACGGCGCTCTCGGCGGTGGCAAACCGCAAGACGCCCATGGTGTTCGCCATGGTGACCGATCCCGTCAAGGCAGGCCTGGTGCCGAACTGGCAGCAAGGCGGGACGCGCTTTACCGGCGCCTCGGACATGCAGGACTTCGATGCCGCGCTCGCCTTCGGCAAGAAACTCTTTCCTAAGGCCACGTCGTTCGGCACGCTCTACAACCCCGGCGAGGTCAACGACGTGGTCACCACCCAGAAACTGGAAGAGGCGGCCAAGCGCGCGGGCTTGAAGTTCGTGCCGGTCAGCGTCGATGCCGTGGGCGACATTCCGCAGCGCGCGCAGCTGCTACGAGGCGTGGGTTTTGCCTACATCACCGGCTCGAACCTGGTGCAGTCGGCCATCCCCGCCGTGGCGGCCGCGGCCAAGCAGCTCAAGTTCCCGATCCTGAGCTCGGAAACCGAATTCGTGAAAAGCGGCATGGCCGCCGCCAACTACGCCGTGTCGCTGAAATCGATAGGCACCAACGCGGCCGTGCTGGCCGACCGCGTGCTCAAGGGCACGCCCACCTCGCAGCTTCCTGCCGCGCGTCCCGGACCGGACGACTACGTGGTCACCATCAACAAGGCCAAGTTCAAGGAACTGGGCCTTGCCATCCCCGCTTCGTTCGACAACTGCGCATGCTTCGTCGAATGAACGTGCTTCCGTACCAGGGCTTCATCCCCATGCTAAACGTCCATCAACTGCAGAAAATCTTCCATGCGGGTACGCCGGACGAGCGCGTCGCCATCGACGGCGTCTCGCTCACGCTGCAGCGCGGCGACTTCGCCGTCGTGGTCGGCGGCAACGGCGCCGGCAAATCGACACTGCTGAACATGCTCGCCGGCGAGGTCCTGCCGGACGCGGGCTTCATCCGCATCGACGACCAGGAAATCACGCGCCTGCCCACCTACAAGCGGGCGAAGTACATTTCCCGCGTGTTCCAGGATCCCTCGGTGGGCACCGCGGCGGCGCTGAGCATCGAGGAGAACCTCGCCGTCGCCGCGCGCCGCGGCGCCAAGCGCACCTTCGGCCGCGGCCTGACCACGGCGATGATGGCCGAGTTCCGCGCGCGGCTGGAGACCTTCGGCCTGGGCCTGGAAAACCGCATGAAAGCCCAGGCCGGCCTGCTCTCGGGCGGCCAGCGCCAGGCCCTGTCGCTGCTGATGGCGGTGCTGCGCGAACCGCAATTGCTGCTGCTGGACGAACATACCGCCGCGCTCGACCCGAAGACGGCCGAGAAAGTGATGCAGGTGACCTCGCGCGTGGTGGCCGAGACCGGGCTGACCACGCTCATGGTGACGCACAACATGAGCCATGCCATTACCTACGGCAACCGACTCATCATGATGCAGCAGGGCCGCATCATCGCCGACCTCACCGGCGAACAGAAACGCGGCATGACCGTCGAGCGCCTGGTGGCCGCGTTCGACGACGAATCCCATCTTCTCGCAGCGGCATAACCCTATGAATTTCCTATCGACGTTTCTGAACCTCGTTCCCATGGGGATGATGCAGGGCCTCATCTACGCCTTGATCGCCATCGCCGTGATGATTCCCTTCCGCATCCTGAGCTTTGCGGACATGACCGGCGAAGGCACGCTGGCCTTCGGCGCCTGCGTGACCGCCAAGTGCCTGGTGATCGGGCTCGAACCGGTCTCGGCGCTGCTGATCGGCGCACTCGCGGGTTTCCTCGGCGGCAGTGCCACTGCCTACATCCACGAGAAGGTCAAGATCAACACGCTGCTGTGCGGCATCCTGGTCCTGTCCATGCTGTACTCGATCGACATCCGCGTCATGGGCCAGCCCAATACGGCGCTGTTCAACTTCCCCAACCTGTTCGCCTACCTGCCCGGCGACGACGGCAGCCTGACCAACCGCATCGTGTTCCTGGCGGCGGTCGACGTCGTGCTCATCGGCCTGATTTTCTGGTTCCTTGGCACGCAGCACGGCATGGCCATGCGCGCGCTCGGCTCCAGCCAGGCCATGGCGCGGGCGCAGGGCATCAACGTGAAGGCCTATACGTTGGTTGGCCTTGGCCTGGCCAATCTCATCGCCGCGCTGGGCGGCGGGCTGCTGGCGCAGAACCAGGGCTTTGCCGACGTCAATATGGGATTCGGCACGCTCATCAATGGACTGGCGTCGCTGCTGCTGGGCGAGGCCATCATCGGCAACCGCACCATTTTCCGCCAGGTCGCGGCGCCGGTGCTCGGGTCGGTGGTGTATTTCCAGCTGATCTCGCTGGTCCTGGCCTTTGGTTTCCAGCCCTCGGACCTGAAGATGGTGACGGCCCTCTTCGTGCTCGTGACGCTGATCAGCCTGGTGCGGCGCAAGCCCGGGCGCAGCCCGTCGCGGGCGATTCGGGCCAGCAGCGCCTGATGAGATGCGGGGCGGCCGGCGCTTAGCTGAATCGACATTGATAGCATGCAGATGGCTTAGTCTTCAATTGCTGGAGAGTTGAGTTCTTGATCCGTCCTTGGCCGGTGGGGCGGGGCGGCCCGCTCTCGGGGCGCAGCGAAGCCGGTCCCGGCTCCGCCGGGACTTCCCGGAGTTGGCGCGGTCGGCGGGGCGGGCGTGAACTCGCGCGGGAACAGCCCCCCGGGCTGTTCCTACTGCCGCGCTCAGACATGCACGCCCTTGCTTCCCCGCCGACCGCGCCAACTCCGGCGGCTCCGAATGCGCCCCGAGAGCGGGCCGCCCCGCCCCACCGGCCAAGGACTACGGCGATGATCAGTGGCGATCGCAGGTCGGGATACGGCGAGAGGTCAAACCCAACTCAAAGAGACGGCAGTGCCGAAACCCATATTTGGCCAAGGCGCCTAACGGTGCAGGTCTTGTGCGGTGCGCCGGGGCCGGGCGGGCGGCGGGGCGCATTCGGAGCCGCCGGCGGGAACAGGGTCGGCGGGGAGGTAAGGGCGCAGCTGTTTGAGGACGGCAGTCGGGATAGCCCAGTGGGCTATCCCGGTCCGAGTTCTGCGCCCGCCCCGCCGGCCCTGTTCCCGCCGGGAAGTCCCGCGCAGCGGGACCGGCTTCGCTGCGCCCCACCGCCCGCCCGGCCCCGGCGCGCCGCACAAGACCGTGTGAAGAAAACCTAGAGCTGCTGGCCTGGCGCAAGATAATCGGCCAGGGCCATGCCGGCATCGTCGCCCGGAATGCGCTTGCGCTCGAACTCCGCCTCGCGCCCCCACGGCTTGGTCGCGTCCAACCCCAGCCTGCCCCAGTGATCCTTGTGCGGATCGCGATAGAAACCCGGAACATCCTTGATGACCATGGTGCGGGTGTCGGCCCTGCCGCGCGTCAGGAACGCCCAGACCACTTCCTCCATGTCGTAGATATCGACGTCCTCGTCCACCACCACGCACAGCTTGTTGTAGTCCAGGTGCGAGCCCATCGCGGCCAGCAGCACGTGCTGGGCGTGGCCTTCGTATTGCTTCCTGATCTTGACGATGGTGTTCATCACCGTCGGCCGGCACGTCACGTCGAGCACGCCGGCGACCTGGCCTTTCAGGTGCTTGTAGATGCGCGCGGCGGTGGCGGCTTCGAGCGGGCGCAGGTCTTCGTGCGAACCGCAGACCAGGCCGTGATAGACGGCATCGCGCCGCCAGGAGACGTGCGTGACCTCGAATACGTGGTTGTCGCCGACCTCCACGTAGTAGCCCATGAATTCGCCGAACGGGCCTTCCGGCCGCCGCACATGGGGCAGGATGCGTCCCTCGATGACGATCTCGGCATCGGCGGGTACCGACAGGCCGATGGTCTTGCACGGCCGCATGGCCAGCGGCTGGCCGCGCATGGCGGCCGCCAGCGCGAGCTCGTTGCCTTCGGGCGGCAGCGATACGCACGCCGCCATGAATACCTCTGGCGGGGCGCCGACCAGGATGGCGGCCTCGAGTGGCTTGTCCTGGGCTTCGGCGGCCTGCTGGTAGCGGTACAGGTCGTGCGAGCTGCCCAGGCGTATGCGCAGTTCGTCGTCCGACACATAGAGCGAGCGGTGGAACGACAGGTTGGGCACGCCGGTCTGGGGATCGTTGGCGACGAATATGCCGGAGGTGATGTAGGCGCCGCCGTCGCGGCCATGGTGCGTCAGCAGCGGCAGGTCGCTCAGCTTGCCGCTGCACCAGTCGTCCTCCGGCGCCTCGCGCTGCCAGGCCTTGGCGCCGGCGGCCTCCTGGATCTGTTCGTCGAGCCGCTCGCAGAAGTTCTTCTCGCCGCAGCGGATGATCTCGCACAAGCGGTCATGGTTGCTGTAGACGTTGATGGCGACGGGCATGCCGCTGCCCTTGACCTTGTTGAACAGCACGGCCTTGCCGGACTTGCGCTGCAGTTGCACCGCCACCGCGGCCAGCTCGTGGACGGGATCCACCTCGCGGTCGATGACGATCAGGTCGCCGCGCGCCTGGAGTTTGGAAAGGTAGTCTCTCATGGTTGGGAATCCAGAAGGCGGCCGGTCACTTCAGGTTGGGCAGCCACATGACGATTTGCGGGAAGGCGACGATCAGTCCGGTGAAAACCACCATCGCGATGAAGAAGGGGAAGGCAGCGCGCGCCACCTGCATGGCCGAGGTCTTGGTCAGGCCCTGGATCACGAACAGATTGAAGCCCACCGGCGGCGTCACCTGCGCCATCTCCACGGTCACCACCAGGAAGATGCCGAACCAGACCGCGTCGTAGCCCGCCGCGGTCACCAAGGGCAGCACGATGGGCAGGGTCATGACGATGGCCGAGATGCCGTCCAGGAAACATCCCAGCACCAGGTAAAGGCACAGTATCAGCACGATGAGCCCCACCGGCCCCAGGTGCAGCGGCTCGATCATTTGCGCGACCGCCTGCGGCACGCCCAGGTATCCCATCGCGGTGGAAAGAAAGCCGGCGCCCATGACGATGAGGCCGATCATGGACGAGGTGAATACCGTACCCATCATGGCCTGGCGCAGGGCGGCCAGGCTCAGATCGCGGGTGGCGGCGGCGATCGCCAGCGCACCCACCACGCCGACGGCGGCCGCTTCGTTGGGCGTGGCGATGCCGGTCATCATCGAGCCGATGATGGCGGCGATCAGCAGCAGGACGGGCAGCAGGTTCTTCAGCGCGGCGACGCGCTGGCCCCAGGAGTACGTCTCGCGCCCGGCCGGCACCAGGCCGGGGCGCAGCAGCACCAGCACCACGATAGTGGCGCTGAACATGGCGGCCAGCACCAGCCCCGGCACAATGCCCGCCAGGAACAGATCCAGCAGCGAGATCTGCGCCAGCACGCTGTAGACGATCATCACGATGGACGGGGGAATGAGAAAACCTATGGTGCCCGCGCCCGCCAGGGAACCCATGGCCAGCGAACCGGCATAGCCCCGGCGCGTCAGCTCGGGCAAGGTGATGCGGCCTATCGTTGCCGCCGTGGCGGCCGACGACCCCGATACCGCGGCGAACACGGTGCACGCCGCCACGTTGACGTGCGCCAGCCGGCCGGGCAGCCAGGTGGTCCAGGGAGCCAGCGCATCGAAGATCGCGGCCGCGATGCGGGTCCGGAACAGGATTTCGGCCATCAGCACGAACAGCGGCAAGGCCGACAGCTCCGCCACAGTGGCAGAGTTCCACGACAGTTGGCCCAGCAATACTTCCACGGGAGTGGACCGGAACAGCATCAGCCCGATCCCGCCCGTCGCCATGAGCCCCAGCCCCACCCAGACGCCCGCCCCCAGCAGGAGGATGAGCAGGCCGGCTACTACGAGAGCGATTTCTGTCATCGCAAGTTCTATTCCGTCGAGATGAGCGGGGCGTCGGCTGTACCCAGCTCGGCGGGCTCGTTGAGGATGACGCGCACCAGGCGCGCGGCGAACTGCAGCGCCAGGACGACGGCGCCCAGCGCGAACAGGGCCTGGAACGGCCACAGCAGGGAGTTGCTGGGCAGAAAGGAGCGGGTCTGGTCCACGTAGGACACATAGGCCAGGCGCACCAGCGCATAGGCGAAAAATCCGGCGACCAGCGCGGTAAAGGCGGTCGCGATGCCGTCGAGCAGACGGGCCCGGCCGGGCGCCAGCGCGTTCAGCGCCAGTTGCACCCGCACGTGGAAACCCGCGCGCAGCACGTACCCGCTGCCCGCCAGGAAGGAGATCGCCAGCAGGTAGCTGGCGTATTCCCACGCGAACTCCAGGCTCACGTCGAACAGCTTGCGCGAGAGGACTTCAGCCAGGATCAGCGCCAGCATGGCAGCGATGAGCCAGCACGCCAGCCGCGCGCCCCATAGCGACAATCGATCGATGCCGTCGAGCAGGGATCTCATCGGGAAGCGCCTGCCCGGTCGCGGTATTGCTTGAGCAGGGCCGGCACCGGCGGCGTGCGCTTGCCATAGGCGTCGACCATCTCGGCAGCCGCCTTTTTCAAGTCCGCGGTCACGGCGGCGGGCATGGGTTCGACCTGCATCCCGTGCTGGCGCAGCACTGCCACGGACTTGGCGTCGTCCTCCTGGCTCGCCTTCCAGAACGCGGGCTCGAGCTCGCGCGCGACTTTCTCGATGGCCGCGCGCTGCTCGGGCGCGAGCTTGTTCCAGGCCGCGAGGTTGATCGTGGCCACGTTGGACGACCACACGTGGTTGGTCTTGTATGCGTACTTCATGAACTCCCAGAAGCGGGAATCGACGGCCGTGCTGGCCGATGTGGTCACGCCATCGAGCCCGCCCGAAGCCAGCGCCGGCATCATGTCGGCGAACGTCATCTGCACGGGCGACATGCCCACGTGCTTGATCAGCTCGGACGTCACGCGGTCGGTCACCCGCACCTTGATGTTCTTGACGTCCGCGGTCGCCGCCACCGGCTTCTTGCTGAACAGATACTGTTCCGGCCACGGCGTCATGTACAGCCGCTTCTGCCCGAAGCGCGCCAGCAGCTTGTCGTACTCGGGCAGCATGATGTCGTGCAGCGCGCGCAGCTGGCCGTAGTCCGCCACGAGGTAGGGCTGGGCCTCGAGCGCGAACAGGGGGGCATCGCCGACTTGCTGCGGCGAGTTGAATTCGGCCATGGGCACGATGCCATCGCGCACGGCGCGCAAGGTCTCGGGCCCCTTGAGCCCCAGTACGCCGCCGGCGTGGACGGTGATTTTCACTTGTCCGCCGGTGGCTTTGTCCACGGCATCCGCGAAGGCCATGGCATTCTTGGTGTGGAAGTTGCCCGGCGGCCAGGCGATGGCCATGTCCAGCCGGGTTTGCGCCGCGGCGGTGCCGCCCAGCGCCAGTACCGCGGCGCCCAGCAGCGCGCGGAAACGAATGGAGACAGACTGTCGTTGCATGGTCGTGCCTTTCCTTTTCTGGCTTGTGCGCGCGGTCAGCCGACCGCGCCCGGATGAAAATGTTGCGCGGTCTCGGGCGTCACATAGCCGAGCCGCAGATCGCGCTGGATGGCCTCGGGCGCGCGGCGCGACGGCTCGCCGTAGCCCGCGCCGCCCGGCACGTCAATGCGCAGGATCTCGCCGGCGGGCACCGTCTGCAGGCCCATCGAGCGCATGGGTGCACCGGCCGCCGTTCCCACCCAACCCGGCGCGCCGTCGGCCCCGCCTTCCCGCCCCCGCGCGGGGTTGCGGACGCGGTCGAAAATGCCGAATACCTGGAACGGCGCGCCGTCGCGCGTGGCTACTTCCACGCGCTGGCCCAGTCCGCCCCGGTACTGGCCGGCACCGCCCGAATCGGGCAGCAGCTCCTTGCGCCATATGACGATAGGCGCCGCGACTTCGCAGATCTCGACGGGAATGGAGCGGATGCCACTGGGAAAGGCGGTGGCCGACAGCCCGTCTCCCTGCGGACGGGCGCCGGAACCGCCGGCGTTGAAGAACAGGATCTCGAACGGCGCCCCGCCCTCCATGCCGCCGCGCAGTTGCAGCCCCCAGTTACACGCCGCGCCTTCCGCCGGAATGCGTCCCGGCAGCGCGCCGGCCAGCGCGCCCAATGCCACTTCCGGCAGGAACTGGCCGATGATGTGGCGTGCGCAGACCGGCGCGGGATGCTGCACGTTGAGGATGGATCCCACCGGCGCGTCCACCTCCACCAGCGACAGCGACCCGGCGTTGTTCGGGACATCGGGCGCGACCGCCGCCCGGATGCCGAACGCGGCATAGGCGCGGGTGTAGTTCAGCACCAGGTTGATGCCCTTGGCGCTGGCGGCCGACGTGCCGTCGAAGGACACCCGTATGCGCTTGCCGTCCATCCGCACGGCGCAATGGATGTCGACCGGCTGGTCGTAGCCGTCGAGCCGCATGTGCGAGGTGAACGTCCCTTGCGGCAGGGCCTCGATGGCGGCCCGCATGCCGGCCGCCGACCGCTCCAGCAGGAACTCGGCGATGCGCGCCAGCCCGTCCTGGCCGAACTCGTCCAGCGTGGCCGCCAGCCGGCGGGCGCTGACCTCGTTCGCCGTCACATAGGAAAGGATGTCGCCCACCACGGGTTCCGGCTGGCGCACGTTGGCGCGCACGATGTCCAGCAGGTCTTCGTTCAACTGCCCGCCCCGGGCCAGCCGCAGGATGGGGATGTACAGGCCCTCTTCATACACGGACCGGCCGTCGGGCCCCTGGCCGAGGCCGCCGATGTCCACCTGGTGGCAGGTGCAGGCGAAGAATCCCACCACCTTCCCGTTCTGGAACGCCGGCGACAGGACGGTGACGTCGTGCAGGTGACCGGACGTGAGCCACGGGTCGTTGGTGATGAAGTGGTCGCCCTCGGCCATGGTGGAAGGCGGATGCTTGGCGAGGAAATGCCGGGCGCACGCCGCCATGGAATTGACGTGGCCCGGCGTGCCGGTGACGGCCTGCGCGATCAGCCGTCCTTCCAGGTCGAACAGCCCGGCCGAGAGATCCCCGGCCTCGCGGACGGTGGGCGAGAAGGCCGTCCGCATCAGGGTGCGGGCCTGCTCTTCCACCACGGCGATCAGGCGGCTCCAGAGCACCTGGGCCTTGATTTCCTCGGGCATGTCGCGTCCGGCCCGGCCGGCGGCCACCGCGGCGCCATCCAGCACGATGTCGCCTTCGGCGGTGGCGCTTACCTGCAGGCCGGCGGGCACCACGATGGTGGTCTCGTCCTCGACGAGCAGGGCCGGCCCCGCCAGCGTCGTCCCCGGCGCCACCGCCGCGGCCGGCAGGACTTGTCCGCTGACGAAATCGCGCAGTGTCTGGTCGTAGAACCGCCGCTGTCCCGCCTGGCGCGCAATGGCGTCCGGCGCGGCAACGGGCGCGACCTCGGCCACCGGGGCTTCGACCCGGACCGTCCAGCCCAGGACTTCGATCTGCGCGTCGGCGATGACGCGTCCGTACAAGGAACGGTAGGCGGCCTCGAAGGCCTCGGCCAGCATCCGCGCGTCGTCTTGCTCGAACGGGCGCCCGGGCAGCACGACGCGGATTTCGTGCCCCTGCCCCTGATAGCGCATCCAGGCGGTGCGCTGCTCGCGGATTTCCGCGCCGGGCGCGGCCCGCCGCACCACGCGGTGCATCTCGCCGGCCAGTTCCTCGACAATGGCATTGGCCTCATGCGCATCGAAAGCCGAGAGCCGTACCTGCACACTGCGCGTGGTCTCGAATGCGATCGGCGCGCGCAGGAAACCCAGGGCCGAGCCCACGCCGGCCCCTTCGGGAATGATCACCCGGTCCAGGTCCAGCTTGGCGGCCAGCCGCGCGGCGTGCAGCGGCGCCATGCCGCCGATGGCGATGAGGGCGCGGCCGTCCACGCCCTTGCCGACCTCCACCGCGTGCTCATGCACGGCATTGGCCATGCCTTCATCGATGATCTCGCAAATGCTCCATGCCGCATCGTCGGCCGACAGGCCGAGGGTGCGGCCCAGTCCGTCCAGCGCCGTGCGCGACGCGGCGGCGTCCAGCCGCATGCGCCCGCCGGCGAAGTGCTCGGCATCGAGCCGCCCCAGCGCCAGGTGCGCATCGGTCACCGTAGGCTGCGTGCCGCCTCGCATATAGCAGGCCGGCCCGGGTACCGAGCCCGCGCTCTCGGGACCGACCTGGAGCCGGCCGAGGGCGTCGACGTGGGCAATGGAGCCGCCGCCGGCGCCGATCTCGGCCAGCTCCACGACGGGGAACCGGAGCGGAATGCCGCTGCCGGCCTTGAAGCGCGCCAGCCGCGCCACTTCCATCGACCGCGCCGTCTGCGGCGCGCCGTCATCGATGAAGCAAAGCTTGGCGGTCGTGCCGCCGATGTCCAGCAGCAAGGCCCGGTCTATCCCCAGGCGGCGCGCCACGTCGGCCGCCAGGATGGCGCCGCCCGCCGGGCCCGACTCGAGCAGGCGCACGGGAAAGCGGCGCGCCACGTCGACTTCGCACAAGCCGCCGTTGGACAGCATCAGCAACAGGGGAGCGCGCACGCCGCGTCCGGCCAATGCCTGCTCGAGGCGCTGGAGATAGCCTGCCATCACCGGCTGCACGTAGGCGTTCACGCAGGCGGTGGCGAACCGTTCGAACTCGCGGATCTCGGGCGCGACTTCGGAAGATAGAGAAACTTTCAGGTCGGGGCGCAGCCGCGCGAGCACCGCCGCGGCCTGCTTCTCGTGCGAGGGGTTCCGGTAGCTGTGCAGGAAACCGATGGCCACCGCTTCGACCCTTGCTGCGTCCAGGACCGGCAGCAAGGCCTCGACCGCCGATTCGTCGAGCGGCCGCAGCACCTCGCCCGCGGCCGACATGCGCTCGCGCACCGTCAGGCGCAGGTCGCGCGGCACCAGCGGCTCGGGTTTGTCGACGTAGAGATCGTAGTGGTCGTAGCGGCTTTCCGTACCCATCTCGAGGGTATCGCGAAAGCCCTCGGTGGTGATGAACGCGATGCGCGCGCCGCGCCGCTCGATGACCGCGTTGGTCGCCAGCGTGGTCCCATGGACCACCGCATCCAGGTCGGCGGGCGCGAAACCCGCGTCCGCCAGGATGCGGTCCAGGCCCTCGAGCACCGCCCGCTCCGGCGAATCCGGCGTCGTCAGCACTTTCAGGAACCAGCGCCGGGTCGTGCCGCCGCCGCTGGCCTCGAGGGCGAAATCGGTGAAGGTCCCGCCTATGTCTATACCCAACCGCAACAAGAACGTTTCTCCTCTTCAGGACCGCGGCGCCGGAATCAGCGCCAGGATCGATTCGCGCGCCTGGAGCATCAGGTCGCGCATGATGGTCTCGGCCGCCTGCGCATCGTGGCGGCCCAGCGCCGCGACCAGCAGCTGGTGATGCCGGACGACGGTCTCGCGGTTGGACTTCTTCTCCAGGGTGGCTCGTCTCAGCGCCTGGATCTGGCTGTCGTGCCGGCTGGCCGCCTCCGCCAGCCGCTTGTTGCCCGCCAACCCGACCAGCACGACGCGGAAATCGTGGTTGGCCATGACGAACTTCTGCAAGGCGGGCCGCGGCAGGGCAGCCACTTCGCGCCGCACGACTTCGTCCAGCGCGCGCAGTCCCTGCGGCGTCGCCAGCGTGGCGGCGCGCGCGGCCAGGTAGGGCTCGATCAAGAGCCGCAGTTCCATGATCTCTTCGAGATCCGTGCGCGACAGCGAGGCCACCGAGGTGCCTCGCCCGGCCGCCAGCAGCCCTTCGTGGCGCAGGCGGGTGAGCGCCTCGCGCAGCGGCGTGCGCGAAACCCCGAGCATGGCCGCGAGCTGGGTCTCGGTCATGCGCACCGAAGGATCGATCTCGCCGTTGGCGATCTTCTCGTGGATCTGGCGATAGATGCGCTCGGGAAGAGGGTCGGTGCGCGGGATCTGTTCGAAGGGGAGGGAGGGTGGCGCTTTCATGGTCGTGGAGGGAATCATCGGCCAGGCGCAGCAAAAAAACAATTGTTTTTTGCATACCGAGTTCCCATTTCGATGATCCGGGAACCGATGTCGAAGAATTTCCCAGGCGCCTCGCGCCGCGCAGCCGCGCGGATTATCCGGGCGCCCACTGCGCACCCAGGTAGTCGGCCAGGTCGATCGCCTCCTCGCCCGGTATCCGCTTGCGCGCGAACTCGGCCTCGCGCCCCCACGGCCGGGTCGCATCCAGGGCCAGGCGGCCCCAGTGGTCCTTGTGGGGATCGCGATAGAACCCGGGAACGTTGGGCACCACCATGCTGCGCGTATCCGCCCTTCCGCGCGTCACGAACGCCCAGACCACCTCGTCCATGTCGTAGATGTCGACGTCCTCGTCCACCACCACGCAGAACTTGTTGTAGTCCAGGTGGGCGCCCATGGCCGCCAGCAGGGCATGGGCGCCGTGGCCCTCGTACTGCTTGCGGATCTTGATGATGGTGTTCATCACGGTGGGCTGGCACGACACGTCCAGCACCCCGGGAACCTGGCTCTTTAGCGCCTGGTAGATACGGGCGGCCGTGGCCGCCTCGAGCGGCCGCAAATCTTCCTTCGAGCCGCAGATCAGCCCATGGAAGATCGCGCCCTTGCGCCAGCCGACGTGGGTCACCTCGAAGACGTGGTTGTCGCCGACCTCGACGTAGTAGCCCATGAATTCGCCGAACGGGCCCTCGGGCCGCCGCACGTTGGGCAGGATGCGCCCTTCGATCACGATGTCGGCCGCCGCGGGCACCGACAGGTCGATGGTCTTGCATCGCCTCATGCGCAGCGGCCCGCCGCGTATGGCCGCCGCCAGCGCGAGTTCGCTGGCCTCCGGGGGCAGCGACACGCATGCCGCCATGAAAAGCTCCGGGGCGGCGCTGACCAGGATCGCCGCCTCGAGCGGCTTGCCGTCGCGCTCGGCCGCCTCCTGGTAGCGGGCGAGGTCATGCGTGCTGCCCAGGCGTACCCTCAGTTCGCCGTCGGAGATCTTCATCGCCCGGTGGAACGACAGGTTGGGCACGCCGCTGTGCGGATGCCTGGCCAGGAAGATGCCCGAGGTGATGTAGGGACCGCCATCGCGTTCGTGATAAGTGAGTATGGGCAGGTCGGACAGGCGTCCGGCGCACCAGTCGGAACGGTCGTCCTCTTCCTCCACCCATCCGCCCTGCCCGATGGAGGCAGCCAGCGCGATCTCCTCGCCCAGGCGCTCGCAGAAGGTCTTCCTGCCGCAGCGGATCACTTCGCGCAGCCGCTGGTGGTCGCTGTAGACGTTCATCACCACCGGCAATTCGCTGCCCTTGACGTGGGTGAACACCACGGCCTGTTTCGACTCGTCCTGCAGCCGCCGGGCAATGGCCGCGGCCTCGAAACGCGGATCGACCTCCTTGTGGACGACAACCAGCTCTCCTCGGGCCTGCAGCTTGTCGAGGTAGTGTCTCATTGGTGAATAACGGGCTTTCGATACAGGAACCCGACGATAGCAACCCACCACGCCCCGCTTGTGTGCCGACCGAAGCGAAACCTAGGATTCCGGAACAAGTTTTGGGCGCCGGCCGCCTGCCGCGCACAACGCGGGTGCACGGCCGCCCCCGCGATGCGCATCCGCGGATGGTATGGAAACTGCTTGCCATCACGGGCGGGCGGCGCGGCGTACGCGTGTTAGCCCCGATTGTTCCCTGGTCCGCCCCACCGTACCGTATGGCCCGGCGAGTTTCCGACCGCACGGAGAGTTGATGAGCATCTTCCCATTTCGCGCCGATCACGGCGACGACGGCCTGTTCAGGACGCGGCTCGCGGGCCGGCACGCCCGCACCACCGAGGCTTTCCACTGCCTGCGGGCAACCGCCGAGCACGCCGCCGCGCCCCATGCGAAAGGCCCGGCGCTCTACGGACAGCGCGTGGCCGTTTCCGACGACCCGGCCGAAGGCTACTGGGAGATGATCAGCCTGCGGGACGAGATCTTCCTCGTCATCACGAGCTGCCACTATGCCAAGGAACGCACCGAGAGCGTGTTGCCCGAAGGCTTCGTCGAGTTCCACTTCATCCTCAAGGGCCCGGCCCGCGTGGAGTTCTCCGAATCGGGCCAGGTACAGATCGGATCGCCGAACCTGACGGTGGTGCAGCAGGGCGACGACATGCTCTACCAGGTGCACTGCGGTCCGGGACCATGGCGCTCGGTCAGCCTTTACGTCACGCAGGAATACTTCGACGCCTTCGCCAAGGCGTCGCTGGGCGCGGACAACTCGTTCCAGAAGAAGCTCAACGCGGTCGGCAACGAACAGGTCTCCTGCCACCAGATGCCGGTAGGCGTGGAAGTGATCCATGCCATCGAAAAGCTGCTCGCCAATCCCTACCAGGGCTACCGCCGCCTGCTGTTCGCCGAGGCCAAGGCCTGCGAAATCCTGTGCGCGTCCCTCGACCTCTGGCAGAACCACATCGAGAACGAGAACGCCCCCGGCGTGTTCTCCACCCGCGACCTGCGCCTCATCGAAAAGGCGCGCGACATCATGCTCTCGGACATGACCCGCGTGCCGACCATCCCGGAGCTGGCGCGGGCGGTGGGCACCAATACCTCCAAGCTCAAGCGGGGATTCAAGTTCCTCTACGGCATGACGGTATTCGAGTTCGGCCACAGCCACCGCATGAACCGGGCGCTGAACCTGCTCATCCAGGATCGCCTGTCGGTCAACGAAGTGGCCTGTGCCGTCGGTTACCAGCACCAGACCAGCTTCACCGCCTCGTTCCGCGAGCACTTCGGCTTCGCGCCCAAGGATGCCCGGCGCATGAGCAACCCGGAGGAAATCCTGGCGCGCCACGCCGACCCGCTGAACCCGCCGGGAACGCCTTAGGGCCTGTACCCCCCGAAAAGAGCCTCGCGCCTCGTTGGGAAACAGATACCTTTTCTAGGAAATCGGCAGTGATGCGCGCCGCGAGCTGATGGCCGCCCGATGCTTCGCATAGGATCGCCCCATCCCCGATGGGAATCACTAGCGAGGAAACAATGGCAGTCATGGAAGTACGGAATCCGCGCAGCGGCGAAATGGATTACCGGTTCGACCCCACCAGCGCGGCCGAGGTCGAGGCCAAGGCGAAGAAGGCGCGCGACGCGCAGCGCGCCTGGTTCTCCGGCGGACTGGAACGCCGCATCGCCATCCTGAAGAAATGGGCCGAGTCGCTGGGCCGCCATGCGGCCGACATCACCGCGGCGCTCAGCGTGGATACCGGCCGCACGCGCATCTCGCACGAGGAACTGGGCGCGGTCGAGCATTTCATCCACGGGTATTGCGAAGCCGCGCCGCAGGTGCTGGCGCAGCCCTTCCGCAAGTTCTCGCACAACGACGAGATCGTCTTCAAGACCACGCTGGTTCCCTACCCGCTGGTCGGCGTCATCAGTCCCTGGAACTTCCCCCTGGTGCTGTCGTTCATCGATGCGATTCCCGCGCTGGTCGCGGGCGCGGCGGTCATGATCAAGCCCAGCGAAGTCACCCCTCGCTTCGTCGAGCCCTTGCAGCGCTCCATCGACGAAGTGCCGGAACTGGCCGGCATCATCACGCTGGTGCGCGGCGCGGCCGAGACCGGCCAGGCCGTGGTCGCCAACAGCGACGCCATCGTCTTCACCGGCAGCATCGCCACCGGCCGCAAGATCGCCGTGGCCGCGGCGCAGGCCTTCATCCCGGCATTCCTGGAGCTGGGCGGCAAGGACCCGGCCGTCGTGCTGGCCGGGTCCGACCTGGCCCGCGCGGCCACCAGCATCCTGCGCAGCGCCATCTACAACACCGGCCAGGTCTGCTATGCGATCGAGCGCGTCTACGTGGACGCATCGGTGCACGACGACTTCGTGGCCGAGCTGCTGCGCCAGGCCGCCACGCTCAGGCGCAGTTTCGCCGCCGGCGACGGCGGCCACTACGGCCCCTTCATCTTCGAAGCCCAGGGCGCCATCGTGGAGACGCAACTCCAGGACGCCGTCGCGCGCGGCGCCAAGATCCTGTCCGGCGGCAAGGTCGAGACGGTGGGCGGCGCCATCTGGCTGGATCCGACCATCGTCACCGATGTCGACCATACGATGAAGATCATGACCGAGGAGACTTTCGGCCCGGTCGTCCCCGTCATGAAGTTCAAGACCGTCGAAGAAGCCGCGCGCCTGGTCAACGATTCCGTCTTCGGCCTGTCGGGCGCCGTGTTCGGGCCCGATACCCACACCGCGGGCGACTTCGCCACCCTCATGGAAGCCGGTGGCGTGAGCATCAACGATACGGAGCTCCAGCGAGGCATGATGTTCGACGGCGAAAAGACGGCCTTCAAGATGTCCGGCATGGGCGGTTCGCGCTACGGCGCGACCAGCATCCTGCGCTATGTGCGCAAGCGGGCGCTGATCGCCAACGAGGGCGGCATCAAGCCGTTGACCGAGTTGGCAGAGATCGAGGCCTGACGCTCCCGGCTCGCGCGTCCAGCGGCGCGCGGGCTTTCACTCTCGGCAGGAGATTACCGTGCTCCGCAAGACCCTCGGCCGGCTGCTGGCCGGCACCGCCCTCGCGGCCGCCTGCGCCGCCGCCAACGCGCAAGAACCCACCGTCGTCGGCATCGCCAACTTCGGCCCGCATCCCGCGCTCGACCAGAGCGTGGCCGGTTTCAAGGAGGAGCTGCGGAGGCTGGGCTACGTGGACGGCAAGAACGTGCGCTTCGTCTACAGCGACGCCAACTTCACGCCGGCCATGATTCCCCAGATCCTGAACCAGATCGAGGCGAACAAGCCGTCGGTCATCCTGACCGTCACCACGCCGGTGTCGCAGGCCGCCATCACCAGCATCACCGACAAGCGCATTCCGCTGGTGTTCGTGCTGATCAGCGATCCCGTCGCCGCCGGCCTGGTGCCGAACTGGAAGCAGGGCGGCACGCGCTTCGTGGGATCGGCCAGCGCGATGGACTACGACGCGGTACTGGAATTCGCCCGGCAGATCTTCCCCAACGCCAGGCGGTTCGGCGTACTGTACGCGCCCGGCGAAGCCAACGACGTGGTGGCGATGAAATCCATCGAAGGCGCGGCCAAGCGGGCAGGCCTGGACCTGCAGGCGGTAAGCGTGGATTCGGCCATCGACGTGCAGCAGCGTACCCAGATGCTGGCCGGCGTGGACTTCGTCTACGCGATCGGATCGAGCCTCGTGCAATCTTCCATGCCGGCGCTGGCCTCGGTCACCGACCGCTATCGCATTCCCATCCTCAGCGCCGAGACCGAGTTGATCAAGAAAGGGGTGGTGGCGGTGTCTTATGCCGCCTCCTACCAGGTGCAGGGCGCGCATGCGGCGCAATTGGCGGCGGAACTGCTCAAGGGCCGCAAGACCTCCGAGCTGGCGCCGGTCAAACCGGGCAGGAAAGACTATGCGGCCCTCATCAGCCGCAAGAAATTCGCCCAATTGGGCAAGCCCATTCCGGCCGCCTTCGAGCATTGCAACTGCTTCGTCGATTGACCATGCCACGGTCCCGGCCCATACACGGTGTCGCGGTCGGCATCCTCCTGCTGGATGCCGGCTTTGAGCGTGTCCCGGGAGACATCGGCCACGCGGCGACCTGGCCCTTCCCGGTGCAGTATGCCGTCGTCAGGGGCGCCACCGGCGCGCGGGTGGCGGGCCCGGGCGCCGGCGGCACCCTGGACCTGTTCGTACAGGCCGCGACCGAACTGGCCGCCCATGGCGTGGACGGCATCGTGACGAGCTGCGGCTTCCTGGCCGTGCTCCAGCGCGAACTGGCGGCGCGCTGCCCCGTCCCCATCGCCACGTCCAGCCTGCTGCAGATTCCCATGGTGCAGGCGCTGCTGCCGCCGGACAGGAAAGTGGGCGTGCTCACCCCGATGGCGCAGGCGCTGACGCCCGCGCACTTCCTGGGCGTGGGGGTGGCGGACGTGCCGCCTGTCGAAGGCCTGCCGCCGGGGTCGGCGTTCGTGCGCGACCTCATGGAAAACCGGCCGCGCATCGATCCGGCCCAGCACGAGCGGGAGCTCGTCGCGGCTGCCCGCCGCCTGGTCGACAGGCATCCCGAGGTGGGCGCCATCGTCAGCGAATGTGCGAATTTCCCGGTCCACTCGGCGGCCATCGAGGCCGAGGTCGGGTTGCCCGTGTTCGACGCCTGCACCCTCGTGTCCTGGTTCCAGGCGGGCCTGCGGCCTCGCGCCTTCCGGGACCGTGGCCCGGCTACTTCCAGGGCTTTCTGACCGCCGCGAGGTCGACGAAGGCCGCCTCGGCCTGCGCTTCCAGCTCCCGCATGCGGGCGGCGATCCATCCCAGCGCGAACCACGCCTGGCCGTGCGCGTCCGTCAGCGCCGCGTAGTGCCCGCGCGCGACGACCAGATCGTTGATCTCGCCCAGGATGTCCTGCAGCGCGGACAGCTTCTTGCGATAGCGGCGTATCCGCTCGTCCCGGTACAGCGATCCGGACAACACCAGGCCATAGCGCAGCCGCTTGGCCAGCTTGCGCAGCGCATGGCGGCGTTCGTCGTCGAGCCGGCCGAAATGCCTGCCTTCGCGCACCAGGCGGGTGTGCCATTTGCGCAGGCGGGGGGTGACGACGTTCGTGAGCTTGGCGGGGACGGCGTCTTCCTGGGTAAAGGCTGGCGTTGCAGGCATGGCCAGGCCACTTCGGACCACGGACGGCTCGCTCGCGGCGGGCTGCTCGCGCACTCCCACGTTCCAGGCGAGCAAAGCCAGCAGCCAGGCCTGGAAATCCGTCGCGGCAGCCAACTCGCCGGCGTCCACGCCCGTGGGAGGATCGAGCTGCAGAGGGGGCATGCCGGCCTCGAGCAAGGCCGGCAGAACGCCTCCGCTCATGACGTCCTGGTCCCTGACCCGGCCGAAGTTGGCGAAATGCTTGCGCGCGGCCTCCTGCAAGGGCTGCGGCGGCAGCTCGGCGGCGCCCTCGAACAGGCGCCATGCCGAGCGCAGGCGGCGCATGCCCACCCGCAGCTGGTGCACATGTTCCGGCCCCCCCAGTCGCACGCCGGAAGGCGCCTCGGCAGCAGCCAGCGGCGAGGCGTTGCGCGCGATCTGCTCGATACACTCGGCCGTCATCGCCGCCAGCGCTTCGGACGGCGTAGCATGCGCCGCCAACTCGACCCTCTCGGCCAAACGCGGCGCCCAGAAGCGGGCAATCTCGGCCTCGCGCACCGCCGGTCGCTGGTCCAGCGCGGCCGCCTCGATACGGGCCGCGGCGTTGGCCAGGCCGTCGCCGCGCTCGGCCTTGCTGCGCAGGTCCAGTACCAGGCCATGCCGCGCCAGCCACCGGCCGGCCACGGTGAACAAGGCCGGCGGCCGGCCAGATGCGAGTTCGAACTCCAACTCGCATACCGGGAGTTCGAGCCCGCCCGCCCGGATAACGCCCACGTCATACGCCACCTCCACCGCACCGGCGCGCGTGCGCACCACCTTGGCGCTGCGCCAAACGTCCGTCTCGTACCGCACGCCGAGCTCGGCATCCAGGCCGGCAAGCACGGACTCGGCGGGCGTGCCGGCATAGACGGACAGGTCCAGTCTGCGCGCGGGGCAAGGATGATTCAGCTCGACGCGCGACATGGCATCAGCGCCGGCCATCTTGAAGGTCTGCACCCATTTGCGCCCTTCCAGGCGCAGCCGGATCGCCGCCCGCCGGCGGGCGAGCTGCCGGTCCGGCGTATCGAAATACTGGGCCCGCAAGTGCACGCGCTCGGATGAGGGCGGCGCGGCGAACTGGGCGGCGACGGCTTTGCGAAAGGTGGCGGGGACGGAAAACTTGAGTTCTTGTTCTAGCATGGGAAAGACTGGCGGACCGCGAGGTGGACGACCCGCCATGGTAGCGCTGCCCACCCCGAAAAACGATGACACGTCATCTTTCCGTCATGCAGGCCTGACGGCGCCTCCGAACCTCCCGGCGCCGGTCGACGTGGCCGGGGCCAGCCCGCTTCAGAACCGCGTATTGCGGGTGACCGACCACCTGGCCGACAGGGCTCCCAGCAAGGCGACTCCCACGACGAAGGCCGCCAGCCACTCCCACTGCGGCAGGCGCAGGGCGAACTCGGTGCCGTAGCTGCGCGCCAGATCGGCCAGCGCGGCATTGAGCGGATCCAGCACCACGGCCACGAGCCCGATCGCGGCCAGCGCCGCCACCCCGCAGCTGATGGCGCCCAGATACAGGAACGGCCGGCGCACGAAGGATTCCGTGGCCCCCACCAGCCTGGCGACGCCGATTTCCTCGCGTTGCGACAACGCCTGCATGCGCACCGTGTTGAACACAGCCGCCAATACCGCCACGGCCACCACCAGGGCCAGGAACAGCAGGGTCGCCCGGGCGAAGCGCAGGATGGCTTCCAGGCGCTGGACCCAGGCGCTGTCGACCTGGACCATGTCCACCTTGGCCCAGGTCTTCCATATCTCGGCCAGCTTGGCCGAGCGCTTGGCGAGGTCCTCCCCTTCCAGGGTCACCACGATCGCGTCGGGCAGCGGGTTGTCGGGCAGCACGGCCAGCGCCTGCGCATAGGCCGGATTGGCCTTGAGCTCGGCCAGCGCCCGGTCGCGGCTGATCACCCGCAGCGCATGGATTTCGCTGGCGTGGTCGCGGCGGATGCGGTCGGCCACGGCGCCGGTCTCGGCGGGCGTCGCATCCACCTGCATGAAGACCGTCATTTCCGGATCGGCGGCCAGGTGGTTGGCCACCGGGCGCAAGGACATCAATGCCGTCGCACCCAGCAGGGGAATGGCCAGGGCGAGCATGATGACGAGGATGTTGGCGATGGACGAAAAGGGTTGCGCCAGCAGGCGGCGCAGCGTCACGCCGAGCGCATAGCGGTGTTGGCGGATGAGCGGGCTCATGCCTGTCCCTCCCCGCCCAGGCGCGGCTGCCGCTTGCCGCCGTCGGTGACCTGGCCGGCGTTGACCAGCAGCACACGGGTGGCGTAGTCGGCAATGAGGGTTTCGTCGTGCGTGGCCAGGATGGTGGTGACACCCACGCGGTTGAAATCCCGGAAGACCTCGACGATGCGGCGAGCGCTGTCGCGGTCCAGGTTGGCGGTGGGCTCGTCGGCGATCAGGAGACCCGGCCGGTTGACGATGGCCCGGGCGATCGCCAGCCGCTGCTGGTCGCCGCCGGACAGTTCCTCGGGGCGCAGCGCGTCCTTGCCCGACAGGCCGACCCGCTCGATGGCGGCACGCGCCCGCTTGGAGGCGGCCGCGCGCGAATGGCCGGTCACGATCAGCGGCAGCAGCACGTTCTCGAACGCGCTGCGGTCGTTGAGCAAATGCACGTCCTGCAGGATGGTGCCGATGGCGCGCCGAAGATAGGGCCGGAAACGGCCGGCCAGCTTGC
Organism: Pigmentiphaga sp. NML080357; assembly: GCF_002188465.1. Lineage (GTDB taxonomy): Bacteria > Pseudomonadota > Gammaproteobacteria > Burkholderiales > Burkholderiaceae_B > Pigmentiphaga. Next base: position 8,708 of record NZ_NINW01000025.1, on the reverse strand, counting down.
CGACGTTCTGCCCGTTGACCAGCACCGTCCCGCGGCTCGGAACGTCGAGCCCCGCGATGAGCTTCAACAGGGTCGATTTGCCGGCCCCCGAGGGTCCCGACACGAAGACGAATTCGCCCTGGGCGATGCCGAAAGTCACGTTGGCCAACGTATCGATGCCGCGGCCATAGGATTTGAAGACTTGCTGGAATTCGATCATGAGGCCGAAATAGTAACCTGGGCAAGCGGGCTGCGACAGGGCCCGAGGTTTCCATCATACCCAACACATGCTACGGTACGCTTCATTTCACGGGGTCCGGGGCCACGGTGTTTTATAGTCCAGGGCCGCCCGCGCAAGGAACCGCCATGAAAGCATTGACCTCCCTCCTCGCAGCCGCCCTGATGATGGGCGCCGCCCATGCCGCCCACGCCGGACCGACCCTGGACGCAGTCAAGAAGAAAGGCTTCGTGCAATGCGGCGTCTCCACCGGCGTCGCGGGCTTCAGCAATCCCGACAGCAAAGGCAACTGGACCGGCATAGACGTCGACCTGTGCAAGGCCGTGGCCGCCGCCCTGTTCGGCGACGCCACCAAGTTCAAGCTGACCCCGCTCAATACCCAGCAGCGCTTCACGGCCCTGCAATCGGGCGAAGTGGACGTCCTGCCGCGCAATACCTCCATCACGCTGCAGCGGGACACGGCGCTCGGCCTGACCGGCGTGGGCGTGAACTTCTACGACGGCCAGGGCATCATGGTGTCCAAGAAACTGGGCGTCAAGAGCGCCAAGGAGCTCGACAGCGCGGCAATCTGCCTGCAGCCCGGCACCACCACCGAACTGAACCTGGCCGACTGGTTCCGCGCCAACAAGCTGACCTTCAAGCCCGTGGTCATCGACAAGTTCGACGAACTGGTGCGCGCCTTCGCCGCCGGCCGCTGCGACGCCTACACCACCGACATCTCGGCGCTGAACGTGATCCGCACCACCAAGCTTTCCAATCCCGACGACTACGTGGTGCTGCCCGAGATGATCTCGAAAGAGCCGCTCGGCCCCATGGTGCGTCAGGGCGACGAACAGTGGGCGGCGATCGTCCGGTGGACGCTCAACGCCATGATCGAGGCCGAGGAATACGGCATCACCTCGAAGAACGTCGACCAGATGCTGAAGAGCCCCAACCCCAACGTGCAGCGCATCCTGGGCGTGACGCCCGGCGCGGGCAAGAACCTGGGCGTGGACGAGAAGTGGGCCTACAACATCGTCAAGCAGGTCGGCAACTACGGCGAGAGCTTCGAACGCAACCTGGGCCAGGGCAGTCCGCTGAAAATGAAGCGCGGCGCCAACGCGCTGTGGACCCAGGGCGGCCTGATGTACGCGCTGCCCATCCGCTGACGCGCGCATGTCCCGGTTGAGCTGGAACAATCCCTCGGTCCGGTCGGCGGTGTACCAGGCCGTGGCGCTGGCCGCCGTCGCCGGCCTCGCCTGGTTCCTGGTCTCCAACACGCTGGCCAATCTCGCCGCGCGCAATATCGCCTCGGGCTTCGGTTTCCTCGGCCGCGAGGCCGGCTTTGCCATCGGCGAGACGCCCATACGCTACGGCCCGCAGGACACGTACGCGCGCGCCCTCCTGGTGGGGCTGCTGAACACCGTGCGCGTCGCGGTGGTGGGCATCGTGCTGGCCACCCTCCTCGGCACGCTGATGGGCATCGCCCGCCTGTCGCGCAACTGGCTGGTGGCCAAGCTCGCGGCCGCCTATGTGGAGTTGATGCGCAATACCCCGCTGCTGCTGCAGCTCTTCCTCTGGTATGCGCTGATCACCGAAACCATGCCGGCGGCGCGCCAGGCCGTCGAACTGCTGCCCGGCGTATTCATTTCCAATCGCGGCATCAAGCTGCCGCTGCCGGCCGACCACCTGGGGTTCGACCTGGCTGCCGCGGGCTTCGCGCTGGCGGTCGTGATTGCGCTCGCGCTGGCCCACGTGATGCGCCGGCGGCAGCAGGCGAGCGGCGACGTGCGCCCCATCGGCCGCTGGATCGCGGCGCTGCTGGTCGGCCTGCCGCTGGCCGGCTGGCTGGCGGGCGGGGCGCCCCTGGATTTCGACGTGCCGCGCCTGCGAGGCTTCGGCTTCGTCGGCGGCGCCACGCTCACCCCCGAATACACCGCGCTGCTGTTCGGACTCGTGGTCTATACCGGCGCCTTCATCGCCGAAGTCGTGCGCGCCGGCATCCAGTCGGTTGACCGCGGCCAGTGGGAAGCCGCCGAATCCCTCGGCCTGCGCCGCGGCGCCGTGCTGCGGCTGGTGGTGCTGCCGCAGGCGCTGCGCGTCATCATCCCGCCCATCACCAGCCAGTACCTGAACCTGACCAAGAACAGCTCGCTCGCCGTGGCGATCGGCTATCCGGACATCGTCTCCGTGGCCAACACCACGCTCAACCAGACCGGCCAGGCGATCGAAGGCGTGCTCATCATCATGGCCGTGTACCTGGCGGTGAGCCTGAGCATTTCGGTACTCATGAACCTCTACAACCGCCGCATGGCGCTGGTCGAACGCTGATGAGCCCAGGCCCTTCCACCATCGACGGCGTCCTGGAGCCAGGGCGCAGCGGATCCGGCTCCGCCGGTCCGCCGGCGCCGCCTCCCGGGGGGCGCGCGAAGCGCGTAGGGGGAGGCCCGTTCCGGGACATGTTCTCATCCCCGCTGAATACGGTGCTGACGCTGCTGGTCGCGTGGCTGCTGCTGATGATCGTGCCGGCGCTGGTGGAGTGGGGGCTGGTGCGGGCGACCTTCGTGGCCTCGTCGGCGCAGGCGTGCCGCGACGCGGGCGGGGCGTGCTGGGCGTTCATCGCCGAGAAGCATCGCCTGATCCTGTTCGGGCTCTATCCCTACGACGAGCAATGGCGGCCGCTCGTGGCCAGCGCGCTGCTGATCGGCGCGGTGGTCGCGAGTTGCCTGCGGCGCTTCTGGAACAAGTGGCTGGCGCTCATATGGATCGCCGCGCTCGTGGCTACCGGCATCCTGATGTGGGGCGGCGTGCTGGGGCTCGAGTACGTGGAAAACACGCGCTGGGGCGGCCTGCCGCTGACGCTGATCCTGGCGACCTTCGGCATGGGGCTGGCGTTTCCGCTCGGCGTGCTGCTGGCGCTGGGCCGCCGCTCGCGCCTGCCCGCGATCAAGGCGCTGTGCGTGGTCTACATCGAGCTGATCCGGGGCGTGCCGCTCATCAGCCTGCTGTTCATGTCGTCGGTCATGCTGCCCCTCTTCCTGCCCGAAGGCTTCGGCATCGACAAGCTGCTGCGCGCGCAGATCGCCATCGTCATGTTCGCCGCGGCCTATCTCGCGGAACTGGTGCGCGGCGGCCTGCAGGCCATCCCCAAGGGCCAGTACGAGGGCGCGGACTCGATCGGCCTGAGCTATTGGCAGCAAATGCGCCTCATCGTCCTGCCGCAGGCGCTGCGCATCATCATCGCGCCGCTGGTCAGCATGTTCATCCTGGTCTTCAAGGACACCTCGCTGGTGGTGATCATCGGCATCTTCGACCTGACCCAGTCGGCCAAGGCCTCGCTGGCCGACGCCGCATGGCCGGGATTCTCGGTGGAGGCCTACCTCTTCATCGCCGCCATCTACTTCGTGTTCTGCTTCGCCATGTCGCGCTACAGCCAGGCGCTGGAGAAGCGCCTGCGCACGGGCGGGGAACGATGAGCCCCCGCACGCGCCAGACCGGGTCCCCTGACAGGAATACCGCCATGCCCCCATCCACCCAGCCGATCATCCAGATGGACGGCGTCAGCAAATGGTTCGGCAAGTACCAGGCGCTGCGCGGCATCGACCTCGCCGTGGAACGCGGCGAACGCATCGTCATCTGCGGCCCATCGGGATCGGGCAAGTCCACCCTCATCCGCTGCATCAACCGGCTGGAGGAACACCAGCAAGGCCGCATCGTCGTGGACGGCATCGAGCTCACGGGCGACCTGAAGGACATCGAGGCCATCCGGCGCGAGGTCGGCATGGTGTTCCAGCACTTCAACCTGTTCCCGCACCTGACGGTCCTGCAGAACCTGACGCTGGGGCCGATATGGGTGCTCAAGCAGCCCAAGGCGCAGGCCGAGGAGACGGCCATGCGATTCCTGGAACGCGTGCGCATTCCGGAGCAGGCTCACAAGTATCCGGGGCAGCTCTCGGGCGGGCAGCAGCAGCGGGTGGCCATCGCACGCTCGCTCTGCATGTCGCCCAAGATCATCCTGTTCGACGAGCCGACCTCGGCGCTCGATCCGGAGATGGTCAAGGAAGTGCTGGACGTGATGACCTCGCTCGCCGAGACCGGCATCACCATGCTGTGCGTGACCCACGAGATGGGATTCGCGCGCCAGGTGGCGGACCGGGTGATCTTCATGGACCAGGGCCAGATCGTCGAACAGAACACGCCGGAGGCCTTCTTCTCGCGGCCGCAGAACGACCGCACCAAGCTGTTCCTGAGCCAGATACTGCATTGAACGGCGCAGTTTTCCCGCAAGCCGGCCGCGGCGGGCGTGCGGGCCGAATTGTTACGGTTGCGAAAGGCTGATCGGGCGCGTCACCCCGAGGCGGTAAAATCCGGGGCTCATGGACCTCAAACTTTTCGAAGACCTTATCGCGCTCGCCCGCACGCAGAGTTTCGTACGCGCCGCCGAACTGCGGCACGTCACGCATCCGGCCTTCGGCCGCCGCATACGCGCGCTGGAAGTCTGGGCAGGCGCACCGCTGGTGGAACGCAATCGCACGCCGGTCCAGCTCACCCCGGAAGGCGAAGTCATGCTCAAGACCGCCGAGCGCACGGTCGAAAGCGTCGCCAATGCCCGCTCCCAGGTCCAGCGCCACGGCGCCAACCAGGGATTGAGCCTGCGCATAGGTACCGGCCGCACGCTGGCCCGCACCCTGGTGGCCGACTGGCTCGCCCGCATCACCCACATGCCGCGCAGCCCTCTGCGCGGCAAGGCGCAGATCGACATCATCACCGGCGCGACCAGCGACCTCGCCGCGCTGCTCGAACAGAGCAAGGTCGACATGCTCTGCTGCTACGAGCACCGCGCATTGTCGGTCCCGCTCAACGGCCACCGTTATCGGCACCTGACGCTGTCCACCGAAAAGCTGGTCCCGGTCAGCGTGGCCGACGCGCAGGGCCGGCCACGCTACAGTCTGATCGGCGGCAACCAGGCAACGCCGCTGATCGCCTACGGCATCGGCCTGTCGATGGAGCGGCTCTTGAGCGAACATTTCGAGCGCAATCCGCTGGCCGGCGTAAACGTGTTCCTGCGCTGCGATTCGGCCGACGCCGTCTACGAATTCGTCAAGAAAGGCCTGGGCGTGGCCTGGCTTCCCTGGTCCATGGTGGCGGCCGACTGCCAGCGCCGCAACATGGTGGTCCTGGGCGGCCGCAGCGACGAAGTGCCGTTCGAGGTCCGCCTGTACCGGCCTCGGGCACGGCAGGCCGACGTGGTCGAGGCCGTGTGGGCGGCGACGGAATTCGCGCGCTAGACCGTGGCCTGTTCCCCATAGGCATCGCTTCGGCCACTCCCTCGCGCACCGCGAACGCGCGTGGCTTCGAGCGCACCGCCCCATAATGGGGCATTTATCCGGATAGTGCAGAATCGGCACCGCCATGTGCGCCATCCGCACCACCCGGCGGGCATCGTACGTAAGCATTGCGGCATAGCAACTGCTCTGCCTGGAACCATCCATGAACAAATTTTCGTTTTCGCGCCGCGCGCTGACGCTCGCGCTCTCCGCCTGTGCCCTCGGCGCGGCATCCCTGGCGCATGCCCAGGGCGACTATCCCAGCCGTCCCATCACCCTGGTGGTGGGCTATCCGGCAGGCGGCAGCACCGACCTGACCGCGCGGCTGTTCGGCGATGCGCTTTCCAAGCGCATCGGTGAACGCGTCATCGTCGAGAACGTCGGCGGGGCGGGAGGCGCGATCGGCGCCCAGCGCGTCGCCAAGGCCAGGGCCGACGGCTATACCCTGCTGCTGGGCGCGTCCAACGAAATGGCCATCGCCAGCCTGATCAACAAGGCGGTCAAGTACGACGGCCTGAAGGACTTCACGCCGGTAGGCATGATCAGCAGCCAGCCCATGGTGCTGGTGGCCTCGGCCAATTCGCCCGTCAAGAACATTCCCGATTTCCTCGCGCAGGCGCGTGCCAATCCGGGCAAATTCAGCTTCGGCACCTCGGGCGTCGGCACCGCGCTGCACCTGTCCGCCGAAAGCCTGAAAGAAGCCGCGGGCGTCCAGCTGGTGCACATCCCCTACCGCGGCGTCGCGCCGCTGGCCAGCGACATCATGGGCGGCCAATTGCAGTTCGGCGTGTTCGTGCTGTCCAGCGCGCTGCCCAACATCCGCGCCGGCAAGCTGGTGCCCCTGGGCCTGATGCAGGCCGAGCGCGCGCCGCTCGCCCCGGAGATCCCCACCTTCGCCGAAGCCGGCCTCAAGGACGTCAACATGGACATCTGGTTCGGCCTGTATGGCCCGGCCGGACTGCCCGAGCCGGTGGTCAAGAAACTGCGCACCGCGCTCGGCGAAGTCCTGCAGATGCCGGAGTTCCGCGCCAAGATGCAGGAATCGGGCTCCACCGTGGCCGAGGCCGGGGTCGACCTGGCCAAGTTCCAGCGCAAGGAAACCGAGAAGTACAAGCGCATCGTCGAGTTCGCCAAGATCGAGGAATGAGCATGCCGGGACACGATTTTCTGCTACCCGTCCCCGACCTGTCCTCCGTGCGCGCCGGCAACACCGGCGTGGAAGGCGTCTGGCATTTCGATTCCGGCCTGCCCGGCCGGCGCGTCCTGATCACCTCTCTGATCCACGGCAACGAATTGTGCGGCGCCTGGGCGGTCAAGACCCTGCTCGAATCCGGCCTCAGGCCGCGGCGCGGATCGCTGACGGTGGCCTTCTGCAACCTCGCCGCCTTCGACACCTTCGATGCCGCGCGCCACGATGCCTCGCGCTACCTCGACGAGGACATGAACCGGGTGTGGAGCGACGAAAAGCTCGCCGCGCCGACCACGCGCGAACGCGCGCGCGCCGTGGCGCTGCTGCCCTGGGTCAGGCAGGCCGACTGGCTGCTCGACCTGCACTCCATGCACGAGCCCTGCGCCCCGCTGCTGCTGACCGGCATGCAGCCGCGCAACCTGGAGCTGGCGCGTGAGCTGGGCGCGCCGCGCCACATCATCGTCGATGCCGGTCACAAGGACGGCGTGCGCATGCGCGACTACGGCCGCTTCGGGGAAATGGCGGACAACGGCACGCGCTCGCTGCTGATCGAATGCGGCTACCACGGCGCGCTGGAAAGCCGGACGGTGGCGATGGACCAGGTCGCGCGCTTCCTGTCGGCCTCGGGCATCGTCGATAGCGGCGACCAGCCGGGAGAATGGTTCGGCGAGCGGCCGGACACCCAGCAGGCCATCGAAGTGACGCAGCCGGTGGTGGCGCAGAGCATGGATTTCCGGTTCGCGCAGCCCTGGCAGGGCCTGGAGGAACTGGAGCGGGCCGGCACCGTGATCGGCTGGCAGGACGGCGTGGCGATCACCACGCCGTACGATCATTGCACGCTGGTCATGCCTTCGCTGCGGCAGCTGGTGCCCGGCGTCACCGTGGTCAGGCTGGCGCGGCGGGTCGCCTGAACGGGCTGCCTCGGCAGCCCGCCGGGGACCTCAGTTCCCCAGCAGCGCGCCGGCGAACTCCTCGGCCACGAAAGGCTGGAGATCGTCGATGCCCTCGCCCACGCCTATCCAGTACACCGGCACCGGCCGCACGCCCTGCGCGCCGGCCGCCACGGCGGCCAGGATGCCGCCCTTGGCGGTGCCGTCCAGCTTGGTCACGATGAGGCCCGTCAGGCCCAGCGCCTCGTCGAAAGCCTTGATCTGCGCCAGCGCGTTCTGGCCGGTATTGCCGTCTATCACCAGCAGCACTTCGTGCGGCGCCGACGCCTCGGCCTTGGCGATTACGCGCTTGATCTTCTTGACCTCTTCCATCAGGTGCAATTGCGTGGGCAGGCGGCCGGCGGTATCGACCATCACCACGCCCATGCCGCGTGCCTGTCCGGACTTGACCGCGTCGAAGGCGACGGCGGCCGGGTCGCCGCCCTCCTGGGCGATGACCGTCACGTCGTTGCGCCTGCCCCATTCCACCAGTTGCTCGCGCGCGGCCGCGCGGAAGGTGTCGCCCGCGGCCAGCAGCACGCGGCGGCCCTGTTGCTGGAAGGTGCGCGCCAGCTTGCCGATGGACGTGGTCTTGCCGGCCCCGTTCACGCCCGCGATCATGGTCACGATGGGCGCGGGGCGGTCCAGGTCGAAACGGCGCTCCAGCGGCCGCAGATGCTCGGCCAGCAGTTCGCGCAGGACTTGGCGCACGCGGTCGCCATCCTCGATGCGTTCCTGGCGCACGCGCTCGCGCAGCCCCTTGAGCAGCGATTGCGCAGCGTCCACGCCGGTATCGGCCATGATGAGCGCGGTTTCGAGCTCCTCGAACAAGTCCTCGTCGACCTTCACGCCCACGAACAGCGACGTCAGGTTCTGGCCGGTGCGCGACAAGCCGCTCTTGAGACGGGCCAGCCAGGAGGACTTGGCGGGCGCCGGCGGCACCGCAGCGGGAGCGGCCTGCCCGGCCGGGGGCAAGGCTGCCTCCGGCACCGGCTGGACGGCGGGTTCGGGAACCTGGGCGCCGGCGCCCGCCGGCCGGGGCGCGGCATCGGCCGGCGGCGCGGCGG
>NZ_NINW01000029.1 GCF_002188465.1 Pigmentiphaga sp. NML080357 | reverse complement strand
ACTGTTCCGGCGCCTCAAAGGCTTCCGGCGCATATTCTCGCGATTCGACAAGCTGGATGTGATGTTCATTGCCTTCATCAATTTCGCGCTCATCGTTGATGGGCTTAGATAGTGTGAACACGCCCTAGGGCGCCATGGCCGGCCATGACCGGCATTACCCCATTCTGGCGACCGGTCCCCGTAATTTGTTACATAGCAAAAGCGGAGTGTCATACTTCACCGCCTATGCTGTCGTCCGTGTGGCTTGCATTGGCTAAACGGCAGATATTCACAAAAGCCGTATTGGGGAATCATGGCGGCCTCCCGAAGTTTGCGGTACTCCCGATCGCGGGATTACCCAGGGAGTCCCTGCTTCCCCGGCGCTGGGCAAGCGACTGAAGCATGAAGCAATAAGAACGCACGGAAAAAATCATGGCTGCAGCACAAACGAAGTATTTCGGCACCGATGGCATACGGGGCAAAGTAGGCGGGGCGGTCATCAACCCCGCGTTCGCCCTGCGCCTCGGCCACGCCGCCGGCCAGGTCCTCCTGGTCAAGGCCCCGCGCGGGATCCGGCCCTCGGTCCTGATCGGCAAAGACACCCGCATCTCCGGCTACATGCTCGAATCCGCGCTGGAAGCCGGGCTCTCCTCCGCCGGCGTGGACGTCGTCCTCGCCGGGCCGGTCCCCACTCCCGCAGTCGCCTACCTGACACGAGCGCTGCGGATGTCCGCCGGCATCGTCATCAGCGCCTCGCACAATCCCTTCGACGACAACGGCATCAAGTTCTTCTCGGCCCAGGGCAGCAAATTCCCCGACGAAATCGAGCAGGCCATCGAAGCGGCACTCGACCAGCCGATGGGGTGCACCCCCTCCGAAGGGCTGGGCCGGGTCAAGCGCCTGGATGACGCCGCCGGCCGCTACATCGAATTCTGCAAGGCCAGCTTCCCCCCGGAAATGGACCTGAACGGCCTGAAGATCGTGGTCGACGCGGCCCACGGCGCCGCCTATCACATCGCCCCCAACGTCTTCCGGGAGCTCGGCGCCACGGTCATCGCCATCGGCTGCGAGCCCAACGGCTTCAACATCAACGAAAAAGTCGGCGCCACCCACCCCGAGACCCTGGCCGAGAAGGTCCGCGAACACCGCGCCGACCTGGGCGTCGCCCTGGACGGCGACGCCGACCGGCTGCAGATGGTCGACGCCAGCGGCCGCATGTACAACGGCGACGAACTGCTCTACGTGATCGTGCGCGACCGCATGACGCAAGGCCCGGTGGCCGGCGTCGCCGGCACCGTCATGACCAACTACGCCTTCGAGCGCCGGATGGCCGAGCTGGACATTCCCTTCGTCCGCACCCCGGTGGGCGACAAGAACGTCATGCAGGCGCTGCAGGAAAAAGGCTGGCTGTTCGGCGGCGAAAGCTCCGGCCACATCCTTTGCCTGGACCGCCACTCGACCGGCGACGGCGTCATCGCCGCCTTGCAGGTCATGGCGGCCATGCGGCGCAGCGGCAAGGGCCTGCCGGCGCTGACGTCGGAACTGCGGCTGCTGCCGCAGAAACTGGTGAACGTGAAGCTGCAGCCGGACCTGGAATGGGAATCGCATCCCGGGCTGGCCGAGGCCTACCGCGAGGTGTCCGCCACGCTGCAAGGCCGGGGCCGGGTACTGATCCGGCCTTCGGGAACCGAACCCAAGCTGCGGCTGATGGTCGAGGCCGACGAGGAAGTGCTCGCGGCCAGGTGCGTCAACCGGCTGGCGACCAGCCTGGCCTAGCGCCCCATCTCTCCACGGCCCGGGAAAAACCGTAACGGTCGTCCCGGGCCGGCAAATCCGGACTCGAAGAATCCTGGACAGGACCAACCTCGAGGACTTAACGAAATTCGCCCGCTGAATTTGAAACCGCAACGAAGATATCCACGATTCCCGGCAGAAGATCTCTTCGTTTGGTATTTCAAAAACCTGGGGATAACCGTGTCATCCGTGCACAAACCGATGCAATCTTTCTTTCGCCGCGAGTTCAAGCCACGTCATGACATGGTAATCTTTCAGACCGTCTCGAATTCTTCGGAAAGGCAGCACCTCGGCTTTCCGCAATCCCTCGAACAGGGGATTGATCCAATTCGGCGCATTGAACAGAATACCGCCGTCGCACTACCGAGTGCCAACTGTCTTCATTTGCCGGGCAGTCGATGGGGAACGAGTCACGAAGGTGCGTAAAACCCTTCACAACCAGACTCGAAGCTCCAGAATCGAATTGGTACAAGGTAAAAATGCTGAATAAAGCGCGTGATTTTCTTCTTTCGCTGTCCAGGCCGCAAAAAATCGCGGTCATGGTCATCGCCGACGTCATCGCCCTTCCCGCTTGCCTGATCGCGGCATTCTATCTGCGGCTGGGCGATGCGGTCATCCTGCAAAAATACGGAATCAACGCGCCCATTATCATGGCGCTCGCGGCCATTCCGGTTTTCTACCTATGCGGGCTGTATCGCAACGTGGTGCGGTACATGGATATTTCCATGCTCCGGTCCACCGGCATCGGCCTGGCCATCCTGGCCATCAGCACCTACGTGGGCTGCGTACTGTTCAACATCCAGGCTCCGCCGCGCAGCAGCCTGCTGATCTACTGGTTCATCGCGTTCTCGTACGTCGTCATCTCGCGCTTCGGCGCGCGCAGCCTGCTGCGCACGCCGCTGCGCAAGCACATCAAGGCGCCGCGGGTCGCCGTCTACGGCGCCGGGGAAGCGGGCTTCCAACTGGTCAACGCCATGCGGACCAGCCATGCCTATACGCCCATCTGCTTCTTCGACGACGACAAGCGCCTGGCCAACAAGCACGTGGCCGGCCTGCGCGTGTTTCCGCTCAGCCGGCTGGACGAGATCCTGCACAAGCATGACGTCCAGCAAATCGTCCTTGCCATACCGTCGGCCTCGCCCGAACGGCGCCGTACCATCGTCAACCGCTTGTCGCACCTGAGCATCCCCGTCCGCACCCTGCCCACCATGGCCGAAATGGTGGAAGGCAAGGTCCTGGAAAGCGCCATCCGCGAGATCCAGGTGGAGGATCTGCTGGGCCGCAAGCCCGTGCCGCCGCGGCGCGACCTGTTTTCCAAGTGCGTGGCGGGCAAGTCGGTACTGGTGACGGGCGCCGGCGGCTCCATCGGCAGCGAACTCTGCCGCCAAATCGAATCGCAAAAGCCGGATCAGCTCATCCTGCTCGACCATTCGGAGTATGCGCTGTACGCCATCGAGCACGAACTGCGCGAGCGCTTTCCCGGCACGCGCGTGTCGGCCTACATGGGCAGCGTCTGCGACAACGACCTCCTGAGCCGCATCGTCCGCGAACACCGCGTCGATACCATTTACCACGCGGCGGCGTACAAGCACGTTCCGCTGGTGGAAAACAATATGGCGGCCGGCATACGCAATAATGTGCTGGGCACCTGGTCCGTCGCCATGGCGGCGGCCCAGCACAATATCGAAACCTGCGTCCTCATCTCCACCGACAAGGCCGTGCGGCCGCCCAACGTCATGGGCGCCAGCAAACGCTGCGCGGAACTGATTTTCCAGGCCTTCGCCCTGCGGCCGAACAACCGGACCGTATTCAGCATGGTGCGCTTCGGCAACGTGCTGGGCTCCTCCGGCTCGGTGGTGCCGCTATTCCGCAACCAGATCCAGCGGGGCGGCCCCATTACCGTCACGCACGCGGACGTCACCCGCTATTTCATGCTGATTCCCGAGGCGGCGCAGCTCGTCATCCAGGCCGGCGCCATGGCGCGCGGCGGCGAAGTCTTCGTGCTGGACATGGGGGAACCGGTCAAGATCATCGACCTGGCCCGGACCATGATCCAGATGTCGGGGCTGACGGAAAAAACGCCGCAAAACCCCAACGGGGACATCGCCATCAACGTAGTGGGCCTGCGCCCCGGCGAAAAACTCTATGAAGAGCTATTGATCGGCGGCGACACCATACCCAGCGAGCACCCGCGCATTCTTTGCTCCCGCGAACATTATCTGACCCTGGGCCAGCTCGAACCCCTGCTCGAAGCGCTTTATGCCGCTTGCGACAACGGATCGAGCCTGGAAATCCGCATGGCCTTGCAGAAGCTGGTACCGGAATACACCCCGTACTCGCCTCTTGCCGACCGGCCAGCCACCCAATCGGGACCGATGCCTGCCAGGCAGGGAATGCAGGGGGAAAAAGCGCGCGTCGCCCCTTCCTACAAGCGCGGGGAAGACCGGGATATCGCCGTCGGCCACGCCGCGTAAACGGGTACTACTGTTTCCCTTACCAGATCGCCTTCGTTTTGCAAGCATCGCTTCATGGTCAAAAGAGTGTTCGACATCGTCGTAGCGGCGATCACCCTCCTCGTATTGAGCCCGGTCATCCTGGCGCTGTGCGTCGCCATCCGGCGCAAACTCGGGGCGCCGGTATTCTTCCGGCAAACCCGCCCCGGCCTGAACGGCAAACCGTTCCAGATGATCAAGTTCCGTTCGATGCGGGATGCGCTCGGGCCCGACGGACAGCCGCTTCCCGATGAATTGCGGTTGACGCCATTCGGCAAGCTGCTGCGCAGCACCAGCCTGGACGAACTGCCCGAGTTGTGGAACGTCCTGCGGGGCGACATGAGCCTGGTCGGCCCGCGCCCGCTGCTGATGGAATACCTGCCGCTATACGACCAGCACCAATTCCGCCGCCACGAGGTCCGCCCCGGCGTGACCGGCTGGGCCCAGGTAAACGGCCGCAATGCCTTGTCGTGGCAACAGAAATTCGAGCTCGACGTCTGGTACGTCGACCACCGCTCGCTATGGCTGGACCTGAAAATCCTGTGGATGACGGTACGCAAAGTCCTTGTCCGCGAAGGCATCAGCGCCGAAGGACAGGCCACCATGGAACGCTTCCGCGGCAACAACCCATGAAACGGCTCGCCATACTGGGCGCAGGCGGCCACGGCCGCGTGGTTGCCGACGCAGCGGAAGCCAGCGGCGAATGGCGGGAAATCGTCTTTTTCGACGACGCCTGGCCCGAGCGCAAGCACAGCGGCCCGTGGGCCATCGTGGGGAACCAGGCCGCCCTGCTCGGGCAATGCGGGGAATTCGACGGCGTCGTGGTCGGCATAGGCGCCAATCGCGTACGCCTGGCCAACAGCCAGGCCCTGTCGGAGGCCGGCGCGCGCCTGGCCACGATCATTCATCCCCGTGCCACAATCAGCCGCCACGCTAGCGTCGAAGCCGGCAGCGTCGTATTCGCCGGCGCGGTGGTCAATATCGGCGCGCATATCGGGCGCGCCTGCATTATCAATACCGCCGCCACCGTGGACCACGATTGCCAGCTGGCCGACGGCGTGCACGTAAGCCCCGGCGCCAACCTCGCCGGCGGCGTGACGGTCGGCACCTGCAGCTGGATAGGCGCCAACGCCGGCGTGCGTCAACAAATTTCCATAGGCGCCCATGCCGTCATCGGCGTGGGCGCGGTCGTGGTCAGCGCCCAACCCGACGGCGTCACCGCGGCGGGTAATCCGGCAAGAGATTTGAACAGGACAACACCATAATGTTGAATACTGCGTTTTCCCCGTGGCCTTCTTTCAGCGAAGAAGAAGCGGAAGCCGTCAAGCGGGTACTGCTGTCCAACAAGGTCAACTACTGGACAGGACAGGAATGCCGGGAATTCGAAAAGGAATTCGCGGCGTGGTGCCATACGGAATATGCGATCGCGCTGGCCAACGGCACGGTGGCGCTGGACCTGGCCTTGAAGGCGCTGGGTATCGGGCCGGGCGACGATGTCATCGTCACGCCGCGCACCTTCCTGGCCTCGGCCTCGTCGATCGTCAATGCCGGCGCGCGCCCCATCTTCGCCGACGTGGACCTGGACAGCCAGAACATTACCGCCGAAACCATACGCGCAGTCCTCACCCCGAATACCCGTGCGGTCATCTGCGTGCATTTGGCGGGTTGGCCCTGCGAGATGGATCCGATCATGGAGCTGGCCAAGGAAAAAGGCTTCTACGTGATCGAAGATTGCGCCCAGGCACACGGCGCCAAATACAAGGGCCGACCGGTGGGCGGCATCGGGCACATCGGCGCGTGGTCGTTCTGCCAGGACAAGATCATGACCACCGGCGGCGAAGGCGGCATGGTGACCACCAACGACCGCGCCTTGTGGTCAAAGATGTGGTCCTACAAAGACCATGGAAAATCCTGGGAGGCGGTCTACGAGCGCCAGCATCCGCCCGGGTTCCGCTGGGTGCACGATTCGTTCGGAACGAATTGGCGGATGATCGAGATGCAGGCTGTTATCGGCAGAATACAGCTCCGCCGGATGGCGGACTGGACGGCTCAGCGCCAAACCAATGCGAAACGGATCAGCGACGCAGCGCGGCCCTATGCTTGCGTCCGCATTCCCGAACCGCCGTCCCATATCGAACACGCGGCTTACAAGCATTATCTGTTCGTCCGGCCGGAACGGCTGGCCGAAGGTTGGACACGAGACCGTATCGTCCACGCGCTGACCGAGCGCGGCGTTCCTTGCTATCAAGGGTCCTGCTCGGAGGTTTATCTGGAAAAGGCCTTCGACGGCACCGACTACCGCCCCGGACGCCGCCTGCCCCACGCCGTGGAGCTGGGCGAGACAAGCCTGATGTTCCTCGTTCATCCCACGCTTACGCCCGCGGAAATGGACCAAACCTGCAAGGCCTTGTCCGACGTCCTGTCGCAAGCGACCCGCACTTGAACCGCCGCCGCGCCAGATGAAAGTTCTTTACTTCCACCAGCATTTTTCCACCCCCAAGGGAGCCGCCGGTATACGGTCGTACGAAATGGCCAAGCGCCTGATCGAACGCGGCCATGAAGTCTGCATGGTGTGCGGCAGCTACAAAGGCGGCACGACTGGATTGACTGGGCCGTTCGTACGCGGCAAGCGCAGAGGCATGATTCAACCCGGCCTGGAAGTGATCGAGTTCGACCTTTCCTATGGCAACTCGGACGGATTCATCAAGCGCACCGCCACATTCCTCCGCTTTGCGTTGCGGAGCGCGGCTCTGGCTCTGACCGAGCGCTATGACTTGGTGTTTGCCACCACGACGCCGCTTACCGCCGGCATTCCCGGTATCCTGGCTCGCTGGCTGCGAGGCAAACCGTTCGTATTCGAAGTACGAGACCTGTGGCCAGAATTACCCAAGGCCATGGGCGTGATCCGCAACCCGGTCGTCCTGTCCGGCATGTCCATACTCGAATGGGCAAGCTACAAATCCGCACATCGATTGATCGGCCTATCGCCAGGAATCGTGGATGGCATCGCCCATCGGGGCGTACAACGCTCGAATATCGCCTTGATCCCAAATGGCTGCGACATCGATATATTCGGGGCTGAGTCGGAACCATGGCGCCCGGACGGCGTAGCACAGACCGACCTGCTTGCCGTTTTTGCGGGTACCCATGGAAAGGCGAACGGGCTGGACGCAGTCCTTGATGCCGCTGCAGAACTGCAAAAACGGGGGCGCCAAGATATCAAGATCCTGCTTGTAGGCCAGGGCGCCATGAAGCCGGGACTAATACAGAAAGCCGCTTCGCTCCAGTTGAACAACGTCATTTTCCATGACCCCGTCAACAAAGCGCGCTTAGCCGGCTTAATGGCGGCAACCGATGTCGGCCTTCAAACCTTGGCTAACGTACCTGCGTTCTACTACGGAACCTCGCCCAATAAGTTTTTTGACTACCTGGCCGCCGGGTTGCCGGTTCTGAACAACTATCCGGGCTGGCTGGCCGAAGTAATCAAGGAGCATCGATGCGGATTCGCAGTGCCTCCGGACAATCCTCAAGCGTTTGCCAATGCACTCGTACAGGCCGCTGACAACCGTGCTGAACTATCGCAAATGGGGCAGCGAGCCCTGGCGCTTGCCAAAGCACAATTCGACCGCCGGCTTCTCAGCAACCAATTCGCAGACTGGCTCGAATACGGAAAAATTAGCGAAATCGATCAAAGTAGGGAGTTCGTCAAGTGAAAACGCTATGCGTCTTTGGCACGCGTCCAGAGGCTATCAAAATGGCCCCGCTCGTCCAGGCCCTCGCCAAAGACAGCCGATTTGACGCCAAAGTGTGCGTAACCGGCCAGCACAGGGAAATGCTCGATCAAGTCCTTGATCTTTTTGGGATCAAGCCCGACTACGATTTGAACATCATGAAGGCCGGGCAGGATCTGACCGACGTCAGCACCGCTATACTTCAAGGCATGAAGAGCGTGCTGTCCGGATTTAAGCCGGACGTCGTATTAGTCCATGGAGATACCGCGACAACGCTTGCAGTCAGCCTGGCCTCCTATTACCAGCAAATTCCGGTCGGACATGTCGAAGCGGGGCTACGTACCGGCAATCTCTATTCGCCTTGGCCAGAAGAAGGGAATAGAAAGCTGACAGGCGCCTTGGCGCGGTTCCATTTTGCACCTACCAACACCTCGCGAAAGAATCTTTTGAGAGAAGGCGTCGATGAAAGTACAGTTTACGTCACGGGCAATACAGTCATTGATGCGTTGCTAGAGGTCGTAGACAAGCTGCAGCACGACGACGCGTTGCAGCGGACTTTCAATTCACAATTCTCGTTCCTTGACCACTATCCTAGGCTCGTCCTTGTGACTGGACACCGCAGAGAGAGCTTTGGCGGCGGATTCGAACGCATCTGCACAGCACTGGCCCGGATTGCAAAGGAATTCCCTGAAGTGGGCATTCTGTACCCTGTACACCTGAATCCCAATGTTCGCGAGCCCGTGAACAGGCTGCTCTCCGGCATCTCGAATGTTCACCTTATCGAACCGCTCGAGTATCTTCCCTTTGTGTACCTGATGCATCGCTCGACCCTGATTTTGACGGACTCTGGCGGCATCCAGGAGGAAGCGCCGTCGCTGGGCAAGCCGGTGCTCGTCATGCGCGATACGACCGAACGCCCCGAAGCGGTCGAGGCAGGAACTGTACGCCTTGTTGGCACCAACGCGGACACCATCGTGGGTCAAGTCAGTGAACTGCTGCAGGACAAGCAAGCCTACGATCGCATGGCATACGCACATAACCCCTATGGGGACGGCAAGGCTTGTGCGCGCATCGTCGATGCATTGCTTGGGCAGACAACCCAAGCTTAATCTAGGAATGCAGGAAATCGTATGAACTTCGAAACCATTTCAGTCATCGGCCTGGGCTATATCGGGCTGCCCACCGCAGCAGTATTTGCTTCCCACAAGAAGAAGGTCATCGGTGTAGACGTTAACGAGAAGGCCGTCAACACAATTAACCAAGGCGAAATCCATATCGTTGAACCTGATTTGGATATCGTCGTGCGAGCCGCAGTAACAGACGGCTATTTGAGCGCTACCGGTCGGCCTCAACCCGCTGACGCATTCCTGATCGCTGTTCCCACTCCCTTCAAGGCAGACCATGAACCCGACCTGGCCTACATCGAGGCAGCGAGCAAAGCTATAGCGCCTGTCTTGAGAAAAGGAAACCTTGTCGTTCTGGAATCGACGTCGCCAGTCGGAGCCACCGAACAGATGGCGCAGTGGCTTGGAGAAGCACGCCCCGATCTTACTTTTCCTCAAACCCACGGAGAAGACTCCGATATCCGTGTCGCGCACTGCCCCGAACGAGTGCTTCCTGGCCATGTGCTGCGAGAGTTGGTGTCCAATGACCGGGTCATCGGCGGCATGACGCCGAAGTGCTCGTCCGCGGCATGCGATCTCTACAAGATATTCGTAGCTGGCGAATGCGTCATTACCGACGCACGCACTGCGGAAATGTGCAAGCTTACCGAAAACAGTTTCCGCGATGTAAACATTGCATTTGCAAATGAACTTTCGATCATCTGCGAAAAGCTAGGCATTAATGTTTGGGAGCTCATCCGGCTGGCCAACCGGCATCCCCGCGTAAATATTCTCCAACCAGGCCCCGGCGTGGGTGGCCACTGCATCGCGGTCGACCCCTGGTTCATCGTCAGCACAACGCCCGCGGAAGCCCGCTTGATCCGCACGGCTCGCGAAGTTAACGATAGCAAGCCGCATTGGGTACTGGACAAGGTCAAATGCGCCGTTCTTGAACACCTGAACAGCCATACATCGAAAACTGTTAAGGATGTGACCATCGCGTGCCTGGGGTTGGCATTTAAACCCGATATCGACGATCTACGTGAAAGTCCTGCGGTGGAGATCTGCCGCGAGCTGGTCGCTCAACATCCCGGCACAGTACTTGCCGTCGAACCAAATGTCGAAGAGCTCCCTCCGAAGCTACGCGAGTCTCTCAAACTAGTAGAAACCGAAGTGGCTTTGCAACAAGCTGACGTCGTCGTCCTTCTCGTGGACCACAAGCAGTTCAAGGCCATTCCAGTATCGGCACTGGACGGACGCCAGTTTGTCGACACACGCGGCGTATGGACTGGCAATTTGCCTGCGGTGCGCTGAAACTCGTCAGCGACGATATTTTAATAATCCAGGAGCCTGAATGAGGTGACTCATCAGGCTCGTTCTATTCGAACGGCTCAGTGCGTTCGAGTAAAACGCTTCCCGATCAAGGACGGTTAATGAAACAAGTTCTCCAGGACATGGCCAATGGAGGCACCACCGTGGCAACGGCGCCAGCCCCAACAGTCTCCCGTGAGAGCCTTCTGATTGCTACCCGAGTGTCACTAATCTCGGCCGGTACCGAGCGCATGCTCGTGGGCTTTGGAAAAGCCTCCTATCTCGAAAAAGCCAAACAACAACCCGACAAAGTCAAGATGGTCCTTGAGAAGATCAAGACCGATGGCTTGATGACCACCATCGAAGCAGTACGTTCCAAGCTCGCGCAGCCGCTGCCTCTGGGCTACTGCAATGTCGGCATTGTGACTGACATAGGCTCGGGGGTGGAGGGATTCAAAACTGGAGACCGAGTCGTCTCCAATGGTCCTCACGCGGATGTCGTCCGCGTCTCCAAGAACCTGTGTGCATTGATCCCTGATTCAGTCGATGACGAATCAGCGTCGTTTGTAGTCGTCGGCAGCATAGGACTGCAAGGCATACGTTTGGCGCAACCAACACTTGGCGAGGCTTTTGTCGTCACTGGAGTAGGTCTCATCGGGTTGATTACGGTCCAGCTTCTACGCGCTCACGGCTGCCGAGTCCTGGCTATCGATTTTGATGATCGGAAGCTCGAATTGGCCCGGCAATTTGGGGCGGAAACGTGCAACCCCGGCAGGGGCGAAGACCCTGTTGCAGCTGGCCTTGCTTTCAGCCGCGGTAATGGCGTAGATGGAGTAATCATCACTGCCTCGACAAAGACCACCGATCCCGTAACTCAAGCGGCAAGGATGAGCCGCAAGAGGGGCCGTATCATCATGGTCGGTGTCACGGGGCTAGAGCTCAACCGGGCGGATTTTTACGAAAAAGAACTGACCTTCCAAGTTTCTTGCTCGTATGGCCCTGGACGGTACGACCCCAACTATGAAGAAAAAGGGCAAGATTATCCATTTGGCTTTGTTCGCTGGACAGAAAAGCGCAACTTCGAAGCCATTCTCGATATGCTTGCTAGCGGACAATTGAACGTCAAGCCGCTGATATCCCATCGCTTCTCGTTCGATGACGCACCTCGAGCTTATGAAACACTGACGGAGGACAAGAGCGGCCTAGGGATCCTTTTAAAATACACTTCCGAAGATTCCTCTCGCTTAATCAAGCAGGTCCAACTCACACCAAACCTCACATTCAATACCAGCGAACCCGTGCTAGGATGTATCGGCGCAGGTAATTATGCGTCTCGAATGTTGATCCCAGCGTTCAAAGCAGCGGGAGCGCAATTCCACACCATCGTCACATCGGGCGGCGTCAATGGCGTAATCCATGGCCAAAAAGCGGGATTCGCAGAAGCATCGACCGATATTGATCAAATGCTTCGCAGTGCGACGATCAATACGATAGCGATTGTCACCCGACACGACACTCACGCCTCTTTCGTCAAACTTGCGCTTGAAGCTGGGAAACATGTCTTCGTCGAAAAACCCCTTGCTATTAACCATGACGAATTACAAGAAGTAGAGGACGCTTATAGGCTAGCACACGCATCGAGACAAAGTCCTCAGTTGATGGTCGGTTTCAATCGCCGATTCTCACCTCATGTCCAAAAGATGAAATCACTGCTTCAATCGGTGAAAGAGCCCAAGTCTTTTATAATGACCATGAACGCTGGAGCGATTCCCCCTGATCATTGGACGCAGGATAATTCAATCGGCGGTGGTCGAATTATTGGGGAGGCGTGCCATTTCATCGATTTGATGCGATTTCTTGCGGAAAGCCCGATCGTTTCAGTTCAAGCCAGGCGCATGGGGAACGCTCCAGGCATCAATATTACGGAAGATAAAGCATCTATCACACTGGGCTTTGCAGACGGCTCGTTTGGAACGATTCTTTACCTTGCCAATGGCGCAGCCAGCTTCCCGAAAGAACGCGTGGAGGTATTTGTGGCGGGCCGCGTTCTACAATTGGACAATTTCCGCAAACTAACCGGTTTTGGCTGGCCTGGTTTCAAGAAAATGGGTTTATGGAAGCAAGACAAAGGGCAGACAGCCTGCGCTGAGGCCTTCCTCAATGGAATTAGGAGCGGAACTCCTGCAATTCCCTCGGAGCAAATTTTCGAAATCGCCCGTGTAACAATTGACGCAGCCGAGATTCTTCGTAAACAATGAAACTGCAGTCATACATAGGCACGGCACTTGCGCTCGGTCCAGTCAGTATATTTCGAGCTCTCCGATATCGTTTCGGTTTAAAAGCCGGAATCAATCCTGTCAGACGCCTAAAAGCCACATCAACACAAGGCCCATATTTCCGCATTCCTTCAGAAATCAATCTGAAGCTTACTTCTAATAGTAATTGGCGTACCCACGCGTATGCCTTTGGCCATATCCCTATTGCAATTTCCGATAAGGCACCAAACTGGCATACAAACGTTCTTAGCGGCCAAAAGGTTCATGAGCCCATGCGGCCGTGGTGGAAAATATCCGATTTCGATCCTTCCATCGGAGATATCAAAGGAGTGTGGGAACTCTCTAGATTTGACTGGGTCCTCGCCTTCGCACAGCAAGCCTCGACTGGAGAAGAAGCGTCGCTGGAACGTCTGAACCACTGGCTAGAAGACTGGTGTCAGCAGAACCCCCCGTACCATGGGCCGAACTGGAAGTGCGGGCAGGAAGCCTCTATTCGTGTCATGCATCTCGCAATGGCAGCCTTAATACTTCGCCAAGCAGACAGCCCTCTCCCCTCTCTTCTCTCGTTGATAGGCCAGCATCTTGACCGCATTGCCCCCACGATTACCTACGCCATAGCGCAAGACAATAACCATGGAACATCTGAGGCAGCGGCTCTTTTCATCGGCGGCAGTTGGTTGGCCGTCAATGGAGACAGACGTGGGCTGCGACTCCAACGAATTGGAAGGAAATGGCTAGAAAATCGTGCCATCCGCTTGATTGAGGCAGACGGCACATTCAGTCAATATTCAGTGACATATCATCGCGTCATGTTGGATACATACAGCATGGTAGAGCTATGGCGGCAACATCAAAATCTTCCTTCCTTTTCTCCGAAGCTGTATGAAAAGCTATGTAGAGCCACGGAATGGCTATACACAATCACTAACCCCACGAACGGAGACGCTCCGAACATCGGAGCGAACGACGGCGCTCGCCTTCTTCCTTTAACAGATACAGATTATCGAGATTTTCGCCCAACCTTGCATTTGGCGGGCAAACTATTCAGCGGTGCTTCGGGATACTCTCCGCCCACTCCCTCTGAGGATCCTTTCTGCTGGCTCATATCAGCTTCGCACTGTACAAAATCTGGTAGCAATCCAGGGCCGCCTAAATCAAAATTATTTGACAATGGCGGCTTTGCTGTGCTCCATGCAAAAAACGCAATGGCAGTATTACGATACCCTCGTTTCCGCTTTCGCCCAAGCCACGCGGATTGCTTACATATTGATTTGTGGGTAGGAGAGGAAAACCTCTTACGGGACGGAGGCACTTATAGCTATAACACGGCCAATGAATGGCTATCCTATTTCCCTGGAACAGCGAGCCACAACACCGTCCAATTCGATGGCAGGGATCAGATGCCAAAGTTGAGCCGTTTTCTCTTCGGAAATTGGATTCGGACCAAGCATATAGACCCATTCGTCGTGGACAAAGACGTACTTTCTTTCGGCGCAGAATATAATGACGAATATGGTGCGAGTCACCGCAGAAGCTTGAAACTTAGCGACAAGGATCTGTATGTTGAAGATCAAATAGCAGGTTTCAAGGAAAGTGCGGTATTACGTTGGCGCCTTACACCTCACCGAACATGGCGTTTACAAGACAATATGGTCACGGACGGCGTGCATTGTCTTACCATAACAAGCACGACTCACATTTCGTCTATAACATTGAAACACGGGACAGAATCTAGATATTATGGCTCCAAATCTGATCTATCTGTGCTCGAGGTGGAGGTCCGTTCAAATTGTAGAATAACTAGCCACTATAGTTGGCGATGATTCGGCTTGACGGCATCTGGCCGACCTATTTGGTCTTCGCAACGGTTTCTATCGTCTTTGGTCTTTTTTTGCTGTTCATTGGAACCGGAATAAAAATAATAAATAGAAAGATGTTGGTTGCTATCTTTGGTGCCGCTGCTCTTTATGTGTTTATGACAGGACAGTATCAAGGTGAAGGCCAAGGTTTAGGCGAGGTTATGTTTCTTTCTTTACGCCGAATTTTCTTTGCCCAACAATGGGCTGGTTTGGAAGCTTTTCGATATATTTATGATCGGCCGATCGTATGGTTCCATGAGTGGGCGGAGTCTATTGCCGGGATCTTGCCCGGGAATCGTGGTAGTACCCTTGCGAACGAGATTCATAACGTGATGTTTGGCTCGTTCGGGGGTACGGCCCCACCGACCGTTTTCGGATCTGCATATTACAACGGCGGATTCCTTGGCATAGTATTGTTCTTCTCCGCCGCGGGGTTTTTGTATACGGGGATTTATGCTCGTTTCTTGTCTGGACCACGTACAGCATCTCGCGCGATGACCTATGGCGCTATATTTTTCTATTTGACTACTTATTTTGTGGGGTCGCCGAAATATCTTTTTGATAATGGCGTAATTACCCTTTTGGTGTTGTTGCTAATCTATAGATTCACTCGGCGAGTGAGGCTAGCCTAGGAGCGATCTGTGGGAAAAGAAATTTTTTCCGCAAATTTTAAAACGCTAGCTAAGCGGCGATAATGATAAAAAAATTAATACCTCTTTTAATTTATGGTTTTGGCATTGTCTCTCTAACGGGAGTGGATGTTGTAGTTACCAAATTCTTTGGTGTACAAGATATTTCCGATTGGGCGGAGGTGCGATCTCTAATAGGTTTGGCCAGCATCTTGTGCTTGGTTGGGCAAGAGCAGGTCTTCATGCGCAGTCCGCAATCTTCAGCTCGAATTTTTAAGGCGTTATCTCTACAAATCCCACTGTTAGCTACAATTGTAGGGTGGGGTATATGGGCGTTAGGTTATGTAAGTAGTTGGATTTACGGGATATTCCTCGTTGCTGGAGCAGCGGTGGCACTGGCGGTGTCTCAGTATTTTCGGTCTCATCGCCTACTTATTCAATCCCAAATCGCGCAACAAGGGTGGAGAGTTCTGGCGCTCGTGGCATTTGGTTTCATGGCAATAACCGGAGTGCGAGTCCCAGTCGACCCATTAGTGACTGGTCTGGTCGTCGGGGTCGCTATTACGCTCGGGCTCTTGACTATGCGTCACGCTCCCTCATCGTTAAGCCGTCAAGATCCTGAACCGTCTCGAGCCTTGTACGCTATAGGCGTGCGATTTATGGCTACGTCGCTATTTTTGGCGTCGGCTATTTATGCAGAGCAGCTATTGGTTAACGGCGTAGGAACCGCTGAAGAGGGAGCAAGCTATTTTGCACATGCTACCTATTTCCTGTTCCCTGCTTCTGCCGTGAATGGCTATTTAGGTTTCGTAATCGGGCCTTGGATTCGCGATCATCATGACAAAGCGATTGCCCTCACCGAACACAAAAAGTGGCTGATTGGTGCGGCGTCGGTTGTATACGCGCTCGCAGCCAACATAATAGGCTGGATTGCTTGGAAAGTGGTTAGCCCAAGCGTCGGTTCAGTCGATGTTGTTTTGCAGGGTCTATTTTTTTGTACCTGCGTGGCTACGACTTTGTATACCTTTCCTAGCGCTTATAACGGAATTTTTGGACAGCCGCGTCAGCATGATTTCTTGATACTTGCTCAAGTGCTCTCCCTTATTGCAGCGGGCGGGCTTTTCAGCGTCTTGTATGGTTTCGCGAATCTACCTCTAACGCATGCGGTGGCCATCGCTAGTTCTGTCAATTGGATCGGACGAGTGGGAAGTGGCTTTTGGATGGTTCGCATAATTTCCTCATATCGCAGGTCTAATCATGACTTCGGATGAAATAATATTCCTCGCTCCGCTCCCTGCATTTCGAAAGCGCACTCGATTAGCCAAAATGGTTAAGGTTTTTCATGGTAGAGGGCTTCGATCTACCTTGCTTGGTTGGGAGCGGCGGTCCGGGGAGTTGGAAGTGCTTCGCTGGGAAGGAGACGGTGTTTCCGAACACACGATACTCCGCGGCGGGGGTTACGTATCGGCCAAAGCACGGGCGATGTATCCGCTATGGATGATAGTAGTTTTTTTTACTGTGTTGAGGCTTGGCAAAGGAAAGACACTTTTTTGCTTAGGTTGGGAAACCGCATTTCCCGCAAGGGTCGCCGCTATGTTTACCAAGGCGAGGATTGTTTTCGATGACGCTGATCGTTTTTCAATGTTAATTCGGCTGCCTCGTTTGTTGAAACAACTGCTAGTCGGGTTGGAGAAGTGGACGTCGCGAAAATCATTTCTGCATGTGGTTCCAGGTTGGTCGCGCTATGAATGGCGGGTTCCTAGTATGTTGCTGCTCAGGAATACGCCGCTACGGGAAGATTTTGAAGCGGCTCGTATTGCCGCTCCTCCACGTTTGGATGTCGATCTAGTCATTTACGTGAATGGCTGGATAAACTGGGATACAGGGTCACCTATTTTCTTGAAGGCGCTCGATCGGTTGTGCGAGATGAAAGTGAATGTTGTCATGCACATTGCAGGTCGAGTCGTTTCAGAATCTGGTGAAGCTCTAATCCGGCATCCCAATGTCATTTTTCACGGAGAACTGAAGCAGCGGGAGGCTCTGGCTCTGTATCCAGCAAGCGACATTGTTCTGACTTACTACGATCCGGTTGTAGCAATCAATCCACATGCGGAGTCGAACAAATGGGGCGATTGTATTTATTTTGGCACCCCTTTCATAGTAAACGAGGAAGTTGAAACAGCGAAACATTTTGCGGAAGCCAAAGCGGCATGGCAAGTGCCTTATCAAGACGCCGATGGCTTAGCTTCGCTGCTGAAGAAAATATCGGAGCGTCGGGATTTGCTTGATTCAGCGCGCCGAGCGTTGCATACATTTCGAGATGCATATCCTCCCTACGATGTGCAGTTGAGCGAAATTTTGACTAGGTTGGGCATAAAGTGAAACAGATACTGTAGAATCTTTCTACTGGACAAACTGAGTTAGTTGAAGCGCCTGTCCCAGTCGTAAAATCCAGGCTGCTTTGAACGTGATGAATGATCCATTTTGACTACATTAAGATGAACAAGAGACCGTATCAGATTTGCAAAAACTGTGTAATGGACACGAGTGACTCCCAAATTACATTCGATGCAGAGGGAGTGTGTGACCATTGCCACGGTTTTAAAAGCGACGTCCTACCGACTTGGGATACAGGTTCTAATGGAAGAGCAAAGCTCAACGCCATCATAGAAAAAATAAAGATCTCGTCGAAAGAGAAAGAGTTCGATTGCATTCTCGGACTATCCGGCGGTTTGGATAGCTCGTACATGCTACACCTCCTCGTGACGGAGTTTGGGCTTCGGCCGCTGGTATTTCACGTCGACGGAGGGTGGAATACCGATCTTGCTACCAATAATATTCAAATGCTTGTGGAAAAACTCGGGCTTGATCTATATACCGAGGTCATTAACTGGAACGAAATGCGAGACTTTCAACTCGCGTTCTTCAAATCCGGTGTCCCGCATCTGGATATTCCTCAAGATCACGCATTTATTGCGACTCTCTATCATTTTGCAAATAAACACGGCATTAAGTACATCATGAACGGTGGTAATTACGCCACTGAATGTGTGCGTAACCCCCTTGAGTGGTTGTATTATGGAACTGATTTGGCACAGATCAGAGATATTCACGGAAAATTCGGATCTATACCTCTAGATAAATATCCGCTGAGTTCGATCTTCTTTCATAAGATCTATCTGCGTTACATAAAAAATGTCAAAGTGATCCGCCCGCTTAATTGTCTTCCATACAGCAAGAAATTGGCAATTGATACCCTATCCCAGAAGTACGGGTGGAGGGCATATCCTCAAAAGCACTTCGAAAGCCGTTTTACTCGGTTTTTTGAAGCGTATTGGCTGCCAACTAGATTTGGCTTTGATACACGTCGAGTTCAGTATTCCTCGCTTATTCTGACCAATCAGATGAGTAGAGACGATGCATTGGAGCAATTAAAGAAGCCGGCCTATGATCCCCGTACTATTGACGAGGAATTTGAATATATAGCGACCAAGCTAGGTATTACTGTTGATGAGTTACGTACTTATCATCAGATGCCTCTGAAAAGCTACAAAGACTATCGTAACCAACAATGGATTTTTGATTTGGGCGCCAAGACATTAAAAGCTCTTGGAATTGAGCGATCCATCAAGCGCTAATCATGATAGCAATAATAGATTACGGATCTGGAAATGTGGCAGCGATTGCCACGATCTTAAAGCAGGCAAAGATTCCGCATCAAATTACCCGAAATCACAAGGAGTTGCAGACAGCCACTCGGTATATCTTGCCCGGCGTTGGGGCCTTTGACGCGACGATGAAGGAGCTTGAATCCTCAGGAACAGTCGAGGTTCTCAACGAAGAAGTTCTCGGGAAGGGAAAGAAAATCCTCGGTATATGCGTCGGCATGCAAATTTTGGCAGAGTCCAGCGAAGAGGGTAGTCGATCTGGACTGGGGTGGATTGGGGGGCGAGTTCGTCGTATCGATGAACGCTCTATAGAAAGGCCACCGCGTCTGCCTCATATGGGGTGGAATTCTATTGATGTTAAAGGTGATAGCTCTTTGTTCCATGGGGTAGATGCTAAAGTCGGCTTTTATTTTCTTCATAGCTATTACTTCGATGCATCAGATCCGTCGGTCGTCGCCGCTACCGTAACGCATGGGTCAAACATGACGTGTGCGGTAGCGAAGACGAACGTGTATGGCGTTCAATTCCACCCCGAGAAGAGCCACGATAACGGGGTACGCCTATTGTGCAACTTTGCGGAAATGTAATGATGCTGCGTCCTCGAATAATTCCAAGCTTGTTGATACGCAATGGGGGGTTAGTCAAGACACGAAAGTTCGGCGATGAAAAATATGTCGGCGACCCAATTAACGCCGTTAAAATTTTTAACGAAAAGCGGGTCGATGAACTAATGATTTGTGACATCGACGCCACTGTAAATAAACGGGCGCCCGATATGAAGCTACTACGGAATATAGCCGTAGAGAGCCGGATGCCTCTTTGTTATGGTGGTGGGGTCACCTCTGCAAGAGAGGCTGTCGAAATTATTTCGCTTGGCTTTGAAAAGGTATCCGTAAGTGCTGCTGCTATTCAGCGTCCGCAACTGATAAGAGAAATGGCCGATTCAATTGGCAGCCAGAGTGTTGTTGTGACGTTTGACGTGAAGAAGACGGGGTTCTTCGGTGATGTGGCAATCCATACGCATAACGGCACAAAAAAGCATACAAAAAAATTGATGGAAGCGTTAGTCGAGGCGGAGAGTTTGGGGGCTGGCGAAATCGTATTGAATTCGATAGAACGCGATGGAACGATGGGCGGATACGATATTGACCTTGCACGACGAGTCCGTGAGGCGGTAACAATTCCGCTCACCATGCTTGGCGGTGCTGGAAGTACGGATCACATGCGCCAGTTAATCGATGCAATCGGAGTGTGCGGCGCAGCTGCCGGAAGCATGTTTGTTTTTAAGGGCATTTATCGCGCAGTCCTTATTACGTACGCTCGTCCCTAAAACACTACCGGATCGGACGGATGCATCTTCAGCTCGATGCCGACCGACGATCGGCTTAATAAATATGGCAAAATGGTAATCCCCCCGTTTTAAGCGATTGTCAGAAGTAGACACGCTATGCGGCCATGGCCAGCCGCTGTTTTGGGGTGATGCCGCCCAATGCCATGTTTGGGCGTTCGTGATTGTAGGACCACATCCACTGGGTGGCAGCCTGTTGAACGTGCTCCAGGTCGTCCCAGTGATACTGGGAGAGCCACTCATAGCGGGCTGTCCTGTTGAACCGCTCGACGTAGGCGTTCTGCTGCGGCTTGCCAGGTTGAATGTATTCAAGCTTGATGCCCCACGTTTTTGCCCACTGCACGATGGCTGCGCTCAGGTACTCCGGACCGTTGTCGCAACGGATGGCAGACGGCTTGCCGCGCCAGCCGATGATCTGTTTGAGTGTGCGGATCACGCGCGCCGATGGCAATGAGAAGTCGACCTCGATACCCAGCGCCTCGCGGTTGAAGTCGTCGATCACGTTCAGCACCCGGATGCTGCGCCCGTCGGCGAGCTGGTCCTGCATGAAGTCCATCGACCATACCTGGTTGACGCCGGTGGGCACGCTCAAGGGCTCCGGTGCCTGCCGAACCAGCCGCTTGCGCGGCCTGATGCGCAGGTTCAGTTCGAGCTCGCGGTAGATCCGGTACACGCGCTTGTGGTTCCAGCCAAAGCCCCGGACGTTGCGCAGGTACAAAAAGCACAGGCCAAACCCCCAGGTGCGGTGATTGTCTGTCAGGCGCAGCAGCCAGTTGGCGATCTCCTCGTTCTCGGCGTGCGTCTTGGCAACATATCGATAGCAGGTCTGGCTGATACACATCACCTCGCACGCCAGGCGCACCGAGATCCCTTGCTCGCGCACCATCGTCTGGGCCATCTCGCGTCGGCAAGATGGCCTCACCACTTTTTTTCGAGGGCCTCCGCGCGCAGTTCCGCCTTGAGCTTCTCCTCGACGTACATCTTGCGCAGCCGGGCGTTCTCGGCCTCCAGCTCCTTCATGCGCGCCATCAGCGACACGTCCATGCCGCCGTACTTGGAGCGCCACTTGTAGAACGTGGCCGTGCTGATGCCCAGTTCCCGGCAAAGCTCGGGCACCGCCAGACCCGCCTCCACTCGCTTGAGCGCCTCGATGATCTGGCTGTCCGTGAACCTCGACTTCTTCATTCTGTAGAACTCCTCAATGAGAAAATTCTACTTCTGACTGCATCGCTTTTGCGGGGGGATTACCAAACTTTTGCAAAACTAAGTTCAGAAGAAACACCATTCAGGCTAAAGATGAAAATACCTATATCGTCAGCTTCTATTTGGCGTTATTTTGCTGGAGCTTTTGCAAGACTTCCTGCCCCATCACTTTGCTGTTCTCCACGCACTTCTCACGACGAGCCGACGAGCAAATGCGGGGTCTCGACCAGGCATACCACGAATTTTCCTTACCGAAGAACCCCGGATAAAACTCTAGTCCATCTACCTGTCCCGTCTTAAACAAATCCATTTGAAGATCTAGAGCTTCCCGAAAAAGTTCGAGCTCTTCGTTATCGGAGCAATTTCGTCTTTCCGATTGAGAGCATCTAAGGTAATCGACACGATCATAGTGATAAACACCGGCATAGATCTTCGCATTTGGAAAAAGCTTCCTTAACCTATTTAGGTAATTTGTATAGGTTTTATAATTAGCCCGGTGGTGGAGGTAAAATGCGATTCGATCAATTTTTCCTCGAACCTCATTTGGCAAAATTGCCGACTCTTTCTCCAGTCGGTTAATTTGATCCTCGTAAATCGTTAACCCAAATAGTAGTCCCGAGTTATTGCTTTTTGCTTTATTGACCAGCTCTGTCAAATAGGCTGCGCGATTCGATACAGGCACTTTAGTAATAAAAGCGAGAAAATCGTCAATTCCTACTTCCTTTAAAACGGGGAAGCGAGACGCAATCTCCGCATATTCGGCCGCATTGTCTAGATTTTTCTCCGCGGATCGATAATCAGTAAACGATATTGCTATTGCTTTGATAGACGGCTTAATTTCAAATTTCTTTATGCAGACTTCTGGGGCTTCCGCGCAAGTATATCTCAAGCCACCGACATATGGCGCAGCACTTTCCGAGACACTTAATCCCCATGAGGTTATTCGCGCATCTGAAGCCAAAGCGGGCATGACTACGATTAAATAAGATATTACCAAACCTTGAAAAAATCGTATCATCAGTACACCTTTCTTTAACTCAAGCAATCTTGTTAAGATGGGTTTTTCGTGGACCCCACATCTCGCTAAGTGCTGTTTGTCTTCTCGATAGGACGAAACCCAGCGCTGCAGTCAGATAAAGCTCCTTTGCGCTTGCCATATCGCCGCTAAACATTGAATTCACAAACGCATATATGAACAGCGCATAGAGAATTTGCGTCTCAATAGATATGAACTTTATTCTCACCAACCTTTTCCAGCAATAAACCAATCCAATTACCGCTACTCCACCTGCTAGCCAGCCAAGCTCAACCACAGTTTCCAGGATGAGATTATGTGGGTAATCAAAATACCCGAGAGTACTAAACCCACCAACCCCTATACCTGAGGGTTCGGCAAATATCGCTTCCAACGCAAGTTGATATAAGCCTAGGCGCCCACTGTCCTCCAAACTCCACACTCTATCAACCCATTCGGAGGCGAACAAGGCAGTCCCTAGCGCGGCAAGCCCCAAGGCTCCGCCAATTAATAATAGCCTTCCATTAAATAGATAGCCCCCACGTCTTCGCCCTAAAATTGATAAGACCAGGGCAATAAGAAGCGCTAAAAATGGTCCTCGCGACCCTGTAGCGAATACAACGAGCAGTGAAATACCGCCACATGCTGCGGTTAGCCAAAAAGGAACCTTCTTATTAATGTAAAGAAGTGTGAAATACACGACCACAAAACCCGCAGCGCGAGCTAACCATATTGGGTTTCCGTCGTCCCCGAGAATTAATCTCTCTTGACTTAGACTACCAAGCTGTGTAGCCGCAGCGGCCACCACGACAAGGCTAATAAATATATAGATTCGAAAGAAAAAACGGAGGTGTCGTTCTGAGCGAATAAGAATGATAGGAAGTAAGACACAAAATGCAAAAATTATTAGTACTTTATTTGCTTTAATAGAACTGTAGGCTGTAGAGATAGGTACTGCAGGAGCGGTATAAATGAAAAAGCCAAAAGCTGCTGTAGCCGCCAACGCCCAAAATATCTCATAAGAGGCGCGAACCAATAAAATTGGCATCATTGCAAACATGGCCGCCAAAATCGCTACCACCCACTGAGATTGAGTTGGTAACGCCAAGCCGGGAATAGCAAGCAAATTTCCGCTCATAAGGAAAAATGCAAGCATAGAAATTCCGGCGAAACGAATATAAATCATCTAAAGCTAGCAGCCAATATATCTACGAAAATCTTCTGGATATAAAGATCTTGAGACGTTTACAGCAATGGCATTAGGAGAATCTCAACACCAATTTTCTACTTTTGAGAACTTACAATCTATGCTTCAGACTTCAAATTCTCTTTGTTGGTAATTCCCAGCATCTGACACGAAATCACTATCGAATCAAGCTTTACCACCATACCCGTAGTAGTAACGATACGCATATCCGTATCCGACACGACGGCGTTTAATTCCGTTAAAGATAATACCTTTGACATGCCCACCAGCAGACTCTAGTTTGCGGATGGCATCCTTAATTTCCGCAACCGTACTTACTTCAGACCGAACGACTAAAAATACCGTTGCAGCGTGGCGAGCTACGGCAAGCGTATCGCCTACCGGAAGAATAGGGGCTGAATCCAATAAAATATGGTCGTACATCGGCTGAATTTGCTCAAGGAGTTGTGCAAACCTATCTGTCAACAACAACTCTCCCGGATTAGGCGGAGTTTGGCCGGACGGTAGGACGTCCAATCCATTCACTAACGCCGCGTCTTTTAATAGAACTTGATCAAGCGTATTTTGGCCAGCCAAAAAATTAGATAAACCGGGCCGCGACTCATAGCCAAAATACGTTCCCAATTGCGGGCGGCGCATATCAGTTTCGATTAACAGTACACGTTTACCTGCTGAGGCTAAAAGTGCGCTGAGGTTTGCAGAGACAAAGCTCTTCCCTAACGCAGATGTAGCCCCGGTAATCACGATATTCTTGTTGCTAGCGCCCAGTGTTGCAAATGAAAGACCAGTTCTTAACGAACGAAGACTTTCAATCGCCGGGTCGTCTGGTTGAAGAACGGCTAACAATTGGCTACGACCGGCAATAACTGCTTGACGACCGCGATCATCGCGCTTACTTGAGTCGAGTTTTTCCTGGGACAAACTTTCGGGGATACTTGCGAATGAGACAAGCCCTGTCGCCCGTTCCACTTCTGAAACCTCACGGACGGTAGGTCTCAGCATATGAACAACAAATGCGGCTATTCCACCGAGCAATAGGCCTAGCATCGCCGCCACGGCAACTACCAAGGCTTTCTTTGGCGCTACAGGCTTGGTGTCGCGCACAGCAAAGTCTATGATGCGTACATTTCCGACAGTTCCAGCTTTAGCCACCTTCAATTGCTGCGCATTATTCAGCAGAGCAACATAGAGCTCATTGCTGACCTCGGCATCCCTCTGTAACCTTAGAAGATCACGCTGTGCAGCCGGCAGACGGTTGACCTGATCGTCAATAGAGGAACTCTCCCGATTTATAGCCGAAAGTTGTGCCTCAATAGCCTTTAGCTCAGGATGCTCGGGTCGATACCGCTGACGCAACTCATCTCGCTTTAATTGAAGTTGCATCCGTTCTTTTTCTGCTTCCACTGCCTGCTGCAGTAGTGTATCTGTCGACTTTTCAACGTTAATCGTATTGGTTTTAGTGCGAAATGCATTAAGAGCATCTTCAGCACGAATTACACTCTGTTTGATTTCAGGTAATTGTTGCTCCAGGAACCGTAGGCTCTGGTCCGCTTCCGCGCTACGTCGCTCAACATTTTGGGTGAGATAGGCCCGTGCAAGGGCATTAACTAAATTTCGCGCAAAATCGACGTCTTCATTAGTGTAGCTAACTCTGATTACGCTGCTTTGCTTTCCAACCTCGCCTACAGTAAGGTCTTGAAGAATATCTCGATAAACATCAACTAAAGCTTTGCGAATGACTCGAAATTCAGTACCAGGGCGAGCCTCAATATTTTTTATTTGAACGCTAGCCGCCTTTCCCCCAATCTCAAAATCGAGTTTTTTATTCGCAGGCCCCGATCCTAACAAATTGCCATCTTCATCTTCAACTTCATATCCAGCTTCCGTGGCTCGGACCGTAAAAACCGTACCATAGCTAGTTTCGGGAATTGCGAACTCTTCCAATACTAATCTTTCACCGCCCCACGCATAGCTATCGAACCCTAGAACTGGCGCTGAAACTCCAGTACCTTCATGACGGCGAGCCCACCAAGCACCGATAAAGGGAAAGCGCTTTGGCTCTACCTTTATATCGGCACGAGTCGCAGCAATAGCTTTCGTAATTACTTCTCTCGACCTGAGAATTTCGACTTCACCACTAACCGGATTGGAGCTAGTCCCTAGCGCACTCGCAATATCCTCAAGGCCTCCCAGAAGCGCACTAGGTTTTTTGTCCTCTACTTGGATGAGAGCATCAGCTTGGTAAATTGGTGTGGCTAGAATCGCGTAAGCAATGCCAATTCCTAAGGCAATAACAAAAAACGCCAGAATAAGCCATATATGCTGCAAGCATGTATCGATCAAATCGGAGAGGTTAATTCGATCCGATTCAATCGAATCACTATCTCGCATTATCGGATTATTCATCACCGTCATAGTAGGACCATTTTTTAGTTCTGCACCGTAGCGCGAATTACCGTCGCCGACGGAATAATATTGTTCACCACGCGACCGAAGCGTGCTACTCCAGCGGGATCAACGTAAACTATGTCTCGAGATTGCAAATCGAAACGATCAGCTAACACGAGGGCATCGGGAGCAGCGGCGTTCAAGTGCCAAATTTGAGGCCTCCCGTTTGCGCCCGAACGTATCACATATAGCTGACCCGCATTAGCGCTGAGGGGATTAAAACCTCCCGAGTCGGAAACCGCTTCTGCGAGACTGAGGCGACCACGAGGCATTACCAGTGATTGAGGTTTAGTAACTTCGCCCAACACGAAAACCTTGTTATATCGATTTTCGGGAACGGTTAGAATATCGCCAGGCTGAAGGCGTAAATTTTGAGAGATATCGCCCTGATAGTACAACGCGTAGAGATCGACAGGAGTCGACTTTCCGTCCCTCATTAAAGTAGCGCTGCGGAGATCGGCTTCAGGTTTTAACCCACCTCCTTGGCCAATCAAATCGGTAATGGTGAGCGGAACGTCTGTAATGGGCACTACACCGGGTTTCTCCACTTGTCCCATTACAAAGGCGCGTTTACCCCGATAAGTTAAGACTGAAACATCAACTTGCGGCTCAACCAGAACGGCCGAGAGCTTCTTGGCAAGTTCGTCGCGAATTTCGCGCACAGTCCGACCAGCCGCCTTGACCTGACCTGCATAAGGGTAAAAGAAGTAGCCGTCGTTATTAATTACGCGCCCTTGCAAATCATTCAGCACTCCGGAGGGATTATTAAGCTCCGGATGATTCCATACTGTGACTCGAAGTATGTCTTGAGGTGCCACCGTGTATGTGTACGGTGTCGAAGAGTCTGCTGTTGCCCCCGCCCGCAAACTCAATAACTTCGCTTCGGCCAACTCGCGTTCACGTATTTGTTGAGCAATAACAGCGGGAGTAATTGCATAAATATCCGCCCTATCCTCGACAGCCTCTGTATCACTTGAGTCGTAGACGTAAGGTTGATCAGTTTCGTTAACTTTGGGGGTAACCCCCAGGTACTGCCCAGGAACTAGGGAGCACCCGGCCATCGCAGTTACACTAAACAAGCCAACCCAAACTCGCACGGCACAGATTGATAGTGGAAGAAGCGGCTTCATAAAGTCGGAAACTCCTGTCGTTTTTTTTCCAATTGAGCACTACCTCAGCCTTAAGCAGCTGCTCTCAACATGCCGGCTTCGTGCAACCTCTTTACCCACTCTTGAGCACCCTTCTCGCACTGCTGCCATGCCCGCTCAAAGGCAGGAAGTGGTTCATTAATCGGATCGGCAATATCCTCTCCTTGCCATTGTCCCAATAGAAAGGTTTTGCCGCTAGCCGTAGGAAAACGCTCCTGAACTTCTCGTCGGTGACTACCATCCATTACAAAAACAACCGCTGCTAGTGCCATCTCAGCACTGCTGACTGCCACCGCGCGTTTTTCGGGATGTAAGGGGACCCCGTGCGCCTGCGCAACTGCAACGGCATGCGGATGTGGCGGACGCCCGACCGGAGCTGCGAGGCCACGCGAAATAACGGTAGCGTCTAAACCGAGGTGTGCCACGTAATGAACTAGCAGTGCTTCTGCCATCGGACTGCGGCAGACATTGCCGGTGCACATTACAAGCAGAACCGGCGAATGTGACTTTAACAACATGATGAATCTGAATTAAAATTAATAAACTTGCAGTGGTATCGGCAATTAAATTATCTAGCGCCGCCCAGAGGCACATTCATAGAAAGCATGATGCTAAAGCTATTGTCCATATCGCCAGATGTACGCCTTAACAAGGCCAAGCCAGCTCGGAATGTCGCCGGCCGAAGTCGCCAACTGTAGGCCAATTCTGCAGCATACCATTTAGCCTGTTTCGGAAAAGCTAAATTAATGTCCTGATTTGCGCCATTAACTTGCGCTTGCATAATACGAAAACTGTATCGCGAAAAATAACGAAAATCATCAGGCGTCACAGCGATTCCGGCGCTTAGCAGTCGACCAGATCCTCCAATAGGATGGCCGATAGGCAAGCCGTCGTGATACAGCCCGTTCCGATAAGTTCCGTGGTTATACGCTGTTCCCGTTAACCCGTCACTTAGTCCAAATATTCTTTTTGCAGTGGTATCGGCTGCTTCCGCATGCCATTGCAATCGCGTAGAACCAACCGTATTTTTAAATTGTATGCCGAACTGGGCTAAGTAATGCGACGGGAGCCCTCCAGCTTCATCCTCGCCCGCTAGCTGCCCATACAACGTAAGTGGGTTCCCAGCTAAACCTATGGTATATCGAATATCAAAACCAGATAACTCATTGCTAGGGTCATTTCCAGGGTTATTGGAATTTCCCTTCAGCGCATTCCAAAGCGAACTCCAACCATTATCTCGCCCCCTTCCTCCCCACTCGATGAACCGGGAAGCACCAAGCTCCAACCCTTGCAAGGGTCGTGCAAACACCCGCATATTAATTACTCGCGCACTAGGTACGGCCGTGTCATGCTGCAACTGCCCCAAAAATACTTCATACCCCCAGGGGCCGACCCATGAAAGCCATTTGCTTTCAGGTTGGGTTTGCTTGGCGCGCTGCAGACCGATGCCAGGGATAGCTGTGCCCGCATTGCCCCAATTCAGACTGCCGTCGACTCCCGGCCCCCAGTAATGGGCAAGCTGGCCAACATATAAGGCCTGTCCAAGAAACCGCGCCGAAACATAACTACCTTCCAAGTTAGCCTTCGACTGTTTGCTTGTGATCGGATCCAACAACCCATTGACTTGTAGCTTTCCCGCCACAACGTCATTTCCACCCTGAATATAAGCCCCCCCCGTAGCCGCCGCACGACTCTGGCTGGCAAAGCCCAACTGAGGTATCGAATCGGTGTTGACCTGAGCAATCAAGCCATACCGCGCGTTCTTCTGATCATCCAGATACCGCCTGACTGCAAGAATGGCATGCACGTCCGCCCGCGTAAGGCCGGTCTTCTTGCGGGCTTCTAGAGCCGTCTCGAGCACCGAAACAGGAATGGGCCAGGTAGAAGTAGAGACAAAACCGATGATGCCCCGATCCACGAGCCATTGGACGTCGTCGCGGAGCTCCTGGTTGCCCGCCTCGATCATGGCGGCGTTCTGTGCATGGGCGGCCCCGGACGCCAGGGCGCCGAAGACCAGCATGCTGGCGACGAGAGCTCGGACTAGAGGCTTGCCAGCCGGCGCATCCAAAGGAAGTAGGCCACTCTTGTACACAATAGGCATGAGGATGGAAGGTTTGGACCACGGCGTAAGGTCTAGTCTAGGGGTAGTTACCTAGTTCCGCGGACGGTAGAAAGGCGAGCAAACATACCACGAAACGTCAAGCGCCCCTATCGCCCTTAACTTCTATAACAAATTTGCGATCTTCCCGCGGTGGCGGGTTTCATGAAGTGTGGTGACGTTTTCCCCAGTTGGAGATGATAGCCCTGGTTACGAGTTTTTTTGCAACGGTAACAGTAGCTTTTTCCTTTGTCCTTTTCCTTTTCTATTCCCTTCAATCGGGGGCGGGACGCGATCCGTCGAGTAAGATCGTAGCAACGTTGCGTTTTTACCTTCTTCTCGAGAATCCATTATGAAACCCGTCCGCACTGCCGTCTTCCCCGTCGCCGGCCTTGGCACCCGCTTCCTCCCCGCCACCAAGGCCATGCCCAAGGAAATGTTGCCTGTAATCGACAAACCCCTCATCCAGTACGCCGTGGAGGAAGCGGCGGCGGCCGGCATCACCACGATGGTGTTCATTACGGGCCGGAACAAGCGGGCGATCGAGGATCACTTTGACACCATCCCCGAGCTGGAGGCCGAGCTGGTCGCCAAGCACAAGGTCGAGCTGCTGCGGACGGTGAAGAACATCATCCCGCCGTCGGTGAACTGCATCTATATTAGGCAGCCGGCGCCGCTGGGCCTGGGTCACGCGGTGCTGTGCGCCGAGCCGGTGGTGGGTAACGAGCCGTTTGCGGTGCTGCTGGCGGACGACCTGATCGATGCGGACGTGCCGGTTACCAAGCAGTTGGTGGACGCGGCCATGGCGAACGACGGTAGCGTGCTGGGCGTCCAGGACGTGAACCGGGAGGATACGTCCAAGTACGGGATCGTCGACACGCATGACGAAACGGGCCGGACGGCGCAGGTGTTCAATATGGTGGAAAAGCCGGCTCCGGAGGATGCGCCTTCGACGCTGGCCGTGGTGGGCCGTTATGTGCTGGAGGGCGAGATCTTCGATCACCTGCGCAACCTGGGCAAGGGCGCGGGCGGCGAAATCCAGCTGACCGATGGGATCGCGGCCTTGATGCAGGCCAAGCGCAAGGTGTTTGCGCATCGCTACGACGGCAAGCGGTACGACTGCGGCAGCAAGACGGGGCTGTTCGAGGCCACGCTGGCGCTGGGCCAGAAGTATCACGGGTTCAAGGTGAACTGAGGCCCGGGCTTTCCGGTTTCGAACCGGGATCTGGCGCCTTGACTATATATAGATAGTAAACAAGCAATAAATAGTAGGCGGTGCGGCCTCCGGACGCTCCCGGGGCTGGCCGCCGATCGGCCAGCAGGGTCATGGCCGGGACTGCCCGCCCCTTCCTTTACACTAACGGCCTGCTTTCCTCCCTATACGCCGTGAAGACCGCCCGCCGCTACCTGGCCACTGAAATCTACCGTTCCTCGTCCATCGTCCTCGCGGCGCTGGTCGGGCTGTTCTCGTTCTTCGCCATGGTGGACGACCTCGACCAGGTCGGCCGCGGCGGCTTTAAGCTGTACCACTTGCTGTTCCTGGAAGTGCTGGCGCTTCCCACCCGCATCTACGACATCCTGCCGATCGGCCTTTTGATCGGCGCGATCCTGGCGTTGGCGGCGCTGGCGCAGCGCCATGAGCTGGTGATCCTGCGCGTGTCGGGGGTGAGCGGCATGCGGCTGCTGGCGATGCTGTGGATGGTGTCGGTGCCGGTGATGATCCTGGCGCTGATCCTGGCGGAGTGGCTGACGCCGGTGGCGGAGGTCAAGCTGAACGAGACCAGGCTGACGATTACCGGGAGCGCCGGAGGGCGGTCGTCGGGGGTGTTGCGCAGCGGGTATTGGTTCAAGGAAGACACGGCGGCCGGGGAGCGCATCATCAACGTAGCCGCCTTGCAGGCGGGGGGCGGCGCTTCGGAGGTGACGCTGTACGACTTTACGCCGGAGCGGCGGCTGGCGTCGGTGATCCAGGCGAAGACGGCGAATTTCGGGACGAACGAGCTGCGGCTGCACGACGTGGCCGTGACGACGATCGCGCCCACGCTGGAGTCGTCGCTGCATGGGGGCACCCGCGTCACGGAGGCGCCGGTCAAGGTGACGCGGGAGGCGGAGCGTACGGTTTCGACGACGCTCACGCCTGAGCTGCTGCTGGCGCGCGTGCTGACGCCGGAGCGGATGTCGTTTACCGATCTCCTGGACTACGTGGGGTATCTGAACAGGAACCACCTGGTGTCGGACCGGCAGATCGTGGCGATCTGGCGCAAGCTGATCTATCCGTTCACCTTGCTGGCGATGATTACCATCGCGGCCCCGATCGGTTTCATGCAGACCCGCCGCGGCGGGGTGGGCGTGAAGGTGTTCCTGGGGATATTGCTGGGCGTGGGCTTTTTCATGCTGAACCAGCTTGCGCTGAACGTGGGCATGCTGAACCGCTGGCCGGCCTGGGTGACGGCGGTGGCGCCGAATGCGCTGGCGCTGGGCCTGGCGCTGCTGGCGATGCTGAACATGGAGTACGGCAATCTGCTTCGTGCGCGCTGGCGCCAGCCGGCGGGCAACGCGGCGTGAGTGGCGGCCATGAGCATCTGGATGATCGGCGACCTGCAGGGCTGCTGCGAATCGCTTGACGCCCTGCTTGCCCGGCCGGAGATCGCCGGCGATGCCGAAGCGAGGTTCTGGTTCGCGGGCGATCTGGTGAACCGCGGGCCGGCTTCGCTGGCGACGATACGCCGGGTGATGGCGCTGGGCGAGCGTGCGGTGGCGGTGCTGGGCAATCATGACTTGCACCTGTTGGCGGTGGCCGCGGGGCTGCGCAGGCCCGGAAAGTCGGACACGATCCAGGAGATCCTGGATGCGCCGGACGCAGCCGAGATCCTGGACTGGCTAAGGCATAGGCCGCTGGCGCATTTCCAGCTCGGCCACCTGCTGGTGCATGCGGGGGTGCTGCCCGGCTGGACGGCGGCGCAGACGCTGGCGCTGGCGGGCGAGGTGGAGGCCACGCTGCGCGGACCGGATTGGCAGGCTTTCCTGGCGCAGATGTACGGCAATACCCCGGCCGCCTGGGACGATGGCCTGGAAGGGGCGGACCGGCTGCGGGTGATCGTCAATGCGTTGACGCGCATGCGTTTCTGCACGGCGGACGGCACGATGGAGTTCGCCGCGAAGGATGGCGCCAAGCATGCGCCGGAGGGGTTCATGCCCTGGTTCGACGTGCCGGACCGGGCGACCGAGTCGGTGACGGTGGTGTTCGGCCACTGGTCGACGCTGGGCCTGCTGGAGCGCCCGGGCCTGCTGGCGCTGGATACGGGCTGTGTCTGGGGCGGGCAGTTGACGGCGGCGCGGCTGGAGGACCACAAGCTGGTCCAGGTGAGCTGCCGGCAGTATCGGGTGCCGGGCTGACGCGCCCGCACGGGACCATTGATCGTGAAAATTCTGCAGACCCGCTTGCCGGAAGTCCTGGTGTTCGCGCCCGAGGTGCTGCGCGACGCGCGCGGCTATTTCGTGGAGACCTTCCGGGCGAGCTGGCTGGACGAGGCGGGCATTGCCGCCGGTTTCGTGCAGGAGAACCAGTCGCTGTCGCGCCGGGGGGTGCTGCGCGGACTGCATTTCCAGTGGCCGCAGGCGCAGGGCAAGCTGGTGCGCGTGGCGCGCGGCAAGGTGTTCGACGTGGCGGTGGACGTGCGCCTGGGATCGCCGGATTTCGGCGCCTGGGTCGGTACGGAGCTGGATGGCGACACGCACCGGCAGGTCTGGATTCCGCCGGGCTTTGCGCACGGCTTTTGCGTGCTGTCCGAGGAGGCGGAAGTCGTCTACAAGTGCACGGCCTATTACGAGCCTGCCGCGGAGGCCGGCATCCGGTGGGACGATGCCGACCTGGGCATCGCCTGGCCGCGGGCCGGCGGCCCGTTCACGCTGTCCGCCAAGGATGCCGCGCTGCCGCGGCTGGCCGACTTGCCGCGGGACCGGCTGCCCGTCTACCGGGGCCGCCCATGACGATCCTGGTTTCCGGGGCGGGCGGCCAGCTCGGGCGGGAGCTGGTGCGGCGCGCCGGCCGGCGAGATCTGGTGGGGCTGGATCGCGCGCAGTGGGACGTTGCCGATCCGCAGGCCACGGAAGAGGCGCTGGACAGGCACCGCCCCGTGGTGGTGATCAACGCGGCCGCCCATACGGCGGTGGACCAGGCGGAAAGCGAGCCGCAGCGGGCCTTTGCGGTCAACCGCGACGGGGTCGCCCAGCTCGCGCGCGCCTGCGCGGCGCGGGGCATCCCCTTGCTGCACCTGTCCACCTGCTATGTGTTCGACGGCCAGAAACGATCGCCGTATACCGAGGACGACCCGCCCGCGCCGCTGAATGCCTATGGCCGCAGCAAGTGGGAGGGGGAGCAGGCTTTGCGCGCCGCCCTGCCCCGCCATGTGACGCTGCGGGTATCCTGGGTGTTCGGGGCCCACGGGGACAATTTCGTGGGCGCCATGCTGCGGCGGGCGCAGGCCGGCGCCCCGTTGCGGGTGGTGGCGGACCAGATGGGGACGCCCACGCATGCGGGGGCCATTGCGCGGGCCTTGCTGGCGCTGGCCGGCCGTATCGAAGCCGGCGAGGAGCTGGCTTGGGGCACCTGCCACTATCCGGGCGGACCGGCGGTGAGCTGGCATGCGTTTGCCCAGGCCATCCTGGCCGAGGCGCACCGGCTGGGGCTGCTCGACGCGGCGCCGGAGGTGGCGGCCATTACGAGTGCCGAGTACCCGGCGCCGGCCCGCCGTCCGGCCTATTCCGTGCTGGACGGTACGCGTGCCTACCGCCGCCTGGGGCTGCCCGCGGCGGACTGGCGCGCCGGACTCGAGGAGGTGTTGTCCACATGGAAGCAGGCGACGTGACCCACCGCCCCCATCGGGTCCTGGTGACCGGCGGCGCCGGCTTCATCGGCGCGAATTTCGTGTCGTACCTGCTCGGCGGCGATCCCCGCGTGCGCGTGGTGAACCTGGACCTGATGACCTATGCGGCCGATCCGGCGATACTGCCGCGCTTCGACGCGACCGGCCGCCACGTGTTCGTGCGGGGCGACGTTTGCGACGCCGCGCTGGTGGGCCGCCTGCTGCGCGAGCACGACATCGACACCATCGTCCATTTCGCGGCCGAAACGCACGTGGACCGGTCCAT
Source organism: Pigmentiphaga sp. NML080357 (assembly GCF_002188465.1). Classification (GTDB taxonomy): domain Bacteria; phylum Pseudomonadota; class Gammaproteobacteria; order Burkholderiales; family Burkholderiaceae_B; genus Pigmentiphaga. The sequence goes on along the minus strand of NZ_NINW01000029.1, from coordinate 248,452 downwards.
TACCGGGCCGGGCGATTTCGTGCGGACGAACGTGGACGGGACTTTCGTGCTGCTGGAGGCGGCGCGCCAGGCCTGGCTGGTGGAGCGGGGCTCGGCGGACGGCCGGCGTTTCCACCATATTTCCACCGACGAGGTGTACGGCTCGCTGGGGTCCGGCGATGCGCCCTTCACGGAGGCATCGCCCTACGCCCCCAACTCGCCCTATTCGGCCAGCAAGGCGGCCTCGGACCACCTGGTGCGGGCCTATTACCGGACCTACGGGCTGCCGGTGGTCACGACGCATTGCTCCAACAACTACGGCCCCTACCAGCACGACGAGAAGTTCATTCCCACGATCATCCGCAACTGCCTGGGCGGCACCCCCATCCCGGTGTTCGGCTCCGGCGGCAATTCGCGCGACTGGCTGTACGTGGACGACCATTGCCGCGGCATAGACCGGGTGCTGCGGGCGGGGCGGACGGGGGAGACCTACAACATCGGCGGCGGCTGCGAGCTCACGAACATCGAGGTGGCGGAGCGGCTGTGTGCGCTGATGGATGAATACCATCCCGAGGGGGCGCCTCACCGGCGGCTGATCCGCTTCGTGGCCGACCGGCCGGGCCATGACTGGCGATATGCCATCAACGCGGGCAAGATGCGCGACGAACTGGGATGGTCGCCGCGGGAACAGTTTGAGGAAGCGAGCCGCAAGACCGTGCGGTGGTATCTGGAAAGATAGAGGAATGGGTCTGGATATATAGGCTTGACTAGCCGAGTTAGCCAGACTAGACTAGACCAAACTGATACTTAGGAGGAATCCATGCAAGCGGTCAACATGCTGGAGGCTAAATCCTCGCTGTCCCGTCTGGTCGAAGCAATTGAACAAGGCCAAGAACGAGAGATCATCATTGCGCGCAACGGCCGGCCGGCCGCTAAGCTGGTTCCGATAGATGCCACGCCGGTCGGCCGGAGGATCGGGGTCGCCAAGGGCAAATTTGAGGTACCGGACGACATCGACGTTCACAACGATGACATCGCACGCTTGTTCCTCGAAGGGGAACAACCTTGAACTTGCTGCTGGATACGCATGTCGCATTGTGGGCCATTACAGACAGCCCACGGTTGCCGCAACATGCTCGCAACTTGATCCAGTCAAGCCGAACAACGGTCTGGGTCAGCGCGGCAAGCATCTGGGAAATTGCCATCAAGCACTCCCTTGGCCGTGGACACATGCCGGTGTCGAGTCCGGACGCAATACGCTACTTCAACGACGCCGGTTATCGGTTTCTCGCCATAGAGGCCGAACATGCCGCCGCAGTAGAGGACTTGGCCGCTCACCACCAAGACCCGTTTGATCGGCTGCTCGTCGCGCAAGCGCTGATCGAACCGATGCGGTTGATGACGCACGATGCCTTGGTGGCACGCTATAGCGACACGATCATCGAAATTTGATCCTTGCCAGGCGTCAGGCCGCCGCAAATTCCTCGCAGAGGGAGCGCTCCGAACGCTATCGCCGCACGATCGCTTCCGCCGCCGCCCTCGCCTCCCGCACGAAACGCTCGCGATCCAGATCCACCGCTTGCCCGCCGCGCACGCGCAGCCGTCCTTCCACGTACACGTCCAGCGGCGCCACGCCGCCGCTGCGCATCCAGGCCAGGAGCGGGTCGGCGAAGGGCGCGAAGCGCGGGCTGTCGGTATCCACCAGCACCAGGTCGGCGGTCTTGCCGGGGCTGATGGAACCGCGCCCGGCCTCTTGCGCGCAGGCCCTGGCGCCTGCCAGGGTGGCCATTTCCAGCACCTCGTCCGGAGGGAATACGGCGTCGTCGCCCAGGACTTCCTTGTGGGCGTAGTAGGCCAGGGACATCTGTTGCGGCAGGTCGGGCCACTGGGCCGAGTCCGTGCCCAGGGCGACGGGGATGCCGGCGCGGCGCATGGCGGGGATGGCGCCGCGCTCGATGATCTGCTTGCCCGAGCCCATGGAGGTGGCGGGACAATGCGCCACGTGCGCGCCGGTGGCCGCCAGGGCCGGCCAGTCTTCTTCCGCGACGAAGCCCATGTGGGCGCCGATCCAGTGCGGGCCGAGCACCCCGAGGTCGAGCAGGCGCCGCACCGAGTCGCGGCCGTAAAGGCGCCGGGAGGCGGCTTCGTGCCGCAGGACCGTCGAGGAGTGGGTGTTGATGCCCACGCCGTCGCGCCGGGCCAGCCGGGTCGTTTCGACGTACAGCTCGTCGCTGGCGTTGAGGTCGCACAGCAGGTTGTACCAGCACTGCATGCCATCGCGGCCGTGGTGGCGGGCGACGATGGCCTCGGCGCGGGCGAGCAGTGCGTCCGCCTGGGCGATGCGCACCGGCATGGGAGGATCGCGGCCGAGATCGAAGCCCAGGTCGGCGCCGAAATCGTAGGTCACGACGCCGCGCACGCCGGTCTCGCGCGCGGCCTCGGCCAGCGCGTCCGTGTCGCCCGCGGCGGCGTCGTTGAAGTAGGTCACGCCGGATTCCAGCGCGCGCAGCAGGCTGGCGCGCGCGGCGATGCGGGTCTGGCCGGGGTCGAGGCGCAGGCCGCCGGTCAGCAGGTTCAGGAAACGCTCGATCTGCCCTCCCCGGGCCAGCAGGCCCGGCCGTTCGGGGGTAGGCGCGGGTGCGAGGCGGGCGAAGAAGAACAGGCCGGGATGCACGTGCGCGTCCACCAGGCCCGGCACCATGAGCGCCCGCGGATGGCGGTGGACCTGGCCGGCGCGCCACCGGGCATGCAAGGCCTCGCGCGGGCCCACCGCGGCGATACGGCCGGCCTTGACGGCCACGGCGCCGTCCCGGATGCGCCCGAGCGTGGCGTCCACCGTGGCGATGTGTCCGGCTTCGATGATCAGGTCGGCCTGCTGCATGGCTCGTCGTCGTCCTGTGGTGGATCGGCCTCTGCCGCGGCGAGCAGGGCTTCGCAGTGAATCGGTACGGTGTCCCACAGCCGGAAGGGCAGCGGGCGGCGCGCGATGGCGAGCGGCAGTTCGGTGCAGGCAAGCACCACGTCGCGCGCGCCTTCGGCCCGGAATGCGGCTTCGATCTCGTCGAGCACGGCCAGGGTGCGGGGGCCGGCCTCGCCGCGTTCGAGCTCGCCGAAGATGGCTTCGTCCAGGCGCTGCATGACCGGTTCGGAGGGAATGCGGGTGCGGATGCCGGCCGCGTTCAATGTGTCGTGGAACATGGGATGCACGAGGGTGCGCCGCACGCCGAGCAGCCATGCGTCGGTCACGCCATGGGTGCGCAGATGGTCGGCCAGCGCGGCGTCCACGGGCACGAAGCGCATGGCGGTGGATGCGCGCAGCTCGCCGCAGAACAGATGGCCGGTGTTGGAGCAGACGCCCAGCACCCGCGCGCCGGCGGCATGCAAGTCGTCGGCCGCCTGCCGCATGATGGCTTCGACGCGGCCCGGCGTATCGGCCGCGGCGTAGACCTGGGCGAAATCGAGCGAGCGCAGCGCCAGGTCGGCGCTGGCCAGGCCGCCTCGCCGTTCGCCGACGAGGCGGTTCAATCGTTCGTAATAGTCGCGCGTGGAGGGCCAGCCTATGCCGCCGATGAGGCCGATGCGGCGGGGCGCCCGGGCGCAGGAGGATGCTCGCGTCATTCGGGCGTCAGCCCCGTGCTCTGGATGAGCTGGTTGACCAGCGGGAACTCGCGTTCGAAGTCCTGCCTGAACTGCGCCGCGGTGCTGCCCACGGGTTCGGCGCCCAGCGAAGCCAGAAAGCCCAGGAAGCCGGGATCCTTCAGCGCCGCGCCGACCTGGCGATGCAGGGTGTCGATGATCGCCGCGGGCGTGCCGGCGGGGGCCAGCAGGCCCATCCAGGCGGTGAGCAGGAAGGGTGGCGTGCCGTATCCCTGTTCGGCGAAGGTGGGCACCTCGGGCAGCAGCGACGAGCGGCGCTTGCCGGTCACGGCGATCACGCTCACCTGCCCTTTCTGGGCATATTGGGCGGCGAGGTTCGCCGGCCCGAAGGCGAACCCGATCTGGCGGCCCAGCAGGTCCTGCAGCGCCGGCGCCGCGCCGCGATAGGGAACGTGCACGAAGTTCACGCCGCTTTTCTGCACCATGGCCTGGCCGATGACGTGCGGCAGTGAACCCGGCCCCCAGGATCCGAACGACAGGCCCGAGGCGTGCGCGCGGCCGGCGCGCTCCAGGTCGGACAGGGAACGGGCCTTGAGGTCGGGATTGGCCATCAGCACCACGCCGGTCGTGGCGACCTGGGTGATGAAGGCGAAATCCTTGTGCGGATCGTAAGGCAGCTGGCGCAGCGTGGAGGCCGCGTTGATCAGCGGATCGGGAATGGTCAACAGCAGGGTATGGCCGTCGGGCGCGGCCTTGGCGACCGCGTCGGCGCCCAGGCTGCCGCTGGCGCCGCCGCGGTTGTCGACCAGGAAGGGCTGTCCGGTCTGGGTGCGCAGCGATTCGGCCAGCCGCCGGGCGAGCGCATCCACCGGGCCGCCGGCGGGATAAGGCACGATGATGCGCACCGGCTTGGACGGATAGGCCTGGGCGAAGGCGGCCGGCGCGCAGGCGAACGCGGCCAGCGCAAGAAGCAGACGTAGGGAACGCATGATGGGGTTTCCAGGCAGGGTGGACATGGTCAATAGAGCAGGAAGTCGAGCCATGAGCCCGCGGCGCCGCCGGTGTGCACCACCAGCGGCGGCGCGTCGGCGCCGGCGTAGTCGTCGAAATGCGTGGTGTCGCGGTCGGCCAGGCAGAGCGCCAGCCGGTGGCCGGCGGGTATGCGCACCGAGGTGGGCAGCAGGTCGAGCTGCAAGGTGAAACGCTCGCCCGGCACCGGCGGCAAGGCGTCGGCCCGCGCGAAGCTGCGCGGGATGCGCAGCGGCCGGCCGGGCGGCTCGGCCGCGGCGCGGCGGCGGTGGATCAGCCGCAGGTTGCCTTCGGTGACGTAGGTGACGCCGCCTTGCGGATCGATGGCCTCGAGGTAGGCGATCAGCGTGCCGTCGCCGCGGCCGGCGGTCAGTTCGAGCTGCAATTGCAGGTGGCCCGTGATGCGGCCGTCGGCCGCGAAGGGCGCGCTGACGAAGCGGGTCAGCCCGCTCGAACCCGAGCGGTCCACGCGGACGCGTTCGCCGTTGCCCACCGTATCCCACCGCGCGCGGGTGCCGGTATTGGCGTCGGGATCCTGCACGACGACCGTATCGGCGGCATCGGCGGGCGCATCGGGCGACAGGACCGCGCCGCTTCCCAGGTGCAGTCGCGTCGGCGTGCCGCCCGCGGGCGGCCAGGTCTCGGTGCTGCGCCACACGCCCGGTTCGCCCAGTGTCACGTAATGCAGCCGCCTGGCCGGCTCGGGCGCCGCCGCGTCGGTGGCCAGATGGCGCTGGAAGAACGCCATCAGCAGGCGGTCTTGTTCCTGCGCCGGCGGATCGGGCGGCGCATCGGCGGCGCCGAAGGGGTCGCTGCCGTAGTCGCCGCCATGGCTGGTCGCGCCGATGTACACGTCCTGCGGATTGCGCTGCGTCACGAAACGGGCCAGCGCGCCATCGGCCGACCCGCCGTCCAGCCACGAGGCGCGCACGTGGTAGGGCACGTTCCGCGCCTGCAGGGCATCCAGGTACGTGCGCGACGACATGTTGCGCCACGCGACCTCGCCCAGCGCGTCGTCGCGGAATAGCAGGCCGCGCGCATCGACCGTGCCGGGAAAGCTGACGTTGCCCTGGTGCTCGCGCTGGGCGGCGGCGAGCAGCGCGGCGCCTTCCGGGCCATCCACCGGCTTGACCGGCGGGAAGGATTCGGCGAAGGCATCGCAATCGGACACGCCCATGCTTTCCCCCAGCTTGCAGATCGCGCCGTCGACCCGGTCCAGCGCCGCCACGTAGTCGCGCCACAGGTCCATGAAGCCGCGCGAATACAGGCCGCCCGGCATGGACAGATGCTCATAGACGTCGTAGTAGCTGAACATGGGCGCGGCCGCGACGAGATGGGGATTGCCCAGCCGCACCGCGAGCTCGGCATTGCCGCCAGGATAGGAAACGCCGGTGGTGGCGCAGCGGCCGTTCGACCAGGGCTGCGCCGCGATCCAGTCGAAGATGTCGCCGAAGTCCTCGATTTCGGCCGGCGTCTGCTCGCCGCCGCGGGCTCCGAAAGAGGCGCCGGTGCCGCGCGCATCGACATACATCCACGCCAGTCCGGCCTCGAGGAAGCGCTGCGCATAGGCGTAGTTCGGATCGTCCTCGGGCCGGGGCGAGCCGGGTCCGGTGGAACGCACGTAGCGCGTGAGCATGACCACCGTGCCGATGCGCGCCGTGCGCGCGGCGTCCGGCAGCCACAGGTCCGCCGCGATGCGCGTGCCGTCCCGTGTCTCGAGGTAGAAGCTGGACAGGCGGCGCACCTCGCGGTCGCCGTCGCCGCCATCGCCGTCGTCATTGCCGTCGCCGCCGCCACAGCCCGCCAGCCAGAGCGCCGGCACGGCCGCGGCAAGTTTGACCACGCGTCGCCGCGCAGGATCGAAAGCGCGTTCCTCGTTCACCATTTCCGTCTCCCTCGCCGGCATCGGGCGGATTGCCTGCCGGAGCGAAAAAAGTATTGGACGGCCGCAACGCGGCTTCGACAGCCAAGCGGAACTCTTGCCATAATTTGCACCATGGTCAAAAACTCGCATGCCCCCGCGCGGCGCACCATCGGCGCCGTGGAGAAGGCGGCCGCCATCCTGGCCGAGGTCTGCGCGCATCCGCAGGGGCTCTCGCTGAGCGAGATCGCGGGCGCGCTGGCGCTCGATCCCGGCCTGGCGCACCGCTACCTGAATTCGCTGACGGCGGCGCGGCTGCTGCACCGCGACCTGCGCACGCACCTGGTCACGCCGGGGCCGGCCCTGCTGGCCGCGCGCCATGCCGCGGCGGGGCACTACACCCGGCAGTCGGCCGAGTTCGTGGCGGCGCTGCAGCAGCTGCACGGGGGATTGCGCGAGACGCTCAGCATCCTGCGCTGGACCGGCAGCGGCCCGCACGCGGTGTGGGTCAAGGACAGCCCCGATACGCTGGCGCTGACCTACCGGCTGGGCGCGGTACTGCCGCTGCTGAGCACGGCCTCGGGACACGTCTGCCTCGCCTTCGCGCCGCAGGCCGAAGTGCGGCCCCTGCTCGAACGGGAATGGCCGCGCCGGCGCGCCGAAGTCGGCCCGCAGCTGAATCGCTGGAGCCTGCAGGAACTCGTGGCCGAGGTCCGAAAGCGGCGCCTGGCCAGGGGCCGCAATTACCTGCATCGGGTCAGCGCGATCTCGACTCCCCTGTTCGACGCGGACCGCCGCTTCTGGGGCGTGCTTACCGCCCTCGGGCCCACCGCGCGCTTCCCCTATGGGTGGCGCAGCCCGGTTGCGCGCGGGCTGCACGCGTTCAGCCTGGAACACGCGGTGCCGGAGCATTTCGTGGACAGCCTGCAGGCGATGCCTGCGGGATGAGCAGGTAGAATGCTTGGGCCACTGACCCAATCCCTTTCTTCATGAAATCTCCCACCGCCGCGGTCGAGTTCGCCGCCATCGCCGCGCCCCGCGCCGTCGACGAGATCGAAACACAGATACGCGACATGGTCGCGCAGGGCCGGCTCAAGCCGGGCGACCGCCTGCCTTCCGAACGCGAACTGGCCGCGCGGCTGAACGTGAGCCGCAATACCTTGCGCGAAGCGCTGCGTACGCTCGAACGCGCGGGCATCCTGGAGATGCGCAAGGGCGCCACCGGCGGCGCCTATATTCTTCATGGCAGCTCGGATGCCATCGTCGACGGCTTGAGCAATCTCTATCACCTGGGCGCGATTTCTCCGCAGCAGTTGACCGAGGCGCGGATCTGGCTGAGCGAGATCGTGGTGCGGGTGGCGTGCGAGCGGGCCACCGAGGAAGACCTGAAGGCGCTGGACGAGAACATCCAGGCCGCGCGCCGCGCCATTGCCGAGGACCGCTTCGACATCCGGCAGAAGCTGCACCGGGAATTCCACCTGATCCTGGCCCGGGCCACGCGCAATCCCATCATCGAAGGCACCATGGCGGGCGTGATGGAAGTGATGGGCTTGTTCATCGAACGCATCGGGCCGAGCGAGAACGCGTTCACCGAACCGGCGCGGGACCGCTTGATGAAGCACTTGCGCAAGCGCGATGCGGATGCCGCGGTGAAGGAAATGACGAGCTACCTGAAGCGGCTGCAGACGCGCTACCTGGACCAATGGGCCGAGCGGGAGAAACCCGGCCGCTGATACCCTCCGCCGCAGACATGCCCGCACGAACGCCCTCGCTGTGAACAGGCACCGGGCGGGCGCTTTCCGGCACCCTCCTTCTCCGCAACGCCCCCTCCCTCCGGATTCCGGCTGCTAGCCGATTCGCTCCCCTTTCCTGCTCATCCATGACCATGGCGGCCTGGCGGGCTCGTGCAGCCTGGCGCCGACGGCGCCGGCCGCACAGCCCTGGCTTCGCGCGCCTCCCGTCGGCTGGGGATTCTCCCGACACCTTCCCCCTGGACATCGGCCTTGGATCTCTGGTAGATTGCTTGAATGGTTGAACCAAACTTTCAGGAGACAAGGCATGTTGTCGCACGAGGATAACGAGCGCCTGGTCCGGGTAGGCCCCGGCACGGAAATGGGCAATCTGATGCGGCTGTACTGGATTCCCTTCCTCGCTTCCAGCAACGTGAAGGCGGACGGCCAGCCCTACCGGGTCCGCCTGCTGGGCGAAGACCTGGTGGCTTTCCGGGACAGCAGCGGCCGCGTGGGACTGGTGGACCACGCCTGTCCCCACCGGGGCGCGCAGATGGCATTCGGGCGCAACGAGGAAAACGGCCTGCGCTGCATCTACCACGGATGGAAGTTCGGCGTGGACGGGCAATGCCTGGAGATGCCGGCCGAGCCCGCCGGATCCGCCATGCCGTCGCGCATGCGGATCAAGTCGTACCCGGTGCGTGAACGCCATGGCGTGCTGTGGACCTACATGGGGCCCGATGCCGACGACCCGCCGCCCCTGCCCGGCCTGGAATGGAACCTCGTGCCCGAAAACCAGTCGGTGGTGACCCTGCGCGTGCAGGAGTGCAACTGGCTGCAGGCGCTGGAAGGCGAGATCGATTCCGCCCATGCGGCCATCCTGCACGGCCGGGTGGATGGGGGCACCGTGAACCAATGGCGCCAGGCGCAAGACCTGATGCCCACCTTCGAATGCCAGCAGCACGATGCGGGCATCAGCATCGCCGCGCGGCGCAAGGTGGACGGAGACAGGAATTACGTGCGGGTCAACCAGTTCCTGATGCCGTTCTGGACCCTGGTGCCGCCGCAGTCGCAGTACCCCGAGCTGAGCGGACACGCATGGGTGCCGATCGACGACGAGCACACGCTCTGCCTGATGTTCTCGTACCACCCCACGCAAACCTTCTACGAGAAAAGCCGCAAGGTCTTCAAGGAGGGCTACAAGGGCCGCGAAACGGGCCATGCCTCCGAGCACTCCTTCGAGCGCCGCGCCGTGACCGTGCCCTATCACACCTACTGGAGCAAGTTCAATCGCGGCAACGCCTACCAGTTCGACTATCAGTCGCAAGTAGAGAAGTACAAGGCCGGCCTGCCGGGGCTATGGGTGCAGGACGCGGCTTGCCAATCGGGCGTCGCGGCCATCTACGACCGCACCCGGGAACACCTGGGCACCACCGATACCGGCATCGCCCGCACGCGTCGCTTCCTGCTGGAAGCCTTGAAGCGGCTGGCCGCCGAGCAGGCGCGCCCCGCGTCGGTCCACGCTCCGGACCTCTTCATGGTCCGCGCCATCTCGGTCACCCTGCCGCGGGGCGGGGACTGGATGGAAGCGGGCCGTGAGTTGATGAAGGCCCGCCTGGGCCAGGACTTCGGCTACATCCCTTAGCAATCCCGCTCATCCACAACGAGCGCGGGGCCCGGCGGGCGATCCGCGCCAAGGAGACGAATCATGATCCCGCATCGACTCGATTGGCGCCTGCTGGCGGGCGCGGCCTGTGTATCGCTTGCCCCTGCGGCGCAGGCGTCGGACTATCCTAGCAAGCCCATCCAGATCATTGTCCCGTACGCGCCGGGCGGCTCCACCGACCAGCTCGCGCGGGCGCTGCAAAAGCCGATGAGCGACGCGCTGGGCCAGCAAGTGGTGGTGATCAACAAGCCGGGCGCCGGCGGCACCATAGGCACGGACCAGGTGGTGCGCGCCGAGCCGGACGGCTACACGCTGGTATTCGGCAACACCGGCCCCAACGCCATCGTGGCGCTGACCCGCAAGATCCCGTACGACCTCTTCACGGACCTGCAGCCCATTTCCACTGTAGCGCTGACGCCCATGATCCTGGCCGTGCCCGCCGACAGCCCGGCCAAGACGCTGAAGGACTTCATCGCCTACGCGAAGAAGCAAGGCAACACGATGAACTTCGGCTCGGTGGGCGCGGGATCGCTTTCGCACCTGACGGGCGAATACTTCAACGAACTGTCGGGCCTGAAGCTGCAGCACGTGCCCTATACCGGCGGCGCGCCCATGCTGCCGGCTTTCATCGGCGGAGAGATCCAGGCGGCGTTCGTGACGGGGCTGGACGGCGCCACCATGCTGGCATCGGGCAAGGTCCGCTACCTGGCCGTGGGCACCGAGAAGCGCACCGACGTGGCCCCCGGCCTGCCCGCCATTGCCGAGGACGTGCCGGGATTCAAGAGCGTGGCCTGGTTCGGGGTGCTGGCGCCTCGCGGCACGCCGGACAACATCGTGAAGAAGCTCAACCGCGCGGTGGCGGCGGCCGTGGCGAATCCCGAGGTGAACAAGCTGTTCCGCGATCGCTGGATCGAGCCGCACAGCAGCACGCCGCAAGAGTTGACCGACATCATCAAGAGCGAAGTCGCCCAATGGAAACCCGTGGTCCAGAAGGCGAACATCCAGAACTGACGCCGGCCACGACCTGCGTACCCAAGGAATCCCATACATGCTGCAGAACCTGGAAGCCGATTTCCCCGCGCACTCGCCGCGCCCCGCGCAGGCGCCCCACGCGCTCGAGGGCATGCGGGTGATCGACTTTTCGCATTTCATCGCCGGGCCGTTCGCGACCATGATCCTGGCCGACATGGGGGCGGAGGTCATCAAGATCGAGGCGCCCCAGCGCGGCGACGACTTCCGCCAGTATCCGCCCGTGCATCCCGATATCGGCCAGGGCGCCCCCTTTCTCTGGAGCAACCGCAACAAGCGCAGCGTGGCCCTGGACCTGAAATCGGCGGAAGGATTGCGGATCGCGCGCGAGCTCATCGCCACCGCCGACGTCGTCGTGGAAAATTTTTCCACCGGCGTGATGGAGCGGCTGGGGCTGGACTACGCGAGCTGCCGGCACGGCAACCCGGCGCTGGTGTATTGCTCGGTGTCGGCCTACGGCCGCGAAGGCGCGTTCGCCGACCGGCTGGGCTTCGACCCCATCGCCCAGGCGGAAAGCGGCTTCATGTCGATGAACGGCTATCCCGACCGCGAGGGCGTGCGCGCGCTGTCGCCCGTCATGGACATCGGCACCGCGATGATGGCGGCCAATGCCATCCTCGGCGCGCTGCTCGCCCGGGCGCGGACCGGACAAGGCCAGGCGGTGGAAGTGGCGCTGTTCGACAGCGCGGTGCTGATGACGGGCTACGCCACGCTGCAGCACGTGTTCAGCGGCGAGGAACCCCGCCGCCACGGCAATACCAGCCCGGATACCTGCCCGTCCGGCGCCTTCCGGGCCCGGGATCGCTCGTTCTACATCAACTGCGGCAGCAACAAGATCTTCCAGAGGCTGATGGCGCAGGTACTGGAACGGCCGGACCTGGCCGAGCATCCGGACTATGCCAGCGGCGCGGCGCGCAGCGCGAGGCGCGAAGAGTTGTTCGCCATCCTGGACGAGGCCTTCGCCAAGGAGCCCTGGACGCATTGGCAGGCGCGCATGCGGGTGGCCGGCGTGCCGTGCGGGCTGGTCCGTACGGTAGGCGAGGCGGTGCGGTCGCCCGAGGCCCGCGAACGCAAGCTGCTGACCCGCATCCCCCACGACCGGCTGGGATGGGTTCCCAATCTCGCGCTGCCGATCCGCTATTCGGCCACGCCGCTGGCCGATCCCGTGCCGGCTCCCACGGTGGGGCAGCACACGCGCGAGGTCTTGGGCGCCGTGCTGGGATACGGCGCGGACCGCCTCGACGCGTGCGCCGCCGCGGGCGCCTTCGGCCCGGCCCCTCTCGCGCGCGAAGCAGCGCCATCATGACCGGCCGCAGCCTGAAAGGCCGCGTAGCCGTGGCGGGCATAGGCGAGAGCCGCTACTACCGGCACGGGCAATCGCCGGATCCCGAATTCAAGCTGGCGCTGCAGGCCATCCTGGCCGCCTGCCGCGACGCGGGCCTCGCGCCCACGGAGATCGACGGCTTCGCCTCGTACGGCAACGAGCGCAGCGACGCTTCCCGGCTCGCTGCCGCGCTGGGCATTCCGCAACTGCGTTCGGCCACCATGCAATGGGGCGGCGGCGGCGGCGGATGCTGCGCCGCCGTCGCCAATGCGGCCGCCGCCATCCGCGCCGGGATGGCCGAATGCGTGGTGGTCTTTCGTTCGCTGGCCCAAGGCGAGTACGGGCGCTTCGGACAATCCGCGGACCTGGCCACGGTGTCCGGCGAACGGGCCTACCTGATGCCCTATGGCGTATTGGCCCCGCCCCAGCGCTTCGCCATGCGGGTACGCCGCTTCATGCACGATCACGGCATCCGGCAGGAGGCGATGCGCGCCATCGCGCTGGCCTCGTATCGGCATGCGCAGTCGAACCCGCGCGCGGTGATGCATGGCAAGCCGCTGGACGAAGCCGGCTACGACGCCTCGCGCTGGATCGTGGAACCGTTCCGCCTGTACGACTGCTGCATGGAGAACGACGGGGCCGCGGCCCTCATCCTCGTGGATGGGCAGCGGGCGCGCGACTTTCCCCACAAGCCGGTCTACCTGCTGGGCGCCGCGGCAGGCTCGGGATACCGCGCGGGCGCAGATCCGCACAACGCGCCCGGCTACGCCGGCGCCAATTTCGGCACGCTGGCCCCCGAGCTCTACCGCATGGCCGGCGTCAGCCCGCAGGACGTCGGGGTGGTGCAGAGCTACGACAACTTCACCGCGGGCGTGGCCATGGCGCTGATGGAGCACGGCTTCTTCCGGCCGGAAGAAGCCAACGAGTTCCTGACGCCGGACAACTTGTCCGCGCCGTCGGGCAGGCTGCCGCTCAATACCAGCGGCGGCAACCTGGCGGAATGCTATATGCAGGGATTCGAACTGGTGCTGGAGGCCGTGCGCCAGGTGCGGGGCACGGCAACCGCGCAGGCCGACCGCGCCGACGTCGCGCTGGTCACCGGCGGGCCGATGGTCACGCCCACCAGCAACCTGCTGCTGGGATCGGAGGCCGCCTTATGAACGCGCGAAAAACCGGCGATGCCCGCTATCTTCCCGCCGGGCTGCCCATTCCCGTTGCCGAGCCCGACGGTCTGTCGGCGCCCTATTGGCAAGGGCTGCGCGAGGGCCGGCTGCGCGTACAGCGCTGCCCCGCTTGCCAGGCCTGGCAATTCGGCCCGGAATGGCTATGCCACCGCTGCCATCGGTTCGATCCCGAGTGGCGTGACGTGGAAGCGAAAGGACTCATCCACAGCTGGGAACGCGTCTGGCATCCGTCCCATCCGGTACTCAGGCGACATGGGCCATATCTGGCGGTGCTGGTCGAACTGCCCCACGCGGGCGGCGTGCGCATGGTCGGCAATCTGCTGGGGGATCCCATGCAGGAGGTGCGGATAGGCGCGGCGGTCGATGGCGTGTTCGAGCACCATCCCGATGCGGCCCCGCCTTATTCGCTGCTGCAGTGGCGCATCCGCCGGAACGGCTGACGGCGCTTTATCCTGAACGCGAGACTGGCGATGAATCATCACGATGACGAGGCCGCACCCTGCCGGGGCCCTCTTGCCGGCCTGCGGGTAGTCGAGTTCGCGGGCCTGGGCCCCGCTCCTTTCGCCTGCATGCTGCTCGCCGACATGGGGGCGGAGGTCGTCACCATCGCCCGCCCCGGGACGCCGGCCACCGACGCGCGGCAAATCGCCGGGCGCGGCCGCCTGGTGGTGCGGGCCGACCTGAAGGACGCCCACGCGCGCGGCGAAGTGCTGCGGCTGCTCGACGCGGCAGACGTGCTGGTCGAAGGTTTCCGGCCGGGAGTCATGGAGCGGCTGGGACTGGGGCCCGATGCCCTCGCCGCGCGCAACCCGCGCCTGGTCTACGGCCGCATGACGGGTTGGGGCCAGGCGGGCCCGCTGGCGCAGACCGCCGGACACGACATCAACTACATCGCGCTCGCGGGCGCCCTCCATGCCATCGGCCCGGCGGACGCCGCGCCCGTGCCGCCGCTCAACCTGGTGGGAGACTACGGGGGCGGCAGCCTCTACCTGGTGGCGGGCATCCTGGCCGCGCTGTACGAATCGCGCCGCTCGGGACGCGGCCAGGTGGTGGATGCGGCCATTACCGACGGCGTGCTGTCGCTGATGAGCCAATGTATGTCCGGGGCGCTCAAGGGCACCTTCCGCGAACGCCGCGGCGCCAACATGCTGGATGGCGGCGCGCCCTACTACGGCGTCTATGCCACCGCCGACGGCGGCCACGTGGCCGTCGGCCCGATCGAACCGCCGTTCTTTGCGGAGCTGTGCGAACGGCTGGACGTCGATCCGGTCCTGCGCGACGCCCAGCACGATCCGGCGCGGTCGGCGGCCTTGCGGGCCGAGCTCGCGGCGCGTTTCGCGCGCCGGACGCGGCGGGATTGGGAAGACATCTTCGCCGGCAGCGACGCCTGCGTCACGCCCGTGCTGAGCCTGTCGGAGGCGCGGGCGCATCCCCACCATGCCGCGCGCCAGGCATTCGTCGAAGTGCAAGGCACGCCGCAGCCGGCCCCCGCTCCGCGGTTCTCGCGCACGCCTTCCGCCGCGCGGCCGGCGCGGGAAACCGGCATCGCGGCGGTCGCCAGGCGCTGGGAGCGGCCCCAGCCCGTATGATGCATGCATGGATCCGCGCGCGCATGCCGCGAGCGCGGGTGCCCCGCAAGGAGAAACGAGCGCATGGTTAATCCCGGCGAAGACAACGCATCGATCGAACAACTGCTGCACGAGCGCTGGAGCTGCCGCGGCTTCCTGCCGCAGACACTGCCCCGGGCGACCATTACCCGGATACTGGCGCTGGCGCAGCGGACCGCCTCGTGGTGCAACACGCAACCCTGGCAGGTGGTGGTGACCTCGGGCAACGGTACCGAGCGTTTTCGCCAGGCGCTGAGCGCCCACGTGGCCAGCCGTCCGCAGGCGCATCCCGACTTCGACTTTCCCAGGGAGTACGCCGGCGTCTACCGCGAGCGGCGCCGCGAGTGCGGCTTCCAGCTCTACGACAGCGTGGGCGTCCAGCGTGGCGACCGCGAGGCCTCCGCCCGCCAGGGTGCGGAGAATTTCCGCTTCTTCGGCGCGCCGCACGTCGCCATCGTGAGCACGCCGGAGGCGCTGGGCGTGTACGGCGCCGTCGATTGCGGCGCATATGTGAGCAATTTCATGCTGGCCGCCCGCAGCGTGGGCGTGGCGACGATCGCCCAGGCGGCGCTGGCGGAATACGCCGGCTTCATCCGCGAGCACTTCGACATCGGGGACGACCGCCGCATCGTGTGCGGGATTTCGTTCGGCTATGCCGATCCCGCGCATCCGGCCAACGGCTTCCGGACCAGCCGGGCGCGGATCGACGAGGTCGTGCGATGGGTGGAGGAATAGCCCCCCCCGGTTCGTAAGGCCCCATAGCGGCCGGGTGCGCCCGCGAGGGGCGCATCGCCGGCGCCCGAACCGCGGCGCCGCGCACTCCTCAGAAAAAATGACGTGGCGCGACGAAAACTCACGCGCCCGCCTTCGCTCGTCTTTTCTTATTGCACGATCGTGCGATTAGAGCCAGAATCCCCGTACGGGCATCAAGCATCGGCATGCGCCGTGAACGTGCCTCCACCATTCGGAGAAAGAAGGCGATGGAAGACATTCTTGTGGAATCTCGTGCCAGTTGGCTTGAGATCACCATCAACCGGCCTGACAAACTGAACGCCATACGGGAGCAGACCGCGGCGCAGATCCTCGGCCAGCTTTCGTCGGCGGAGGCCGACCGCCAGTGCCGGGCAGTCATCCTGCGCGGTTCGGAAAAGGCGTTCTGCACCGGCGTGGACACCAGCGAACAGGTGCTCGCACCGGACGAGATTTTCGAGCTCTGGCGCCGGCGCAAGCGCGAGCGCAAGGTCAACCAGTTGTTCAAGGCGCTGCCCGAATTCACCAAGCCGGTGATCGCCGCCGTGGAGGGCTACGCCCTGGGCGGCGGCTTCGAACTGGCGCTGCTATGCGACATCATCGTGGCCGCGGACGGCGCGCAGTTCGGGCTGCCTGAGGCGCGATTGGGGCTCATGCCGGGAGGGGCGGGCACGCAGACGCTGCCGCGCCTGATCGGCAAGCCGCTGGCGAAGGAATTGATGTGGACCGGCAGGCGCATTCCCGCGGCCGAAGCGCTGTCGCTGCGCCTCGTCAACCATGTGGCCGAGCGCGGCCATGCGATCGACAAGGCGCGCGAGCTGGCGCAAAGCCTGTCCGCCCAGGCCCCGCTTTCGGTCATGTTCACCAAGCAGGCGGTGGAACGGGGTTTCGACACCACCTTGAGCGAGGGCATGAACATCGAGGCCGACGCGTTCTTCGCGCTGGCCTTCTCGTCGGACAAGGAAGAAGGCCTGGCCGCCTTCCGGGAAAAACGCGCCGCCAACTTCACCGGGCGTTGAGGAGTCTATCTTGGGCAAGAAAAAAGACATCGCGATCGTCGGATACGGCGAAACGCCCGTGGTCCTGCGCGGTGGGCGCAGTTCCTACGAGCTGGCCGCGGACGTGCTGGACCAGATCCTCGCCGCCACCGGCCTGGAGAAGTCGGAGATCGACGGCATTGCCGTTTCGGAGACCATGAGCGAGACGAGCAATCCGTTCTGGGCCGTATTCCTGGCGGAGCACCTGGGCCTGCAGACGCAATGGACGCAGGTCAACGGCCTGGGCGGCGCATCGACCATCGCCGGCATCGCGCGAGCGGCTGCCGCGATCCGCGACGGGCAATGCCGGACCGTGCTCGTCATCGCCTCGGACGCCCAGTCGAGCTACCCTCCGGCCGAACAGGGCGGACAACGCTGGGAGTTCCAGTACCCGGTGGGGCTGCGCGGGCCGACTGGCGTATTCGGCATGCTGATGCATCGCTACGAGCACCAGCATGGGCTGGATTACGGGGCGCTGGCCAAGCTGGCGGTCACGCAGCGCAATCACGCCCTGCTCAACCCCAATGCGTCGGCCAAGCTCAAGACGCCGCTGACGGAACAGGACTACCTGTCGTCGAAGTTCGTGTCCACGCCGCTGCGCGTCCTGGACAGCGTCATGGTGTGCGACGGCGCCAACGGCGTCCTGGTCACGTCGGCGGAGAACGCCGCGCGCCTGGGCCTGAAGAAGGCCGTGTATCCCGTCGGCTACGGAGAGGTCTCCAACTACAAGGTCGATGACCTGACGGCGGACATCACCGAAAGCGGCTTCACCCTCGCGGGCCCGAAGGCGCTTGCCCAGGCGGGCATGTCGGCGCGCGACGTGCGCATGTTCCACCCTTACGACGACTTCCTCATCGCGATTCTCCTGCAGCTCGAGCAAATCGGCTTCTGCGAGCGAGGCAAAGGCAGCCGGTTCATCCTGGATACGGATTTCAGCTACCGCGGCGACCTGCCCCTGAATACGGGAGGCGGGCAGATCTCGGCGGGACAGCCGGGATTGGCCGGCGGCGGTTTGAACCTGGTGGAGGCGGTGCGCCAGATGTTCGGCGAGGCCGGCGAGAGACAGGTCGAGGATCCGCGCAATGCCATGGTCACGGGCATAGGCGTCATTCCCTTCGGCAAGAACTGGAGCGTCTCCAACGTACTGATTCTGGAGCAATGACATGACCGAAAAGAAATTGCCGCCCCGCCCACTGCCCCGCCCGGACATCTATGCGAAAACCCGCCCGTTCTGGGATGCCGCGAACGAGGGACGCCTCCTTCTCCAACGCTGCAAGGACACGGGAAAGTGCCAGTGGTTTCCGCGTTCGGGATCGGTCTATACAGGAAAGCGCAATATCGAGTGGGTGGAGTCGTCCGGACGAGGCACGGTCTATTCATGGACGCTGTCCGTCGCGCCCTGGCCCGGCCACGAAAGCAGGGCGCCCTATCTGTGCGCCTATGTCGAGCTGGAAGAGGGAGTCCGCATCCTGGCGAACCTCTTCAACGTCGAGCCGGAAGGCGTGCGCATAGGCATGCCGGTCAAGCTGATGTGGGAACGGCTGTCCGACGAGTTCAACTACCCTGCTTTCGAACCGGCCTGAGCAATGAAATTCGCCACCTTCCTCGCTTCGCACGCGGCAACGATGGGGGCCAAGGATGCCGTCGTGTGCGGCGACCGGCGGCTGTCTTTCGCGGAACTCGATGCATGCACGACCCGCCTGGCCCATGCGCTGCGCGCGGCGGGCGTGCAAGTGGGAGACCGGGTCGCCGTACACCTGCCCAATGGCATCGATTTCGTCCTGGCGTTCATCGCGGCCATCAAGGCCGGCGCGATCGCCGTGCCGATCAATCCGCCCCTGTCGCCCGCCGAGGTGGCGCATATCGTGGGCGATTGTTCTCCCCGGGCGATTTTCTTCGACGCCCGTACCGAGGCAACGCTGGAGCAGGCTTGGCGGCATGCCCCTGGCGCCCTCCGCATAGCCGCCGACGCCCGCGGCGGCGCGGATCTCTGCTTGCCGGACCTGGTGCGCTCGGGCAGCCGCGCCCCCGTAGAGGTCCCGCACGACCATGATGCCTGCATGATCGGCTATACGTCAGGCACGACCGGGCGGGCCAAGGGTGTGGTGCTGACGCAATCGAATTATCTGTACGTGAACGGCTACCTCAATGGCTATCACTGGGGCCTGGGCGCGGCGGACCGGCATTTGTGCACGACGCCGCTGGCGCATCGCACCGGCATGGCGCGCCTCATGAACATGATCCTCCACGGCGCGACGATGGTGGTCATGCCGAAGTTCGACGCCGCCCAGGCGGCGGAGCTGGTGGAGCGCGAACGCATCACCGTGTTCGGCATGGTTCCGACCGTGGGCAGGATGATGCTGCCGGAAATCGAGGCGGCGCCGCAACGGTTCGCCACCCTGCGCGTCATGCTGGTGACGGGCGAGGCCTTTCCTTACGACGTGAAGCGGCGGCTGCAGGACGCGCTGCCCCACGCGAAGCTCTATTCGTTCTATGCCATGACCGAGGCGGGCGCGATCGCCGGGCTGAACGCCGGGGAGCAATTCACCCACCCGGACTCGGTCGGCCGCCCCTGGCCGGGAATCGAGCTGAAGCTGGTGGACACGGACGGCAACGAGGCGCCCGCCGGCGAGGTGGGAGAGATATGGGTGCGCAGCGGGCGACCTGGCGTCTACTCCACGATGCGCGAGTACTTCGGCCGTCCGGAGGCAACCGCGGAAACCTTGCGCGACGGCTGGGTGGTGACGGGCGACATGGGGCGCCTGGACGCCCAGGGTTATCTGTACCTGGTCGATCGAAAGAAGGACATGGTCCTGTCGGGGGGCTACAACATCTACTCGAAGGAAGTCGAGCTTGCGATCGCGTCCTTTCCCGGCGTGGCGGACGTGGCCGTCGTCGGCGTACCCGATGCGGTGTATGGCGAGGCCGTTGCCGCCTATGTGCAGCTGGCCGGCGGCACGACCCCGGACGCGGCCGCCATCGTCGCCCACTGCCGCGGCCTGATCGCCAGCTACAAGAAGCCCAGGCACGTTTTCTTCGTCGACGAGCTCCCGCGCACCAGTACCGGCAAGGTGCAGAAATCGCGCTTGCGAGAGCAGTTCTGCCAGGTTTCCCGGCACTCCGGGGCGGCGCCATGATCGCGCCCTATCGTCCCTCGTGGTTGACCCACGAGCTGCAGATGCTGCAGGATGCGGCGCGGCGCTTCTTCGTCGAGCGGTTCGCTCCGCGGGAAGAGCATTGGACGAAGTCCATGCTGATAGACCGCGAAGCCTGGAACGAGGCGGGCGAGATGGGCCTGCTGTGCGCGAGCATTCCCGAGGAGTATGGCGGAGGAGGCGGCACGCTTGCCCATGACATCGTCATCTTCAGCGAGCAGGCGCGCGCGCTCATCGGCAGCTTCGGCAATACCGTGCACAGCGGCATCGTCGCCAATTATGTGCTGCGCTACGGCAGCGAGGCGCAGAAGCGGCGCTGGCTTCCCGCCATGGCGCGCGGCGAGATGGTGGGCGCCATCGCCATGTCCGAACCCGACGCGGGGTCCGATCTGCAGGCCATCCGCACGCGCGCCGATCGCCGGGGCGACGCCTACCTGTTGAACGGAGCGAAGACCTTCATCACCAATGGCTACCACGCCGACCTGATCCTGCTGGTGGCCAAGACCGACGTCCATGCGCCGGGTTCGCGCGGCACCTCGATCATCTTGGTCGAGACCCGCGGGCTTGCGGGTTTCCGCAGGGGAAAGCTGCTCGAGAAGCTGGGCAACAAGGGTTCGGACACCGCCGAGTTGTTCTTCGACGACGCGGCGGTGCCCGTCGACAACCTGCTGGGAACCGAGGAAGGCCGGGGATTCGCGCAGCTCATGGCGCAATTGCCGACGGAACGCCTGTACATCGCCGCGAACGCCGTGGCGCACATGGAGACCGCCGTCGCGCTGGCGAAAGACTATGTCTGCCAGCGGCAGGTGTTCGGAAAGCGGCTGTCCGAACTGCAGAATACGCGTTTCAAGCTGGCCGAATGCCAGACCCGGGTCCGCCATGCGCGCGTGTTCGTGGATTACTGCATAACCCGGGCGCTGGCGAACGAGCTGGTTTCCGAAGAAGCGGCCATGGCGAAGTACTGGGCCACGCAGCAATGCAACGAGGTGGTCGACGAATGCCTGCAATTGCATGGCGGCAATGGCCTCATGATGGAGTTCCCCATTGCCCGGCTTTACGCCAATGCGCGTATCGGCCCGATCTACGGCGGTTCGAACGAAATCATGAAGGAGATCATCGCCCGCGGCGTGTTGCGCTGAGCGCCGGCCGCGCCGCGGCGCGGGCCGCCGCACGGTATGATCGGTTGCGTGCCCGTTGCCGGGCACGCGCAGCAATTCGTCCGCCTTCATTCCGCACCGACATGCCT
Organism: Pigmentiphaga sp. NML080357; assembly: GCF_002188465.1. GTDB lineage: Bacteria > Pseudomonadota > Gammaproteobacteria > Burkholderiales > Burkholderiaceae_B > Pigmentiphaga. The sequence goes on along the minus strand of NZ_NINW01000029.1, from coordinate 227,258 downwards.
GCATCTCCGCCACGAAAGAAGTCCGCAGCCTCCTCTCCCGCCCCCTCGGAACCGGCGAGCGCCGAGGAAGGCCTGCCCGAACGCGAACGCCGGTCGCGCCGCGGGCAGGAACTGACGCGCAAGCACCTGCTCGGCACCGTCTACGAGTTCATTTCCGAGAACGGGATCGAGAATCTCAGCATGCGGAAGATCGCCCAGGCCGCGGACCTGAGCACCGGCACCATCAACTACTACTTCGGAAACAAGCAGCGGCTCTTGATCGCCGCGCTCGAGAGCGCCTACGAGTTGCCCGACGACTGGGAACAGTACAAGGGCTCGCCGCTGAAACAGCTGCAGCGCCTTCTCGAAGGCTACGTCTGCCGGTCTCCCAAGGACCGCTTCTGGCGTTTCTGGATCAACTACCTGGCTTCGAGCACCCGCAACGACGAACTGCACGCGCACCAGGCCGATCGCTATCGGCGCCAGCATCGCTTCTGGGCCAAGCTGATCCGGGACGGCCAACAGGCGGGCGAATTCCGCAACGACATCGATCCGGACCAGAAGGCCGAGGAGCTGCTCGTGCTGGCTCACGGGCTGCTGGTCCGGCAGTTGGCCGGCCCCGAAGCGCGCAGCCGCGAAATTGCGCACGCCATGCTGCTGGCCCAGATCGAGCAGATGCGGCCGGCAAAGCGGTAGACACCCGCTCGCGTCTCGAGCGAGCCTCCTACGCCCTCGATCGCAGCGTGACCCCAGGTCGCGCCGTGTGAGGAAACCTCTATTGTTCGCACGATCGTGCGGTAGCAGAATGACTGCCACCGGGAACGCCCCGGCAGGTTCGCGAACCTGCGCGGGCCGGGCCGGCCAAAACAAAGAGGAGACACCATGGTCACCATGAGAAGCGTAGGAGCAGCACTGGCGGCGCTCGCCAGCACGGCGTCCTGGGCGGACGCGCCGCCGGCGTATCCGAGCCGCCCCATCAAGATCATCGCCTCGCAGCCTCCCGGCGGCGCATTCGACATGATGGCCCGGCTGACCGCCGAAGCCTTGCAGAAGGCGTGGGGCCAGGCCGTCGTCGTGGAGAACAAGACCGGCGCGGGCGGCCTGATCGGCACCGAAGCGGCGGCGAAATCGGCGCCCGACGGCTACACCCTGGTCATCGGCTCCACCGGGCCGTTCGCCGTCAGCCCCAGCCTTATCCGCCAGATGCCCTACGATCCGGTCAAGGACTTTGCTCCCATTGCGCGGCTCGCCGTCATGCCGAGCTACCTCGTGGTACATCCCGACGTGCCCGCCACGAACATGCAGGAGTTCCTGGCGTACGCCAAGGCGAATCCCGGCAAGCTGACCTATGCGTCGACCGGCAACGGGCTCTCGCAACACACCAACGTCGAACTGCTAAAGGAAATGGCGGGCATCTCGATCCTGCCCGTGACCTACCGGGGCAGCAGCCAGGCCTTGCTGGGATTGCTGGGCAAACAGGTGGACATGATGATCGAATTGGGTCCGCAAGCCATCCCCCAGATCCAGGCCGGAAAATTCCGCGTGCTTGCGACGACCGCGGGCCGCCGCACCCATGCCATGCCGAACGTCCCGACACTGGCCGAGAGCGGCGTACCCGGCTACGAGGCCTACACGTGGTTCGCGCTCTACGCGCCGGCGGGAACGCCGGCTCCGATCGTCAAGAAGCTCCATGCGGAAGTCAGCAGCGCCTTCCAGGCGCCTCAGGTGCGCTCGAAGCTGGCGGAGATAGGCGCCGAGGTCGCGTTGACCACGCCCGAGGAATTGGCCGCCTTCCAGGCCTCGGAAACAAGGAAATGGCATACCGTCATCCGGCAGGCCGGCATCAAGGCTGAATGAAGACGGCGGCCCCGACAAGGAACCCCGAGATGGCAGGTCCGCTGGAAGGATTGCGAGTGCTGGAGTTCGCCGGCATAGGCCCGGCTCCTTTTGCCGCGATGGTGCTGGCGGACATGGGAGCCATCGTCACGCGCATCGATCGCCGGCATGGCCGCCCCCGGGCGGCGTCGGGCAACGCCGATGTCCTGCAGCGCGGCCGCCGCAGCCTCGCGATGGACCTCAAGCATCCGGACGCCCCTTCGGTGGTCATGAGCCTGGTCCGCCGATCCGACGTACTGATCGAGGGTTTCCGGCCGGGCGTGCTGGAGCGGCTGGGACTGGGTCCCGACGAATGCCTTCAGGCCCGGCCCGCCCTGGTCTATGCGCGCATGAGCGGCTGGGGCCAGTCCGGCCCGCTGGCGCACCAGGCCGGCCACGACTTGAACTTCCTGGCGCTGTCGGGCGCGCTGCACGCCATGGGCGATCCCGGGCATCCCCCGCCTCCGCCCTTGAACCTGGTCGCCGACTTCGGCGGCGGCGGCATGATGCTGGCCTTCGGAATCATGGCGGCCTTGTGGGAAAGCCGCCGCAGCGGACAGGGCCAAGTCGTGGATGCCGCCATGAGCGATGGCGCGGCGCTGCTGATGTCGATGCTGTACGGATACGCCGCCATGGAGCGCTGGCACCCGGGCCGGCGAGGCGGCAACTTCCTGGATGGCAGCGCGCCGTTCTATGCGGCCTATGCCTGCAAGGGCGGCGGCTTCGTTGCCGTGGCGGCGATCGAGGCGCCGTTCTATCAGGCGCTGGTCGAGGGTTGCGGCTTCGCCGATGACGAGGACTTCCGGCATCAATGGGACGAAGAGCGATGGCCGCGGCTCAAGCGCAAGCTGACCGCCGCCTTCCTGTGCAAGACGCGCGACCAGTGGCTCGCGGCGTTTGCCGGCGCCGATGCCTGCGTCACGCCCGTCCTGGATATGCGGGAGGCGCCGGGGCATCCCCACCACCTCGCCAGGCAGGCGTTCGTGGAAATCGAGGGGGTCGTCCAGCCCGCGCCGGCGCCGCGTTTTCTCCGGACTCCCGGGCAAGCGGGGACGATCCCGTCACCCGGCGAGCATGCCGATCTCATCCTGCGGGAACACGGCTATTCCGGGGACGCCATCGCCAGGATGCGCGAGCGGGGGGTCGTCTGACCCAGGGCAGGCCATCCCCAACGGAGGATGTCGATGGGTGAAATCCTTACAATCGCGAGGACTTCATACATGAAGGAAACTCGCCAACGAAATTCCGCACAATCTTGAGGATTTTGTTGTGCAGTTGGCTGACTTTTCATAGAATCCTCACTATCGTGAGGATTCTATGAAAATCACTCTCAAGAGTGCCGAGGAGCTCGGCCCTATCGTTCGCTCGGCCCGCAAAGCCCAGGGTATCCGGCAGGACGATGCCGCTGGCAGCATAGGCGTGAGCGAGAACTTTCTCGGCAAGATCGAGCGCGGCGGTGAAACCGTCCAGTGGGGCAAACTGTTCCAAGTGTTGAGGGGGTTGGGGATCGAAGTCATCCTCGACGTACCGGACGACACGGCGGAGCGAGTTGCCCGTGATATGGCGGCACGTGGAAACGGGCGATGATGCCGCGCACCCTGATCGTCAGCATCAACGAGTATCGTGTGGGCGAGCTTCGCGAACAGGACGGCCTCTGGGCCTTCCAATACAGCGAAGCCTGGCTGGCCTTTGGCGGACGGTACCCGTTGAGCCCGCATCTGCCCTTGCAGCCCGAGCCCTTGGTCGACGGAGCCACCGTACGCCCGGTGCAGTGGTACTTCGATAACCTGCTGCCGGAGGAGGGCCAGCGCACGCTATTGGCCGCGGACGCCCGGCTCGATACGGCAGATGCCTTTGGCCTGCTAGCCTACTACGGCGCCGAAACCGCCGGTTCGCTCGCGCTACTGCCTCCCGGCGCGCCACAGGAGGACACCGAAGATGCCCTGCGCCCCCTTTCCGACAAGGAGTTGTCGCAGCGCATCCGCCGGCTGCCGCGCGTCGCGCTGACTCATGGAGCGGTCAAGCGCATGTCGCTCGCCGGGGCGCAGCACAAGCTCGCCGTCGTCATACGCGACGATGTCCTGTATGAGCCCTCGGGCACCCTGCCGTCGCTGCAAATCCTGAAGCCCGAGCATCCGGATCCCGACTATCCCCACTGCGTCGTCAACGAATGGTTCGTGATGCGCCTAGCGGCCGAGTCCGGGCTGATCGTGCCGGCCGTACACCGACGCTACGTGCCGGAACCCGTCTACATCGTCGACCGGTTCGACCGCGCTTTGCGGGAAGGAAAGGCAATCCGCCTTCATGCCATCGATGCCTGCCAGCTTCTGGGGCTGGATCGCAGCTTCAAGTATGCGCAGGGGAGCATGGAAAACCTCGCCCGGCTGGCCGCCGCGTGCCGCAGCCCGGCCGTCGCGCGCACCCGGCTATTCAGCTGGCTGGTTTTCAATATGCTGACGGGCAACGGCGATGCGCACTTGAAGAACCTCAGCTTTCTGGTTTCGGCTACCGGCGTGCAGCCGGCTCCTCACTACGACCTGGTCAGCACCTCGGTCTACGAATCGCGCGCCTTCGACAAACAGGACTGGCCGCATGCCACCCGACTGGCATGGCCCATCCTGGATGCGCAGCGCTTCTCGCAAATCGATCGACGATTGATGATCGCAGCCGGAGGCGAGTTAGGAATAAATCGCGGTACATCGGAACGCCTGCTCGACACTTATCGGCGTCGCGTCGTCTCGGCAGCCGACAGCTTATGCAAGGCGTTCGAAGCCGAAGCAACAGGCGCGGACAGTCGCCGGGCTTTGGCTGCAGGGCGGGCGGGCGAAGCGCGCTGCGTGCGCGCGATCGTCCATACGGTGATACGAGAGATGGCCGGGCGCCTGGCCTGACCCGCCTACAACCCCGCCAGCCCCCGGGCCGCCACCACCGCCTCGGTCCGGTTGCGCACGTCGAGCGCGCGGAAGATCGCGGCCAGGTGGATCTTGACGGTTCCCTCGCTGATGCCGAGGTCGCGCGCGATGAGCTTGTTGGGCTTGCCCTGCGAGAGCAGGCGCAGCACGTCGATCTGCCGTTCGGTCAAGAGGCCGCGCAGCTGGTCCAGGGAGGTCGAGCGGCCGGCGCCGGGCGCCTCGGCGGACGGGGCCTGCGCGAAGGCAGGCTGGGCGGGCATGCCGGAGAGCATCATCTGCGGCACGAACACGCCGCCTGCCAGCACCAGCCGCACGGCCGACAGCATGACGTCCGGCGAATATGCCTTGGGGATTACCCCCCCACGGTGCCGCGCTGGACGAACTCGTTGATGCAGCCGTCCTCGAGCGCGACCAGCCCCGCCGCCCCCGTCAGGTTCGATTGCATGATCCGCATGGCCGACTGTTCCGGCGTATCCCGCTCGTAGCCCAGGAATATCCACATCAGTTCGGTCTTGTCCACGCCCTTGGGCACGAAAAAACGGATTGCCAGCGAATTCAGGGTGAACTGGAACACCACGTTGGGAAAGACGGTCTGGATGCTGTGCGTGATGCCGTCGTCGAACTCTTCCCACGCGTCCAGCAACTCGGGACCTTCGAGCGCGGAATCCCCGTGCTTGGCGCCGTACTTGGCCGAATGCACTTCGGCGGTGAGGTACTCCTTGTCCAGGTTGAACGTGGCTCGCTTCGAATAGCTGATGTGATGCCACTTGCGGTCCGAAAGGACGATGCCCCCGTAATTGCGCTCGATGAACGCGCTCATGCGCGGGCCGAGGAACTCGCCGAGGGGCGGCGTCTCGTCCGACAGCGTGCCGAATACCAGCCCGCAGAAGGTTTGCACGCGCACCGGCTGCAGCCGGTGCGCGGATACGTCGAAGTCCTCGGGCATGCCGCCCTTGCCGTTGACGCCCTTCTGGAAAGCGATGGACCGCAGCGATCCGTCCAGCCGGTACGACCAGGCGTGATAGACACAGGTCAGGTGCTTGACGCTGTCCCTGCTCTTGAGCGCGACCAGCGCGCCCTTGTGGGCGCAGCGATTGACCATCGCGTGAATGGCGCCATCATGATCGCGCGCCACGATTACCGGGGTCTCCCCCATCCACGAGGTCACGACGTCGCCCGGCTGGGGGATGTCCTGTTCGATACACAGGAACTGCCACACCGGGCCGCGGAAAATCCGCTGTTGTTCGCGCTCGTAGATCTCGCGGTCGGAAAAAACCTGGAACGGGACCCGGGCGACGCCTTCCTCGGGCCACCGGACCAGCACCTCTCCTGCCTCCATCGCGTTCTCCTATTCCGGAAACTTCTCCGGGACGAAGCGATGGTAGGCATTGGGGCGGTGGCGCGATAGCCACATAGCTGGAACTCATTATCCCATTAATGATGCAGATCGCATTCATTTCTGGGCCGCCACGGCTTGGCGGAGAATGTGGGAGGGACGGCCTGCCGGCGCTGCCCCCCAGGAGTCAGCGCCGGCAGGTGCCGGGCCGCGCCGCTACCCGATCCACTTCGGCAGCCAGGTCGCGATCCCTGGCACGAAGAACACCGCCCCAAGCAGCAGCAGGCTCATCACCACATAGGGCACGACCGCGACGAAGATGGTCCCCATGGACACCGTGGGCGGCGCCACGCCCCGCATGGTCATCAGCAGCAGGCCATGCGGAGGCAGCAGGAGCCCGAGCTGCATGCAGATGAGGAACATCACCCCGAACCAGACCGGGTCGATGCCGAGCACGTTGACGATGGGCATGAAGATGGGCAGCGTGATCATCATCATGCTGATCTGGTCGACGAAGATGCCGAGGAAGATCAGCATCAGCATCATGCCCAGCACGATCATGCCCGTGGACAGGCCCTGCCCGGTGATCATCTCCACCAGGCCGTTGCTCGCGCCCGAGAACGACAGTATCTGCGCGAACGTGGTGGCGCCCAGGATGATGAAGAGGATCATGCCCGAGATCGCCGCCGTGCCCTTGAGCGACTTGACCAGCGCCTCCCAGGTCAGCCGGCGGTACAGGACGGCCAGCAGCATGGTGGCGAACGAGCCGAGCGCGGCGCACTCGGTGGGCGTGGCCCAGCCCGCGGCCAGGGCGCCCACCACCACGCCGAAGATGGACAGCGTGGGCAGCACGTAGGCCACGAACAGGTTCCAGCGCTCCCAGCCGCGGCGCCGCTCGCCGGTATCGGCGGCGGGCGCCCAGCTGGGCGTGATGCGCACCCTCAGCACGATCCACAGCACGAAGGCCACCGACAGGATGATGCCCGGCATCACGCCGCCTATCAGCAGCTTGGAGATGGAAATGCCCGAGAGGGAGCCCAGCAGCACGGTCAGGGCCGACGGCGGTATCAGCATGTCGACCGCGCCGATGGCCATGATGGGGCCGGTCGCGATGCGCGGATGGTAGCCGCGGGCCAGCATGACGGGCAGCATCAGCGACCCGAGCATGGCGGTGGTGGCGATGGTCGAGCCCGAGATGGCGGAGAACACCGTGCCCGCCACGACGGCCACTACCGCCAGGCGCCCCGGCACCCGGGTGATGATGCGCTCGATGCCGTCGATCACCTTGAGGGCGAGCCCCGTATGGAACAGGACTTCGCCCATCAGCACGAACAGCGGGATGGGCGTGAGCGAGAAGGCGGCCACCGAGCTGACGCTGTTGCGCGCGAGCTGCATGAGCCCGATCTCGCCGCCCATGTAGAGCCAGGCGCCGACGATGTTGATAGTGATGAAGGTGAGCGCCACGGGCATGCCGATGAACAGCAGCACCGTGGATCCGCCCAGCAGGATCCAGGCCGCGATCTGCCAGCTCATGATGCGCTCACCGCTTCGTCGCGCGGGCCGATCTCGGCATGCCGCAGCCTGTGCATGCGGAACAGCATCTCGACCGCCAGCAGCACGAACACGACCGGCAGCGGCGCGAGCAGCCACCACTCGGGGGTGACCAGCGTCTTGATGTTGAGCGCGCCCGACTGGTAGCTGGCCCATGCCGACTGCGCGCCGTACCAGGCGATGGCGAGGCAGCACGCCAGGCCGATGAGGTCGCCGATCCACTCCAGGGTCCATGCCAGGCGGCGGGGAATGGCCTGCAGCACGATGTCGACCCGTATGTGCTGGCCCTGGCGCAGCAGCCAGGGAGCAATGCACAGCGTGAGCAGGTACAGCATGGCTTCGGAGACCTCGTTGCTCCAGGCCAGCCCGCGCGGCAAGCCGGGAATGGCGACGTTGCGCAACAGGACGTCGGCCACGATGACGAGCATCATGGCCAGCAGCAGGGCGCAGCCGGCGATGGCGAGCACCGCCAGCAGCCTGCCGTAGGCGGCGGACAGGCGTGCGATCATTGCTGGGTCCCGGGCACCTGCTTGGCCAGCAGCGACTTGAACCGCGCCGCCACTTCCGGGCTTTGCTTGGCAGCCGTCGCCCAGCCCACCTCGTAGGCCTGGGCGCGATAGCGCTTGGCGGTGGCTTCGTCGAACTTGATGGTCTGGATGCCGGCCTTGGCCTGGCGCGCGGTTTCTTCCTCGGCGTAGCGCGTCCAGAAGGTGTTCTGGGCCTCCAGCGCCAGCAGCTGCTTGTTGAGGTAGGCCAGTTGCGGCTGCGTCAGTTTCTTATAGGCCGGCAGGTTCATGATCAGCGAGACCTCGGCATCGTAGAAGCCGGGGTCGACGCGGAACTTGGTCTTCTCCTGCCAGTTCAGGTCGAAGATGCCGCCTATGGGCCAGCCGTAGCCGTCCACCACCCCGCGCTCGAGCGCGGTGTAGACCTCGCCCGGCGGCGTGGTGATGACGTTGGCGTTGAGCGCCTGGAAGAATTCGCGGTAGACCGGCGTGATGCGGATCTTCATCCCCGTCAGGTCCGGCTTGTCGATCTTCTTGTTGATGTACAGGTGGAACGGCTGGTGTTCGACCATGCGGGCAAGGTATTGCATGTTGCCCTTCTTGTTCCACACCTCGTTAATGGCCTCGAACGCGCCGTTCTTGCGCTGCTCGGCGATGGTGACCTCGCTGAGCTTGAGGAAGTCCGCCTCGGGCAGCACGTTGGTATAGAAGGCTCCGGTGTTCAGCGCGATGTCCACCACGCCGGTCTTGACGGCGTTGCCGACCTCGAACGGCGGCATGGTCTTGGGCCCGCCCAGGAAGTTGATCTGGAGCACGCCCTTGCCTTCTTCGTTGAACTTCTTGATCCACGCCTGCAGGTGGTGGACATAGATGCCGTTCTCGGGAAAGGCCGACACCAGGCGCAGCGTGCGCTCCTGCGCATGCGCGGCGCCTGCGGCCGCCGCGCAGAGCAAAAGTGTCGCGGCTGCCTTGAACACATGGAATTTCATGACTGTCTCCTGTCTGTTTTGTGGTTCATGAAGGCAACGAGCAGCCTCCCTGCGCGCCAGGCGCACCCCCCGGGAGGCGGCACCCGCGGAGCGGCAAGGCCGGCTCCGGGGCGCTCTGTTTCTGGGGTGGGCAGATCCATTTCGTAAGCCTAGATGGCGGCAAGCTTCTGTTCAAGGGCGCGCCCGGTATCGTCCGAGAGGGCGGCCTTGACCAGCGCCTGCAACCGCAAGTGCCCGTCGGAGGACGTCTTCAGCGCCGGCAACACGCCCATGATGCGCTGGAAATTGCCCCATCCGCGTACGTGCGTGTCTCCGTAGCCTTTGATGAGCCGCTGCGCCCGCGCGACCTCCAGGGCGAGCTCGGGCCGGCTGGCGGCCAGCGCGGCGATCTCCCGCAGCCACGACGCCATGCGCTCGCGTTCGACCTGGTAGCGCAGCGAACGGCGGCGCATGCCGCGCAGCGCGGCGACCATGTACAGCAGCAGATAGCCGCCCAGCGAACTGGTGCGCACTACCCTGCCCTTGCGCGTGAAGGCGCCCACGCAGGCGCGTGCCAGCCGGCTGCGCATCATCCACCGCCCCAGCGATGCCGGCATGGCGTCCGCCAGCTCCTCCAGGCGCGGGTGCATGAACTCGTTGATCTCCAGCTGCTGCGAGGGAGCCAGCCGCACCTCGGCGGCGACACGGGCAAAGCGGGCGCCGCGGGTCTTCAGGTCGGCCACGCGCGCCACGTCCTCGTAGGTCATCCACAGGGCGAGGTGGCGCGCTGTCTCCGACAGCACGTCGAGGCTTTCGGCGCCGCGATCGGGCAGCGCATCGAGCACCGGCCTGAGCCGGTCGAGGTACTCGCCGGCATAGGCGACGTCCTGATAGTCCGCGGCGCGTATCAAGCCCGCGCGCAGCACCGCGTGGCACTCCTCCGGGAACTCGCGGGCCATGCGCTCGTGCACGGCGGCCAGGCGCGGGCCGACGGCGTCCGGGAGGGAACGGCGGTCGTCCCGGACGGCCGGCAGCACCGCGCCGCCGTGTTGCGGCATGGCCGGCGAAGCGCCGCGGCGCACGGTCTTCTCGTCCATCACGGCGCCGGACCGCGCCGCGTTCGCCGCCACGTCGAAGCCCGCGGCGAATGCCCGCAGGCTGGCCTGCACGCCGACGCCGCCACGGCGGATGGCCTCTTCGAACTGCTCGCGCGAGAACGGCAAGGCGTCCGTGGCCGCCAGGGCGCCATAGAGCACCGGGCTGATGGGACCGCCGGCATCCTCCGCCATCCGGCTGAAGTCGGCGGCGACGAAACGGCGGGCGGCGGCGCGGCCGCCTTCGAGCAGGGCCGCCGAATCGACCCGGTCGTCGCCCATTGCCGTGCGCTCGGTCATGGAATACACCCGGTGCGTGGACGCGATGAGCGTGGTGCGGTCCTCGGACACCAGGCCGCGCTGCAGCGCCCGGCCGGCCTCCATCAATTCCGAGGCGATGACGATGTCGACCTCGCCCGGCACCGGCCCGAGCGCCATGACCGGGGCCTGCCCCTCCGGCACGTCCGCCTCGCGGAACATCTCGACGTAATAGACCGTGGCCCCCGTGCGCTGCGCCACGCCGGGCACCGACGTGGTCTGCGCCAGGTAGCCGTTGTGCTCGGCCAGGTCTACCAGCCAGTCGGCCAGCACCCCGCCCCCCTCGCCGCCCATGGCCAGGATGGCGATGGTGATGGCGCGCGGCGTGGCCGCCGCGGCGGCGCTGGGTTGCGCGGCATGCATGGCCGCCTGCGCCTGGACGTGATGGCCGTTCATGCCGCCAGCCCCTCCAGCCGCCGGTCGATGCGGCGCTGCAAGGCGCCGATGACGGCTTTCCTGATCCGCGCCCGGAACTTGTCCCAGGCGCTCGGATTGTTGATGATCTCGGCCCGGTAGAACGACGGGCACAACACCGCCGCATGCGATACCTCGCCGCACAGGCCGCAGCCGACGCAGCTGTCCACCACCGCCGCGACCGGATCGGTGCGCAGCGGATCGGGATTGTCGCGGATGGTGAGCGAGGGGCAACCGGAGAGCCGGATACAGGAGTGATCGCCGGTACAGGTGTCCGGGTCGACGCCGAAACGCTCGCGCACCACGCGCTTGCCCTCGCCTATCATCTTGCGCATCAGCGGCTTCACGCGCCGCTGCTTGTTGAGCATGCACTCGCTCTGGGCCACGACCACCTTGGGGCCTTTTTCCGGCGTGGTCAACGCCTCGCGCAGCGTATCGCGCATCTGCGCGACGCTATAGGTGCGCGTCACGGTCCGCACCCATTTCACGCCCACGCCGCGCACGGCTTTCTCAATCGGGTTGTTGGTGCTGCGGATGGGGTTCTCCGCCTTGGACGACAGCACGTCCTGCCCCCCCGTGGCGGCCGAGTAGCCGTTGTCCACCACCAGCAGCACGTTGTCGGTTTCGTTGAAGACGGCATTGCCCACGCCGCTGGTCAGTCCGTTGTGCCAGAAGCCGCCGTCGCCCATGATGGAAATCGTGCGCCGCGAGGTCTCGCGCGTGTTCAGGGCCGACGCGCCGGCCCATCCCAGGCCGTACCCCATGGTCGTCGCGCCCAGGTTGAACGGCGGCAGCACCGAAAACAGGTGGCAGCCGATGTCGCAGCTGATGTGGTGCCGCCCCAGTTCGCGCTCGACCAGCTTGATGGCGGTGAAGATCGGCCGTTCCGGGCATCCCGTGCAGAACGACGGCGGCCGTCCCTGCACCTGGTCGGCGGCGCGCTGGATGGCGAACGCCTTGGGATTGTCCGGCATGCGGGCAGGCGCGGCGGAACGGGCGGCCCGCGGCAGCGGCCTGCCATCGAGCAGCGCCGGCTCGTAGCGGCGCAGGTATTCCGCCAGCCCCTTGAGCAGCACCCCGCCCGTGTATTCGCCGGCCATCGGCAGCACGTCCTTGCCGTGCACGCGGGTGTTCAGGTCCGCGCGGCGCAGGATCGCATGGACCGCCTGCTCGATGTAATCGGGCTGCCCCTCTTCCACTATCAGGATGCTGCGCTTGCCCGCGCAGAAGCGGACGAACTCCTCGTCCACCAGCGGATAAGTCACGTTCAGCACGTACAGCGGTATCTGCGAACGGCCGAACGGATCGGCCAGCCCCAGCAGCTCCAGCGCCCGCAACACGCCGTTGTACATGCCGCCCTGCATGACGATGCCGACGTCGCGGGCGTCGGCGGCGAAGAACTCGTTCAGCCCATGGTCGACGATATAGCGCACGGCGGCCGGCCAGCGCTTGGCGATCTTCTCCTGCTCGTGCAGATAGGAGGCCGGCGGCAGCACGATGCGGTTGACGTCGCGCTCGGGATTCTCGATTGCGTCCTTGAGCGTATAGCCCGGGCGCTTGTTGGCCCGCGTCTTGAACCGGCCGTGCACGTGACAGGCGCGGATGCGCAATTGCAGCATGACCGGCGTGTTGCTGGCCTCGGACAACTCGAACCCCTGCTCGACCGCCCGCACCATGCTTTCCAGGTTCGGCCGCGGATCGAGCAGCCAGACCTGCGATTTCATCGCGAACGCATGCGAGCGTTCCTGCATGATGCTGGAGCCCTCGCCGTAATCCTCGCCCACGATCAGCAGCGCCCCGCCCGTCACGCCCCCCGAGGCCAGGTTGGCCAGCGCGTCGGAGGCCACGTTCGTGCCCACCGTCGACTTGAACGTGACCGCGCCCCGAAGCGGGTAATTCACCGACGCCGCCAGCGTCGCGGTCGCCGTCGCCTCCGAAGCGCTGTGCTCGAAATGCACCCCCAGCTCCGCGAGGATGTCATTGGCGTCGGTCAGCACGTCCATCAAGTGCGAAATCGGCGCGCCCTGGTAACCGGCCACATAAGACACCCCCGACTGCAACAGGGCCTTGGTGACCGCGAGTATCCCTTCCCCCCGGAACTCCTCGCCCTCGCCCAGCCTCAGCTTGCCGACTTCGTTCGCGAACGAACGCTCCGCCATTGTCCTGGTCTCCTCTTCATGGTGTCTGCGCACCATTCTTGTCCAGCAAGGCAGCCCAGGCTAATGGTTTTTTCGTATATTCCACATTGGTTTGGTGAATACCCCGTAGAATCCCTATAAGAATTATCCATTTAAGCCCGCCCCGGCACGGGCCGCCTCGAGAACCCGACCGGACGGACAGCAAAATGAACTTCCGACAACTGGACCTCAATCTGCTCCGCGTTCTGGTCGCCATCCACCAGACCCGCTCGGTCACCGCCGCCGGCAAGATGCTCGCCCTCTCGCAACCGGCCACCAGCAACGCCCTCGCCCGCCTGCGCTACTTTTTCGAAGACGAACTGTTCCTCCGCACTCCCCACGGCCTCATCCCCACCAGCGTCTGCGAACAAGTCGCCCCCGCCGTGGCCGCCGAACTGCGCTCCCTCGAAGCCCTCGTCACCGGCCGCGAGGAATTCGACCCCCGCCACAGCCACGCCGAATGGCGGGTCTCCATGTCAGACCTGGGCGAAATGACCTTCCTGCCCACGCTGGCCGCCGCCCTCCACGCCGAGGCGCCCCATACCCAGCTGACCAATGTCTCGGTCCTGGCCGACGACGTGGCCGCCGCCCTCGAAGCGCGCGAGATCGACTTCTCGATCGGCATCCTGCATCCCAAGCAGCGCGGCATCCAGGCCGACGTGCTGTTCCACGAACCCTACGTCGCCATTACCGCGCCCGACTGGACCCCGTTCCCCGAGCACAAAGGCAAGATACTCACGCCGAGCGAACTGGCATCGGCCTCGCTCCTGGTCGCCTCGCCCACCGCCACGTTCCACGACAGCGTGCGCGACATGCTGATGCGCATGAAACTCGACCACCGCATCGTGGTGCGGGCACTGCATTTCGGCGCCCTGCCGGAAGTCGTCATGAACTCGCGCATGCTGGCCATCGTGCCGACCACCTACGCGCGCAATGCCCAGGGCCGCTACGGCTTTAAGGTATGGACCCTGCCCTATGCGCCGTCCTACGACGTGCGGCTGATCTGGCACGCGAACACGGCGCGCGATCCGTCGCTGCAATGGGTACGGGCGCTGGTGCACCGGCTGTTCGCCCAGCCCATCCCGCGCAAGGGCAAGCGGGCCGCGGCAGGCAGCGAGGCGCCGGAGAACGTGCCCCGGCGCCGCCGGGCGCCGCGCGCGGAAGATCCGGCGCCTACGTGACGTGAACCGGATCGGGCAGCTCGCGACCCTACAGGCACACCTCGCGCCGAATGGCCTCCCGGACGCGGGCCGCCATCGCATGCCGATGGTCCTCGTCGCCCGCCTCGGGCAAGACGGGCGGCAGATAGACCACCTGCACGGCGACGCCGGTCGTGCCCAGCACGCGCCAGGCGTTGCCCAGCAGGCTTTCGTCCCCCACGTAGGCGGGCAGCGTGCTGCGTTCGCCATGCTGCAGGTAGCGCAAGGCGACCGGCTGCACCGGCACGCCGGCGCGGCGCGCGGGTTCGAACAGGCCGGCGTGGAAAGGCAGGACGTCCAGCCCGTCCGATGTGGTGCCCTCGGGAAAGAGCCCGATCAACTGGCCGCGATCGAAACGCTCGCGCATGGCTTGCGCCACGTAGTGCACCGCGCGCCGGCTGCCGCGCTCGATGAAGACGGTGCCCACGCCGGCAATCAGCCAGCCGAGCACGGGCCAGTCACGCAGCTCCCGCTTGCCGACGAAGATGGTGCAGCGCACGCTGCTGAGCGCGTAGATATCCAGCCACGACACGTGGTTGGCGATCAGCAGTGCCGGGCCATCCACCGGCGGCCGGCCGCTGACATAGACCCGAACGCCGCACCAGCGCAACAGCCAGCGTGACCACCAGCTGTTGATCCGGTCGCGCCGCGCCACGCTGAACCGCCGGAACACGGTGGCCAGCACGATGAGCCCGAATATCACCCACAGGGTGACGAGCAGGAAGCGCAGCGTGAACCGCAGTACGTGGACACTCAAAAGCAAGCCGGCACGCACGATCAGGCAGCCGTCTCATAGGCGACGTGGCCGGCCACGATGGTCGTCCGTACCTTGCCGGGCAACTCCATGCCGAGGAAGGGCGTGTGCTTGCCCTGGCTGACCAGGTTTTGCTCGCTGACCAGCCAATGCGCATCGAGGTCGACCAGGCACAGGTCGGCGAGCGATCCCACGCCCAGTTGTCCGCACGAGGCGAGCACCTTGGAGCCCAGCACGCGGGCGGGTTCGCTCGTGACCCGGGCGACAGCCCGGGAAACGGGCTGGTCCGTGTCCCGGGCCCACTTCAGGGCCAGCGACAGCAGCAGCTCCAGCCCGGTGGCGCCAGGCTCGGCCTCGCCGAACGGCAGCAGCTTGTAGTCCTCGTCCACCGGCGTGTGGTCCGAGCAGATGGCGTCGATGGTGCCGTCCGCCAGCGCGGCGCGGATGGCGTCGCGGTCGCGCTGGCCGCGCAGCGGCGGCGTCAGGCGGCAATGCGCGTCGAAATAGCCGATGTCGACGTCGGTCAGGTGCACGTGGTGGGCGCTGACGTCGCAAGTGACGGGCAGGCCCTCGGCGCGGGCCCGGCGCACCAGCTCGAGCCCCGCGGCGCTGGATATGCGGCACAGGTGCAGGCGCGCGCGGGTGGCGCGCTGCAGCTCGAACAGCGTGTGCAGCGCGATGGTCTCGGCCTGCTCGGGAATGCCCGAGAGCCCGAGGCGAGACGCCATGGCGCCGCTCGCCGCCACGCCCTCGCGCGCCAGCCACGGGTCTTCCGGCCGCAGCCACAGGGCGTAGTCGAAAGTGCGCGCGTATTGCATGGCGCGCAGCAGCACGTTGGTGTCGGTGACGGGCGCATCGGCCTGCGAGAACGCCACGCAGCCGGCCTCGGTGAGCTCGGCCATCTCGGTGATGACCTCGCCCTTCAGGCCGACGGTCATCGCGCCCAGCGGATAGACGTGAGACTGGTTGAGCTGGCGCGCGCGATGCTTGAGCATCTCGACCAGTCCCGGCTCGTCGAGCACCGGGTCGGTGTCGGGCGGCAGGACCAGGCTGGTCACGCCGCCGGCCAGCGCGGCTTGCAGCTCGGACTCAAGCGTGGCGCGGTGCTCGAAGCCCGGCTCGCGCAGGCGGGCCGACAGGTCCACCAGCCCCGGCAGCACGGCCAGCCCGCGGGCGTCGATGACCCGGTTGGGCACGAAGCCCGCGGGGGCCTGGCCGATGCCGACGATGCGGCCGGCGGCGATGTAGATGTCGTTGAGGGCGTCGACGCCGTTGGCCGGATCGATCAGGCGGCCGCCCTGGATGGATATTTTCATGGGGTCAGGCTCCTGCGACGATGCTCATGACGGCCATCCGGACCGCGATACCGAAGGTGACCTGGTTCAGGATGACGGCCTGCTTGCCGTCGGCCACCGGCGAATCGATCTCCACGCCCCGGTTCATCGGCCCCGGATGCATGACGATCGCATCGGGCTTGGCCAGCGCGAGCTTCTCCTGCGTCAGGCCGTAATGCTTGAAGTACTCCTGCGCCGAAGGCAGGAGCGCGCCGCGCATGCGCTCGTTCTGCAGGCGAAGCATGATGACCACGTCCACGCCCTTGAGTCCTTCCGCCATGTCGGTGAACACGCGCACGCCCATCTGCTCGAGGCCCGACGGCAGCAGCGTGAGCGGGCCGATGGCGCGCACCTCGGGCACGCCCAGCGTGGTCAGCGCGTGGATGTCCGAGCGCGCCACGCGCGAGTGCAGGATGTCGCCGACGATCGCCACCGTGAGCTTGGTGAAGTCCTTCTTGTAGTGGCGGATGGTGTACATGTCCAGCAGCCCCTGCGTGGGGTGCGCGTGGCGGCCGTCGCCCGCGTTGATCACGTGCACGTGGGGCGCCACGTGCTGGGCGATCAGGTGCGGTGCGCCGCTGGAGGCGTGCCGCACCACGAACAGGTCGGCCTGCATGGCCGACAGGTTGTTGATGGTGTCGAGCAGCGACTCGCCCTTGCTGGCGGAGGAGGCGTTGATGTTCAGGTTGTAGACGTCGGCCGACAGGCGCTTGGCCGCGATCTCGAAGGTGGTGCGGGTGCGCGTGGAGTTCTCGAAGAACAGGTTGAACACGCTCTTGCCGCGCAGCAGCGGCACTTTCTTGATGTCGCGGTCGGCCAGCGGCACGAACGATTCCGCGGTATCGAGGATGTGGTTCAGGATCGCGCGCGGCAATCCTTCCACGGTCAACAGGTGGGTAAGCTCGCCGTTGCTGTTGAGCTGCGGGTTACGCATGGGGCTGCTCCTGGGGCGGCAGGTTTTCGAAATCGATCTTGAACGCGTCGCCCACGCGCGACAGCACCAGGCTCTGGCCGGGCGGCAGCTCGACGGTGGCCGCGGCGATGTCGGCGGCCACCGGCAGCTCGCGCCCGCCGCGGTCCACCAGCACGGCCAGCTTGATGGAGGCCGGGCGCCCGTAGTCGAACAATTCGTTCATGGCGGCGCGTATGGTGCGGCCGGTGTAGAGCACGTCATCGACCAGGATGAGGTGCTTGTCGTCCACGTCGAAGGCGATGGCGGACGGCTTGACCTGTGGATGCAGGCCGATGCGGGCGAAATCGTCGCGGTAGAAGCTGATGTCGAGCTTGCCCGGCGCATCGGGCAGCCCGAGGTCGCGGTGCAGGCGGTCGGCGATCCACGAGCCGCCCGAATGAATGCCGACCAGGTGGGTGCGCCCGGCGGGCAGCGCGGCCATCAGGTTGCGCACGGCTTCGCGCAGCCGCGCATAGAGCGCCTCGGCATCGAGGTGGGTGGGGGTTGGGTTCATGGCAGTTCCGGGTGAAGAAAGCGGTCGTCAGCGCTGTTCGCCTGGAGGCGGGCGCGACATGGCGGGCGGACGGGCATCGAAATAGCTCTGCAGGATGATGGCGGCGGCCACTGCGTCCACGCGCAGGCCGCGGCCGGCCGCGCCCATTTCCGATTGCGCAGCGAGGCTGGTGCCGCGCTCGTCCACCAGTTCGACCGGCAATCCGTAGCGCCCCTGCAGCTGGTTGGCGAACCGGCGGCACAGGGCGGTCATGGGTTGCTCGCCGCCATCGGCGTCCAGGGCCAGCCCGACCACCAGCCGCGAGGGCTGCCATTCGCCCAGCAACTGTTCGATGCGGGCGAAGCGCGCCTCGCGCGTGGAATTGGCGAACACCTCGAGCGGACGCGCGTGCCCCGTCAACGTATTGCCGACGGCAACGCCGATGAACTGGGTTCCGTAGTCGAATGCGAGCAGCGTTTCGTCAGGCATGGCCGGCTTCGCCCGCCAGCATGATCGGGGCTATGCCCAGCAGCGCCAGCGCGGCGTCGAAACGCTCGCCCGGCGGCACGTTGAAGATGATGTCGGCGGTGGCCGACACGCTGAGCCAGGCATTCTCGGAGAGCTCGTCCTCGAGCTGGCCCGCGCCCCATCCCGCATAGCCCAGCGTGACCAGCATCTGGCCCGGCCCCTGCCCTTCGGACACGGCCTGCAGCACGTCGCGCGACGTGGTCAGGGCGAGATCCCCGACCTTGATGGAAGAGTTGTAGTCGCCCACCGGCGCATGCAGCACGAAACCGCGGTCGGTCTGCACCGGGCCGCCGAAGAAGACCGGCGACTCGGCCCGGGCGGAGTCGTCCAGCGACAATTCGATGCGCTCGAACAGTCCCGCCAGGGTGAGGTCGGTCGGCCGGTTGATGACCAGGCCCAGGGCGCCCTTGGGCGTATGTTCGCAGACGTAGATGACGGCGCCGGCAAAATTCGGATCCGCCATGCCTGGCATGGCGATCAGGAACTGATTCGTGAGATCGAAGTTGGCGCGCTCGCTCATACCGGGATTGTAATCGCCACTGAACGGCTCAGATCTCGACCATCTCAAAATCTTCCTTGCGGGCGCCGCACTCGGGACAAACCCAATTGGGCGGCACGTCTTCCCATTTGGTACCGGGAGGGATTCCCTCCTCCGGCAGGCCGGCCGCCTCGTCGTAGATCCAGCCGCAAATCAGACACATCCAGGTACGCATCATCGTCAATTATTACTGGGCCCCGCCCCCGCGAACCGGGAACCATCGGGCATCCATTAGAATCTCGCATCTTACCGAAACACCGTGGGCCGCGCCCGGTCCCCCGCCGGCGGGCCCGCTTTTCGAGATTTTTCGTTGCCAGCGCCCACGCCCCCCCTCGTTCTGACGTTCGCCCCCTCCGACCCCAGCGGCGGAGGCGGCATCCAGGCGGACCTGCTGACCTGTGCCAGCATGGGCTGCCATGCCTTGACCGTGCTGACCGGCTACACGGTGCAGGATTCGGCCGGACTGGAAGACGCCGAGGCCCTCGCGCCGGAGTGGATAGACGACCAGGCCCGCAGCCTCCTGGAGGACATGCCGGTACGCGCCTTCAAGATCGGCGGCCTGTTCTCGGCCGAGGCCGTGGCGGCGGTGGCCGAGATCCTGGCGGACTACTCGGCCGTGCCGGTCGTCCTCCACCTGGGCGCCGATCCGCCCGATGCGGACGACGCAGAGACCGAGGACTCGGCCGAGGAGATCATGGCCGCGACCATCGAGCTGCTGGTGCCGCAGGCCACCCTCGTCGTGGCCGACAGCCTGCGCCTGACGCAATTGGCGGCCGACGGACTGCTCGATACCGATACGCCCGACGAAACCGCGGCCCATGCGCTGCTGCGCCGCGGCGCGGCCTGGGTGCTGGCCACCGGCCTGCATCAGCCGGGCGAGATCGTGATCAATACCCTGCGGGGGGGCGGCGACACGGCGGCCGAACCTTCCGGCGAATACCGCTGGCCGCGCCTGCCCGGCAATTTCCGCGGCGCCGGCTCGACCCTGTCGGCGGCGCTGGCGGCACTGCTGGCCAGCGGCATGGAAGTGCGCGACGCCGTCCCGGAAGCCCAGGAATACACCTGGCAGGCGCTGGCGTCGGGTTTCCAGCCCGGCATGGGCCGCCTGCTTCCCGACCGGTTCTTCTGGGCGCGGCAAGGCGGCGACACCGCCGCCGAGACCGTCGAACCGAACGCCGGCCCCAGCAAGGACGCCTCATGAATCTGCCGGCCGAACCCGCCGCCACGCTGGCGAGCCCCATGCGGGGCCTGTACGGCATCACGCCCGAATGGGACGACACCGCACGGCTGGTGGCGGCCGTGGAGGCCGCCGCGCGCGGCGGCCTGCGGGCCGTGCAGCTGCGCCGCAAAGAGGCCGGGGCCGCCAAGCGGCTGGAGCAGGCGCGCGCCTTGCGCACCGCCTGCGACCGGCTCGGCGTGGTGCTCATCGTCAATGACGACTGGCGGCTGGCGCTCGATGCCGGGGCCGACGGCGTGCACCTGGGGCGCGACGACGGCGACATCGCCCAGGCCCGCCGCGCCGGGGGACCGGCGCTGCTGATCGGCGCGTCCTGCTATAACGAACCCGAGCGCGCCCGCGCCGCGCTGGCGGCAGGCGCCGACCACGTGGCCTTCGGCGCGGTGTTCGATTCGCCCACCAAGCCGGCCGCCGTGCGCGCGCCGCTGTCGTGCCTGGCCGAGGCGCGCCGACTGCGGTTGCCGGGTGACGGACAGCCGATCCGGCCCGCCATCGTCGCCATCGGCGGCATCACGCCGGCCAATGCCCGGCAGGCCGTGGCGGCGGGCGCGGACGCCCTGGCCGTCATCACCGCGCTGTTCGGCGCCGCCGACATCGAAGCGGCGGCGCGCGCCTTCGGCCAGGCCTGGACCGAAGACCCCGGCGGCAACGCCACTAGCAAGGCATGACCATGATACGCAACGCAGAACTCTTCGAACGCGCCTGCCGAACCATTCCCGGCGGCGTCAACTCGCCGGTGCGCGCCTTTCGTTCCGTCGGCGGCACACCGCCTTTCATCGAGCGCGCCGCCGGCCCGTACATCTGGGATGCCGACAAGAAGCAGTACATCGACTACGTCGGGTCCTGGGGCCCCGCCATCCTCGGCCATGCCCATCCCGAGGTGATCCGGGCGGTGCAGGCCGCCGCGGCCAACGGCCTGTCGTTCGGCGCCCCCACCGAGGCCGAGGTCGAGCTGGCCGAGATGCTGGTGCACCGCCTGCCCTCCATCGAGCAGGTGCGCCTGGTGAGCTCGGGCACCGAGGCCACGATGAGCGCGATCCGGCTGGCGCGCGGCTTCACCGGCCGCGCCAAGATCGTCAAGTTCGAAGGCTGCTACCACGGTCATGCCGACAGCCTGCTGGTCAAGGCCGGCTCGGGCCTGCTGACCTTCGGCAACCCGACCTCGGCGGGCGTGCCGCCGGAGTTCACCTCGCACACGCTGGTGCTGGACTACAACGACATCGCCGGGGTGGAAGCCGCCTTCAAGCAGTACGGCGACGACATCGCCTGCGTGATCGTCGAGCCGGTGGCCGGCAACATGAACCTGGTGCAGCCGGCGCCCGGCTTCCTGCAGGCGCTGCGCGACCAATGCACCCGCCACGGCGCGGTGCTGATCTTCGACGAGGTCATGACCGGCTTTCGCGTGGGGCCGCAAGGCGTGCAGGGGCGCACGGGAATCGTCCCGGACCTGACCACGCTGGCCAAGGTCATCGGCGGCGGCATGCCCATCGGCGCCTTCGGCGGCCGGCGCGACATCATGGCGCACATCGCGCCGCTGGGCGCGGTCTACCAGGCCGGCACGCTATCGGGCAACCCGGTGGCCGTGGCCGCCGGCATCACCACCTTGCGGCTGCTGGCCGAGCCGGGCTTCTACGACCGGCTGGAAGCCCAGACCGGCAAGCTGGTCCAGGGACTGCGCGCAGCAGCGGCCAGCGCCGGCGTGCCGTTCAGCGCCGACCACGTGGGCGGCATGTTCGGCCTGTACTTCCGCGACAGGGTGCCGACCTCGCTGGCCGAGGTCTCGGCCTCCGATATCGCGGCCTTCAACAAGTTCTTCCATGCGGCGCTGGCGCGCGGCGTGAACTTCGCGCCGTCGGCGTTCGAGGCGGGCTTCGTCTCGATCGCCCACGACGACGAGGTGATCGCCCGCACCGTTGCCGTGGCCGGCGAGGCCTTCGCCGAACTCAACCCCTGAAGACCCGGCGCGGGCCCGCCCGCGCCGACAGCGCACACCTTTTCGTTCCGCGAGGACACCCATGGCTGTCAATCTGCACATTCCCGCTCCCGAACAAGTCTTCCCGGTGGACGGCGTCGACATCGGCGTGACCGAGGCCGGCATCCGCAAGGCCGGCCGGCGCGACCTGACGGTATTCCGCCTGGCCGAAGGCACCCAGGTGGCGGGCGTCTTCACGCGCAACCGCTTCCGCGCGGCGCCGGTGCAGGTGTGCGAAGAGCACCTGGCGCAGGCCCTGCCGATCCGGGCCATGGTAATCAATACCGGCAACGCCAACGCCGGCACCGGCGAGCCGGGCCTGGCCGCCGCTCGCGCCACCTGCGAGGCGCTCGCCCGGCTGCTGCAGCTCGACCCGCGCCAGGTCCTGCCGTTCTCCACCGGCGTGATCCTGGAGCCCCTGCCGGTAGACCGCATCGAGGCCGGCCTGCCCGCGGCAGTCAAGGCCCTCGCCCCGGGCAACTGGACCGAAGCGGCGCACGGCATCATGACCACCGATACGCTGCCCAAGATTGTCTCGAGCAAGGCCAACATCGGCGGCCAGCAGATCACCATCACCGGCATCAGCAAGGGCGCGGGCATGATCCGGCCGAACATGGCCACCATGCTCGGCTTCCTCGCTACCGATGCCGCCATCGACGGCGCCCTGCTCAAGCGCATGGCGGGCCAGATCGCCGACGTCTCGTTCAACCGCATCACGGTGGATGGCGACACGTCCACCAATGACTCTTTCATCGTCGCCGCGACCGGCCGCGCCGGCCTGCGCATCGAGTCCGAGTCGGACCCGCTCTATCCCGAGGTGCTGGCCACGCTGAAGGCCGCGGCGACCGAGCTGGCGCAGCTCATCGTGCGGGACGCCGAGGGGGCGACCAAGTTCATCGCCATCAAGGTCGAAGACGCCGGGACGCAGGACGAAGCGCTCAAGGTCGCCTATTCCGTCGCCCATTCGCCGCTGGTCAAGACCGCTTTCTACGCCTCCGATCCCAACCTGGGCCGCATCCTGGCCGCCATCGGCTATGCCGGCATCGACGACCTGGACGTGGGCCGCGTCAACCTGTGGCTGGACGATGTGTGGGTGGCAAAGAACGGCGGGCGCAACCCGGACTACCGCGAAGAGGACGGCCAGCGCGTGATGAAGCAGGCCGAGATCTCGGTGCGCATTTCGCTAGGCCGCGGCGACGTGGCCGAAACCGTGTACACGTGCGATTTCTCGCACGAGTACGTGAGCATCAACGCGGACTACAGGTCGTAGGGCGCCTCCCTGCGCGCTTCGCGCCTCCCCGGGGTGGGGCTGCGGACCGGAGGAGCCGGATCCGCGGTGCCCTGGGTACGTCAGCTCCGCACCGCTCTGCGGTTGGCGCCTGGCCCCCCGGGCGCGCCATCGAAAAAAATGGTGCAATACCCGGTGCCGTAGACGGATTTCGATCGGGCGGCATCCCCCCGGGCCGAAATCCGTCGTTCAAGAACACGATCCGGGGCCGGCATGGCTCCGGCCGAAGATAGGAACGCCGCTGTGCCGAACGAGTCCTCCCCATCCGTCGATCTGGCCTCTTTCCTGAAACGCGCCGAGGGCGTCCTCGCCCAGCTCGAGGCGTGGCTGCCCCCCGCCCCGCCCCCCGTGGACTGGAGCTCCCACGCCTTCCGCTGGCGCAAGCGAGGAACGCGCGGCTGGCTGGAGCCGGTACGCCACATCGCGCGCATCGACCTGGACGACCTGCAGCACATCGATCGCCAGAAGGACGTGATCGACCGCAACACGGTGCAGTTCCTGGAGGGCAAGCCGGCCAACAACGTGCTGATGACCGGCGCCCGGGGCACCGGCAAGAGTTCGCTGGTGAAGGCCATGCTGGCCGCCTACGGCGATCGCGGGCTGCGCCTGATCGAGGTCGACAAGAGCGACCTGGGCGATCTGCAGGAAATCGTCGAGATCGTGGCCGAGCGGCCCGAGCGCTTCATCGTCTTCGCCGACGACCTGTCGTTCGAGGAAGGCGAGGCCGGGTACAAGGCCCTGAAGTCGGTGCTGGACGGCTCCATCGCCGCCTCCACCCAGAACGTGCTGATCTACGCCACGTCCAACCGGCGCCACCTGATGCCGGAGTACATGCACGAGAACCTGCAGGCCAAGCACCAGAGCGACGGCGAGATCCATCCCGGCGAGACGGTCGAGGAAAAGATCTCGCTGTCCGAGCGCTTCGGGCTCTGGCTGTCGTTCTACCCGTTCAAGCAGGACGACTACCTCGACATCGTCGCGCATTGGCTGCGCGAGCTGGGATGCAGCGAGGAGTCCATCGCCAGGTCCCGCACCGCGGCGCTGCAGTGGACGCTGGAACGCGGCTCGCGCTCCGGGCGCGTGGCTTGGCAATTCGCGAAGGACTGGGCCGGGAGGGAAGGCCCCCCCCCTACGCGCTGACGCGCGCCCCCCCGGGGGGGCGGCACTGGCGGACCGGCGGAGCCGGATCCGCGGTGCCCTGGGTCTGGATCGATTTTTTTGGGAAGGCGGATGGCGACGGTTGATTCTGGTTCGAAAGTCGTGGATGTGGCGGTGGGGGTGATGCTCCGGCCGGACGGCAGTCTGTTGTTGGGGCAGCGGCCCGAGGGCAAGCCTTATGCGGGATGGTGGGAGTTGCCGGGCGGCAAGCTGGAGCCGGGCGAGACGGTGTTGCAGGCATTGGCGCGGGAATTGAAGGAAGAGCTGGGCGTGACGGTGCTGGAATCGGCCACCTGGGTCACGCACGTGCACGCTTACTCGCACGCCACCGTGCGGCTGTATTTCTGCCGCGTGACGCGCTGGGAAGGCCAGCCGCATGGGCTGGAATCGCAGGCGCTGCAATGGGCCCGCATCCGCGCCGCCACGCCGGCGGAGATCGCGGCCGCGGCACAGGATCGCGAACGGCGGATCGCCGCGCTGCAAGCGCGCCTGGCGCGCGGCGAGCAACCCACTGACCTGGAGGCGGCCCAGGCGCGCGCGCAGGCGCCGGAAGATGCACTGGGCCTGGCCCTGGAGCCGCGCATCGGACCGCTGCTGCCCGCTACCCTGCCGCCGCTGCAATGGCTGCACGTGCCCGATACCTACGCGATCACGAACATCGGCTCGCACGGCAACGTCGAACCGTTCCTGAAGCGGCTCGATACCGCGCTGGCCGCGGGCATGAAGCTCATCCAGTTCCGCGAGCCGGGCTGGCCCGGCGGACCGGACGACCCGGCGCTGCGCGACGTGCTCAGGCAGGTGGTGGCGCGCGCCCGGGCGGCCGGCGCCCAGGTGCTGTTGAACAGCATCCACCCGGCCGCCTGGCGCGGCGAGGCCGACGGCGTCCATCTGCGGTCCGCGGATATCCCCGCGCAGCGTCCCGACCTGCCTCGCGGCGCGCGCTTGGGCGTATCGGCCCATAGCGCGGAGGAACTGGAACGTGCACGCCGCCTCGATGCCGACTTCGCGGTGCTCGCGCCGGTGCTGCCAACCGCTTCGCATCCGGGCCAGCCGGGCATGGGATGGGAGGCCTTTGCCGCCATGGCGCTGCATGCCGGCCTGCCGGTATTCGCGCTGGGTGGCCAGTCCTCCCTGACCCGGGCGACGGCCGTCGCGCACGGCGCCCACGGCATCGCGGGAATCGGCGCGTTCTGGGGCGATTGACCGCGGGGCCGGCGCTACTGGACCGAGATGCTGGCCTCCTTGATCACTTTCTCCCAGCGGCGCGCCTCGGTGTCGATCAGGCGCCGGAACTCGCCAGGCGTATTGCCCACCGTGATGCCGCCATGGGCCTGGACTTTCTCCCTGATGTCCGGCGACTTCGCAATCCTGGCCAGGGCCGCGGCGAGTTTCTCGACAATGGCGGGCGACGTGCCCGCGGGCGCCACCACGCCGTTCCACACCGTGGCTTCCAGGTCCAGCCCCTGCTCTTTCAGCGTGGGCAACTCCGGCATGGAAGCCACCCGCTCGTCGCTGGTCACCCCCAGGCCGGTCACGCGTCCCGAACGTATGGGAGCCATGCCCGAACCGGTGAAGGCGAAATGGATGCGGCCCGCATTGAGGTCGACCTCGGCGGAGGCCGTGGACTTGTAGGGAACGTGAATGGCATCGATGCCGGTCATGGACGCAAACAGCGCGCCCACGAGATGCGGCGACGTTCCGGACCCGGGCGAGGAGTAATTGAGCTGCCCCGGCCTGGACTTGGCCAGCGCCACCAGGTCCTTCACGCTCTTGATGCCCAGCGTGGGACTGGCCATCAGGTAGAACGGCAAGGCAGCCACCATGGAGACCGGCGCGAAGTCGCGCTTGGGATCGTAGGTGATGTTGGGATACAGGAAGGGATTGATGGACAGGGTCGTGACCGACGCCATCAACAGCGTGTAGCCGTCGGCCGGGGCCTTGGCCACGTAGTCGGCGCCTATCATCGTGCTGGCGCCCGCCTTGTTCTCGACGATCACCGGCTGCTTGAGCTCCTGCGCGAGCGCGTCGGCGAAGATCCGCGACACGGTGTCGGCGACACCGCCGGGACCGTGCGGCACGACCAGCTTGATGGGCCGGTCCGGATAGGCGGCGTTCGCCGGGCCGGCGGCCATGCCGGCAGCCGCGATGGCGCAGGCAGCGATACTTGCTCGTATGTTCATGCTGTCTCCTTGTTCGTTGACCGGGCCGCGCCCGGACCCGGGCCTGCCGACGCTCAATCGCCGAGCGCGACCTCCCAGGCGTCATAGCCATATACCCAGTCCGGGTTGGTCGCCTCCCGCATCCAGTTGTTGGCGCTGGACCCGGCCTGCACGGCCGAAGTGCGCGGCTTGCGGACCCGCTCGAACGTCCGGAAAGCGGCGTCGACGTCCGCGCCGCGCGCCTCGAGGCAACGGGCCAGCACGACCGCGTCCTCCAGCGCCATGGCCGCGCCCTGGGCCATGTAGGGGGTCATCGGATGGCAGGCATCGCCCATCAGCACGACGTTGCCCTCGCCCCAGCTGGGCAGCGGGTCGCGCTGGAAGATGGCCCATTTGTGCACGTCGGGGCACGCCGCCAGCACCGCGCGCACGTCGGGATGGAAGTCGGCATAGGCCTCGCGCAGCACGTTCAGGTCGCCCTTGGCGGACCAGGACTCCGGCGTAAGCCAGCCGGCGTCCTCGGGCTGGCTGGTGACGAAATAGACCTCGTCGCGCCGCCTGGTGACGTAGTAGATGACGATATGCCGGTCGGGCCCCCACCACTTCGTGCGCGACGGCCCGATGTCGAGCGAGCCCAGCCGGCTGGCGGGAAAGGTCGTCCGGTAGGCCACCCGCCCGGTAAAACGGGGCTTTTCCGCGCCCAGCAGCAGCTCGCGCACCTGCGAATGCACGCCGTCGGCACCGATGACGGCAGCGGCGTGCGCCTGCGAGCCGTCCTCGAATTCGAGCAGGACCGACCCGTCCCGCTGCTCGAAGCGGACCAGCTTCTTCCCGAGCGAGATGTTCTCTCCGGGCACGAGCCCGGCCAGCGCCGCATGCAGGTCGCCCCGGTGCATGGCCAGGAACGGCATGCCGTATCGCTCCAGGACCGCCTCGGCCAGCGGAAACTCGTTGGTCACCGCGCCCGTATCGTGCTGGCGGTTCAGCGACGACCGCGGCGCGAACGCGATCTCTTCCAGGCGGCCCCGCAAGCCGAGCCCATTCAGCACGCGCATGGCGTTGGGCGTCATCTGGATGCCCGCGCCGATGCGGGCGAACTGCTTCGCCTGTTCGTATACGTGGACATTCACTCCCTGCTTGCGCAGCACGGCCGCCGCCGCCAGTCCCCCTATTCCGGCGCCGATGATCGCGATCGGCAACTCCCGTTTCTTCATGCAATGCCTCCATAAGGCCGCCGCGGCCCGCGCGCCGCTCCATATGCGCGCGCGCACCCGGCGGAGGCGCCCATTATTGGCGGACGCCCCTATCGAGTAAATTACAGAACAGCACTAGCAGCTATAGAACTCTTCTATAGAGAAAGGAGTGTCCCGGATGGACATCAAGCAACTCGAGTACTTCGTCCAGGTAGCCGATGCGGGCAGTTTCACCCGGGCGGCGATGATGCTCGAAATGACCCAGCCCTCCCTCAGCAGGCAGATCCGGTTGCTGGAGGTCGAGCTGCACGAACACCTGTTCTACCGGAACGGACGCGGCGTCAGGCCAACGGAGGCGGGAGAACGCCTGCTGGAACATGCGCGGGTGGTCCTGGAGCGGCTGGCTCTCGCCCGGCAGGAGATCCACGATCTGAAGGCCATGCCCCAGGGCAAGATCGTGGTCGGCCTGCCGCCCCGGATCGCCCACCTGCTGGCTCCCAGGCTGGTGCGCGGTTTCCGGGAGCGCCTGCCGGGCGCCGCCCTGACGGTGACCGAAGGCTTGAGCGTGAGCCTGAGGGAATGGCTGCACGAGGGCCGGGTGGACGTCGCGCTGCTCTACGACCCCGCGCCCGGGGAGACCCTCGACTACGAGCCGGTTTTCAAGGAGGAATTGCTGCTGGTGGGACGCTTGCCCGGGCTGGGCGAGCGGCTGCCCGACTCGCTGCCCGTCGACGCCCTGACGGAATATCCGCTGATCCTGCCGTGCCAGCCCAATACCATCCGCGCGGTGGTCGACGCCACGTGCCGACGACGCGGCATTTCCCTGAACATCGTTGCCGAGGTCAATGCCGTCCACACGATGGTGGCGCTCGCCGAGAGCGGCGAAGGCTACGCGCTGCTGTCGGCGAGCGCGATCGGGCCGCAGTTGCGCGCGGGCACGCTGGCCACGGCGCGCGTGCATTCGCCGGCCATGCACAACAACCTCATCATGTGCACGGCACGGCTGCAGCCCTTGACCAGGCTGGCGCGGGAGACGATGCAGCTGCTTCGGTCGCTCGACATCCGCACGCTGCTGACCAACGCCTAGGGCCGCTCAGTTCACCGATTGCGGCGGAGGAAACAGGCGGCCCGAGGTATCTCCGGCCAGATCGTCGGTTTCCAGCGGGGCGCCGGGAATGGCGAATTTCTCGGCCGCCCATGCGCCCAGGTCGATCTGCCGGCAACGCTCCGAGCAGAACGGCCGCCATGCGTTGTCGGGGCTCCATGGCGCGGGCTTGGAGCAGGTGGGGCATTTGACTTTCTTGACCATGTCGACATTTTAGCGGCGTGGGCCGGCAAAGCCGCAAGCCGCGAGCCAGGGCGCGGGAGAAGGACTACAGGCTGTTGCAGAGGGTGAGCTGGAACGGCACGTCGGCCGTCACCGGCTGGGGCTTCATGTCGCCGCCCTGGGAGGAGAAGCGCACCGAAACCATGTATTTGTTGGCGCTGACTTCGGGAAAGACGCCGATCTCTTCATCGACATAGATGCGCAGCAACTGATAGGCCTTGCCGCCGAGCATCTGCTGGAAGGCGCCCCCTTCGGCCACCACCGCGACCTGCCGCCCCGATTCGCGCAGCATCTTCAGGACGATGGCCAGGCCATCGCGGATGGGCAGGAAGGGCTCGACCCACTGGACGAGATCCTGCACCCGCTGGCCGGCCGGCTTGTGCTTCCAGGCATGGTAGGAGGGCACGTCGAATTCGCAGGCGCCGCCCGGGATGGCCAGCCGGCTGCGAATGCTGGTCAGCCATTCGTTCTGCCGCAGCGGCATGCCGGTCTTGCCCTGGGCCACCAGCGAAGTGGTGGCCTGCTCTATGCTGGACAGCATGGCGTCCAGCGTCTGCCGGTCCACGCCGGGATGCTCGCGCAGCGAACTGAGGGATTGGCGATAGCGCTCGAGGTCCTGCAACAGATCGGACTTCAGGTCGGCACGCGCCGAAACGTCTAGGATTTCGAACAGCGTGGTCAATGCGACGTGATGCCCGCGGGCATCCGATTGCCGCACGAAAAAGAATAAATTATCGAAGAGGCTTTCCAGACGCAACAGCGTACGGACGCGCTCGTTGAATGGATATTCGTAAAGAACCACGTAGACCGTCCGGTATCGGAATTTCGTAGAACTATACCTGCACAGCCTGGACTGGGCGACTCTCGCCCTTCCCGCTTCCGAACCGGCCCTTGCCGCGGGCACACCTCGGAGCACCTCCCTGGTAGGTACGGACCCGGCGGAGGGAAATTTCCGCCGCGGTCCACCCGCTACTTTGAAGGAGGCAGCTCTTCAATGCGGTTTCGAGATGTGACGCCGGCACCGTCGGCCGCATCGCGCAGCGCCTCGGAAAACGCCCGGCTCAACGCGGTATCGGGAGCATCGCGATGGCGCAGCAGGCCGACCGTCCCCTGGCGCCGCGTCGGCAGATCGAGCGCCACCAATTGCCCTGAGGCCTGGAAGTGATCCAGCACCCGCCGCGACAAGGCGGTGAGAAGCTGGGCACGTTGCATGAGGGCCACCAGCATCGCCATGCCCACGGCCTCCATGCGATAGCGCGGCGCAGGCAGGCCCGCCAGCGCGAACTCGGCATCCAGCTCGCGCCGCAACGGATTGCCCTTGGGCGGCACGATCCAGCCGCAGCCCTCCAGGTCGGCCCAGCGAAGACCGCGGCGCCCGGCGAGCGGATGAGAGGGCGGCGCCGCCACCGCGATGCGTTCGCTGTAAAGCGGCGTGCAACGCAATCGGTCGTCGATGGCGTCGCCCTCGAGACGCGTCACCACGAAATCGAGCCGGCGCTCGAGCAGCGGCGGCAGCAGTTGGTCCAGCGTGGACTCGGTGATGCACAAGCGCGTTTCCGGCCGGCGGGCCGTCAGCAGCGCCACGCTGTCCGGCAGGAGGCCGGTCGAGACCGTGGCCGTGACGCCTATCGCCAATTGCCCGTCCGCGCCCTCGGCCATCAAGGCGATGGTCTGGTGCGTCCGCTCGACCTCGGCCAGCATGATGCGCGCATGCTCGGCCATCGCCGTGCCGAAGCGCGTGGGGACCAGCCCGCGCGAATGACGCTCGAACAGCGTCACGCCCAGTTCGGCTTCCAACTCGGCCAGCCACTTCGACAGGGCGGGCTGGGTCATGCAGAGGCGGTCGGCGGTATGGCTGAGATTGCAGGTCTCGGCCAGGCTGCTCAGCACCTCGAGTTGCCGTATGCGCAAACGCCGGGTCCAATCCATTGCCATGAATTTTAGATATGACAGTGCGGCATTTTATCATTTGAACGAGATACCTCCCCTTCCCATAATGCGAGCACGGCGTTTACAGATTGGCCCTGAAGCCAACCCGCCGCTCTCACGGAGACACCTCTCATGCGACCGCTTGCGCGCCTTTCTCTCGTTCTCGCCCTCCTCGCGGCCGCCCCCTGGGCGCAAGCGGCCGGCTATCCCGATCGTCCGGTCAAGCTGGTCGTCAACTTCGCCGCGGGCGGCCCGCTGGACACCGTGGCCCGGCTGATCGCCGAACAGGCCGCCCAGCGCCTGAAGCAGCCCGTCATCGTCGAGAACCGGGCCGGCGCGGCGGGCAACATCGGCGCCGAGTACGTGGCGCGCGCCCCCAAGGACGGCTACACCGCGCTGGTCAGCATCGACCACCTGCTGACGGTGAATCCGCTGGTCTACAAGGACATGGGACTGGACCCGTTCCGCGATCTCGTGCCCGCCGGCATTTTCGGGACCACCTCGCAGATGCTGGTCGCCCATCCCAGCCTGGGGGTGAAGAATTTCCGCGACTTTCTGACGCGCGCGGCGAAGGAGGACCTGACCTACGCCTCGGCCGGCCTGGCCTCGCCGGGCCACCTGACCTTCGAATTGCTGAAGGCCAAGACCGGCATCCGCGGCACGCACATACCCTACAAAGGCAACGCCCCCGCCCTGGCCGACGTGGTGGCCGGACACGTGCCGCTGGCCTTCGTCGCCTCGTCCAACACGCTCGCCTACGCCCGTTCCGGGGCTCTGCAGGCCCTGGCCTCTTCCTCTGCCGAACGCAACCCGCAACTGCCGCAGGTGCCGACCGTGCAGGAGCAGGGCGTGCCTGACTTCGACGTGCAGTTCAGCCAGGTCATCCTGTTTCCCTCCGGCACCCCGGCGGCCGTCATCGAGACCTGGGAAAAACTGTTGCGCGGAATACTGAACAGCCCCGAGGTCCGGCGCCAGCTGGACGTGATGGCGGTAGCGCCCTACTGGGCGGATGCGGCGCAAACCACGGCCTGGCTGCGCGCCACGCGGGAACGGTGGAAGGCGTTGATCGAGCGGTTGAATATGCAAATCAATTAGCCCCCTACGCGCTTACGCGCTCCCCCCAGGGGGCTCTACTTGCGGACGGCGGAGCTGGATGCGCTGTGCTCTGGGTCGGAGCGGGGGGCTTATGGGGATGGTAGCCGTTGCAGCCAGGCACGGTGCTGGGCCAGGGTCCGGTCCGCGAGCTGGGCGGGCGTGGTGCCGCCGTCGTTGAGAATGACGTCGTCGGCCACGGCCAGGCGCTCGGCGCGCGTGGCCTGGGCATTCATGATGCGGGCGATCATCTCTGGCGCAAGGCCGCTGCGGCGCTGCACGCGCTGCATCTGGGTGGCCTCGTCGCAATCGACCACGCAGATGCGGTCCACGCGTTCGCGCCAGCGGCCGGACTCGACCAGCAAGGGCACGACGAACACCTGGTAGACCCCTTGCCGCTCGGCCGCCTCGCGT
This sequence comes from Pigmentiphaga sp. NML080357, assembly GCF_002188465.1. Taxonomy (GTDB): domain Bacteria; phylum Pseudomonadota; class Gammaproteobacteria; order Burkholderiales; family Burkholderiaceae_B; genus Pigmentiphaga. The sequence continues at coordinate 194,561 of NZ_NINW01000029.1, read as the reverse complement.
TCGGCCTCCTGGCCGATAAGCGGATGGATCAGGGCTTCGAGGCGGGACTTGGCCTGCGGATCGGCAAACACCAGTTCGCGCATGCGGGCGCGGTCCATGGCGCCGTCGGCGCCGATCATGGAGGGACCGAATGCGCGCCGCAACGGCTCGATGGCCAGCCCGCCCGGCGCCGTCAGCGCGTGAGCGATCGCATCGGTGTCGATGATGGCCGCGCCTTGTGCCGCCAGCAGGTCGGCCACCGCCGTCTTGCCGGATCCTATGCCGCCTGTCAGGCCCACGCGCAAGGGCCGGCTGCCCGATGTATAGCCAGTGTTCACCATGCGAGGAGCTTAGCCCATAAGTCGCCTGCCAGCAGCGCGACGATGCCCGCGGCGGCGAGATAGGGTCCGAACGGCAGCGGCTGGTCGCGCCGCACCCGGCGGGCGACCATGAGCGTGCCCGCCACCGCGACGCCGGCAAGCGACGCGGCGACCATCACCAGAGGCAGGCTCTGCCATCCCAGCCATGCGCCGATGGCCGCCAACAGCTTGAAATCGCCATAGCCCATGCCCTCCTTGCCGGTCAGCAGGCGGAATATCCAGTAGACCGCCCACAGCACGCCATAGCCCGCCATGGCCCCGATGGCCGCGTCGTGCAGGGGCGCGAACACCCCCCACAGATTGACGAACAACCCTGCCCAGAGCAGCGGCAGGGTCAGGTCGTCCGGCAGCAGCGAGGTCTGCAGATCGATGACGGCCAGCGCCACGCATACCGCGCAGAAGGCCATCGCGGCCAAGGCCGTCCAGGCGATGCCGAAACCGGCCACGCAGGCGGCGAACAGCGCGGCCGTCGTCAATTCGACGAGGGGATACTGCCACGAGATGCCGGCGCCGCAATGCGCGCAGCGCCCGCGCAAGGCCAGCCAGCTCAATACCGGAATATTGTGGCGCCAGGCGATGGGATGCCCGCATGCGGGGCAATGGGAAGCCGGACGGGCCAGGTCGAACGGTTCGGCCGCGAGATCCTCGCCCTGCAGCTCCGCGCACTGGGCCCGCCATGCGCGGTGCATCATTTGCGGCAGGCGAACGATGACGACGTTGAGGAAACTGCCCACCACCAGCCCCAGCACGATGGCCGATGCATAGGCCAGCCATGGCGTGGCCGCGAGTATCTGCGCGAAAGACATAGAAAGGTAAAGAATCGCCGCACTGCGGCCCCACGCAAGCTTAACCGGCCCGCGGCCCCTCGCGGGCGACCCATGTGCGATAAATGTCAGCTTGCCTGGGCAACGCCAGGGAGGACGGCGGCGCGAGATCTCCGACATGCGGACAGGCGCAACAAGGTAGACTTGCGGTAAACCTCAAGAGCCGGAGCCGTCATGACCAACCCGCCCCTTCCGTCCCGCCCCTTTCCGTCCCGCCTCGCCAGCCTTGCCGCAGCGCTCGTCGTCGCCGCCGGCCTGGGTGCCTGCGCCATTCCCTTGCCGGACCGGCAGCGCACGAGCACGCCGAGCGAGGCCGACGCCGCCGTGCCTCCGCCTCCGGGCATGAGCCGGGAGCAAGCGGAGCAGGCGCCGACCATAGACCGCGGCGTGCCCCTCAGCCAGCCGCAAACCTTTCGCGGCGTCATTCCCTGCGCCGACTGCGCAGGCCAGCGCATTACGCTCACCCTGCTGCCCGACTGGACCTGGCGCATGCGGCGCGTGTATTTCGGCACGCGCGACAACAAGGACATGACCTTCGTCAGCGCCGGCCGCTGGCAGCGGCTGGTCGATTCCCCCGACCAGATCCGCCTCATCGGCGACCGAAACGAAGGCGGGCTGTATGAATTCATCTCCGGCACGACGCTGCGCATGCTGGACCAGAACGGCGAGCCCATCCAGTCGACGCTGAATTACGCGCTGACCCAGCAATTCGAGGTGGACTTCATTACCGAGACCTTCCCCATGCGCGGCAAGGTGGTATCGAAAGACGGCGAGACGACCTTCGGCATCTGCAGCACCGGCAAACGCTATCCGGTCGCCAGGACCGGGCAGGCGCAAGCGCTGGCGGACGCCTATGCCAAGCTGCGCGTGGCGCCCGGCACCCCTGTGCTGATGTGGATAGAAGGACACATTGCCCGCAACGGCGAACCGCCGCGCGAATCGGTGGTGGTCGACAAGCTCGCGCGCGGGACGCTGGACAGCCCCTGCGAGGACTAGCCCCCCCCTACGCCCTGACGGGCGCCCCCCAGGGGGCGATGCGAGCGGACTGGCGGAGCCAGATCCGCCGCATCCTGGGTCTAGTACCGCTTTCTTGGGTTGTGGCAGCTGCGCTTCGCTGGCTGCCAGCGCCAGCAAAGGTGTAGCGGCCTGAGAAATTCGCACTAGACCCAGGGCGCCGCGGATCCGGCTTTGCCGGTCCGCCAGCGCCGCCCCTTGAGGGGCGCGGCCACAGGCCGCGTGGGGTGGGTTCCCCCCCGCCGGTCCACCCGCATCGCCCCCTGGGGGGCGCCCGTCAGGGCGTAGGGGGGGGCTTTCTACCTTGCGCGCGAAATCCGCACCTCGGCGCCGCGCCGCTTCACTTCCAGCCCTTCGGACGGCAGGATCTTCAGGCCTTCCAGTCCCTTGGCGTAGCTCGATCCCTGCATCTGCATGACCCGGATCTTGTTGCGCATGACGCTGGGATTGTGCATGGGCATGCCGAACAGCCAGACTTCGTCCAGGATGCGGGCGGAGTTGAATTCGCCGGTGTGCTGGGCGGCCGGTCCCAGGCAGAGCATGTGCCCTTCGCGTCCGAATACGGGAAGGTGGTCCAGGCCGCACTCGAACGTCCAGGTGGTGCCGCCCTCGTAGCGCCAGCCGGTGCGCAGGTCCCACCAGGCCTCGCCCTTCGGGAAATAGACACGGATCTGGTTGCCGGGCTGAACCGCCGGCACCACCAGCAGGGCCGGCCCCAGCAGGTATTGCAGTTCGTAGGCGTGGGCCTCGGGATCCTCGGGGAACGACAAGGCCATGGAGCGCTGGACCGGCAAGCCGGTGCGGGCTGCGTCCTCGATCACGCCAAGCACATAGGGAATGAGCCGGTAGCGCCATTGCATCAGCGTTTGCGCATGCTGGAAGACCTCGTCGCCGAAGTCCCAGGGCAGAAGGCCCGGCACCGCGTGAAAGCGCAGGTGCGAACTGAACACGCCCGCCGCGAGCCAGCGCAGGTACAGCTCGGGCGTCATGGTGTCGAGCGGATGATCGGGCGAACCGATGTCGTGCGCATAGGCAGGCAGGCCGCTCGCGCCGGTGGTCAGTGCCGCGCGCAGGGACTCGGCCAGTCCTTCCCAGGTGTTGGGCACCGAGATGGACGCCTGCATGGGCAGGCGCTGCGCCGTGGGGAAGAGGTCGCGGCTCCATACCACGCCCTCGGGCGGCGTCTTGTTCCAGGCGGCGGCCTCGAACAAGCAACGCTTGGCCAACATGGGATAGACCGTACGCAGCCGGGAGCCGGTATCGCCGCTGCGGGCGCTCACCTCGTCGGGAATGTCGAGCTGAACGTCGCAGGAAACGGCATCGACGCCCTCGTCCATGATTTGCCGGATCTTGTCGCGCCAGAACGTCCAGACATCGCGATGGGTCAGGTCGAGCAGGCCGAAGGCCGCGCCCGCGCTCGCGGGAACGCCGGCAAAGACATAGGCCGAACCGGAATCGTCGGTAAGCAGCCAGCCTTTGTCTTCCAGTTCCGCGAACATGGGGCTGTGCGTGGGAACGCCGGGAAAGCCGGGGGCGCACACCTTGAGGTCCAGGTCCTTGAATTCGCCGAGACTCTGGCGCGGATCGGGAAAACGGCCGGCATCCCATTCGAGGTTCAGCTTGCCGCGCACTTCCCAGGCGGCGGGGGGCTGGAACGATACGGCGTCCAACGGCACGCCGCGGGCGCGCATCTCGCGCGCAACGGCGGCCAATTGCGCGGTATCGGTATTGGCGGCCTGGTGCAGCCAAGTCCCCATGCTCCACAGCGTGGGCTGCCCGGCGCGGCCGGTGAGTTGCGTGTACTGGTTGAGGATTTCCGCCGGTTCGCCGGCGAACAGGAACAGATCGAGCTGGGCGTCGGCAATGGTCAGCACATAGCTGGCCGGCGCGAAATCGTCGACGCCGATGTCATGGACGACCGATTCGGCGGTATTGACGTAGACGCCCCATCCGTTCGGGCTCCAGGCCAGCGGCAGCGCGCGCGAGGCCGGCTCGTCGGACACCACGCGCTCGGCGCGCCGGTCGAGCATGATCGTGCTTTCGCCCAGTCCGTAGACCGGTTCGGCGGGTTCGAGGTCGAACGACAGGGTCCAGGACGCCGGGGCGGCCGGATCCTCGGTGCCCAGCGGGAACAAGGACTCGTCGGCGGACGAGGCGAGCACCTTGCGCCCCTTGCGATACAGGGCCAGGCGCAGCGGCTGCGTCGCGATCTCGAGCGCGTTGTCGCCCTGGACGATGCGAAAGCCCGGCTGGCCGTCCAGTTCGACCTGCTCGACGGCGGCCTCGCCGATGGGTTCGTCCCGGGCCAGCAGGTCGTGCAGCGCCGCGGCGCGGGTGGCGGAGCCGGAAGCCGGCTTGCCGGTGGCCGCGGGCGTCCCCATGCTCAGCCTGAACACGCCCGGCGCGCTCGCTTCGACGAGCAGCGCCTGGCCCTGGTCCGTGGTGAAACGGACGGCAGCCGGGCTGGACGTGTTGAGAGACAGGGATTCCAGACGCTGGTAGCGGGAGGAGTCGAATTGAAGTGGCACAGGTTTCCCTCGATCGCTTTCGACAGATTGGCAATAGCAAAGACGCAACCTCGCGAGGCCCCGCTATCCGCCCCAAATGCTGCTGAACGCCGCACTTTTTCGCCAAAACCTCTATTTTGACGGATTCGGGGAGGCAAATAAACCATTGGGGGTCGCTCCCCCTCGCGCCGGCGCTCCTCTCGGGGGAGGCACAGGCGGACCGGCGGGCGGATCCGCGATGACCGGGCCGAGAAACGGCGGATGGCCAGCGGGGGAGAGCCGAGCGCCGCGCGCCCGCGGGCACGTCCTTTTTTTGCTGTTAATACCGCTATTTTCCCACGATTCGGCTCGCGCTCAGCGCCAAGCCACCATGCGGAGCAAATCCCCTTCCAGTGGCATGGGCTCTCCTTCCAGCACCGCGCCCATGATATCCCCGGCCAGCGCGGACCAGCTCAGCCCCCGGGAGGCATAGCCGGCGGCCACCCAGAGCCCGGGCGCTCCCGGCACTTCCCCGATGACGGGCAGGCGTCCGGGCAGCACGGCCCGCCAGCCGGCCCACCCCGCCAGCATTGCGGGGTCGAGCAGGCCATCCAGGCCAGGCAGCAGCCGGCCGGCCCGCTCCAGGTTGACGGCATGGCCTTCCTCGGTTGCCACGGCCCGGTCGGCGTCGTGCACGTAGGTGCTGCCGGCGACGCACCACCCATCCACCGGCGGCAGCACATAGCCGTCCCCGGCCACTACGCAGCGGGGCGCGCCGGCCAGGGCCTGCCGGGCAGGCAGCAAGGTGATCTGGCCCGCGATGCGTTTTTGCCCGAAAAAGCGCGCGGATACCCCGCCATGGCCGGGCCGGCCGCTGTCCGCGAGCAGGCGTGGCGCGTCTGCCGCATTGGCCAGGACCAGCACCTCGGCCTCGGCCAGGGTGGCGCCGCCGGCATCGGCGACGCGCCAGCGGCCTTCGGCCGGTCCCGGGGACGGGCAGGCCTCGATGCGGGCGACACGGCCGGCGCGCAGCTCTATGCGGGGCGCCGCCAGCAAGGCAGCGCACAGCAGGCGCGGTCTCACGCGCAGGCCGCCCGGAAAGAACACCCCTCCGCGCGCCATGGCGCAGCCGGCCAGGTCGCTTGCCTGCTCCCTGGTCACCGGCCGCACCCAGTCGGCGGGAAAGCGGAGCGTCTCCAGCATGGCATGCATCTCGGCTACCCGGTCGTCGGACTTGGCCTGCTGCACCGTCCCGCAACGGTCGACGATGCCGCCGTCCATCCAGGGCGTCCACCGTGCCGCGGCACGCAGCGCGCCGGCGCGTGTCAGCCGGGCGCGCGGACTGTCGTCCCTGGCCAGCAACGGAGTGAGCGCCGCCGCCAGGTGCCCGGGCTGCGCCGGCGGCTGTCCCGCGACGGCATCGAGCACGGTCACGCGCCAGCCGCGCAGCGCCAGGGCGTGCGCCACCCCGGCGCCCGCCACGCCGGCGCCCACGACCACCGCATGGCGCTCGGAAAAGACAGGCGGCGGAGCCGGGGCGTGGCGGCGCGGAAAGCGCGGAGCGAAGCGGGCCACCGTCATGTGGCGCTTGCCGCCGAAGCCCGGCCGCTTCTCCACCTCGAAGCCGGCGGCCTGCAAGGCCCGCCGCACGGCGCCCGCGCTGGTCCAGGTGGCGGCGGTCGCATCCGGCGCGGCCAGGCGGGCCAAGGCTTTCATGAGCGTCTCGGACCACATCTCCGGATTGCGGGCCGGATTGAAGCCGTCGAGGAAGAACGCGTCCGCGCCCAGGCTCAATTGCGGCACGAGCCGCTCGGCCAGGCCGAACGCCAGGGTCAGCGTCACCCGGCCTTCGTCCAGGTCCAGGCGATGCAGGCCCGGCAACAGCGGCGGCCACTGCGCGAGCAGTTGATCGGCCATCCCGCGCCAGTCCGGCGGCATTTGCGCCGCCAGCAATTGCGCCAAGTGCTCGCGGGCGAACGGATGGGCCTCCACCGAAACCACATGCAGCCGCCCGCAGCGCTGCGGATCGTCGCGCCAGGCCCGCCAGAGCGCAAGGAAAGTCAGCCCCAGGCCGAAGCCCGTCTCGCACACGGTGAAGCGCTCGCGGCCCCGCCACCGCGCCGGCAGGCCGTTGCCGGCGAGGAACACGTGGCGAGCCTGCTCGATCGCGCCCTGGGCGGCATGGTAGATGTCGCCGTAGCGCGGGCTGTAGGGCACGCCGCCCGGCTCGAACGCGGGCTGGGAGGGGATCAATGGCGTAAACACGGGCGCCATCATACCGCCGCCCCGTGTGCCGCCCGGCGCAACAAGTCTTACAGCGGAAGCAAAGTGGACGTACACTGATCGCATGAGCATCCCTGCCGCCCCCACCATGGACAAAGCCGCGCCGCTGGACCTGTTCAAGGCGCTGGAAGCCGCGGTCACCGCGGCGCACGCCGGCGCCGCCATCCTGCAGGCCTATGCGCACAAGCGTTCGGAGCTGGTCATCGACCTTAAGGCCCGCAACGACCTGGTCTCGCAGGCCGACCGCGAAGCCGAGATCGCCATCATCGAAGTCCTGCGGGCGCGCACGCCGCAGTTCGGCATCGTGGCGGAGGAAACCGGCGGCTCTCCCTCCGGGCCCGCGAGCTGGTACATCGACCCGCTGGACGGCACCACCAACTTCGTCCACGCCATTCCGCACTACGCGGTATCGATCGCGCTGGTGGCCCAGCAAGGATGCGGCATCGCCTTCGACGACGCCAAGGCCGAGCCGGGTCCGGTGGTGGGCGTGATCTACGATCCCTGCCGCGAGGAAATGTTCACCGCCGTGCGCGGCGTGGGCGCCTGGCTCAACAGCCATCGCATCCAATGCTCGCGCACCGGCACCCTGGCCGATGCGCTGCTGGCCACCGGCTTTCCCTACAGCGACATGTCCTTCACCGAGAACTACCTGCCCATGCTGCGCGACGCGATGCACGGCACGCGGGGGGTGCGCCGCAACGGCGCGGCGGCGCTGGATCTCGCCTGGGTGGCCTGCGGACGCTTCGACGGCTACTGGGAATTGCGGCTCAAGCCCTGGGACATTGCCGCCGGTACGCTGCTGGTGCGCGAAGCGGGCGGCCTCGCCTTCGACCCGTTCGAGCGGTCGCCCTGGCCGGAACAGGGCGACATCGTGTCCGGCGGCCCCGACGTCGCCCGGGCCCTGCATGCGCTGATCGGCCCCAACCTGAAGGCCTGACCGAACGGCCACCGCTGCCGTAACGGCAACACGGTGCTCATTATTCGTTGCTTGTTGATGCCGCCCGCCGCTGATTAACCTGCTAGCGGACGCCACCAGCGAGAACATCATGAGCGAATTCTTCCTATCCGCCGACCCATACCCGTGGCCGTTCGACGGCGATCTGCGGCCCGGGAACACGGCGCTGATCGTCATCGACATGCAGACGGACTTCTGCGGCCGGGGCGGCTACGTCGACCGGATGGGCTACGACCTGTCGCTCACGCGCGCGCCGGTCGAACCCATCGGCCGGCTGCTCGCGGCGATGCGCGGCGCGGGCTTCCACATCATCCATACCCGGGAGGGGCATCGTCCCGACCTGTCGGACCTGCCGGCCAACAAGCGCTGGCGCTCGCGCCGGATCGGCGCCGGCATCGGCGATCCGGGCCCTTGCGGGCGGATCCTGGTGCGCGGCGAACCGGGCTGGGAAATCATTCCCGAACTAGCGCCCCTGCCGGGCGAACCCATCATCGATAAGCCGGGCAAGGGCTCGTTCTGCGCGACCGATCTCGACCTCATCCTGCGCACGCGCGGCATCCGCAATCTGGTGCTCACCGGCATCACGACCGATGTCTGCGTGCATACCACCATGCGCGAGGCGAACGACCGCGGCTACGAGTGCCTCCTGCTCGAGGACTGCTGCGGCGCCACCGACCGCGGCAACCACGAGGCGGCGATCAGGATGATCAAGATGCAGGGCGGCGTGTTCGGCGCGGTAAGCGATTCGAGCGCTTTCCTGCAGGCGCTCGGCGTCGCCGTGGGGGAAGATGCGGAGGCGGCGCAATGAACCAGGCGTTGATACTGGCGCACGCGCTCAGCCGCGTGCCGGAAAACCTGGACTGGGGCATCTTGCGTCCCGGCGTCGCGGTGGCCTGGATTTATCGCGAGCCCGACGGCGGCCCGGCGGCCGCCTACCTGCGCTACGAGCCGGGCGCCTCCGTCCCCCTGCACCGCCATGCGGGGCTCGAACACATCCTGGTCCTGGAAGGCGAGCAGCAGGACGAGCGCGGGACCTATCCGGCGGGCACGCTGGTCGTCAATCCGCCGGGCACGCGCCACAGCGTGCAAAGCCCCAAGGGTTGCGTGGCGCTGCTGATCTGGAACCGGCCGGTGGAAATGATCGAAGCGTAACCCCGCGCCTTGGCGGCCTCTGCCCCGCCGGGGCCGGTCAGCGTATCACCATCAACCCGATGCGCACTTGCGACTTGGCGCGCACGTTGTAGTCCAGCAGGGTTTCGCCGTATCCGTTGAAGTATTGCACGTGCAGGAAACCGTTGAGCCTGCCGAGACCGAGCTTGCGCAGCGGATAGGCCATGTCGAGCTGCAGCGACCCCTTCTCGTGGCCCTTGCGCACCAGCGCCGACACCATCAGGCCATCGTCCTTGGCCCAGCGGAACTGGTAATCGACGTGGCCGCGGTAGTCGGCAATGTCGGGATTGCCCTTGCGCGTGGCGTAGTACTTGATCTTGGGGCCGAAGCTGAAGGTGCTGCCGTCGTCGAAGCGGTAGCGCAGCGTGGGCCGGGCATAAAGCGAATTGATCGCGCGCGAGGTGTCGCCGTCGCGGCCGTTGGACTCGTGCTCGAAGCCGCCGTCGAATCCCAGCGACTTGCGCCGGTCCTGCGATTCCCAGACGCGGTCGGACAGCCAGAAGACAGCGGGACGGTAGCTGCTGTCGCGAAACGGCGCCGAATTCGCGCCGATGTCCCACAGGGAGGTCTGGGTGTAGCCGAGATAGAGGTTGTTGAAGAAACCGGTCTCCTGGCCTTCGTCAGGCTGGAACAACCGGAACTTCAGGCTGATCTGGAAGCGCGCGTTGAGGTTGGGCCGCGCCCCGAGGCTGAAATACACCGGCTCGTAGGGGGACAGGGCGCTGCGGAAACGGTCCAGCACGGAATGTTCGTCGTTGGCCGCGGCAGGCGCCGGCCCTTGCATGGCGGTGCTGCGCAGCCCCTGGCCGCCGCTCAGGTCGCTCACACCCGCGAGCACGCCCGTATCCGGCACCTGTGGCGCCGAGCCCGGCGCGCGCGGATCGACGATGGGACCGATGGCCGGGGAACCGACGATCGCGCCTTTTTCGGCGGGCGTGGCGTCGAGCGCCAGCAGCACCGGCTCGCCCTCGATCGCGATGGCTTGCAATCCCCGGACGTCGGCAGGCACGGTCGCGGACCAGGACGCTCGCGAGAACTGTCCCACCGGAATCTGCAGCACCGCGGCGCCGCCATCAAGCCGGGCGGGGGTGCGCACCACGTGACCGGCGCTGTCCCGCCATTGCAGGATCAACTCGCGCGGCGCGTCCCACGTGGCGGTGGAGTTGCCGTCATTGAAAAACATGGCCTCGATACGGACGGTCTCGCCCGGGCCGGCCTGCAGGCGGTCCAGCCGGAACGTCACGCCGGCTTCGGCGCCATGCATCGGCGCCGCGGCCATCAACGCGCACGCGCCGATGGGCGCCAGCGCGCGGCGCAAGGCGCCATGCAAGGCCTTGCGATGATGGCCTGCCCTCTCACGTAGCATGAAGACTCCCGAACGGTGCCCGCAACGGGGCAAATGCCGCAATTGTAGGGGCAGCGCGCGGGAACCGGGGGCGAGATGCCCCACGCCAGGCCCTTCGGGCCGTCGTTGCGCCGAGGTGGCGCTTTTGCCTACGGGCTTCGCCCAGGCCTATGCGGCGTCGCTGCTCGACCGCAGCTCGCGGCGCAGGATCTTGCCCACGTTGGTCTTGGGCAGTTCCGTGCGGAACTCCACGTAGCGCGGCCGCTTGTAGCCCGTCAGCCGGTCGCGGCAGAACGCCTTGATGTCCTGCTCGGTCAAGGCCGGATCGCGCTTGACCACCACGACCTTGACCGCCTCGCCCGAATGCTCGTCGGGCACGCCGATGGCCGCGCACTCCAGCACGCCGGGGTGCTGCGACACCACGGCCTCGACCTCGTTGGGATAGACGTTGAATCCGGACACCAGGATCATGTCCTTCTTGCGGTCGACGATGCGGATGTAGCCGCGTTCGTCCATGATGCCGATGTCGCCGGTCTTGAAGAACCCGTCGGCCGTCATGACGCGGGCTGTCTCTTCCGGCATGTTCCAGTAGCCCGGCATGACCTGCGGCCCGCGCAACGCGATTTCGCCGCGCTCGCCGGAAGGCACGGGATTGCCGTCGTCATCGAGGATCGCGGCCTCGGTCGACGGCAGCGGGATGCCTATCGTGCCCGAGTACTCCTTGATATTGATGGGGGTGCAGCACGCCACCGGCGACGTCTCGGACAGGCCATAACCCTCGCACAGCGGCGAGCCGGTCACGGCCACCCAGCGGTCGGCCACCGATTTCTGCACCGCCATGCCGCCGCCCACGCTCACGCGCAGGCCGGAAAAATCGAGCGAGGCGAACTTCTGGTTGTTCAGCAGCGCGTTGAACAGCGTGTTGACGCCGGGAAAAAGCGTGAAGCGATAGGGCGACAGCGCCTGCACCAGTTCCGGGATATTGCGCGGGTTGGGGATCAGCACGTTCAGGCCGCCCGCGTGCATGCCCAGCATCCCGCACACCGTCAGTCCGAAGATGTGATAGAGGGGCAGCGCGCAGACGAAGATCTGCTGGGCGCGCAGCCCGTCGTCCGCCGCCGGCCGGTCGTCCGTCAGCAGCCAGGCATCGCATTGGAGGACATTGGCCGCGACGTTCCGGTGCAGCAGGATGGCGCCCTTGGCCACGCCGGTCGTGCCGCCGGTGTACTGCAGGAAGGCTATGTCGTCGGGCCCGACGTCGGGCCGCTCCAGCGGCCGCCCCGCGCCTTGCGCCAGCGCGCGCTTGAACGTCACGGCTCCGGGCAGCTGGAACGGCGGGACGAGCTTTTTCACGTGGCGCACCACCACGTCGACCACGGCGCCCTTCACGCCGCCCAGCAGGTCGCCCATGGACGCCAGAACGATGTGCCGGATGGCGGTGGACGGCAGGACCTTTTGCAGCGTGTGCGCGAAATTCTCGAGGATGACGATGGCTTCGGCGCCGCTGTCCTTGAGTTGATGTTCGAGCTCGGGAGCGGTATAGAGCGGATTGACGTTGACCACGGTATAGCCGGCGCGCAGCACCGCCGCGATGGCCACCGGATACTGCAAGACATTCGGCATCATCAGCGCCACGCGCGCGCCGCGCGCCAGGCCCAGCGACTGCAGCCATGCCCCGAATTGGCGCGAGAGCCGGTCGATGTCGCCAAAGGACAGCGTCTTGCCCATGCAGGCGAAGGCCGGACGCGCCGCGAACTGCCCGAACGCCTCCTCCAGCAACTGGACCAGCGACCGATAGCGTCCCGGATCGATGTCGGCGGGAATGCCCGGCGGATAATGCGCCAACCATGGTCTTTCCATTCGCGGTCTCCTGGTCTTGTCAACGCCGCATCGTCGCACGGCTATGGCGCCGATGATAGCCGAGTCCCCTGGACCCGTTCGGTTTCTTCGCGCAGCAGCCGCCGGCGCTCGGCGTACGGCAGTCGCGCGAGCGCACGCGCCTGTTCGAGGAAGGGCGCGAGGCTGCCGCTGCGGCACGGTTCGCAGCGGTCCGCCATGGCGCGCAGGGCCGGCACCCACTGGTGATAGGTGCCGATGGCCGCGAAGTGCGCATTGTTGAGGGACTGGGCGAACCAGCCGTCGTAGCCCGAAAAACCCTCCCATTTATCACGCTTGAGGCGCTCGTACCGTTGCCGCAGGTCCGCGATGATCTCCGCCTTGCGCGCCCGCCGCCGCTCGACCTCCTCCGGGGTCAGGTTGACGGGTTCGGGAGACGTGGGCGCCGGCCCCTGGCGGGCGCCGGCCTCGCCATAGGCCTGGGCCAGCTGGCGCCGCGTCTCCAGCAGCAGCTCGACGAAATCGCGCCGGCGGCGGTCGAAGGCCTCGTAGGCCGGCCGCAAGGCCCGGTGCTCCGGCTCGTTCAGCCAGCGCTCGACGCCGATCTGTTCGACCGCCGTCGCCAGGGACTCGTTGAAGGCCGTATCGTTCTTCGCATAGACGGCCTGGTGGGTCAGTTCATGGAATACCAGGCGCGCGACTTCGCCCGGCGGCAGCCGGATGAAGGTATTGACCAGCGGATCGGCGTACCACCCCAGGGTGGAATAGGCCGGCACGCCGCCCACGTGGACGTCCCAGCCCTGCTCGCGCAGGGCCTGCGCGGCCCGGCGCGCTTCGTCCTCGTTGTAGTAGCCGCGGTAGTCGATGCACCCCACGATCAGGAAGCAGGACGGTTTGAGGCGCAGCGACAGCTCCGGCGTGGCGAACACGTTCCAGACCACGTACGGGCGCTTGACGTCGGCATATTGGGTATAGCTGCCGTTGTCCGGCAGCCCCAGCTCCTGGCTGGCGTAACGGCGGGCGGACTGCGCATAGCGCAAGCGGGTGCGCAAATCGTCGGGAGTAGCCGGATCGGCCAGCACCTGGTCCAGCGGCCGCGCCGCCTGCAACAGCGACGAATGGCCGGCAATGGACTGTGCGTAATATTCCAGGTTGGCGCAGCCGGCCAGCGCCCATGCCAGAACCAGCGCGCAAAGGCCCCGCAGGCGGGCCGGGCGCGCCCTTCTCGTTACACTCGCCATATACAAGCTCATTGGTGATAATGAGTATGGTAACCGCCGGGCTATCGGGCACGAAGCCCCGGCGGCGCCGGACACGGCGCAGTCCCTTCGCCGTCCCGCCTTCGCGACCGCCTTGCACGAGGCGCGGCGCGCCCTGGCCGCGGGATGGCCACCATGCCAGGAGTTCCTAGATGCCCCTACTCGAACCCATCGTCGCGTTCCATGACGACCTTAAAGCGATCCGGCGCGACCTCCACGCCCATCCGGAACTGTGTTTCGAGGAACACCGCACCTCGGACACCATTGCGCGCCTGCTCGAAAGCTGGGGCATCCCCGTCGTGCGCGGACTGGCCGGGACGGGGCTGGTCGGCGTCCTGGAAGGCACCGACAAGAACGGCCCGGCCATCGGCCTGCGCGCCGACATGGATGCGCTTCCCCTGCAGGAACTCAACAGCTTCGCGCACGCCAGCGTACACCCCGGCAAGATGCACGCCTGCGGCCACGACGGCCATTGCGCGATGCTGCTGGGCGCGGCCCGCTATCTCGCGGCGCACCGGGATTTCCCCGGCACCGTCTACCTGATCTTCCAGCCGGCCGAGGAGGGCGAAGGCGGCGGCCGGGCGATGATCGAGGACGGCCTGTTCACGCGCTTCCCCATGGAGGCGGTATTCGGCATGCACAATTGGCCGGGCATCCCCGTCGGGCACTTTGCCGTGACGCCCGGCCCCATGATGGCCTCCAGCAACGACTTCCGCATCGTGGTGAAGGGCAAGGGCTCGCATGCCGCCCTGCCCCACCTGGGCACCGATCCGGTCATGATCGCGGTGCAACTCGCGCAGGGCCTGCAAACCATCCTGACCCGCAACAAGAAGCCGATCGATACCGCGGTCCTCAGCATCACCCAGATCCATGCGGGCACGACTACCAACATCGTCCCCGACGAAGCCGTGATGGTGGGGACCGTGCGCACCTTCACGATCGAGGTGCTGGACCTGATCGAGGCACGCATGCGGGAGATCGCGCAGGGCACCGCCCTCGCCTACGGCGCGCAGATCGAGGTCGACTTCCAGCGCAAGTATCCGCCCCTGATCAACCATCCCGAGGCAACGCGCTTCGTGACCGGCGTCCTGCAGTCGCTGGTGGGCCCCGAGCGGGTCGATGCCGCCACCGAGCCGACCATGGGGGCCGAGGACTTCGCCTTCATGCTGCAGGAAAAGCCCGGCTGCTACGTGTTCATCGGCAACGGCGACGGCGCGCACCGCGAGGCCGGTCATGGGCTCGGCCCGTGCACGCTGCACAACGGCAGCTACGACTTCAACGACGACCTGCTGCCGCTGGGCGGAAGCTTCTGGGTGAAGCTGGTCAAGGACTGGTTCGCGCAGCCTCGATCAGTATGACCCGGTAGTCGTTGACGTTGGTCAGCGTAGGGCCGGTCGTCACCAGCGTATCGAGCTCGCGGAAATAACCCCACGCGTCGTTGGCGTCGAGCCAACGCGCCGGCGTCACGCCGCGCGCGGCCGCCTTGCGCAGGCGATCGCTGTCCCACCAAGCGCCGGCGTTGTCTTCGCTGCCATCGATGCCGTCGGTATCGCAGGCCAAGGCGGAGATGCCGGCCTCGCCGCCGAGCTCGGCGGCCAGCGACAACAGGAACTCGGTACACCGCCCGCCCCGTCCGCCGCCGCGGACGGTGACCGTGCATTCGCCTCCCGACACCAGCGCCACCGGCGCGTCGAAAGGCTCGCCATGCCGCCGAATCTGGCGCGCCAGCGCCGCATAGACCTTGGCGACTTCACGGGCCTCGCCGGTAACGGTGTCGCCCAGCACCACCGCCTGGATGCCGGCGCGCCGGAGCACCCGGGCGCCTGCCTGCAGGCTTTGCTGGGCGGTGGCGATGATCCGGTTCTCGACCCGCGCGAAGACCGGGTCGTTTTCTTTGGGCGTCTCGGGATGGCGGCCCGCGGCGCCGCCCTCCAGCCAATCGAGCACCGGCCGAGGCGCCTGCACCTCGTGGCGCCGCAGGATGTCGAGGGCCTCGGCATAGGTGCTGGGATCGGGAACCGTCGGCCCGGATGCGATGGCCGAGGGATCGTCGCCGGCCACGTCGGACACGATCAGGCCCAGCACCTTGGCGCGTGTCGCCGCGGCCAGGCGGCCGCCCTGCAACTGCGACAAGTGCTTGCGCACGACGTTCATGGATTCGATCGGCGCGCCGCTGCGCAGCAACGACTGCGTCACCTCGCGCAGCGCCGCCATGGGCACGTCGGGCACGGGCAGGGACAACAGGCTGGAACCGCCCCCCGACACGAGGACGATCAACAGGTCGTCCGCCCCCAGTTCGGCGGCCAGGCGCAGGATGTCGGCGGCGGCCCTTTCCCCGGCGGCATCGGGCACCGGATGGCCGGCTTCCACGCAGGCGATGCGCTCCAGCGGCAGGCTATGCCCGTAGCGGGTGACGACCAGCCCGGCAAGCGGTGCGCCCGCCGGCCAGGCGG
Source organism: Pigmentiphaga sp. NML080357 (assembly GCF_002188465.1). GTDB lineage: Bacteria > Pseudomonadota > Gammaproteobacteria > Burkholderiales > Burkholderiaceae_B > Pigmentiphaga. The sequence goes on along the minus strand of NZ_NINW01000029.1, from coordinate 178,577 downwards.
CCTCGACGGCCCGCGCCATGCTGGCCGCCGCCTTGCCCGCGCCGACGACGACGGTGCGTCCCCTGGGCGGGGCCGGAAGATGGCGGGCGATGATTTGCAGGGGGTCGGCGGCAGCGACGGCGGCTTGGAACGATTCCAGGAGAAGTTGGTGCATACGAGGGGAACGGCTGATGTCTCTTTTGTCGTCTCATTATGGCGGGTGGGCTCGGCTTGGCTAGCTGGATGAAATCCCTATTCCCACCCGCGCCATCATGCCGCCCGCATCCGCCGTGGCTTGTTGCAAGCCGCCGTCAAGCGGCCGGAGCCGCCGGGATGAGCAGCCCCCGCTTGACCGCGGGCCGCTCCACGAACGCGTCCAGCACGCGGGTCACATTCGGGAAGTCGGCAATTCCCACGAGATCGCCCGCGCCATAGAAGCCGACGAGATTGCGCACCCAGGGGAAAGTGGCGATGTCGGCAATGCCGTAGTCGTCGCCGAGGATCCAGGCCTTGCCATCCAGTTGCCGGTCGAGCACGCCCAGCAGGCGCCGCGATTCGGCGGCGTAGCGGTCGCGCGGACGCTTGTCCTCGTAGTCCTTGCCCGCGAACTTGTGGAAGAAGCCGACCTGGCCGAACATCGGGCCGATGCCGCCCATCTGGAACATCACCCACTGCAGGGCCTGGTAGCGGCCGGCGGGATCCTGCGGGATGAAACGCCCGGTTTTCTCCGCGAGGTAGACCAGGATCGCACCCGACTCGAACAAGGGCAGCGGCTTGCCGCCGGGCCCCTCGGGATCGATGATGGCCGGAATCTTGTTGTTCGGATTGAGCGACAGGAATTCCGGGGACATCTGGTCCTGGGTGTCGAACGCCACCCGGTGCGGCTCGTAAGGCAGGCCGGTCTCTTCCAGCATGATCGAGACCTTGACGCCGTTGGGCGTGGGCAGCGAGTAGAGCTGGATGCGGTCCGGATGCTGCGCGGGCCATTTGCGGGTGATCGGGAAAGCGGAAAGATCCGTCATGGGGCATCCTTTCTTGAAGTTGCAGCCGACACCGTACACTATCCGCGCAGAAAAAATCGATCCCCACCCATTCGCTCGATGCGCGGCAACGCCGCCGCGCCGGTAACCCGATGACCCGCACCCAGGAAGATGCGCCGCGCAAGGACTACCTCAGCGCCAAAGAGGCGGTCGCGCTGCTCGGCATACGCATGCAGACCTTGTATGCCTACGTCAGCAAGGGCTGGATACGCAGCGTCAAGCAGGCCGACACGCGCCAGCGCCTGTACCTTCACGAAGACGTCCTGCGGGTCAAAGCCCGTTCCAGCGCCCGCTCGGGGCACGGCGCGGTAGCCGCCTCGGCCATGAACTGGGGCGAACCCATCATTCCGACCTCCATCACCGAGATCCGCGCCGACGGCCCGCACTACCGGGGCCACTCGGCGGTGCGGCTGGCGCGGGCCCACGCCAGCTACGAATCGGTCAGCGAACTGCTGTGGACAGGCGTGTGGGACGATACGCCGCGGCGATGGGAAACCGGGCTGGCGCCATCCCAGCGCGCCGCGCTGCTCGAATCGCTGGCACCGCCCAAGTCCAACAGCGGCCTGCTCGAAATCATGGCGATCGTGACCCTGCGCCTGGGCATGTCGCGCGGTTCGGTGGAAGACCGGGTGCGCGGCGGCCACATGCACGAGGCGGCACGCCAGCTCATCAAGACCTTGGCCGGCTGTTTCGGCCTGGTCTCCCGCAAGCGCCGCTTCCACGCGATCCCCGACGAGGCCTCGATGGCGGAGGGGCTGCTGGCCGCGCTCGACATCCCGGCCAATCCCGCCAATCTCGAGGCGATGGAAGCATTCCTGGTGCTGTTCGCCGACCACGAACTGTCCCCCAGCACCTTCGCGGCCCGCGTCGCCGCCTCGGGCGGCTCCAGCCTGCACAGCTGCATGGCCTCGGCCATTTGCAGCTCCGCCGGCATCCACCTGGGCCGCATGTATGACCGCATCGAAGACTTCCTGCGCAGCGCCGACACCGCCGCCGGCCTCATGCAGCGGGCTCGCGCCCAGCACGGGCGCGGTTCGAGCATCCCGGGCTTCGGCCACCCGCTCTATCCCAAGGGCGACGAACGCGCGGCATTGCTGATCGAGCTGGCGCGCAAGCGGCCGCGGCAAAAAGCGGCGCTCGAGCAGATCTACCCCTTTATCGAAACGGTGGAACGGGAGTTCGGGCTGCATCCCCGCCACGAGCTCGGCGGCATCGTCCTGGCCATCGCGATGGGCGTGCCGCGCCAATCGGTGGGGACGCTGTTCACGCTGGCCCGCATGGCGGGCTGGGTCGCGCACGTGCAGGAACAGCGCCTCAGCGGCATGCTGCTGCGGCCGCGCGCCAAGTTCGTCGGCGCGGCCGGCGAGCCATGACGGTCAGGAGCCGACGGGCCAGAATGCCTTGATCTCGGCCCACAAGGCGTCGGGCGCCTCCTCGGCGATGTAGTGGCCGCTATCGAGAGCCCGCCCGTCGACGTCGGACGCCTGCCTGCGCCAGAGTTCCAGCACGTCGAAGTAGCGCCCCACGACGCCGCGTCCGCCCCATAGCACGCGCAACGGGCAGTCCACGCGATGGCCCTTGTCGCGATCGGCGCGGTCGTGCTCGAGGTCGATGGCGGCCGCCGCCCGATAGTCCTCGCAAATCGCGTGCGGCCAATGCGGATGGCGGGCGCAGCGTTCGTACTCGGCCAGCGCGCGCTCGGTGAACGGCGCCAGCCCCGCATGGCGGCCGCCCATGATGGACCGGACGTAGAAAGCCGGGTCGGCCTCGATCAGCCGTTCGGGGAAGGGCGCCGGCTGGATCAGCCAGAACCAGTGGTAATAGGCCTGCGCGAAACCGCGCGTGGTGCCTTCGTACATGTCCAGCGTGGGCGCGATGTCCAGCAGCATCATGCGCTCGACGCGCCCGGCGTGGTCCAGGGCCAGCCGGTGAGCCACACGGGCGCCGCGGTCGTGGGCCAGCACGCCGAAGGTCTCGTAGCCGATGCAGCGCATCACCTCCACCGCGTCGACCGCCATGGTGCGCTTGGAGAACGCCGCGTGCCCGGGGGGTTCGTCGGCCGGCATGCCGCTGTCGCCATAGCCGCGCAGGTCGATCGCCACGCAGGTGAAATGATTGGTCAGCCGCGCCCACAGCTTGTGCCACATGGCGTGGGTCTGCGGATGACCGTGCATCAGCAGCAGCGCCGGCCCCGTGCCGCCCACCCGCGTGGCGATATCGACGCCGTTCACATGGAAATGCTGCAGCCGGTCATTGAACAGGGAGATCTCGGACATGCCTCTTCCTTTGCGTGGAGACGATAAACCCGCGCGCCGGCCGGTGCCGCGCCAGACAACGCCCTAGGCGCGCGCGACGATTTCGGCCACGGCCTTGCCCACGTCCGCCGTCACCGCCTTGCCGCCCATGTCGGGCGTGCGCGGCCCCTCGGCCAGTACCGTTTCGATGGCCGCGAGGATGGCGTCGTGCGCGCGCTTGTAGCCGAGGAATTCCAGCATCAGGGCGCCCGACCAGATCTGCGCGATGGGATTGGCGATCCCCTTGCCCGCGATGTCGGGCGCCGATCCGTGCACGGGTTCGAACAAGGACGGGAAGCGGCGGTCGGGATTGAGGTTGGCGGACGGCGCGATGCCTATGGTGCCCGTGCAGGCCGGCCCGAGGTCGGAGAGGATGTCGCCGAACAGGTTGGACGCCACCACCACGTCGAACCAGTCCGGGTGGAGCACGAAGTTGGCGGTCAGGATGTCGATATGGAACTTGTCCACCCGCACGCCGGGATAATGGCTCGTCATCGCCTCCACCCGCTCGTCCCAGTACGGCATGCTGATGGCGATGCCGTTGGACTTGGTCGCGGACGTCAGGTGCTTTGCCGGGCGCGAGGCCGCCAGCTCGAACGCGAACTTCAGCACGCGGTCCACGCCCGTGCGCGTCATGACCGTTTCCTGCAGCACGACCTCGCGCTCGGTGCCCTCGAACATGCGGCCGCCCACGCTGGAATACTCGCCCTCGGTATTCTCGCGCACCACGTAGAAATCGATGTCGCCCGGCTGGCGGTTGGCCAGCGGCGACGGCACGCCCGGCATCAGCCGGACCGGGCGCAGGTTCACGTACTGGTCGAACTCGCGGCGGAACTTCAGCAGCGATCCCCATAGCGACACGTGGTCCGGCACCGTGGCCGGCCATCCCACCGCGCCGAAGAAGATCGCATCGTGCCCGCCTATCCGTTCTTTCCAGTCGTCCGGCAGCATCGCGCCACGCTTGGCGTAATACGCGCACGAAGCGAAATCGAAACTGTCGAAAGCGAGCCCGATATCGAAACGCGTCGCCGCCGCCTCCAGCACGCGCAAGCCTTCGGGAACGACCTCGGTACCGATACCGTCGCCCGGTATCACTGCAATGCGATGGACCATGGATGACACTTCCTCGTCGTAGTCGGACCCGGCGCAAGCCGATGCGCGGCGGGTGGATGGGATTAAGAAGAGTGTATCTCGCGCTTGTCCTTAATAATTGAACGAGATAAAAACCATTATTGAATCGAAGTTAATAATGGACACGATCTCAGATCTCGCCTTTTTTTCCCTGCTGCTGCGCCACGGCAGCCTGTCGGCCGCGGCACGCGAACTGGGCCTGTCCACGCCGGCCGTCAGCAAGCGCCTGCAACGCCTGGAGCGGCGCCTGGGAGTGCGGCTGCTCAATCGCACCACGCGCCGCATCGCCCTCACGCACGAAGGCGAGGTATACCTGCGCCAAGGCACGCGCATCCTGGCCGAGGTCGAGGAACTCGAACATACCGTCGGCCGCAGCCGCGACGAGCCCCGCGGCCTGCTGCGCATCAACGCCACCCTGGGCTTCGGCCGCCATCACATCGCTCCCGCCCTGTCGGACTTCGTCAAGCGCTTTCCCGCCGTGCAGGCCCAGCTCCATCTCACCGACCGGCCCGCGAATCTGCTGGATGAATCCTTCGATGTCTGCGTCCGCGTCGGCGACCTCCCCGACGCCCGCCTCATCGCCCGCAAGATCGCCTCCAACCGCCGCCTGCTCTGCGCCTCCCCGCTCTACCTGAAACGCCATCCGCCTCCCACCTCGCCCCGCGACCTGGCGCGCCATCCCTGCATCGTCATCCGGGAAAACGACAGCGCACACGGAACCTGGCACCTGCACTCGGGCAACCGCAAGGAAACCGTGAAAGTGCGCGGCCCGCTCAGCGCCAACGACGGCGAAAGCGCCCTGCTCTGGGCGCTCGAAGGCCACGGCATCATCATGCGTTCGGAATGGGAAGTCGGCGCGTACCTGCGCTCGGGGCGGCTGGCGGCCGTGCTGGAAGACTGGCATACGCCCTCGGCCGACATTTTCGCGCTGTATCCCGAACGACAGAACCTGTCGGCCAAGACCACGGCCTTCGTGGAGTTCCTCGCGGACCGCTTCGCGCACCGCCGGCGGGGCAAGGAAGACGGGCTGTCGTGGTGATGGCTGTCCTCTTCGAACCGGAAGCGAACCTGCGCCTGCCTTGACGGTCTCCGGCTTCGAGCTTGCCTGCGCCCGATGCGGGCAGGTCCACCCCTTCGCCGCGCCGTCATCAATCCATCGAAATCCGTCTCTTTACACTGGCTCGGTTTCTCTATAAATTAAAAAATAAAACGGAATTTATTTTAATAAAATGAAATTACAAAGTCCCGGCACATCGGCGCGCCCTTGCGCAAGCCGTTGCGGGGACAAGGAGCGGAACAAATGAAAGACACCGTCCGATTGGGCGCCGGATCCGGTTTCTGGGGAGACGCCATGGACCCGGCCATGGAATTGCTGGAAAAAGGCGCGCTCGACTATCTGTGCTTCGACTTTCTGGCCGAACTGACCATGTCGCTCTTGCAGCGGCAGAAGCTCAAGGATCCGGACAGCGGCTACGTCCCCGACGCCGTCCACACCATGAACGCCATGCTGCCGCTCGCGCGGGAGCGAGGCACCCGGCTCATTTCCAACGGCGGCGGCGTCAATCCCCGCTCGGCCGCGCGCAAGATCGTCGAGCATGCGCAGGCCACCGGACTACGCGGTACACGCGTCGCGGTGGTCGAAGGCGACGACGTGCTCGGCAAGCTCGACGACATCCTGGCCAGCGGGCTGACCCTGGCCAACCTCGACACTGGGGATGAAGACTTCGCGTCCATCCGCGCGCGGGTGGTTTCCGCCAACGTCTATACCGACAGCGCCGGCATCGTCGAAGGCCTGCGCGGCGGAGCCGACGTCGTCGTCGCGGGCCGCGTCTCCGACAACGCGGTCTACGTGGGGCCGTTGGCCCATGAGTTCGGCTGGACTGGCGACGCCGCCCACGTGGACCGCTACGCCGCAGCGGTAACGATGGGGCACATCGTGGAATGCGCGGCCGCATGCACCGGCGGCATGTCGTCGCGCTTCGACGAGATGCCCAATATGGGCCGCGTCGGCTTTCCGATCGTCGAATTCCGGCCGGACGGCACCGCCGACATCACCAAGCTTCCCGGCACCGGCGGACGCGTCGATCTCTTCACCGTCAAGGAACACCTTGTCTACGAGATCGCGGACCCCACCCGTTACCTGATGCCGGACGCCGTCGCCGACTTCACTTCCCTCACGCTTTCCGAATCCGGTCCGGACCGCGTCACGGTGCGCAACGTTCGCGGCAAGCCGGCCCCCGACCTGCTCAAGCTCGTCATCGGCTACCAGGACGGCTGGATCGGCGAAAGCCTGGCGTTCTTTCCCTGGCCGCGCGCCTACGACCGCGCGCTCAAGGCGCGCGACACCATGATGGAGCGCTTCGAGCGGCTCGGGCTCAAGGCCGAACAGATCCACTTCGACCTGGTCGGCCTCGACACCCTGCACGGGCCTGCCGCGCCGCGGCCGGCACGCGCCCAGGCCAACGAATTGAACGAGATCGGCCTGCGATGCGCCGTACATGCCCGCACGCGCGAAGAAGCCGACAAGGTAAGAAGGGCCGGCGCGCAACTCTGGATCATGGGCCCCGGCGGCACGTCCTTCGGCGCCCCGCTCAAGCCGCGGCCGGTCATCTCGCTGTGGCCGACGCTAGTGCCCCGTGAATTCGTCAAGCAGACCACCGACATCATCACCGCGTAGGAAACTGGCCATGACCCAGCTCAAAGACATCGCATACGTCCGGTCCGGAGACAAGGGCGACGTATGCACGATAGGCCTGATCGCCAAGCGACCCGAGGATTTCGACCGCCTGCTGGCGAGCGTGACGCCCGAGAAAATACGCGAGCTGTACGGGGATTGGGTACGCGGGGACATAAGCTGCCATCCCATGGCGAACATCCACGCCGTCGTCGTCGTCATGCGCGGGGCGCTGGGAGGCGGAGCCACGCGCACGCTGCGGCTCGACCAGACGGGCAAGTCGCTGGGCTACGCACTGCTTCGCCTGCCGGTGGAGCGCGCGGCATGACGACGCTCCACGCCTCGCTGCGCCCCTCTTCTCCCGACTTCGGCGACAATCTGGCGGTCTACGCCGGGCTGCGCGAACAGCACGCGCGGTTGCGCGAAACGGCGATCGCCGGCGGCGGCGAGAAGGCCAGGGAAAGGCATCTCGCGCGCGGCAAGCTACCGGCCCGGACCCGCGTGAATGCGCTGCTGGATCCCGGCACCCCGTTCATGGAGATCGGCCAGCTCGCCGGCCACCGCCTGTACGAAGACCCGACGCCGTCGGCCGGGATCGTCACGGGCGTGGGCATGGTGTCGGGCACGCCCTGCATGGTCATGGCCAACGACGCGACCGTCAAGGGCGGCACGTACTATCCGGCCACCATCAAGAAGCAGATCCGGGCGCAGGCGATCGCGCGCGAGAACGGACTTGTCTGCATCTATCTCGTCGACTCCGGCGGCGCCTACCTGCCGATGCAAGAGGATATCTTTCCCGACGAACATCACTTCGGACGCATCTTCAGAAACATTGCCGAAATGTCGGCGCTCGGCATAAAGCAGGTCGCCGCCGTCATGGGTTCCTGCACGGCCGGCGGCGCCTACATCCCGGCCATGTGCGATGAAACCGTGATCGTGAAGGATCACGGCACCATTTTCCTCGGCGGGCCGCAGCTCGTTCGCGCGGCTACAGGCGCCATCGTGGACGCCGAGACACTCGGCGGCGCCGACGTGCATACGCGACTGTCGGGCGTGGCGGATCACTACGCCGCCAACGACCGGCATGCGCTGGATATCGTCCGCGCCATCGTCGGCCGTCCGGCCCGTCACGCCGCCGTGGCGCCCCCGCGCCCCGTCCGGGAACCCTTGTACAGCCCGGAGGAACTGCCGGGGCTGATTCCCGCCAACGCCAAGCATCCCATCCCCGCCAGGGAAATCCTGGCACGGTTGATGGACGGCAGCGAGCTGCACCCCTACCGCGAACGCTACGGCACCACGCTCATCTGCGGCACGGGATCGATAGGCGGCTATCCCGTCGGCGTGCTTATCAACGATGGCGTGCTGTTCCGCGAAAGCGCGCAGAAGGCGGCCAACTTCATCGAGCTCTGCTGCCAGAGCGCGATTCCGCTCGTCTTCCTGCACAACATCAGCGGCTTCATGGTCGGGGTGGAGTACGAGCAGGGCGGCATCGCCAAGGACGGCGCCAAGATGGTGAACGCCGTCGCCACCGCGCGCGTGCCCAAGTTCAGCGTCATCGTCGGCGGCAGCTACGGCGCGGGCAACTACGCCATGTGCGGGCGCGCATTCGGCCCGCGGCTGATGGCGATGTGGCCCAATGCCAGGACCTCCGTCATGGGCGGGGAACAGGCCGCCACGGTCCTGGCCCTGGTGCGCGAAGAGCAGTTGGCGGCCAAGGGCGAGACACTGGGCAACGCGGAGGCGTTCAAGCAGCCGATACGCGACCACTATGCCGCCCACGGCACCGCCTTCCACGCGGCGTCCCGGCTCTGGGTCGACGCGGTCATCGACCCGGCCGACACGCGCCAGTGGCTCACCCTGGGGCTGGCCCTGGCCCACGGCGCGCCGGCGCAAGACACGCGCTTCGGCATCTTCAGGATGTGACATGTTCAAGCGGATACTCATCGCCAACCGCGGAGAAATCGCCTGCCGCATCGCCCGCACCTGCGCCCGGCTGGGCATCGAATACGTGTCGGTGTTCTCGTCGGCGGATGCCGCGAGCCCTCACCTGGACGGCGCCGTCGCGACCGCCTGCCTGGGCGACGGGCCGGCGCAGGACAGCTACCTGAACATCGCCGGGATCATCACCGCCGCCCGCGAGCACGGCTGCGATGCCGTCCATCCCGGCTACGGCTTCCTTTCCGAAAACCCCGGCTTCGCCACGGCGGTCGCCCAGGCTGGCCTGGCCTTCATCGGCCCCCGGGCGGATACGATCGCCGCGCTCGGCGACAAGGCCCGGGCCAAGGCACTCATGCGCGCGGCCGGCGTACCCACCGTCCCGGGAACGGACGAGGCGATCGACGACCCGGTCCGGCTCGCGGCCATGGTCCGCGCCACCGGACTGCCGGTCCTTCTCAAGCCTACCGCCGGTGGCGGCGGCAAGGGCATGCACGTCATCCGGACCGGCGAGGGACTGGACGAGGCCATCGGGTCAGCCATACGCGTCGCGCGCAGCAGCTTCGGCGATGGCCGGCTCATCGTGGAGAAATTCATCGAACGGCCACGCCACATCGAAGTCCAGATATTCGGCGACCGTCACGGCAGCGTCGTCCATCTGTTCGACCGTGAATGCTCGCTGCAGCGGCGCCACCAGAAGGTCATCGAGGAAGCGCCTTCCCTGGGACTCGACGAGACGATGCGCGCAAGGCTGCTCGAAGCCGCCGTCCGCGGCGCGCAAAGCATCGGCTACATCAATGCGGGCACGTTCGAATTCATCGTCTCGCAGGAACAGCAGTTCTATTTTCTCGAGGTCAACACCCGCCTGCAGGTCGAGCACCCGGTCACCGAGGCGATCACCGGCCTGGACCTGGTCGAATGGCAGATCCGGATCGCGGCGGGAGAACGCCTCCCGCGCTCGCAAGCCGACATCCGCGCCTCGGGACATGCGGTCGAATGCCGGGTCTACGCCGAGGATCCGGCCAACGGTTTTCGCCCCGCGCCCGGCCGCGTGGACCATGTCCGCTGGCCGGCCCAGGCCCGCGTAGATGCGGGCATACGCGCCTCGGGCGCCGTTCCGCCGTTCTACGATCCCATGGTCGCGAAACTGATCACTCACGCAGCGACCCGCGAAGACGCCCTGGCCGGCATGCGCGGCGCGCTGCGGGACACGGTCCTGCTGGGGCTGACGACCAATCTCGGATATCTGCGTCGGATACTGGAGGATCCGGCCGTCGCGGCGGGCGATATCCATACCGGCTATCTCGATACCCGCCTGGCCGACCTTGCCGCCCCCGGCGATACGCGGCTGGCCGCAGCCTGCGCCGCCGCCGCATCCGTGGACACGGCGGCGGCCGGCCCCTGGAGCGCGCGGGGCTGCGCCGGGCCGATGGACCGCGCGGCGCTGAACCCCGATGCGCCGCTCGGCGAAACGCAGGTCCGCGACGGCGGCACGCCCATCGGCGTCATGCTCGTCGCGCGCCGCGGCGAGCGTCTCGCGCTGCGCGTGGGCGAATGGCTGGTCGAAACGACACTGGCTCCCGCGGCCGACGGATTGCGCAGGGGCGAGCTGGGCCCGCTGCCATGGACGGCTCGCCTGTCGGAGGAAACGGTGGCCATGCAAATCGGCGGGGACGGCTATTGCCTGGATATCTCGCACGACGACACCGGCCGATCGCTCCTGGCCCCGGGCGCGGCGCGCGCCCCCATGCCCGGGGTGATCACGCTGCTGTCTGTCAAGGCCGGCGATACGGTACAGGCGGGCACGACGCTCGCGGTGGTGGAGGCCATGAAGATGGAAAACCGCGTGCTGGCCGACGTGGACGGCCTGGTGCGGGCCGTACGCTACGCCGTGGGCGACCATGTGGACGCGGGCGACCTGCTGATCGAACTCGAGCCGCTGTGAACCGCCGCGAGCGCCTGTTTCCCGATCGCATATTTTATTTCGCGCCGGCTTTCCATCTACTGGAACCTCTTTCGGAATCAGTCATTTCACGCAGCCCCTAATGGTATAAATGCACGAAATTCCATTTTGTCGCCATCACGCATGAACGCCCCCGGCCCGGCCTCCTCCTCCGCGGAAAACGTACGCGTACTCGCCCGCGGCCTGGCGGTGCTCCGGGCATTCGAACCCGCCAACGTCTGGCGCTCGAACGCCGAACTGGCGACGCTGACCGGTCTGCCCAAGCCGACGGTCTCGCGGCTGACGGCCAATCTCACGACCAGCGGCTATCTGGCCTATTCGCCGGAGCGAGGGCAGTATCGCCTGGGCGCCGCCGTCCTGGCGCTAGGCTACGCCGCGGCATCCAATCGCGACATCCGCAAGCTGGCCCGGCCGCTCATGCAAGCCGTGGCCAACCGCCATCACGCATCGGTGGTGCTTGCCTCCGCCGATGGGAACGCCATGACCTGCCACGAGGTGCGCCACAGCGAAGATATGCTGTTCACGCTAAGGGTACGGGCCGGATCGCGGCTGAATCTCGGCCAGTCGGCCCTCGGGCGGGCCTACATCGCTTCGATGGAGGCGGCGGACCGCGCCCGGTTCCTGGCCGCGCTCGCGGTGGCGGAACCGCAGGGATGGCCCGCCCGCCGCGCGCAGATCGACGCCGCCGTCCAGCAGATGGCCAGACATGGATACTGCACGGCAGCCGGAACGCTGGAAAGCGGCACCAACGGCATCGCGGTATCCATCGACACGCCGGCCGGCAAGAACGGCTACTCGGTAGGATGCGCAGTTCCCGCCGCCGTTTTCTCCACCGACCGCCTGGAGGCGGAAGTCGGACCGGATCTGCTCGCCCTCAAGCATCGGCTGGAACAGGACCTGCGCGGTTCCTCCGCCGCCACGCCTTTCTCCCCGCATGCGACGTAGAAAAATAGACGCCGGCGCTACCGCCCCGCTGGCCGAGGCCCTCGCTCCGACGCAGGTCGACTCCTTGCAGCGCGGCCTCGAGGTCCTGCGGCTTTTCGACGGCCGCCAGAACGCCCTGAGCATCAGCGACATGGCCACCCGGTTGGGCCTGACCCGGAGCACCACGGCCAAGCTCGTCGGCACCCTGGAGTCGTTCAATTTCCTGCGCCTCGACGCGACGGGCGAGGCCTATGAGGCGCATGCGGCATGCCTGGCCCTGGGCTCCGCGGCGCGCCAGGGGCTGGACGTGGTCCACGTTGCCACGCCGCACATGCGCGCCCTCTGCGAGCGATTCGGCGTGCACATCAGCCTGACCTGCCGCGACCGCCTGCACATGCTGGTGCTGGAGCACCTGGTTCCCGACGAGCAGCCCACGCTCGGCCTGCAGACCGGCGCACGCCTGCCCATGGCCGCGTCGGCTTCGGGGCGCGCCTACCTCTGGGCGCAAAAACCGGTCTTCCAGGCCGAGCTCATCCAGTTGCTCAAGCAGAGCGGCCAGGAAAGCGTCTACCGGTTCATGCCCGGCGTATACGCCGCCTTCCAGGAACTCGAGCAGAACGGCTGGTGCTTCCTCGCGTCCCCGGTCACGCGCCAGTCCAATTCCATCGCCACGCCGATCCCGTCGCCCACCACGGTCGACCATGTGCTGGCCGCCATGTCCGTGGGCGGCGTGGACGAGGAAAGGCGGCTGCGCGAGGACATCGGCCCCGAACTGCTGGCGGCGGCGGCGGAAATCGGTCGCGAGCTGGAAAGCATGGCCTGACGGCTGTTCATTCCGCACTGCCCGCGCCGGCGTCCGCTTCGCCCGACAACCGGCGCATGGTGGCGTCCGCGGCCGCACGATGCGCCTCGCTGACATGGGCAATGGCCTGGAACGCCGACACGCTTTCCAGATGCGTGTCCAGGCCGGTTTCCTCGGCGCCGCGCACGAGACGCTTGGCCATGCGCAGGACTTCGCGCGGATGGCGCGCGATCGACTCGGCCAAACGGCCGGCTTCGGCAAGCAGCGTGTCCGGCTGCAGCACTTGCGAAACCAGTCCGATGCGCAGCGCCTCCTGCGCATCGACCACGCGGGCCGTGAAGATCAGTTCCATGGCGCGCGACCGCCCCACCAGCCTCGGCAGTATCCACGCCCCGCCATCGCCCGGGATCAGGCCGATACGGGCAAAGCTCATGCAGAACGTCGCCTCGCTCGAGGCAAGCCGGATATCGCAATAGCAGGCGAGATCGCACCCAGCGCCATAGGCCGGTCCGTTCACGGCCGCGATGGTAGGGATGTCGAGCCCATGCAAGGCCCGCGGCAATTGGTGGATGGAACGCCGGTACCGCTCCTGGATCTCCTCGATGCTGCCGGCCGAGAAACCCTCGCGCTTCGCCATCGAGCGTATGTCTCCGCCCGCGCAGAACGCGCGGCCGGCGCCGGTCACGACCAGCACGCCGACCGAGGGGTCGTCGCCGGCCGCCCGCACCTGTTCGGCCAGCTCGACGAATTGGTTCTCGCTGTGAAACCGGTTCAATGAGTCCGGCTCATCCAGTGTCAGCGTCATCACTGGGCCACGCCGCTCGAGACGCGCGAAACCGCGCGGCACCGTCGCCATGGCCGCTTACGCGCCTATCCAGCGCGGCGCCCGCTTTTCGGCAAACGCCCTGGGCCCTTCGATCGCATCCATGCTCGCATAGACGCGCTGGTGCAGGCGTTGCGCCGCGTCGAGCCCGCCGGCGCACCCCAGGTCCATGGCCGCGTTGATGCTTTGCTTGGCGGCCCAGACCGTCAGCGGCGCATTGTCGCGAATCGTTGTCGCCAGTGCCCGCGCACGTTCGCGCACGCGCTGTGGATCCGGCTCGACGTAGTTGACGAAGCCGAAGTGGTGGAAGCGCTCGATAGGCTGCATTTCCCCAGAAACGGCCAGCTCCATCAGGAAGGGCTGCGGCAGCATCCACAGCATGGGCACCGCCCAGGGCGAACCGCGGCCCACTTTCGCCTCGGAAATCCCGCCGCGCGTACCCGCCAGGCCCACGCGCAGGTCGCAGTTCGCCGCCAGGACCATGCCGCCGGCCGTGAAGTGCCCCGTCATCGCCGCGATGATAGGCTTGTCGATCTTCCTCATGCGCTGATGGAAGGGATCGTCGAGCACCTCGAGGATGTCCCGACCGGAGTCCGCGCGTATCCTTGCCGCCTCCTTCAAGTCCATGCCGGCGCAGAAGGTGCCGCAATCGGCGGAAGTAAGAATGACGACCCGGACTCCCTCATTCCCGCCGATCTCGTCCCAGACTTCGCCCAGCCTGCGGCATACTGCCGTCGACAGCGCATTGCGCTGCGCCGGCCGGTTGATCGTGACGGTCGCAATCGCGCCCTCGTGTTCGACAAGCACTTCATCGGACATGGCTGGACTCCTCGTTGCATTGCCTGGCGGCTGACGTCATTCCGGCTGGATGCCGGCGTTCTTCACCAGCTCCGCGTACTGGGCCTTCTCGCTTTCGACGAAGCGGGAGAACTCGCGGGCGGACATCGGCTTGTTCAGTTCGTACCCGATGTTGTCGACCTGCGCCTTGACCTCGGGCAACGCGATGATCTGGTTGACCTCGCGGTTGAGCCGCTCGACGATGGCCTGGGACGTGCCGGCCGGCGCGAACAATCCCGCCCAGTTCCCCACGACGAAGCCCGGCAGCGTTTCGCTGACGGCCCTCACCCCCGGGAGCTTCTCCGAGCGTTGCGGCGTCAATGCCAGAGCCCGCAGCCGCCCCGACCGGATGTGCTGCAGGCCGGTGGCGAAGTCGATGAACATCATGTTGGTCTGGCCACCGAGCAATTCGGCCACCGCCTGCGGATAGGTCTTGTACGGCACGTCCAGGATGGCGGTGCCCGTCATCACGCGAAACGTGCTGCCCGTGATGCGGGTCGTACTGTTCGCGTGCGCGAACGCCACCTTCTCGGGATGGGACTTGGCGTACTTGATCAGCTCCTCGGTCGTAGCCACCGGCAGCGCCGCGTTCACCACGAGCACGTGGGGCACGCCCCCGACGATGGCGATGGCCTCGAAATCCGCGACCGGATCATAGGGAAGCTTCTTGAACAGCGCCGCGTTGGCGGCCTGGGTGGTATTGGTCGAGAACAGCAGCGTGTAGCCGTCCGGGGCGGCCTTGGCTACCTCCGAAGTGCCGATGATGCCCGATGCGCCCGGCTTGTTGACCACGACCGCAGGCTGTCCCAGGCGCGTACCCAGGTGCCCGGCAATGATGCGGACCAGAGCATCGGTCGGGCTGCCGGCGGCGAACGGCACCACCAGGTTGACGGGCTTTTCTGGATAGCCCGCGGATACGGCGGACTGGCCCCAGGCAAGCAGCATGGCAGCCGCCAGGACCTTGACGACGATGTATTTCATTCCTGTCTCCGTATAGTGGTTCTTGTCCATCGCGGCCGCCGAGGCCGCGCCTTCATGCGCCGCGGGGCCGGCTTTTCACCATGCGCAGCGGCGAGTAGGTAGCCACGACCTCGCCCCGTTGGTTCACGACCTTGTTGGCCGTTCTCATGAGCCCCCGCCCGGGCTTGCTCGTGGGCCTGGCCTCCACGACCTCGCATTCGACATGGATGGTGTCGCCCGCGACCGTCGGATGGTGTATGCGCAGGTCCGCCTCGAGAAAGGCCATGCCGGTCCGCTGCATCGTGCTCTGCATCAGCAGCCCCTCGGCGATGCAGAACACCAGCGAGCCCGGCGCGGGGCGAGCCCCCATCAGCGACTCGGCCGCGATGTACTCGAGGTTGGTGAACATCTCCTCGACCATGCCGGTCACGCCGACGAACAGCGTGATGTCGGTCTCGGTAATGGTCCGGCCCAGCGTGCGAAAGCGATAGCCGACCTCGACGTCGTCCCAATGCAGGCCAACCCCGAGTACGTCCATGCCCTGCGCATCCTTCAACTTTCCCGCCTCGCCCATGCCGGGGCCTCCTTCATCCAAGTCAGATCACGCCGCGCTCGCGCAGCCGTTCGATTTCGCCATCGTGAAAGCCGGCAACGCGCAACACGGCCTCGGTGTGCTGCCCCAAGGCGGGGGGTGCCGCATCGTGATGCAGCGGCGTGCCCGAAAAGCGGATGGGGTTACGAATGGACGGCACGCTTCCATAGACCGGGTGCGGGAGGTCGACCCGCATTGCCCGCGCCATGACGTGAGGATCGGCGAACACCCGGTCGATGGTGTTGATGGGGCCGCACGGCACCTGCGCGCTCTCGAGCAGCGCGACCCATTCGCCCACGGTGCGCCGGATGGTCGCCGCCTCCAGCCACGCATTCAGGCTATCGCGGTTCTGCACGCGGGCGCGGATGGTGGAAAAGCGCGCGTCGTCCGCGTATTCCGGACGCCCGATCGCATCGCACAGCCGCCGGAATTGCGTGTCGTTCCCCACCGCGATGATGATGTGCCCATCGCTTGCGGGGTAGACCTGGTAGGGGGCGATATTGGGATGGCCGGTGCCCATCCTGGAGGGCGCCACGCCGGTAGTCAGATAGTTCAGCCCTTGGTTGGCGAGCGTGCCCACTTGGCAGTCGAGCAGGCTGATATCGATATGCTGCCCGCCGCCGCCCTGGTCGCGGTGCCTGAGCGCGGCAAGGATCGCCACCGTCGCGTACATCCCGGCCAGCATGTCCGCCACCGCGACGCCCGCCCGCTGCGGCCCGCCACCGGGCCTGCCGTCCTGCTCCCCCGTCACGCTCATCAATCCACCCATTCCCTGGATGAGGTAGTCGTAGCCGGCCCTGTCCTTGTACGGCCCGCTCTGCCCGAACCCGGTGACGGAGCAGTAGACGAGCCCAGGATTGACGCCTTTCAACGAGTCGTAGTCGAGCCCGTATTTCTTCAATCCCCCGACCTTGTAGTTCTCGACCAGGACATCGGCACCGGCCACGAGGCGCCGGATCACGGCTTGCCCATCGGCCGTCGTGAAATCCAGCGTCAAGGACTGCTTGCCACGGTTGCAGCACATGAAGTAGGCGGCATCCCCCACCGAGCCGTCCCGCGGATCGGTCAGGAAAGGCGGCCCCATGTGGCGAGTGTCGTCTCCGCTTCCGGGCTTCTCGACCTTGATCACCTGCGCGCCCAGGTCGGCAAGCGTCTGCGTCGCCCATGGACCGGCAAGAATCCGCGACAGATCCAGCACTCGCACGTTGGCTAATGGCTTAGTCATGTTCTGTGGTCTCTTCCATTCTATCCATTCTATTTGAGCAAATTCCGTTTTGTCAAAGATTTATCCACTCACCAATTCACTAGTTCCTATTCCTTTTAATCTAAAAATCACCCACAAGTTGTTTGTCTGACATACATAAATTCCATTTTGATTGAATAAATTCCAAAAATAAAAAAGGACGAGCAAAACGTATCGGACGCGGTCGACAGGATTTCGCCACGGTGTCTACGATGAAGGAAGTTCTGGACCGACAGGGCATGCGCGGATGTCCCGCGGGCCAAGTACCGCGGCGGCGCGTATGGAAAGCGGCCGCCGGCAGAGAGCGCCGCATCGCCGATACCGTTACCGGCGTTGCGCGCGAACCGATTGAATGACAGCTTCTCGCCTAGGGCCCATTCACACTCAACCCCACCCACGCCCGGGACAAATCAAGGCCCCGCCTCGACTCCAACGCAGGGGGTTCGGCTCGGAAACCCCGGCCCATGACGCGCGAGATGACCAGCATGGCTACCGGGCAGGACTAAACGCCCCAAGAAACCCGCCCCGAGCCCAGGACACCGCGGATCCGGCTCCGCCAGTCCGTAAGTAGAGTCCACAGGGCCCGGCGCCGGGCCGCCCCAAGGCCCCCAGGCCCCGTTGGGGGGCTGCCGCGCAGCGGCTGGGGTCCACCATACGGGGCGCGCCGCGCGTCAGCGCGTAAGGGGGATCCCCATCAGTGCGGCAATATCTTCGACAGGAACTGCCGCGCCCGCTCCGACCGCTCGCTGCCCGGATCGAAGAACACCTCCTTGCTCGTATCCTCGATGATCCGTCCCCCGTCCATGAATACCACCCGATGCGCCACTTTGCGCGCAAACCCCATCTCGTGCGTCACCACCATCATGGTCATTCCCTCCTTGGCCAGATCCACCATCACATCCAGCACCTCGTTGACCATCTCCGGATCCAACGCCGACGTCGGCTCATCGAACAGCATCGCGATCGGATCCATCGACAACGCCCGCGCAATCGCCACCCGTTGTTGCTGGCCACCCGAAAGCTGCCCCGGAAACTTGGCTTCGTGCGCCTTCAACCCCACCCGATCCAGCAGCTTCTGCGCCCGCTCCGCCGCCTCCTCCCGGCCCCGCCCCAGCACCTTGACCTGGGCCAGCGTCAAATTGTCCAGCACCGACAAATGCGGAAACAGCTCGAAATGCTGGAACACCATGCCCACCTTGGCCCGCAGCTTGGGCAGATTCGTCTTCGGATCGCCCACCGAAATCCCATTCACGACGATTTCGCCCTCCTGGAACGGCTCCAGCGCATTCACCGTCTTGATCAGGGTCGACTTGCCCGACCCCGACGGGCCGCACACCACCACCACCTCGCCCGCCGCGACCGACGTCGTGCAATCCGTCAAGACCTGGAACGACCCGTACCATTTGCTGACATGCTTGATCTCGATCATTCGAGACTCCCTAGAAATACCCGAGCCGCCTTCAGCGGATGATCGCCACGCGTTGTTGCAAGAGCCTGACCAGCCTCGACGCGGCAAAGCAGATGATGAAATACACCACCGCCGCGAACACGTACATCTCGACCAGCCGCCCGTCGCGCTGCGCCACCTTGGACGCCGCGCCCAGGAAATCGGTGATCGACAGCACGTATACCAGCGACGTGTCCTGGAACAGCACGATGGTCTGCGTCAGCAGCACCGGGATCATGTTGCGGAACGCCTGGGGCAGGATGATGCTTCCCATGGCCTGCCAGTAGTTCAGGCCCAGGGCATAGGCGGCATAGGTCTGGCCGCGCGAGATGGACTGTATGCCCGCGCGCATGATCTCGCAGAAGAACGCGGCCTCGAACATCGTGAAGGTGATGACCGACGACCAGAAGGCCCCCACCTGGATGGGCGTGGGCGAGCCGATGATCCAGGCGCCGATGTAAGGCACCAGGAAATAGAACCAGAAGATCACCAGCAGCAGGGGCAGCGAACGCATCAGGTTGACATAGGTCGCCGCCACCGCCGACAGCCATCGGAAACGCGACAGACGCATCATCGCCAGCAGCGTGCCGAAGATGATGCCGCCCACCGTGGCCATCGCGGTCAGCGTGAGCGTGAACGTCATGCCCTCCTTGAACAGGTAGGGCAGCGAACGCCAGATGACGTCGAAATCGAAATCGCTGAACATGGCGCCGTCTCCTCAATGCGACCCGCCACGGGCCGGGCCGATGAACCCGGGCACCGCCACGCGCCGCTCGACCCAGCGCATGAAAGTGACGACGACGAGGCTGATGATCAGGTACAGGACGGTCGCCGCGGCAAAGGCCTCGAATACCTGGAAGCTGAACTCCTGCATCGAGCGGGCGCGGCCGGTCAGCTCCAGCAGGCCGATGGTCAGCGCGACCGACGAATTCTTGATGATGTTCATGAACTCGGAGGTGAGCGGCGGCAGCACGACCCGGTAGGCGATGGGCAGCAGCACGTAGCGGTAGGCTTGCGTCTCGCGCAGCCCCAGCGCCGTGGCGGCCATGCGCTGGCCGCGCGGCAGCGACTGGATGCCCGCCCGTATCTGCTCGGCCACCCGCGCCGACGTGAAAAAGCCCAGGCACAGCACCGCCGGCCAATATGCGCCCCACGGCGGCGCGATCTGCTTGACGGCCGTGCCCAGCGCCTCGGGCAGCAGTTCCGGCAGCACGTAGTACCAGAGGAATAGCTGGACCAGCAGCGGGACGTTGCGGAACAGCTCGACGTAGGCCTCCGCCAGCCGCGACGCCCACTTGACCTGTGTGGTGCGCACCACGCCGACGATGGAGCCCAGGATGAAGGCCAGCGCCCAGGCGGCCAGCGCCGTGGCGAGCGTCCATTGCAGGCCCGACAGCAGCGTATCCATGTAGGTGCCCTGCCCGTCGGGCGACAGCTCCCAGAATATCTTCCAGTTCCAGTTGTAGTTCATCGCGGCTCCGGCTTGGTTGCCCGGTCCGGCCGGCGGGCCGGGCCCATAGAAACAGGGGACCGCGTGGGTCCCCTGGTGTCTTGCGTAGTCATGCGCGGCGCATGTCCGGTTGCGTGGCCGGCAAGATCCGCGTCAGCGATAGGCCGCCGGATCGCCCGAGTCGGTCGGATTGGCGATGGCCTTCTTGAGCGAATCGCTCAAGGGCACCTTGAGGTTGACGTTGCGCGGCGGAATGGGCGAGTTGAACCATTTCTGGTAGAGCTTTTCGATCTCGCCCGATTTCATCAGCGCCACGACCGCATCGTCCACCACCTTCTTGAACGCCGGATCGTTCTTGGGCTCGATGACGCCATAGGGTTCGATCGTATAGGCCTTGCTGCTGACCATCCATTGGTCCGGGCTCTTGGAATTGGCCACCAGCCCGTACAGCAGGATGTCGTCCATGAAGAACGCCACGGCGCGCCCGCTGTCGACCATCAGGAAGGCATCGGCGTGGTCCTTGGCCGGGATGATCTGCATGCCCAGGCTTTCCTTGCCGTTGGTCTCGGTCAGCCACTTCAGGTTGCTGGTACCGGCGGTGGAGACGACCGTCTTGCCCTTGAAATCGGGAAGATCGTTGAGTTGCGAGCTTTTCTTGGCCACGAAGCGCGTGGCCGTGACGAAGGTCGTCGGCGCGAACGACACCTGCTGCTGGCGTTCGAGGTTATTGGTGGTGGATCCGCATTCGAGATCGACCGTGCCGTTGGCGATGAGGGGAATGCGCGTGGCCGAAGTGACCGGGGAAAGCGCGACGTTGAGCTTGGGCAGCTTCAGGTGCTCCTTGACCGCGTCGGCAATCTTGTAGCAGATGTCCATCGAGTAGCCGATGGGTTTCTGCTTGTCGTCGAGGTAGGAGAACGGAATGGAGGAGTCCCGGTAACCGAGCGTCAGCGTTCCGCTGTCCTTGATTTTCTTGAGCCGGCCAGTGAGATCTTGCGCCGAGACGGACGAAACGGCAGCGAGGGTCAGCGCGGCGGAGAGCAACACGAACTTCTTCATGGAATCTCCTTCCGTGAAAAGACCGCCCGAGTGTATCAATAAATTGGGCTCCCCCCTACGCGCTTTCGCGCGCCCCCCGGGGGGGCGGCACTGGCGGACCGGCGGAGCCGGATCCGCTGTGCCCCTGGGTAGCTCCCCGCGCGCGTCGCCCTGGCCGCAGCCGTGTCAGGAATCGTGACGCCGCTCTCTACGGGAAAACCACCAACGATCAGGCCGCCGCCTTCCTGAACCGGTAAGGCCGCGTCAGCACCTCCGGCTTGAGCACCTGCGCCAGCGTCTCCGCATCGAGCAACCCGGCCTCCAGCACCAGGTCGGCCACCGGCCGTCCTGTCCGCATCGCTTCCCGCGCGATACGCGTGGCCGCCTCGTAGCCCAGCACCGGATTCAGCGCCGTCGCCAGCCCCGCCGAGCGCTTCACCGCCTGCATCAACCGCTCGCGGTTGGCCGTGATCCCCGTCACGCAATTGTGCGTCAACGTGGTGCATGCGGCCTCCAGGTGCGAAATGCTCTTGACCAGGCTCCACGCGATGATCGGCTCGAAGGCATTGAGCTGCAACTGCCCGCCCTCGGACGCCATCGTGATCGTCATGTCGTTGCCGATCACCTCGAACGCCACCTGGTTCACCACTTCCGGAATGATGGGATTGACCTTGCCCGGCATGATCGAACTGCCCGCGGCGCGCTCCGGGAGGTTGATCTCGTTCAGGCCCGACTGCGGCCCGGACGACAGCAGGCGCAGATCGTTGCAGGTCTTGGAGAGCTTGCACGCCACGCGCTTGAGGACGCCCGACAACTGCACGAAGGCCCCGGTGTCCTGCGTCGCCTCGATCATGTTGGCGGCCCGCACGAGCGGCAGGCCCGTGATCTCGGCCAGGTACTTGACCGCCAGCGGACTGTAGTCGGGATCGGTGTTGATGCCGGTGCCGATGGCCGTCGCGCCCAGGTTGACCTCCACCATCAGGGTGCGCGCCTCGCCCAGCCGCGCCTCGTCCTCGCCCAGCATGACCGCATAGGTCAGGAATTCCTGGCCCAGGGTCATGGGCACGGCGTCCTGCAACTGCGTGCGGCCCATCTTCAGCACGTCGTCGAACTCCAGCGCCTTCGCCTCGAAGGCGCCGCGCAGTTCGGCCATGGCCGACAGGAGGCGCTGCAGCGAGAAGCACATGGCGATGCGCAGCGCCGTCGGATAGACGTCATTGGTGCTTTGCGAGGCATTGACGTCCTGGATCGGATGCAGGAGGTCGTAGCGGCCCTTTTCCGAGCCCAGCAGTTCCAGCGCCCGGTTGGCGATGACCTCGTTGGCGTTCATGTTGGTGGACGTGCCCGCTCCGCCCTGGATCACGTCGACGATGAACTGGTCGTGCAAGGCGCCCTCGATGATTTCCTGGCACGCCTGCACGATGACGCCGGCGCGGTCGGCCGGCAGGACGCCGAGGTCGCGATTGGCGCGCGCTGCCGCCAGCTTGACGCAGGCCAGCGCGCGAACCAGGTCGGCCTGGCCGCCGATGGTGGTGCCGGAAATGGGGAAGTTCTCGCGGGCCCGCAGCGAATGGATGCCCCAGTAGGCATCGGCGGGTATCTCCCGCTCGCCGAGAAGGTCGTGTTCGATACGGAAAGGGCCGGAAGCGGTGCTGCTCATGTGGATGTCCCATCGCAAGGGTCGCCGCACCATGCGGCGCCGATGGGAAACACTATAGGCAGGCGAAAACCGATAGCGCCAATGCCGTGTTCGCATTGGGCGATGTTTTTTTTGCATTGCCGGGAAGGCGGGCGCCCGCCCGGCGCGCGTGTCAGCGCGCCTGCGACAGGTATTGCCAGAGCTCGTCCACCAGCGGCTTGGGCGAAGCGCCGGCCGGCGGATGCTCGCGGTAGAGCCGGATTTCCATGGTCT
This sequence comes from Pigmentiphaga sp. NML080357, assembly GCF_002188465.1. GTDB lineage: Bacteria > Pseudomonadota > Gammaproteobacteria > Burkholderiales > Burkholderiaceae_B > Pigmentiphaga. The sequence continues at coordinate 155,533 of NZ_NINW01000029.1, read as the reverse complement.
CGGTGTAGGCCGCTCCCGCGCATGCCAGCCGGCGCGATGCGACCTCCCGGTTGACGGCGCTTTCCGGCAGGAAGGCTACGCCGTGCCCTTCCAGCGCCATGGCCTTCAGGCCTTCGGCCATGTCGGTTTCGTAGCGTTCGTCCAGGGCCGGCCGGGGCTGGGCGGCCGCCAGGATGAGGTCGGCGATGCGGCCCAGGTAGGCGTTGGGCGCATAGGCCAGGTAGGGCACGGAGCCGCCTTCGCCCAGCACGTATTGCGGCGTGCCGTCGGGATTGCTGCGCGCGTAGGGATAGACGGCCTCGGTGCCGAGCACGAGCATGTCGTAGTGGCGCGGATCGAGCTGCACCGGCAGGCGGGGGTGGTAATAAACCATGGCGAGATCGCTGCCGCCCTGCACCAGGCTCATTGCCGCGTCATGCACGTTCAGCGCCATCAGCCGGGCGGTGAACTCGGGCAGGCCCGCCTCGGTACGGATGCGGCTCAGCCAGCGCGGGAAAAAAGTCAGCGACAAGGTGTGCGGCACGGCGAAATCGAGCACCGCCTGCGAGGCCGGCCGCATGCCGCGCAGCATGGCGCGCGTCTCGTCCAGCTTCGCCAGCATGGCGATGGCTTCGGCGCGGAAGGTCTCGCCGGCGGGCGTCAGGCGGGTGGGGTAGACGGCGCGATCGACCAGGTCGGTGCCGACCCAGGCTTCAAGCGCCTGGATGCGGCGGGAAAAGGCGGGCTGCGTGATGTGCCTGAGCTCGGCGGCCCGCGAAAACGAACGGGTTTCGGCGAGCGCGATGAAGTCTTCGAGCCACTTGGCTTCCATGCTTGCAACCGTGGGGGAACCGGGAGAAATTGTACCGTGGGCCTGCGCCGGCGCGCCGGGGCGACTACACTTTCCCGGGCGGCCGCGCGCCGCATCGTCGTTTTTTCCTGGAGTCCAGCGTGACTGCTTCGCTACCGTATCCGCCCCCCGCCCCCAACTCGCTGCCCGAAGGCCAGATGCCCGTGCTGCGCGTCATCCCCATGCCCGCCGACGCCAACCCCTCGGGCGACGTCTTCGGCGGCTGGATCATGGCCCAGGTGGACCTGGCCGGATCGGTGCCGGCGCAGGGGCGGGCCAACGGCCGCGTGGCCACGGTCGCCGTGACGTCCTTCGTCTTCAAGGAACCGGTCTTCGTGGGTGACCTGCTCAGCTTCTACGCTCACATCGTCAAGACCGGCCGCACCTCGATCACGGTCGCGGTCGAAGTCTACGCCGAGCGCATCCGGCTCAATTCCGAAGTGGTGAAGGTGACCGAGGCCACGCTGGTCTACGTCGCCACGGACCACCAGCGGCGCCCCCGGCCGCTGCCCGATCTGCGTTCTTCCTGACCCCGCCGAGGCTCCGGGGGCGGAACGGTTCGTTACCTATGTTTCCGCCCGGCGGGCCAAGCGGCGCCGCGCCCTTGCCCGCCTCCCGGCCTGCCGCATCCCCCTTCGGCGCCCCGGCTTGCTGGACACTCCGGACGATTAGTGGCACATTGACCACAAGGACGTCAACGCCCTAGCCCAGCCGGCGCAGACCGGCCGGCCAGCCAACATGGCAGCGCGCAAGCCTGCCCCTACGGCGAAGGAGACTCATCATGGAAATTTCCGGTTCGCGCCTGATTCCAGCGTCTCAAGAACGTACCTGGAACAAGCTCATCGCACCCGAGACGCTCAAGGTCTGTATCAGCGGATGCGAGAAGGTCGAGCGGATCTCCGACCACGAATATCAGGTCAACCTGCGCGCCGAAGTCGGCCCGGTATCCGCCCGCTTCCAGGGCCGATTGCAGCTCACCGACATCCACCCCCCCCATTCCTACCACCTCACCTTCGAAGGTGAAGGCGGCGCGGCCGGTTCGGCCAAGGGATACGCCGATATCCGGCTCGCTCCCGAAGGCGACGGTACCCGGGTCTCGTACACGGCCCACGCCGATCTGGAAGGCCGGCTCAGCCAACTGCGGGCCGACCAGGCCGAGAAGATCGCGCGCAAGATGATGGACAACTTCTTCGCGCTGTTCTCGGTCTGTGCGTGCCGGGCGCTCGAGCGCCCGGAGCCGCGTCCGCCCCGCGCGCCCCGTTCGCTGGCGGCCGCCGGGGGGCATTCGCTGCATCTGCCTTCGCAATGGATCAACCGGCTGTCGTGGCTGGTCGCGCTGGGCGTGATCGCCGCGCTGGTGGCCTACCACACCTTCCTGCACTAGGGCCTATTCAGCGGCGCACGTTCTTCATCTTGATGCGCTGGGAAAGCGCCATCATCGCTGCGCAGAAGACGATGGCCATCACCATGCCGGCCTGGATGCCGGCGTTGACCGACGTGCGCGCGATGACGATGCCCACCAGCGCAGTGCCCACCGCGCTGCCCAGGGTGCGGGTGGTCTGGATCAGGGCCGAGGCCACGCCCACGTCGCGCCGTTCGGCGATCATCTGCATGAACAGCGTCAGGTTGGGAATGATGAAGCCCATGCCGATGCCGGCGAGCCCGAAGGCCGCGACGGCGAATACCATCGACGACCCCCGCTCCAGGAACATGACTCCCACGCATCCGATGGCCAGCAGCAGCGCACCGAACACCATCAGGCGCTGCGGCTGGCTCTGGCGCGGGAACAATCGCCCGTTGATGACGCTGCCCACCGGTATGCAGGCCACCAGCGGCGCCAGGATCATGCCCGCCTCGGTGGGGGTCAGGCCGACCTCGACCTGCAAGAGGAGCGGACCGTAGTAGATCAGGATGAACATCACGGCTCCCGTCATGACGCCGACGATGTTCAATAGCCGCGACTCCCTGGGTTCGAGCACCCGCAGCGGGAACATGGGCTGCTCGAGCTTGCGCTCATACCAGACCAGGAGGACGAGGGCCACGGCCGCCAGGACGACGAACACCAGCCCCAGCGCGGGGCGCGGCGGCGACGAAAACCCCAGCTCCAGCGCCGCCATCGGCGTGCCCACGGCCAGCGCCAGCAGCACGCCGCCCAGCCAGTCGATGCGCGGCGGCTGCTCGTGCCGGGGCTTGAGCAGCGGGAAATAGATCAGCAGCATGACGAAGGCCACCACCGCCATGACCGGGCTCACGAAGAATGCCGCGCGCCAGCCGAAACTCTCGGTAATCACGCCGCCCAGCATCGGCCCGACTCCGCTGGCCACGGCGAAGGAAGTCGAGATGAGGGCCTGCCAGCGCACCCGGCGCAGCGCGTCCGGAAACAGGTCCGCCGGCGCGGCGAACGCGGTGGCGATCATCATGCCGCCGCCTATGCCCTGCAGCGTGCGGGCGGCGATCAAGTGCGGCATGGATTGGCTGATGCCGCAGAGCACCGAGCCAAAGGCCACCAGGCACAGCGAGATCAGGATGAAATGCTTGCGGCCGAACAGGTCGCCGAGCCGGCCGAAGATAGGGATGACGATGGCCGACGCCAGCAGGTAGCCGGTACCGACCCAGGCGTAGAGGGGCATGCCGCCGAGTTCGCCCACCACGCGGGGAAGAATGGTGCCGACGATGGTGGAATCGAGCGCGACCAGCATGACGACGGCGCAGATCCCGATCAGCGCCAGCACCAGCTGGCGCTGGTCTTCTACCGGTGAAGCCAATTCCGAGGCATTGGACGCAGCAGTGCCGCCAGCTCGATCGGACGGGGTCGAGGTGGAACGTGGGTGATCGGACATTTGCGCATAATGATACTCGTTTTAGGGTATACCCGAGCCCCTTGCACGCGCGTCCCGCGTACGGGCACGCCGTTTGCTGCCTCCCCCGGCTTGAGCTTGGCTCTACACCCCAGGGAGAATATTCATGGCAAAGCCGTTGCAAGGATTGACCGTCGCGATACTGGCCACCGACAACTTCGAGCAGGTGGAATTGACCGGCCCGAAAGACGCCCTGGAACAGGCAGGTGCGACCGTGCGTATCCTGTCTGCCACCGCCGGCCGCATCCGGGGCATGAAACACGACGAGAAGGCGGACAGCTTCAAGGTGGACCTGAGCTGGGATGACGCGGAGCCTGGCGATTTCGCCGGCGTGGTGGTGCCAGGCGGAGTCTTCAACGCCGACGTGATCAGGATGGAGGAAGGCGCGCGGCGCTTCGTGCAGGCCATCCACAACCAGGGCAAGCCGGTCGCAGTCATATGCCATGGACCGTGGCTGCTGGTGTCCGCGGGCCTTGTGGACGGCAGGCAATTGACGAGCTGGCCGTCGCTGCAGGACGACATCCGCAACGCGGGGGGGAATTGGGTGGACGAGGAAGTGGTGCTGGACGGCAACCTGATCACCAGCCGCAAGCCGGCCGACTTGCCGGCGTTCAACGAGAAATTGATCGCCGCGCTGGCGACCGTGGAGAAAACGGACGCACCCTCGGCGTCGCAGGCAACGTAGCGGCGCGGACAGCCGAGTCGCGGAGGAAGTTCAGCTCGTTGGGCCGCGCGCCTGCGCCACCAGCTCGTCCAGCGAGCCGGCCTTGACCGGGGGATGCGCGAGAACCATCTGCGGCAGACTGACCCGTTGCGAGACCGGCGCCAGGTCGCGCAGCGCATCGTAGGGCAGCTTCTCGTACAGAAACGGATTGCCGGTAATGGTGGATTCGCTCTTCACGAGCAAGGTGTGTCCGCCGGGCGCCGCCTTGGCGACCGCGTTGGCCGATATCGATGCTGCGCCCAGCAGGGCGGCCGACGCCGGCGTGCGGCCTTGCCGGCAAGATACGACAGACTCGCTCGTATCAGTTGCGCATCTGAATGCGCGAACGTCCGCGGATCATTCGGACTCGCAGAAACGCAGGCGGTTGCCGAAGGGGTCAAATCCTGGCCGGACAGCTTACACATGGTCATGAAAAACCGGCCAAAATCTGCAAGAATCTGCGTCCCGCCCTCGTCGGCCCTCGCCGACCCTATCCGTGCGAGCTTCCATGGCCTATATGCTTCTCATCGTCGAACCCACCGGCCAGCGCGCCGAGCGCACCGAACAGGCCGGCCGAGACCTCTACGACCGCATGCTGGCGTTCGGGGCCGACCTGAAGTCACGAGGGATGCTCATGGCGGCGGAATCGCTGGCCTCGCAGGACCGCGCCGTGCGGATACAGAAACGGGACGGACGCACCCGGATGGTCGACGGCCCGTTCGCCGAAGCCAAGGAAATGATAGGCGGCTTTTTCCTCCTCGACTGCGCCACGCGGGAAGAAGCGGTGGCCATCGCGGAATCCTGCCCGGCCGCGCAGTGGTGCACGGTCGAGGTTCGCGAGATCGCGCCCTGCTACCAATAGTCCCGCCCGTCCTCGCGACTAGGTAGTTTCCCTAGATCGCATGTGCCGTGTCGATCCGGACCACGCTCGTTCGTCGTACCGACAAGAGCCCGCCCCCGGGCTCGCGATCACCGGAGAAACCACCATGCGATTCATGATCATCGTGCGCGCCACGGCCGATACCGAGGCCGGCGTCATGCCCGAGGAGCCCCTGCTGGCCGCCATGGCGGCCTACCACGAAGAACTGGCCAAGGCGGGCGTGCTGCTCGACGCCAACGGCCTGAAACCCTCCTCCCGCGGCTGGCGCATCCGCTACCGCGCGGGCAAAGGCACCGTCGTCGACGGTCCGTTCGCCGAGACCAAGGAACTGATCGCCGGCTATACGCTGATACAGGTCCGCTCGCGCGACGAAGCCATGGAATGGGCCCGCCGCTTTCCCGCGCCCATGGGCGAGACCGCGGACGGCGAGATCGAGGTCCGCGAGATATTCGAGCTCGAGGACTTCGAGCAAAACGCCGCGATCGAGCGCTTCCGCCAGCTCGAGACCGCCAGCCACTGACTCCCGGAATTCCACGTCCCGCCAACGAGAGGCCTCATCATGCACAAGCAAATGTTCGTGAATTTTCCCGTCGCCGACCTGCCCCGCTCCAAGGAATTCTTTGGCAAGCTCGGCTTCACCTTCAACCCGCAGTTCACCAACGACCAGGCGGCCTGCATGGTCATCGGCGAGAACCTCTACGCCATGCTGCTCACGTCGGAGTATTTCCGCTCTTTCATCAACAAGGAAATCAGCGATGCCACGCGCAGCACGGAGGTGCTGGTGGCGCTGAGCTGCGAAAGCAGGGCCGAGGTCGACGACCTGGTCAGCAAGGCCCTGGCGGCCGGCGGCACGGCGCCGCGTCCCGCCCAGGACCACGGGTTCATGTACTCCCATGGCTTCGACGATCTCGACGGCCACATCTGGGAGGTCTTCTACATGGACCCGAGCACCGTCGAGCAAGGCTGAGCCCGTGACGCAGGCGGCCACCCACCATGCCATCGAGGCCGTATGGCGCATCGAGTCGGCCAAGATCATCGCCAGCGTCGCGCGCATGGTGCGCGACGTCGGCCTGGCCGAGGAGCTGGCGCAGGATGCGCTGGTGTCCGCGCTCGAGCGCTGGCCCCGGGACGGCGTGCCCGACAATCCCGGAGCGTGGCTGATGACGACGGCGAAGAACCGGGCCCTGGACCGGCTGCGGCAGGCAGCCTTGCATGCCCGCAAGCAGGAGGAGTACGGCCACGAGACCGAACTGCTGCAGGACGGGTATGCGCCCGACCCGGCCGCGCAGTTCGAAGCGGCCCGCGAAGACGAGGTGGGCGACGACCTGCTGCGCCTCATCTTCACCGCGTGCCACCCGGTGCTGTCCACCGATGCGCGCGTGGCGCTGACGCTGCGGCTGCTGGGCGGGCTGACGGCGCAGGAGATCGCCCGCGCCTTCCTCGTGCCCGAGGCCACCATCGCACAACGCATCGTGCGCGCCAAGCGGGCGCTGACGGCGGCCAAGGTGCCGTTCGAGGTGCCGCGCGAACAGGAGCGCGCGGCGCGGCTCGCCTCCGTCCTCGAGGTGATCTACCTGATCTTCAACGAGGGCTATTCGGCCACCGCCGGCGACGACTGGATGCGCCCGGCGCTCTGCGACGAGGCGCTGCGCCTGGCGCGCGTGCTGGCCGGGCTTTCTCCCGACGAGAGCGAAGTGCACGGCCTGTGCGCGCTGCTGGAACTGCAGGCCTCGCGCATCCCGGCCCGCACCGATGCAGACGGACGCCCCGTGCTGTTGATGGAACAGGATCGCGCGCGCTGGGATCCGCTGCTGATACGGCGCGGCCTGGCCGCCCTGGCGCGTTCGGAGTCGCTGGGCGGGGCGCGCGGCCCCTATGCCCTGCAAGCGGCGCTGGCCGCCTGCCATGCGCGCGCCCGGCGCCCGCAGGAGACCGATTGGGAACAGATCGTGGCGCTCTACGACGCCCTGGCACAGGTGGCGCCTTCGCCGGTGGTGGAATTGAACCGGGCGGTGGCCGTCGGCATGGCGTTCGGTCCGGCGGCAGGCCTGGAGCTGGTGGACGCGCTGCAGTCCGAGCCGGCCATGGCGAACTATCATTGGCTGCCCAGCGTGCGCGGCGACATGCTGCTCAAGCTCGGCCGCCGTGCCGAAGCGCGCGAGGAGTTCCTGCGCGCGGCGGCGATGACGCGCAACCTGCGGGAACAGGAGCTCCTATTGGCGCGCGCGGCCGAAGCGCTTGCGCCAGAGGGCGGGCGGGCATGACAGGCCGCGCACCGCCGCACGCCTGTCATCCGCCGCCGCCATCATTCTCCATCTTCAAGCGTCCCGACTCATGACATCTTCTTCTCCCGGCAAGGCCACCCGCAAGGAATGGATAGGGCTGGCCGTCATCGCCCTGCCCTGCATGGTGTATGCCATGGACCTGACCGTGCTGAACCTGGCCGTACCCGCCATCAGCGCGCAGCTGAATCCCTCCAGCTCCCAATTGCTGTGGATCATCGATATCTACGGTTTCCTGGTGGCGGGGCTGCTGATCACCATGGGCACGCTGGGCGACCGCATCGGCCGGCGCAAGCTGCTGCTGATCGGCGCCGCCGCCTTCGGCGGCGCGTCGGCCATCGCGGCCTTTTCCGACAGCGCCGGCATGCTGATCGCCATGCGAGCCCTGCTCGGCATTGCGGGCGCGACCCTGGCGCCCTCGACCATGTCCCTGATCCGCAACATGTTCCACGACGAGCATGAACGGCAGCTCGCCATCGGCATCTGGATCGCGAGCTTCTCGCTGGGCAGCGCCATCGGACCGCTGGTGGGCGGGCTGCTGCTGCAGTTCTTCTGGTGGGGCTCGGTTTTTCTGGTGGCGGTGCCGGTGATGCTGCTCCTGCTGGTGCTGGGTCCGCTGCTGCTGCCGGAGTACCGCGACCCGGAAGCCGGCCGCATCGATGCGCTGAGCGTGGCGCAATCCCTGGCCGCGGTGCTGGCGATGATCTACGGGCTCAAGCAGATCGCCCAGCATGGCCTGGCCTGGGCGCCCGCGGCCGCTATCGTGGCCGGGCTGGCGGTGGGCGTGGCCTTCGTGCGCCGGCAGCGGTGCCTGCCTTACCCGCTGCTGGACATGAGCCTGTTCCTGCGGCCGGCCTTCAGCGCGGCCATCGCGGCCTATGCCTTGTCATGCCTGGCCATGTTCGGGGTCTACATATTCATTACCCAGTATCTGCAGCTGGTGCTGGGCCTGGACCCGCTGCGCGCGGGCCTGGTAACGGTGCCTTGGGCGCTGGGTTTCGTCGTGGGCTCGCTGCTCGCGCCGCGCCTGGCCCGGCGCGTGTCGCCACTCGCCATCTTCGTGGGCGGACTGCTGGCGGCGGCCGTGGGCTTTGCGCTGATCCTGCCCGCCGGCGGCCGGTTCGGGTTGGAGGTATTGATGGCCGGCATGATCGTCATGAGCCTGGGAATGGCGCCCGTGTTCACCATCGGCAACGAGATGATCATCACGTCGGCGCCGCCGGAGCGCGCGGGGTCGGCGTCGGCCATATCCGAGACCAGCGCCGAATTCAGCGGGGCGCTCGGCATCGCCCTGTTCGGCAGCATAGGCACGATGATTTATCGCGCCGGCCTGGCGCAGGCCATGCCGGACGGCATGCCGCCGGAGCTTGCCGCGGCCGCCTCGTCCACCCTGGGCGGCGCGGTGGCGGCCGCCCATTCGCTGCCCGGCCCCGCGGCCGAGGCCATGCTGGCGGCGGCCCGCGCGGCATTCGTGGATGCGCTGCAGCTTACGGCGCTGATCGGCGCGATCCTGGTCGTGTTCGCCGCCGCCGTCGCGGCACGCATACTGCGGGGCGGCAGACGCGCGCCGGCCTTGGGCGACGACGCTGCCTGAGCCGGGCCTCACCCGCCCAGCGTCACCACCAGCGCATGCAGCACCACGCCGATCAGCCCTCCCACCAGTGTGCCGTTGTAGCGGATGTACTGCAGGTCGCGGCCCACGCTCAGCTCCAGCTCCTGCACCAGTCGCCGCTCGTCCCATCCCTTGACCGTCTGCGCGATGTGTTCGGTCACGCCCGCCCGCAGGCGGGCCGCCAGGCTGCGGGCGCCCGTCATGACGTGTTCGTTGATCGCGTCGCGCAGCGCGGGGTTGCCCGCCAGCTGGCGCCCGAGGCCGAGCAGGCTCCGCTCCAGGTGCCGCACCAGGGGGGACGCGTCGCTGTCGAGATTCCTGCGCAGGGCGGCATGGATCTCTCCCCATAGACCCTGTACATAGTCGCGCACCGTGGGCTGGTCGATCAGCCTCGACTTGATCCGGTCGATCTGTTCGCGCAACGCCTCATCGTCGCGCAAGCGGGCCACGTAGGCCTCGACCCATTCCTCGTAGTCGCGGCGCAGCGGATGGTCCGGACGGGACAGCACTTCCTGCAGTTCGTCCAGCATGGCGCGGGCCAGCCTGTCCGCCAGGCTGTCGGCGATGCTGTCCACGGATCTCACCAGATTGACCGTCCCGACGATCTTGGGCCATTCCTTGCGCGCGTACTTCACCATCAGGCCCGAGACGCGCGCCTTGACGCCTTCGTCGTCCAGGTAGCCGCCCAGGCGCCGCAGGGCCTCGTCCAGCAACTGGTGATGGCGTCCGTCGCGGGTCAGGAGTCCCAGCACCTCGCCCGCGGTGGCGCCGGCGTCCCATGCGCGCAACCGCGACACCACGAATCCCTGGATGGCGTCGCGCACGGCGCGCTCGTCGAGCAGGTCCAGCGCCTCCGACAGCCAGGTGCGCACCATCGCGGCGACCGCCCGGGCCTGGGCCGGTTCGCTCAGCCACGTCCCTAGCCGGCTCGCCGGGTCGAACACCTTCAGCCGGGCGAGCAAGGCGTCGGGATCGAGGAAATGGTCGCGCACGAAAACAGCCAGGTTGTCGGCCAGGCGAGCCTTGTTGCTGGGGATGATGGCGGTGTGCGGAATCGGCAGGCCCAGTGGCCGCTTGAACAGCGCCACGACGGCGAACCAGTCCGCCAGCGCGCCGACCGCCGCGGCCTCGCAGAACGCGCGCACCCATGCCCAGGCACCCTGCCCGCCCATGGCGTGGCTGAGCGCGAACCCGGCCAGCGCGGCGGCCAGGAGGCCGAGCGCGCCGAGCTTCATGCGGCGCAGTCGATTCAGGCGGGGATCGGAGGACGTGGACGAGCTCAAGGGCGGCCGGGGAATCTGGGAAGGATAGTCACCACTTTACCCATCCCCGGATGTCTCATCCAGCGCGCGCAATCCTGCGCACCGTTCCTCCATGTCCATCCACGTCGAGCAGGTCGCCCGTCGCGACCTGCTCGAGTATGCCGGGCAGGTTGGCCACGGCGGGAATGCCGAACTCGCGCGCGACGATGGCGCCGTGCGACAGGTATCCGCCCGTCTCCATGACAAGGGCGCCGGCCCGCAGGAATAGCGGCGTCCATGCCGGGTCGGTGGAGGGCGCCACGAGCACGCTGCCGGGCGCCATGCCGACTCCGTCGCGCGGGCCCTTGGCCACGTGGGCGACTCCCCGCGCATGGCCGGTTCCCACCGGCGTGCCGGACCAGGCGTCGCCGCCACGGCCGCCGACGCGGCCATCGCCGGGCAAGGGGGCCACCGCCCCTTGCGCCGCTTCGATCAGCACTTCCGGCTCGCGCTGCGCCGCCCACGCCTCTCGCCGCGCACGTCGCCAGGCGGCCCTGACGGCCGCGTGCCTCGGCGCCAGGCTGCCTTCGAGCGCCGCGTAGATCTCGTCCAGCGTCAGATGGAACACGTCCTCGGGCCGCGCCAGGCCGTCGGGACCGGCCAGCATGCCTCCCGCCGCCAGCAGCTCCCGGCGCAGCACTTCCAGATAGGCCATGAGCGCGCTGCGGGCCGCTTCGCGATGATTGCTTTCCTGCGTGGAGACCTTGACCAGCCAGCGCACCAGCGGCAGCGCCCAGCCGGGAGCCCGTTCGCGCAGCCGGCGCCAGGCCTGGTCGGCGGCTTCGCGCTGGCGGCGGCGCTGCGCTTGCGGATCGTGGCCGATGAACCCCGCCACCATGTCGAACAGGTAGGCGGGGTCTTCGCGCCAGCGCGGGCTGCCTAAATAGCTTTCGGCAATGGCGCGATGGCCATAGCGGTCGAGGAAAACGGCGAAGGCCCGGCGGAAGGGCGAGTCCTCCCCGAGCTCGCGTGCCCAGGCCGCGGCATCGCGGCCCGGGTGGCGCAACCAGGCCAGGGCCGGAGGATCGGCGGCCGCGACGGCGGCCAATTCCATCAGCTCGTACGCCTGGCGGGCCGTCACGCTCGGTTCGCCGCCCGCCATCAGGGCCGCGACGAGCGCATGCCCTTCGCCAGGGCAATATTTCCCGACGAGGTCGACGAGGCCGGACAAGGTTCCACCGGCCGATCCTTGCAGGAAGAAGAGATCGTCGGCGCGATGCATGGCATCGAATCGTTCTCTCAGGCGATGAGCGAGGCCCGGCGCACCAGCGGGCAAAGGCGCCTGCCGCCATTGCGCCGCCTGGCGGCGGGCGGCATCCAGGATCCGGCCGGCGCGGCGACGCATCCCGCCGGCATGCCACATATAGCGCAGCATGCTTGCGCCGTGCCGCAGCCGCTGGCGCGCCGAGCGTGGAGGAACCGAGATTTCCGGCTGGGAGCCGCCGAGCAGGCGGTTGATGGCCTGGGGCGCGATGCCCAGCGCATCGTAGGCTTCCCATTGCATGACCGAGGCATCCAGGTACAGGCGTCCCCAGTGCAGCGCCGCGCGGCGAACCCCGGGCAGCGGTGTGTAGCCGCTGAGCACATAACCGCGCGTCAACATGCGGTCCACCATCCAGCGGTCCAGGCCCCATTCGAGCGCGGAAAGCGGTTCGGGCAGGACTTCCCGGGTATTGGCCCGCGACCACAATCCGGGCTGGCCCTGCAGCGCCGGGTAGGTATGGCGCCGCCGTGCCGTGACCGGACGCGCCTGGACAATCCAGAAACGCGTGCCGTCCCAGGTCCACTCCAGGTCGTACCAGGGGGCGGCGTAATCCAGCGCGCAGGCGGCCTCGCGTGCGAGCGCGCCCAGAGTCTCGGCCTGGCCATCGGTGAGCACGGCGCCGCTTGCCTGCTCGGCCGGCGTCGGCGCCAGTTCGGTGCCGCCTCGCGCGGCGGCCCGCGTCATGCGCTGCTTCGTGCCTCGCTGCTGCGCCACCAGCGCCAGCGGCTGGCCGGGCAGCCGTTCCTGCAGCCGGTATTCGTCGCCCTGCGCCTGTCCTCCCACCAGCGCCTCGCCCAGCCCCCAGTGCGCATGCACGACGACCTGGTCGTCCCGGCCGGAAAGAGGATCGCAGGTGAAGGCAATGCCGCTGGCCACGGTATCGAGCAAGGGCATGACCACCACTGCCATCGATACGTCGTCCCGCGAGATGCCGGCACGCTGGCGATAGGCCAGGGCCGGCTCTTCCCAGGCCGAGTCCCATACGGACCGGATGGCGACGGCCATCGCCGCCGGTCCGCGCACATTGAGGTGCGAACGATGAATGCCCGCGAACGAGGCGCTGCCCGAATCCTCCTGCGGCGCCGACGAGCGCACCGCCAACGGGCGCCCGGTCCAGCCGCGCCGCGCGATCTCGGCTTCGACCGCTGCCAATACGGGTGCGGGCACCGGCTGGCCGATGCCATGCGACCGGCTCGCCTCGGCCGCGATGACGAAGCCGTCCGGCACGGGCAGCCCGAGTTCGGCCATGCGGCCCAACTGCCAGCCCTTGCCGCCGGCGGCGCCCGGTCCGCGCTCCGCCGCCGCGGGCCAATCGAGGATGAAACCGGTCACTGTCCGTTCCCCCGCCGCCGCGCGGCATCCGCCCCGCCGGAAGACGCGCCGGCAAGGAAGAAATCGACCATGGCGTCGAACTCCGCCCGCAGGTCGAGTCCGGGCGTCGCCAGCCAATGCATCAGGGCGCCCAGGTGCAGATGCTGCAGGAAAGCGGTCAGCCGGTCGGCGTCCTGGCCCGGCCGCAGCGACCCGTCCTCCAGCCCCGACCGGATGAGCGCGCCGAACGCCCGGTCGATGCCGCTCGATGCGCCGCGATCGCCCCGGTAGCGCGCGGCCGCGTCGGGCCCGGCCAGCCTGAACTGCAGGTAATGAGGCAGGTAGTCGCGGCGGCCCTCGCACCATTGCGCCGACGCGGCCAGCAGGTAGCGCAGCCGCGCGGCGAAACCGGATTGCGCGGCGATGGCCTCGCGCAACGCCTCGAGCCCCGCCGCCAGCTCGGCATGGAACTGGTGCGCCAGCAGCGCCTCCTTGACGGGGAAATGGTTGTACAGCGTGCCCTTCGCCACGTCGGCATGCGATGCGACCGACTCCATGGTGACGGCATCGTATCCATGCGCCTCGAACAGGCGGAAAGCCGTGGCCGCGAGATGATCCATGGTGTGGTGGCGTTTGCGCTCCCTGCGGCCGGTTTCCGGGGACGGGGATTCCATGCGAACTTCCTGTCACTATATTGAACTAAGTTCATTTTTATACGACGTTCAAAAATTTTGCAAGAACCGGCTGGCACATCGGCGGCGATAGAATGCCGGAAGCGCCTTCCGTGAATCGCTCTCCCATGACAGTCCGCCGCATCGTTGCCAATCTCGCCGCTCCCGATCCCGCCCTGGCCCGCGCCTTCTATGAAGACTTGCTGGGATTGGAGATCGTGATGGACCACGGCTGGCTGCTGACTTTCGCGTCCGGCGGCAAACAAACGCCGCAGCTGAGCGTGGCCAGCGAAGGCGGCTCGGGCACGATGGTGCCGGCGCTGTCCATCGAAGTGGACGACGTGGACGAGGTCCACGCCCGGGCTCGCTCGCGGGGAGCCGAGATCGTCTATGGCCCCTGCGACGAACCTTGGGGCGTGAGGCGCTTCTATGTCCGGGACCCGTTCGGCAATGTCGTCAACGTGCTTGCGCATGCCCCGGGCTGAAGCGGGCATGGGCGGCGAGCTGGATGAGTGGCGCGCCCGTCTGGCCGCAATGGCCATGCCCGACGACGGGGCGGACGGCGCCCATGACGCCACGCACGTGGCGCGCGTATGGCGCGCGGCCGCGAGCCTGCTGGCCGAGCATCCCGAAGCGGATCCGCTGATCGTCCTCGCCGCCTGCCATCTGCACGACATCGTCAACCTGCCCAAGCAGCATCCCGACCGCGCGCGGGCCTCCCGCATGGCGGCCGAACGTGCCCGGCGCCTGCTGGCCGATGCCGGATTTCCGGCCGACAAGCTGGACGGCGTGGCCCATGCCATCGAGGCGCACAGTTTTTCGGCCGGCATCGCCCCGCGCACCATCGAGGCCTGCATCGTCCAGGATGCCGACCGCCTGGACGCGCTGGGCGCGGTGGGGCTGGCCCGCCTGTACTACACCGCGGGCCGGATGGGATCGGCGCTGGCCCACCCTGCCGACCCGCTCGCCCGCGACCGGCCGCTCGACGACCGGGCCTACGCGCTGGACCATATCGAAGCCAAGCTCGCCACCCTGCCCGCCACCATGCGGACCGCGGCCGGCGCCCGGCTGGCAGAAAAGCGCCTGGACTGGCTGCGTGCATTCCGCGACACCTTCGTCGACGAATGGGGGCGGGGTGACTGACCTCGCTGTGTTCTAATTCTCCGCAAGCGCGGGCCTCTCATGCCGCCGGCCCGATCTACAGGAAGCAAACCGCATGGCCTCCCAGATCCATATCATTTCTTCGATGGCAACCAAGCAGCTGCTTGCCGATCTCGTTGCCAAGTTCCAGCAGTCGCATTCGCAGCAAATCCTCGTGGAATCCGTGGGAGGCGTGGACGCCGCCAAGCGGGTGCAGGCAGGCGAAGCGTTCGACGCGGTGGTGCTGGCCGCCAATGTCATCGACCAGTTGACCGAAGCCGGCCGCATCGTGGCCGGCAGCCGGGCGGACCTGGTCAAGTCCGGTGTCTACGTGGCCGTGCGCGCCGGCGCACCGCGCGTGGACATCGGCTCGGAACAGGCGCTCAAGCAGGCGGTGCTCGACGCCCGCACCATCGGCTATTCAACCGGCCCGAGCGGCATCTACCTTGCCAAGTTGTTCGAACGCTGGGGCATCGCGGACCAGATCAAGGACCGCACGGTGCAGGCGACGCCCGGCGTCCCCGTCGGATCGCTCATTGCCAAGGGCGAGGTCGAGCTCGGCTTCCAGCAATTGAGCGAAATGATGAACCTGCCCGGCATCGATATCCTGGGCCCGCTGCCGCCCGAGATCCAGACGCTGACGACCTTCTCGGCCGGCGTGGCCACCGCCTCGGCCCAGCCGGAGGCCGTGCGCGAGCTGCTCGCCTTCATGGCCAGCGCCGATACCGCGCAGATCAAGCGCAGCAACGGCATGGAGCCGGCTTGAGGTGACGGCCCCCGGCGTTCTCCACCCGGCCGCCAGGCGGAGCGCCTGATGCATGAAAGTCCGCTGACGCCCGCGACGGCCCTGTTCCAGCCCGGCAGGCTGTCGATCGGGTTGGGCCTGCCGTGGGTCGAAGCGGCCGAATACAAGGGCGAACGCGAAGTGGATTTCCGCCGGCAACTGGAGTTGGCCGCGCAGGCGGAGGCGGCCGGGTTCGCCGCGCTGTGGGTGCGCGACGTGCCGCTCAACCATCCGGGGTATCCGGAATCGATCGGCCATCTGGATCCCTGGGTGTGGCTGGGCGCGCTCGCCGCCCATACCCATCGCATCGCGCTGGTGACCGGCGCCATCGTATTGACCCTCAGGCATCCCCTGCACGTCGCCAAGGGCGCGACCTCGGTCGCGGCCCTGGCGCCTGGTCGCTTCATGCTGGGGCTGGGCTCGGGAGACCGGCCGCCGGAGTACCTCGCATTCGGCCGCGATGCCGCCCGGCGCCGCGAAGACTTCCGCGCCCGCTGGGAACAATTGGCGGCGGCCCTGGAACTGCCGGCGCGGGTGCTGCCCGACCGGCTCGACGATCCGCCCATCGATTTCAGCCTGCGCCCGCGCGCAGCCATGCCCATTCCCATGCTGGCCGTTGGATCGGCGGGCCAGAGCCTGGACTGGATCGCCCGCCATGCCATCGGCTGGATGACGTACCACCGCGAACCGGAAGTCCAGCAAGGTCGGCATCGTTTCTGGCGGCAAGCGGTGGAACGCGCCGCCCCGGGGCGGTTCCGCGGCTTTGGCGTGGCCATGCGGGTCGAACTGCTGGACCGCTCCGACGCCCCGGCGGAGCCGATCGAACTGGGCTATCGCACCGGCTTGCGGGCGCTCGGCGACATCCTGTCGCGCATGCGCGAAGCCGGCACCCATCACGTAAGCTTGAACCTGTCGGCCGGACGGCGCCCATGGGCCGAGCTCATCGAGGAACTCGGCTCTTTGGGTGAGTTCACCCCTTAGCGACCTGCGGGCGCTAGGGCGTGTTAACGCTAAAAGGAGCCTCGCATGAGTACCCAAATGAGTGGCCATCAAGGCGCGAAGCGCAGTCGTGGCGGGACCACGGCGAGCATTCGCAACGCGGAGGGGCGCTCATTTGGGTACTCACCCTTCGGGCAGGCGGGCAATCGGTCGCCAGGCGTCGTTGCGCTCACCTTGCGTGGCACAGCCACGCGGCGGCGACCGCGCCTAGCCTGGCGACCGATTGCCCGCCTGTGCGAGGCTCCTTTTAGCGTTAACACGCCCTAGGACAGCCCGGTTACCGGAAGGGCCGCGCCGTGGATGGCTTTGGCGGCGGGCGAGGCGAGGAAGCGGATCACCTCGGCCAGGTCGGCCGGCCCCACCCAATTGGCGGGATCGGCATCGGGCATGTCGCGCCGGTTTTCCGGCGTGTCGATAATGGTGGGCATGACGCAGTTGACGTTGATGCCCTGCTCGCGCAGTTCGGCCGCCATCGCCTCGGTCAGGCGGACGACGGCGCTCTTCGATGCGCAATAGGCGCCCATGCGCGCCACGCCGTGCCGGGCGGCAAACGCCGCGACGTTGACGATCCGGCCGGAACGCCGGGCGATCATGCCCGGCACGACCGCCCGGGCGGCATGCACCACCGATCTGGCATTCAGGTCGAACAGGAAATCCCAGGTATCGCTGCTGGTCTCGTGCACCGCCTCGCCCATGCGGAAACCGCCCGCGATATTGCACAACACGTCGATCGCGCCGAAACGCTGGCGGGCCAGATCCGCGGCAGCCGACACCTGGCCTGCGTCGAGCAGGTCGACCGGCGCGACCAGGCAGGCCGACGCATCGATGCCCTCGGGCAGGCGAGGCTCGCGCCGGTCGAGCAGCACGAGATTGGCACCTTCGCCCGCGAAGGCCGCGGCCACGGCGCTTCCGAGGGTTCCCGCCGCACCGGTCACCATCACCGTGCGCCGTTCCGCATGCATGGATGCCACGCTAGTTCTCCCTTGCCCGGGCATGGTAGGCGCCCGTGCCTTCGGTCATGACTTCGTCCTGCGCCAGCAGCTCGCCCGGCTCGAGCTCGGGCAGCGTGCGGACTCGCTCGTAGACGGGCGCGAAATCCACCCGCGCCAGCTCCAGCAGTTCCTCCAGATCGTGCAGGACGAAATAGGTTTCCTGGAAATCGTCGATGCGGTAGCGGGTACGCATGACGCGCTCGAGATCGAACCGCAAGCGGTTGGGCGAGGGATCGTCCAGCGCGAACAGGCTTTCGGCATACGAAGAAATGATTCCCGATCCATAGATGCGCAGGCCTTCCGCCTGTCTGACCAGGCCGAACTCCACCGTGTACCAGTAGACGCGCGCCAGGTTGGGCAGCACGCCCATGCGCTGGGCCCGCAGCCCGCCCTCGCCGTAGGCCTGCACGAAATCCGCCAGGATCGGGTTCATCAGCATGGGCACGTGGCCGAAGACGTCGTGGAAGACGTCGGGCTCTTCCAGATAGTCGAGCTGGTCGGATCGGCGGATGAACTGCCCGGCCGGAAAGCGCCGGTTGGCCAGATGCTCGAAGAACACGTCGTCAGGCACCAGGCCCGGCACGGCCACCACCTGCCAGCCGGTGCGCTTGGCCAGCACGTCGCTCAGGCGGCGAAAATCGGGAATCTGGTCGGCGCCGATGGGCAGGCCGCGCATGCCCGCCTCGAACTCGCGGCACGCACGGCCAGGAACCAGCCGGGCCTGGCGTTCGAACAGGAATTTCCACACTGCGTGCTCTTCGGCCGTGTAGCGCTCCCAGCCCTGGTCCACGGTCCAGTCCGCCCGCTCGGGCCGGCCCGCCTCGCCGGCGGCCAGCCCGTGCTTGGGCGCGGTCGATGGGCGTTTCATCCCGCCCTCTTCGGATAGGCGCGGGCGGCCTCGTCCGCATGGCGCGCCAGCTCGATGTCGCGCAGCGTCAGGCCGTCCGCATCGTGGGTGGTCAAGGTGATGTCCACCCGGTTGTAGACGTTGGACCATTCGGGATGATGGTTGTTCTTCTCGGCATACAAGGCGATGCGCGTCATGAACGCGAAAGCCTGGCCGAAGTCGTCGAACTGGAACCGGCGCCGGATGGCGCCGCGGGCGGCATCCAGCTCCCAATCCGCCAATTGCGCCATGGCCTGTTCGATTTCCCGGGCGTTCAACTTCTGCATAGCGTGCTCCTCAGGCCGGGAGGTTCGCATCGGACCACCGGCCGCGCGGCCCGGCAGCCCGCGCGGCCTGGGCCCAGCCGTCAGCAAATGTTATTCCGTTGCCTTGAAACCGGAAACCCGCATGCGCTCGCTCCATATCCCCCGCTCTCGCTCCAGCCGCCGCTCCAGCCCCGCGGTGGGTTGGGCGGGCAGCGCGTAGCCCATGTCGGCAATCGCCTTCCTGTAGCCGGGGCTGGCCAGCACGGCGTCGGCGCGGGTCTGCCATTCGGCCAGCCGCTCCGCAGGCGTGCCGGCCCTGGCGAACAGCCCGAACCAGTCCACGGCCTCCAGTTGCGGCAGGCCGGACTCGCGGGCGGTCGGCACGCCGGGCAGCTTGGCGTTGCGTTGCGGCGACGTGACGAGCACGGCCCGCAGCTTGCCCTGCGCCTGGTAGGGCACGAGCAATTGCTCGGTCGTGATCAGCGCCGCCACCTGGCCGCCCAGGACGTCCGTCACGGCATTGCCCCCCCCGCGATAGGGAACGTGCGTCAGCGGCGCACCTATCTGCCTGGCCAGTTCCGCGCCCAGGAAATGCTGAGGTGTGCCCAGTCCCGGCGTGGCGTAGTTGGCCTTGTCCGGGTGGCTTTTGGCCCATGCGGAGAAATCGGCCAGGGTGGCGCCCTGGGCGGCCGGGCCCAGCGCCATGCCGAAACCATACTCGGCCAGGGCCGAAACGGCGGAGAAATCGCGCACGGCGTCGTAGTTCGCGGATTTCAGCACCATGGGCGTCAGCAGCAGCGAGCTGGACGGCATCACCATGAGCGTGAGGCCGCCGGCCGGCGCCGCCAGCACCGCGTCGATGGCCAGCTTGCCGGTCGCGCCCGCGCGATTCTCCACGACCACGTTGGCGCCGCTGGCCAGCCGCAAGTGCTCGGCGAATACACGGGCCACGGCATCGGGCGCGCCGCCGGCCGGAAAACCCACCAGCAGGCGGATGGCGCCTCCCGGCTGCGCCTGCGCCAATCCGGCTGCAAGCGCCAGCGCGACCGCGATCAGCTTGCCCAACCCCCTGGGGCGTTTCATGTCATGTCTCCTGCTTTTTGGCATGTGCGCGGCGGCCCTTGCGGCCGCATGAAGAATGGGAAAAAAGTGGTCATGCCGAGACGGGGGTATGGCCGCCTATGCCCGCCCCCGCCCGGATGGCTTCCGCGCCGCCGAACTTGCCTATCAGTTCGGCCTGGCGCGCCTTGGCGCGGCGATCCACCTCGTCCGGATCGCAGAATTCGGCCAACCGGTCGCGCCAGGCGCGCACCCGCCCAGGCGAGCGCGCCGCGATGTCGTCCAGCTCGTCCGGGTCCTCGTCGAGGTCAAACAGCTGAGGCGGATGGTCGCAATAGTGCACGTACTTGGCATGGGCATCGCGCAGCATGAATACGCCGGCGCGCGAGCCGACGGTGTGATACTCGGACAGCACGACGCGATCGCCGGGCAAGTCGCGCAACAGCGACCGCGATCGCGCCGAAGCCGTACTCGCCTCCGCGGGCACGCCGACGGCGTCGAGCACCGTGTCGTAGACGTCGATCTGGCCGACCGGCGTTTCCTCCACGCGCCCCGCCTGGATGCCGGCACCCGCCAGTATCAGCGGAATGCCGGCCGATTCCGCATACATCGTGCTCTTGCCCCACAGCCCCCTAGCCCCAACGTTGTCGCCGTGGTCGCTCAGGTACATGACCCGCGTCCCGTCCTTCAACCCGAACTCATGCAGCGCCGCCATCAGCCTGCCGACCTTGGCGTCCAGGAAGCTGACCAGGCCGTAATAGCCCGCCAGCGCGCGCCGCACGTCCGCTTCGTCGCGGAAGTGGACGTTGTAGCCGGTGGCGCGGGCGTACTGGCGAACAAATGGATGGGCTTTCTCGTCGATGCCGAAGCGGTAGGCCTTGGGCAGGCGAAGCGCGCGGCCGGCGTACAGGTCGAAGAACGGTGCCGGCACCGTCAGCGGAAAGTGGGGGGCCACGAGCGAGACCATCAGGACCCAGGGCTTGTCCGGCGGGGGCGAGGCCGCCTTGCGTTTCAGCCAATCGATGGCCGTTTCGCAGATGCGGTCGTCGTAGCGGTTGTAGTCGGACTCCCCGGCCTTGGCCGAAGCCAGCATGTTGGCGCCGTCCCCCAGGAAAGCCGGGGGATTGCGCAGCAGCATCTTGACCTCGCCCCGGCCGCCATGGATGTGCATGGGCAGCAGGCTGGCGGAAAAGCCGTAGTCCTCGCCCTCGGCGCCCCGATAGTGCAGCTTGCCGATGGAAACGACCTCGTGCCCCCGTTCCCGCAGCACGTGATGCCAACTCGGCACGGCACCGTCGTAGGCATCCACGTTGTCCCAATAGCCCGCTTCGTGGACCGCCCGGCCGGTGGCCAACGCCGCCCGGGCGGGCACGCAGATGGGGCTGGCGCAGACCGCATTCGAAAACCGGGTGCCGGAGGCCGCCAGCGCATCCAGATGCGGCGTGGCTACGTCGGGATGTCCGGCGCAGCCCATGACGCCCGGGCTGTGCTCGTCCGACAGGATGATGAGAAGGTTGGAAGCCATCGGACCGGGAATGGAAATGAAAGTTAGCGGAGACGATGCGCGCTTTTTGTTGTGTTGTCAATGATGTTATGACAACAAATGACACGGCCGGCCATCCTCTGTCAACATGACGCCTGATCGCATTTCCCTGTTTCTGGCCGATGAAACTTGCCGTCTTTGTGCCGTCCCGCCCAGCACCGGATTCTCGCGCCGGCGGGCCGGCCGCACGGAGCCCCCGATGAAGACCGCCCAGCGCCGGCGCGATGCCGCGCCCGTCGATTTCGAGCTGACCACGCTGCTCGGCTTCCTCATCTTCCGCCTGTCCTCGAGCCTGGGCAGCCTGGCCGAGCGCAACGCGCAGGAAGTGGCCGGGCTGACCCTGCCCGAGTACCGCTGCCTGGTGATACTGGCCACTCGCGGCAGCATGGGGGTCACGCCGCTTTGCCATGCGCTGCACATCGACAAGGCCTGGGTGAGTCGCACGCTGGCCAAGCTGGTACGGGCCGGCCTGGTCGGGTCGGTACCGGACCCGGCCGACGCCCGGCGCACGATCTTCAGCATTACGCCCAAGGGGCGGCAGACCAGCGAGGCGCTGATCGCCAGGGCCATGGAAAGGCAATCCCGTGTACTCGACGGATTCAGCGGCGCCGACGTGGAACAGTTGCTGGCGCTGCTGCGCCGGATGCAGGAAAACGCCGACCGCCTGAAACAAGACGAAGCGCCGGGCCGCCGGTAGCCTTCGCGGACTCCCGGCGCCCATCCCGCCCGGGCCGGTGCGCTGCGGTCAGGCCTCGGGCCGGCCGCCGCAGTCGGCGCACTTCATCGGCCCCTTGCGCGGCGGAAAGATGACGCTGCTCCAGTACAGCGTGACCAGCGCAAGGACGACCTGGCCCCAGTTCACGTCGCGCGTGAAGCGCGTGCCGCCGCAGGATGCGCACCGCATCCCGGTGGCGGGAATATCGAAGACTTCCTGCTGGTACTCGCCGCTGTTGCGCCGGTTCAGGATGGCCGTGGCACGCGTCAGCGCATTGGCCGGCACCTGCACCTGTACCCCGCCCAGCGCCAGCGAGAAAGGCCAGTTGGCCCAAACCTGGTGCTCGTTCTGCAGCAGGACCGGAATGCCCTCGCTTTCCAGCAGTCCCCGGGTGATGTGCGCATCCCAGGGATTGGTGTGGACTTCCAGCGTGACGAACTCGCTCATGGAAAGGCCCCCGCCGGCTACCGCGCCATGACCTGACTCCAAAGTACCGCATTTCCGGCGGCCGCGCGCGGCCGGCATGGGGCCAGCCGGATTCTTTTCTAGACCCGTTCGAAAATGCCGGCGGCGCCCATGCCCGTGCCCACGCACATGGTGACCATGCCGTACTTGAGGTTGCGGCGCCGCAGCGCATGGACCACGGTGGCCGAACGGATCGCGCCCGTCGCGCCCAGCGGATGTCCCAGCGCGATTGCCCCGCCCATGGGATTGACCTTGGCCGGGTCCAGGCCGAGATCGCGAATCACCGCCAGCGACTGCGCGGCGAACGCTTCGTTGAGCTCGATCCAGTCCATGTCGGCCAGCGACAGTCCGGCTTGCTTCAATGCGGCCGGCACCGCCTCCTTCGGCCCGATGCCCATGATCTCGGGCGGCACGCCGCGCACCGACGCGGTCACGAAGCGGGCCAGCGGCGTGAGGTTGAATTCCTTCAACGCCCTCTCGGACACCAGCACCAGCGCGCCGGCGCCGTCGGAAGTCTGCGAGCTGTTGCCGGCGGTCACGCTCCCCTTGGCCGCGAATACCGGCCGCAGGCGCGCCAGCGCTTCGGCGCTGGTATCGGCGCGCGGCCCTTCGTCCAGCGACAAGGTGCGCTTGCGGGTGGCGACCTGCTGCGCATCGAGATCGGGAAAATGCGCCACGACCTCGATCGGCGCGATCTCGTCCTTGAACTCGCCGGCCTGCTGCGCGGCCAGGGCCTTCTGGTGCGAGGCCAGGGCGAAGGCGTCCTGGTCCTCGCGCGACACCCTCCATTGCGCGGCCACTTTCTCGGCCGTCAGGCCCATGCCGTAGGCGATGCCGATGTTCTCGTCGCCCTCGAACACGCGCGGGTTGACCGACGGATTGAACCCCATCATCGGCACCATGCTCATCGACTCGACGCCACCGGCTATCATCACGTCCGCCTCGCCCACGCGTATGCGGTCCGCGGCCATGGACACCGCGGTCAGCCCCGACGCGCAAAACCGGTTGACCGTGACGCCGCCCACGCTCTGCGGCAGCCCCGCCAGCAGGGTGGAAATGCGGGCCACGTTCAGGCCCTGCGCACCCTCGGGCATGGCGCAGCCGATGATGGCATCCTGGATGCGCTGGGGATCCAGCCCCGGCACCTGCGCCAGCGCCGACCGGATGGCATGTATCAGCAAGTCGTCGGGCCGCACCGTCCTGAGCGCGCCGCGAGGCGCCTTGCCTATGGGCGTCCGGGCCGCCGCGACCACGTAGGCTTCCTGCAATTGTCGAGACATCTACATCTCCTGAAGTTATACCCGCTACGCGAGGGCCCACCCCCTCCGCGCTTCGCGCGTCCCCCTCAAGGGGGTGGGCTTTCCTTCCGGTCCACCCGCATCGCCCCCTGGGGGGCGCGCGTCAGCGCGTAGGGGGGGCCATTATCAATTACGAACGGGTTTGCCCGTCTGCATCATGCCCATGATGCGCTCCTGCGTCTTGGGATTGCCGAGCAGCGACATGAACGTCCGCCGCTCGAGCGCCATGATCCATTGTTCGTCCACCAGCGACCCCGCCTCGATCTCGCCGCCGCACAGGATCTCGGCGATCGCGCGGCCCAGATGGTAGTCGTATTCGGAAATGAAGCCGCCGTCGCGCATGTTGACCAGTTGCGAGGTCAGCGTGGCGATGCCCTCGCTGCCGGCCGCCGCGAACGGCTCCTTCCACGGCGCGCGCCAGCCGGTGTCGTGCAGCGCCTGCGCCTCGCGGACGGCGGCGTACAGAACCTCGTGCACGTTGAAGACGATGGGATCGTCTTCCAGCAGGTAACCCATGCGCCGCGCCTCCACGGCCGACTTGGAGACCTGTGCCGTGGCGGCCTGCAAGGCGTATTTCTTCAGGAACAGCAGCAGGGAGGTCTCGGGCGCCAGCGCGTGTTCCTGGGCGGCGCGCCGCGCGAGATAAGTCAGCCCGCCGCCGCCCGGAATCAAGCCCACGCCCACCTCGACCAGGCCCAGGTAGGTCTCGAAATGCGCCACCCGCCGGGTGCAATACACCGAAAGCTCGCATCCGCCGCCCAGCGCCATGCCGGCCAGCGCCGCGACCGTGGGAACCTGGGCGTAGCGCACGCGGAGCATCAATTGCTGCAGGCGCTCTTCTTCGGGCGCGACGGCCTGCACGCCGCCGCTCATGAACAAGGGCATGATGGCCTGCAAATCGGCGCCCGCCGAGAACGGTTCGCCCGCATTCCAGATCACCAGACCGCGGTAGCTTTCCTCGGCGATGTCGACCGCCCTCAGCAGCCCCAGCGTCACGGCCGGACTGATGGTGTGCATCTTGGTCTTGAACGAGGCGATGAGCACGTCGTCCAGGCCGGCGCGATCCAGGGTCCATAGCCGGATGGCTTCATCCTCGAAGACGGTCCGTCCCGCCGCGAGCGGCGCGATGCCTTCGCCCGCCAGCGGCGCGCGGAATATCTGGCGCTGGTAGACCGGCAGGCTCGAGCGCGGCTCGAACCGGCCGGCGGCCGGATTCCACGATCCCTCGGGCGTGTGCACGCCGCCCCGCTCGGCCACCGGGCCCGTGGTCACCCACGCCGGCAGCGGCGCGCTGGACAGGGTCTTGCCGGCGGCGATGTCGGCCTGCACCCACTGGGCGACCCGGGTCCAGCCGGCCTGCTGCCAGAGCTCGAACGGCCCGGTGCCATGGCCGAAGCCCCAGCGCATCGCGAAATCCACGTCGCGCGCGGTATCGGCGATATCGGCCAGGTGCACGGCGATGTAATGGAAGGTATCGCGCAGGATGGCCCACAGGAACTGGGCCTGGGGATGATCGCTGTCGCGCAGCGCCTGCAGGCGCTGTCCGGCGTCCTTGTTCTTCAGGATGCGGACCACGCCGTCGTCGGCCTTGCCGTCGGCGGGGACGTACTCGGCCTTGGCAGGATCCAGGCGCAGGATGGCCTTGCCTTGCTTGCGGAAGAACCCCGCGCCGGTCTTCTGCCCCAGCGCCCCCTCCTTGATCAGCCCGGCCAGCACCGGCGGCGTGCCGTAGTTGGCCGCGAAGGGGTCGTCGGGCAGGTAGTCCTCCATGGTCTTGATGACGTGCGCCAGCGTATCGAGGCCGACCACGTCGCCGGTGCGGAAGGTGCCCGACTTGGCCCGTCCCAGCTTGGCGCCGGTCAGGTCGTCCACCACGTCGTAGGTCAGTCCGAACTTCTCGGCCTCGATCATGGCCGACAGCAGGCCGAACACGCCCACGCGGTTGCCGATGAAATTGGGCGTGTCCTTGGCCCGCACCACGCCCTTGCCGAGCACCGTGGTCAGGAAGGCCTCGAGATGGTCCAGGATGGCGGGTTGGGTATGCGCGGTGGGGATCAGCTCCACCAGGTGCATGTAGCGCGGCGGATTGAAGAAGTGTACGCCGCAGAAGCGCGGCAGCAGACCGGCTTCCATGCCCTTGGACAGCTCGGTGATCGACAGGCCCGAGGTATTGGTGGCGAAGATGGCCTGCGGCCCGATGGCCGGCGCGACCTTGGCGTACAGGTCGTGCTTCCAGTCCATGCGCTCGGCGATGGCCTCGATCACCAGGTCGCACTCCTTGAGCTTGGCCAGGTCTTCTTCGTAGTTGGCGGGTTCGATCAGCGCGGCCAGCTCCGGCACGGCCAGCGGGGCGGGGCTGAGCTTGCGCAGGTTGTCGATGGCCTTCTGCACGACGCCGTTCTTGGGGCCTTCCCGGGCGGGCAGATCGAACAGCACCACCGGCACCCTGGCATTGACGCAGTGCGCGGCAATCTGGGCGCCCATGACTCCGGCACCCAGCACTGCGACTTTGCGAACGATGAAATTCGACATGGTCTTCCTGGCGATAAACGGGCCGGGGCGGCCGGCCCTATCTGGGGCATGCGCGGCAACGGCCGCGCACGGGCGATTCGGAACTACGGACTCGCGCAGCCGCCCGCAAGCACGGCAACTGCCTACCCCCATAGTCTACCGCTCTCCATGCCGCGCCAGACGCCAGGAAAGTCCCTCGCCCCCCTGCTCGCCCGAACCCCACCGCTCCGGCCGCGTCAGCGCGTCGCGGAAGTCCACATATCCCTATGCGACTTGGTGCTGTAGAGCCCCGCATCGAGCTTGCGCAGCTGCGGCAGGCCGTTGCCCGCCTTGGGCTGGGCCGCGATGTATTCCAGGAAGACATCGGCATCCAGCACGCCCACGTCCAGCCGCCTGGCCGCCGGCACGGCGGCCAGCGTGGCATAGCCGTCGCCGCCGTTGGCGTTGAAGCTCAGCACGAACAGTTTGTATGTACGGGTGGCATTGCCCAGGTCCAGCAGGGCCCAGTTGCCGGTGGCGCTGTCGCGCAGCTCGATGTTGCTGACGCGGCTGCCCTTGGGCTGGGTCGCATCCACGTCCCACCGCAGCCCGCCGGTATAGGGATAGGGGCCGGTGGCGCCCGAACCGCCATAGGTAGCCTCCAGGCCGTCCTCCAGCACGTTCTTGATCTCCGCCGCCGTCACTTCCAGACGATAGAGCTGATTGCCGAACGGCACCACTTCGATGGCGCGGCCCGCCGTGATGTCACCCTGCAAGGGCACCCGCACGCCGCCGCCGCTCTGCAGCGTCAGGTCGGCGCCGCCGTAGGACTTCTGCGCAATCTCCAGGAAGGCCTGGGCGACGATCTGCTGGATGTCGCCGCCGCGCCGCGTCACGTCGCCCAGCGCATTGCACGCCGCGCTCGATCGCCCGTAGTCGTTCCAGCCCGCGGTCTGGGTGGGAGACCCGCCCGGCACGCGCCGCGAGCACAGTTCCTCCGGCGCCTGCGCCACGACGGTCTTGTTGAAGGCATCCACCTGCTGCTTGAAGGGCTGGAGCAATTGCGCAGTGGCGGCGTCCGGCGCCGTCACCTTCAGGAAACCGCTGGCCTGCACGTCGGCCAGGATCGCGGTCCGGTCGGCCGCTCCCGCCGCCGTGCCGCCTATGGCGAAGTCGTCGCCGATCAGGACGTGGGGCGTGCCCTCGCACTTGCTGACCTCTCCCTTGGCGTCGAATTCAACCTTCAACTCGCCCACCACGCGGCTGTACTCCCACGCCTGCACCAGGCACACCGGCTTGCCTTGCTTGTCCGTCGCCCGGGTGGGATAGGCGCCTCCCGGCGTCGCGCCCAGGCCGTACGTAGCCGCCATCGCGTCGGGGCCGAGCAGCGTATGGGAATCGCCGCCCACCAGCACGTCCACGCCGTCGAGCTTGGCGACGATCTCCTTGTCGTACCCGTATCCGGTATGGCTGAGCAGGATGATCTTGTCGACGCCCTGCGCGCGCAGCGCGTCGATCTGGCGTTGGGCCGCCACCGCCTCGTCCTCGAACACCGTGCCCTTGTCCGGGCTGGAGGAAGCCTGGGTCTTGGCGGCGATCGTCAGGCCGATGATGCCGATCTTCTGGCCGTCGCGCTCGACGACCGTGGAGGGAGACACCGCGCCCGGCGCCCGCGAGGGATGCAGCGCCGACGACGCTGCGAAGCTGACGTTGGCGCTCAGCGCGGGGGTCTTGCAACTGCCGGCGTGGAGCAGGTCGAGGAAACTCTTCAGGCCGCTGTCGCCCTTGTCGAACTCGTGGTTCCCAAGCGCAAACGCATCGAAGCAGACCGTGTTCATCATGGCCGCGTCGGGCTCGCCCATCTTGCCGGCGCGGTTGAAATACAGCGTGCCGGTCAGCGCGTCGCCCGCATGCAGCTTCAGCACGTGCGGCGACTTCGCCGCCAGTTCGTCCATCGCGGCCTTGACCCGGGGGAAACCGCCCGCCGATACCGTCACGGCCTTGCGCGATCCGTCCGCCACCTTCAGTTGCAGCGTGGACGAGGTTGCATCCAGGTGGGAATGATGGTCGTTGATGTGCAGGATGGTCAGAGCCAGGGGCCGGGCCTGCGGCTCCGGCGCGGCGGGAACGGGATCGTCATCGCCCGACGACAGGCAGCCCGCCGTCAACAATACCGCAGCCAGCCCCGCGCCGCTGCTCAGGATTCTTTTCATGGTCGTTGTCCCTGTGTCCACTGAGGAACACGCAGGATGCCGGCCTGTCATGAAATGGTCGTGAAACTTGCATGAAGATCTCGTTGCACCGCCCCGGGGTCCAGGCCCCCCGGGGGATCCGCCCGCGGCTAGAACAGGCCGAACAAGGCGGCCAGGCCCAGACAGGCGAAGATCAGCGCGGCGATGCCGTGCACCAGCCTGACCGGCAGGCGATGCGCCAGCTTGTCGCCCAGCAGGACCGCCGGCACGTTGGCGATCATCATGCCCAGCGTGGTGCCGGCCACGACGGCCGAATAGGCATGGAACTGCGCCACCAGGGCCACGGTGGCGATCTGCGTCTTGTCGCCCATCTCTGCCAGGAAGAACGCCACCACGGTGGTGCCGAACACGCCGAACCGCAACCGGCCGGTCTCGGCTTCATCCAGCTTGTCGGGTATCAGCATCCAGATCGCCATGGCCAGGAACGACAGGCCCAGGATCCAGCGCAAGGCGTCCGGACCGATGACCTGCGTGAGCCACGCCCCCACGGCGCCGGCCAGGGCGTGATTGACGATGGTTGCGGTGAAGATGCCCAGGACGATGGGCCAGGGCCGCCGCCAGCGGGCGGCAAGACAGAGGGCGAGAAGTTGGGTTTTGTCGCCGATCTCGGCCAGGGCCACGATGCCGGTCGAGACGAGGAAGGCTTCCATGCTGCAAACGCTCCGGGCCGGACGGTTGACCGAATGATCGTGCACCAGCCCCGGCCCTCCGGAAGCTGCACGATCAAAGGTCTTGCCAAGTCCAGGACCGCCTGCGCCATGCCCGGAGGCAAGTATGTTGACGCAGACCCTTGCGCCCGCGAGCACAAGGAGGCTACTCCCCAATGACGGGGGCGAGTATAGCTCATCTGGCCCGCGGCGCGCGGCACGCCGCATAATATGCGCTGCTTGACCCGATGGAACGCCTGCATGAAGAACCGCACCCCCGACCCGGAAGACCGCGGAGGCGCCAGTCCGTTGGCCCAGGCCACGGGCGCCTGCCTCGCCGCCGCGGCCTTGCTGGCGCCCGCCGCCCATGCCCAGGACGAACCGCCGCCCATTCCGGTGGGCTTCGTCCACCTGACCGACGTGGCCCAGACCGTGCGGCTGGACATCCGCTATCACGGCAGCGCCAATTTCATGGGCCGGCCGGCCGCGGGCTACGACGCTCCCACCTGCATCCTGACCGAACCCGCCGCGCGGCGCCTGCTCGCCGTGCAGCGCGAGCTCCGCCCCCGGGGCTTGACCCTCAAGGTGTTCGATTGCTATCGCCCGCAGCGCGCGGTCAGCGACTTCGTCGCCTGGACCCGCGATGCCGCCAGCCAGCAGACCAAGGCCGAATACTTTCCGGGAGTGGCCAAGGAAGCGCTGCTCGAGCTCGGGTACATCGCCGAGCGTTCCAGCCACAGCCGGGGCAGCACCGTCGACCTGACGCTTGCGGCGCGCGACCCGGAACGTGCGCAATCACTCCCCACGCAGGGCCCGCTGCTGCCCAACGGCGAAGTGGACATGGGAACCCCGTTCGATCTTTTTGATGTAAAGTCGCATACTGACAATCCAGATTTACCCGAGGCTGTCCGGCACAACCGCCAGTTCCTCAAGGGCCTGATGGCCAGACACGGTTTTCGCAACCTGCCCGAGGAGTGGTGGCACTACACCCTGGATGACGAACCGTATCCGGACACCTATTTCAACTTCCCCGTACGCTGACCCGCGCCTTGCGCCCCGCGCGGGGGCGTGCCCACAATAAGAACATGTCTTCCCTGGACGGACTCCCCCCGCCGCGCAAATACTGGGCCTTGACAGCGACGATGCTGGCGATGGCGATGACGGTCCTGGAGACCACCATCACCAACGTCGCGCTGCCCTCCATCGCGCGGGATCTCGGCGTATCCCCCGCGCAGGCCGTGTGGATCGTCAACACCTACCAATTGGCCATCGTGGTCGCGCTGCTGCCATTCTCGTCGCTGGGCGAGATCCTGGGCTACCGCCGGGTGTTCGGCGCTGGCCTGGCCGCCTTCACCATCGCCTCGGCGGGCTGCGCGATGTCGCACAGCTTCACGATGCTGATCTCCTTCCGCGTCTTCCAGGGCCTCGGGGCGGCGGCCGTCATGAGCGTCACGCCGGCGCTGCTGCGTTTCATCTATTCGCAGAAGCAGTTCGGGCGGGCGATCGGCTACAACGCGCTGGTGGTGGCCACCTCGTCGGCCGCCGGCCCGATGCTGGGATCCCTGATCCTGTCCCTATCGTCGTGGCCGTGGCTGTTCGCGGTCAACATCCCGATCGGCCTGTTCATCCTGTCCATAGGCAGCCGCATGCTGCCCGAGACCGAACTGGCCAAGCGGCGTTTCGACGCGCTCAGCGCCATCCTCAGCGGCCTGACCTTCGGCCTGCTGGTGGTCGGCGTCGACCGCCTGCTGCCCGACATCAAGACCGCGGCCGTCCTGCTGTGCGGCGCGGCGATCGCCGGCGTCGCCCTGGTTCGGCGCGAACTCACGCAGGCCACGCCGCTCCTGCCGCTCGACCTGCTGCGCATACGGCAGTTCGCGTTCTCGGTAGGCGCGTCGGTATGCGCATTCTCGGGCCAGACCATTTCCTATATTTCGCTGCCCTTCTACTTCCAGCAGGTGCTGGGGCGCAGCCAGCTGGAAATGGGCATGCTGATGGTGCCTTGGCCGCTGGCCGTGGCGATCGCCGCGCCGCTGGCCGGCCGCCTGTCGGAAAGCATCGTGCCCGCCATCCTTTGTTCGGTGGGAGCCGGCCTGGTCGCCCTCGGCCTGGTCCTGATCGTCCTGCTGCCGGTGGACACGCCCAACGGCTGGGTCATGGCTTGCATGGTGGTATGCGGTACGGGTTTCGGCATGTTCCAGACGCCCAATAACCGCGTCATGCTGACCGCTGCGCCGCGCCATCGCAGCGGCGGCGCCGGCGGCCTGCAGGCAACGGCCCGCCAGTTCGGCATGGCGCTGGGGGCCGCGCTGGTTGCGCTGGCTTTCACGGCCGTGCCCGCGCACGGCTCGACCACCGGCCTGGTGCTGGCCTCCGTTTTCCTGGCGGCCGCCTCGGCGGTCAGCGCCGCCCGCCCCGGGACCCGCGTGTCAGGGTAGCTCCAGCTCGGCAAGCAACGGTGCGTGGTCCGACAACCGCGTCCACGGCCGCCCGTACAGCACGCTGGCCTGCCTGACCGAAAAACCGCGCTGGTAGATCCGGTCCAGCCGCAGCCACGGGAAGATCGCGGGGAACGTGCGCGGCGGTCTCGGCGCGAGCAGCTCATTGCCCATGCCGAGCTTGGGCGGGCTTGCCAGGCTCGCGCGAAGCCGCCATGGCGTGGCCTCGCCGCCTCGCAGTACCTTGCCGAGCATCCGGACCGAATCGCGCAGCCGGGGCAGCTCGACGTTATTGCCGCGCGGCGCCGTCGCGAACACCTCGTGCACCTCCAGGCGCCTGACGAGGATGTCGGACAGCACGTTGTTCCAATCGTTGAAATCGCCGGCGATCAGGATGGGAGCCCCGGGCGGCACGGCTTCCTCGATACGGGAAACCAGGGCCGCCACCTGCCGCGTGCGGCTGCCGGCGAACAGGCCCAGGTGCACCACGAAACAATGCACCTCGTGCCGGCCGATGGCTACGCACGCGTGCAGCAGCCCCCGCTGCTCCAGCCGGTGGTCGGAGATGTCCTGGTTCTGGTGCGACAGGATGGGGAATCGCGACAGCAGCGCATTCCCATGGTCGGTGTGCCGGTAGACGGCGTTGCGGCCGTAGGCGGCCTCCAGCCGCAGCGCGGCCGCCAGCATCTGGTGTTGCTCGTGCAGCGTGCCGGATCTGTCGTTGCGGCCCTGCACTTCCTGCAGGAAGGCAAGATCGGCTCGCAGCCCGTGCAGGCCCAGGCGCAGCTCCTGCACGGATTCGCGCTTCCCCAGGGCCGAGAGGCCCTTGTGGATGTTGTAGCTGACGATACGGACAACGGACATCGTGCACGGCAGGGGGCAGAAGGAATCCATTCTAGTGGATACGCGGCCGTGCACGCATGCGGATACAAGTGCATCGCCAGGAAACACCCCGCCCTGCGCTATCATGAACCGGCAGTCCTCGTTCCGGAACGACCGGCACGCGAGCGCAAGGCGCCACCGGGTTCCGGCATCCCCATTTTTCATCCAGATCCGGGAATCTTCATGAGCACCACCAAGATTGGCGTGATCATCGGCAGCCTCCGCAAGGACTCATTCAACCGCCAGCTGGCGAAAGCGGTATCCGCGCTCCTGCCCGCGCACATGCAGACCGAGGAAATCCCCATCGGCGAGCTGCCCCTGTACAACCAGGACCTCGACGCCGCCCTTCCGGCGCCGGCGGTCAAGTTCAAGCAGCAGGTGGAATCCGTGCAGGGATTGCTGTTCTTTACTCCCGAATACAACCGATCCTATCCGGGCGTACTGAAGAACGCCATCGACTGGGGCTCGCGCCCGGCGGGCAAGAGCTCCTGGGCAGGCAAGGCGGCGGGCATCATGGGCGCCTCGCCGAGCCAGGTCGGCACGGCCCTGGCCCAGGAACACCTGCGCATGGTGCTGTCGGCGCTGGACGTCGCCGTGCTGCCGCAGCCCAGCATCTTCGTCCAATACTCGGCCGGCCTGATCGATGCAGACGGCAAGATCACGAACGAGGCCACGGCCAAGTTCGTCCAGGGGTTCGTGGATCGGTATGTTGCGTGGGTGGAAAGGCTCCCCCCTACGCGCTGAAGGGAAGCCCACCCCCTACGCCCTCCGGGCGTCCGCCTCAAGGGGGCGACACGCGCGGGCCGGCAAAGCCGGATCCGCCGTGTCCTGGGGGACTACCAGGCCGGCATAGAGAGCGGCGTTCCTTTCTTTCCTTCTTTAGCGGAGCCGGAACCGGGGCCGGGGCCTTGAGCGCAAGAAAGGGATGTCGCTCGGCGGGTCAGCGTTCGGGGACGAGGGCGGCGATGGCGATGCCCAGCCAGCCTACGATCATGGCGCCGCCGCCGAAGGGGGCGGTGCCCCAGAGCAGTTTCATGCCGGCCAGCTGGCGCATGGCCAGGTCGACGGAGAACAGCAGCGTACCGGCGATGATGAGGGCGGTGGCGCCTACCAGAACGGGCCGGCCGCGCTGGAGGTGCGGCGCCATGGCCGCGAGGCCGGCAACCGCGGCCGCATGCAGCAGCAGGAACAGCGCGGCGGTGGACAAGAGGCCGCCGCCCGACAGGTGCGTGGCCATGGCGGCCAGCATCACACCCGCCGCTCCCATGGGAGCGGCGCAGCCCAGCAAGACTCGAGAAGATAACAACATGCAGCGCTTCCTTGAAAAACGGCCCCGCCCGGGTCGCGCGCTGCCGAGACGGCCTATTTCGCGAACACCTGGCTGAGGTCGCCAAATGCCTTGAACTCGAGCGCATTGCCCGAAGGGTCCATAAAGAACATAGTAGCCTGTTCGCCGACTTCGCCCTTGAACCGGACATGGGGTTCGATCACGAAGTCGATTCCCGCCCGGCGCAGCTTGTCGGCCAGCGCCTCCCATTCTTCCATGGGAAGGATGGCGCCGAAATGCCGGACCGGCACATCGTCGCCGTCGACGGCGCTGGTGTGGCGCGTGCCCGCCTCGCCGGGCGACAGATGGGCCACGATCTGGTGACCATAGAAATTGAAATCGACCCAGGCATCGGAACTGCGGCCCTCGGGACAGCCGAGCAGATCGCCGTAGAACGCGCGCGCCTGCGCCAGGTCGTCCACGGGAAACGCGAGGTGGAAAAGCGGAATGCCAGCCATGGAATGCTCCGGAATAGGCCCGTGTCACGGGCCGGTTCCTTGATTGTATTGAACGAAACTTCTAATATGAAACGAAAGTTTTTCGCTCTTGTCATAAATTTATTTGATATATTCCGCAGGAAGGCATGGTCATCCGCTACCTCCAGACCTTCATCGCCGCGGCTCGGTCCTCGTCTTTTTCCGCGGCCGGGGCGCAACTAGGCTTGACCCAGTCGGCCGTCAGCACGCAGATCAAGCGGCTGGAGGAGGACCTGGGCTGCCAGCTGTTCGAGCGCGCGGGCAAATCGGTGCGGCTGAGCGAGCGGGGGCGGCAACTGCTGCCGGAAGCCGAGCACATCGTCGAGCGTTACCGGGAAATGCGCGGCGCCGGCAGCCGGCCGGCGCCCGTCGCCGCCAGCATCGGCGCCATTTCCACGGCACAGCTCGGCTTGCTGCCCGGCGCACTGCGCCGGTTCCGCCAGGCCTATCCCTCCGTGCACGTGAACGTCGTGCCGGGCATGTCGGCGCAGTTGCTGGTCCAGGTGGACGAAGAGGAGCTGGACCTGGCCGTGCTGATCAAGCCCAACCTCAACCTGCCGCGACACCTGAAGTGGATCGCGCTGATGCGCGAGCGCTATGTCGGCATCGCGCCTCGCGATGCGCGAGGGAACTGGGCGCAGGTAGCGGCCACCCTGCCCTTCATCCGCTACAACCGCAGGTCGCACGGCGGACACCTGGTCGACCAGTTCCTGAGGCGCCACGCCGCTCACGTGGATGATTTCATGGAGCTGGACGAACCCGAGGTCATCTTGCGCATGGTCCGCGAAGGGCTCGGCTGCGCCATCATTCCCGGGACGCTGGTAAACGCGGCAAGCGATGCGCAGGTGCGCATCGTCGAGCTGCCGGGGACGCCGTTCTTCCGCGAAATCGGCATCGTCGCGCGCCAGCCCGGCGAGCAGCATGCGGCGCTCGGCACGCTGATCGACGGGCTCGTGGCGCAGGCGGCCGAACTGGAAGCTGCGCCGAACACGAGGTAACGGTTGCGCGGTTGTTCGCGGCGGGAAGCGCATGCTACGGTTCCCGGGATCACCATCCCACATCCGGAGGGTTTCATGGCGAAATCGACCATCATTCCGTGCCTGGTGTATCGCGATGCTCCCGCCGCGATCGACTGGCTGTGCCGGGCCTTCGGCTTCACCAAGCACCTGGTGGTGCCCGGCGAGTCCGGCGACATCGCCCATGCCGAGCTTGCGTTTGGAAACGGCATGATCATGCTCGGTTCGGGCAAGAGCGAACTGATGAGCAAAATCACGGCAATGCCGGCCGACATCGGCGGCCGCCAGACCCAGACGCCATACATCATCGTGACCGATCCCGACGCGCACTACGCGACCGCCGTCAACGCCGGCGCGATGGTGGTGCGGCCCATCCGCGAGGAAGACTACGGCGGCAAGGGCTACAGCCTGCAGGACCCCGAAGGCTATATCTGGCACTTCGGCAGCTACGATCCCTGGCAGGAGTCGGAGCTGAATCCGCCGTAGCGGCTAACGCAGGATCCGGAGCAACAGCAACAGGCCCAAGGCCGGCGCCGCCTCGAAAACGGCGAACAGCCAGCTCGCCCAGGATGCCTCGGCTATGGTCGGGGCGAACTCATGGATGCTCCCGCCCCGCATCGTCCATGCCCCACCCGAGCGCCTTGTACAACGCCACGGCGTTGACGTACGACGCGGTCTCGGCCTGGGCGGCCTCCTGGCTGATCTGGTAGTAGCTGCGCTGGTTCTCCAGAACGGCAAGATAAGGACCGGCGCCCAGCCGATAGCGCCTGGTGGCGATGTCGAGCGCGGCCTGCGCATGCGAGGCCGACTGCGCCAGCGCGGCCAGCCGTTCCTGCTCTCGAGCCAGCCGGGTCAACGCGCGCTCGACTTCCTCCTGGGCCTGCAACAGCACCTGTTCATAGCGCGCCGACGCGCCGGCGGACCGGGCCTGCGAGGCGCGCAACCGCGCCCTGGCACTACCCAGCCGGAAGGCTGGCCAATCCACCGTGGGTCCGACCTCGAAGGCGCGCGCGGCGCTGCCCAGGTCACCGCCGCGCAGAGCGAAAAAGCCGATGAATCCGCCCAGGCTCAGCCGGGGATAGAGATCGGCCGTCGCGGCGCCCACGTCCTCGGTGCTGGCCGCGAGCAAGCGCTCGGCACGCACCACGTCGGGACGACGACGGATAAGGAAATCGGCGTCGCCCAGCGGCAGCCGCCCTACCAAGGGCGCCTGCCGCTGCATCCCCTGCCCGACCGGTGTCTCGCCCGGCCGCCGGCCCAGCAGCACATCGAGCCGGTACCTGGTTTCCTGGGCGGACGCCAAGAGCGGCGCGATGGCGGCTTCGCTGCGCGCCAGGTTCGCGCGGGCGTTCTCCAGGTCCTCCCGCAGGCCCCGCCCCTGTTCGACGCCGGCCTGCACCAGGCGCACCGTCCGGCGCCAGTTCTCGACCTCGGCGCGCGCCACCTCGAGCCGGCGCTGCAATCCCAGGTACTCGTAGTGATAGCGGGCCACGTCGGCGGCGATGGCGAGCCGCATCCCGTCCAGCTCGGCCTGCGCGGCCTCGGCATTGGCCTGAGCCGAGCGGCTCAGGTGCGCCAGCCGCCCGAACAGGTCGATTTCCCATTGCGCGTCGAAACCGGCACGGAAGGTCTCGGCGGGCTTGCGCTCCGGATCGCCGCCGGGCGTGGCCTGTTGCTGGATGCTGCGGCGGTAGGATGCCTGCGCGGTCACGGCGGGGTAGCGATCGAGCTCGCGCTCGTCGAACACGGCGCGCGCGGCCAAGAGGCTGGCATATGCCTGCCGCACGTCGTGGTTGCCGTCCAGCGCGGCGCCGATCAGCCGCTCCAGTTCGGGATCCTCGAAAAAAGACCACCATGGAGACCGGGCGACGGAAACCGTGCTGAATTGCGCTTTCTCGGCGCTGGCGAGTTCGATCTTCGGCACCTCCGGCTCGGCATAGCGCGGCCCCACGGCGCAGCCGCCCGCCAGCGCCACGGCGGCCAGCACGGCAAGCGTGGCGTATCTTCTGTTCATGCGAATCTCCTCAATGCAGGTGCGGCGCCGCATCCGCCTGCGCCAGCTCGCGGCGGCGCGCCTCGCCCGTGGCGTGGTCGCGCGCGAGCACCGAGTACACGGTGGGCAGCACGAACAAGGTGAACAGCGTACCCACGATCATGCCGCAGACGATGACCGAGCCGAGTCCGAAACGGCTTTGCGCCCCCGCCCCGGAGGCGAACAGCAGCGGCACCAGTCCGAACACCATGGCCGCCGTGGTCATCAGGATGGGCCGCAGGCGTATCTGCGCGGCGCGCAGCACCGCCTCGGCCGGCGACAATCGCCCGGCGGCGCGCAACTCATTGGCGAACTCCACCATCAGGATGCCGTGCTTGCTGATCAGCCCGATCAGGGTCACCAGCCCGATCTGGGTATAGATGTTGAGCGTGGCGACACCCATGGCCAGCGGCACCAGGGCGCCGCAGATCGACAGCGGCACGGTGATCAGGATGATGAGCGGATCGACCAGGCTTTCGTACTGGGCGGCAAGCACCAGGTAGATGACGATCAGGGCGGCGGCGAAGGCGAGCGCCAGCGCGCTGCCCTCCTGCTTGTACTGGCGGGCGTCGGACTGCCAATCGTGGCTGAAGTCCGCGGGCAGGCCGGCCGCGACCGAGTCGAGGAAGGCCACCGCGTCGCCGAGCGTCACGCCGGGCGCCGGAATCGCCTGGAACGTGGCTGAATTCTGCTGGTCGAACTGAGTCAGCTTGTTCGGCTCGACCTGCATCGATACCGATACGACGGTCGACAGCGGAACCAGCGTATCGTCCGCGGTGCGCACGTACTGGCTGGCCAGCGCCTCGGGCGTCAATCGCCGCTCGCGCGTGCTTTGCGGGATGACGTCGTAGGAGCGGCCGTCCATGCCGAAGCGGTTGATGTAGTTCTCGCCCACCAGCACCGCCAGCGATTCGCCGACGTCGCGCATGCGTATGCCCAGGCTGTTCGCCTTGGCGCGATCCACCCGGATCTGCACCACGGGATTGTTGAAATCGAGGTCGCTGTCCACGACGGCGAACAGGCCGCTCTGGCGCGCCCGCTGCTTGATGTCCTCCATCGCATCGAACAGGGTGCGGTAGTCGAGCGAGCTGCGCAGCACCATCTGCACCGGCAGGCCGCCCGTGGAGCCCGGCAGCGCGGGCATCTGGAACACGAAGATGCTGCTGCCTTCCACGTCGTTGACCGCGGCCTGCAGGTCGGCCTGGACCTGCGCCGCCGACCGCTTGCGCTCGTCCCACGGAGACAGGTCGATGCCGCCTATGCTGGAAGCCAGCCCGTCACTGCCGTTGATGATCCAGCGGCCGGTGGTCTCGGGCAGGCTCTGGTAGACCTCGTCCAGCTTGCGCGAGAAATGTTCCACATAATCGAGATTGGCATGCTGCGGAGACTTGACTGCCGTCAGCACGCTGGCCTGGTCCTCGACCGGCGCCAGTTCGCGCTGCGGCATCGCGTACAGGATGGGCAGGCTGATACATACCGCCAGCGCGAGCGCGCCGGTTATCCAACGATGGCGCAGCGAATACTGCAGCACGGCCGCATAGCGCCTCGTCAGGCCGCCGAAGAAGCGCTCCGCCAGCCGCGCCATGCGGCCCTCGTTCTGCTGCGCGGGGAGCAGGAAGGAACTCATCACAGGCGACAGCGTCAACGCGATCACCCCGGACACCACCACCGATCCGGCCAGCGTGAAGGCGAACTCCTTGAACAGTGCGCCCGTCAGGCCGCCCATCAGGCCGATGGGCGCATAGACCGCGGCCAGCGTCAGCGTCATGGCGATCACCGGCCCCGCCACTTCGCGCGCGCCGATCAGGGCCGCCGCCGCGGGCGAACGCCCTTCCTCGATGTGGCGATGCACGTTCTCGACCACTACGATGGCGTCGTCCACCACCAGCCCGATGGCCAGCACCATGGCCAGCAGCGTGAGCAGGTTGATGCTGAAGCCGAACATCAGCATGAGCGCCGCCGCGCCGAGCATGGACAGGGGAATGGTGGCGATCGGGACCAGCACGGTTCGCAGGGAGCCCAGGCACAGGTAGATCACCATCACGACGATGATCAAGGCCTCGATCAATGTGTGCATCACCTCGTCGATCGAAGCCTTGATGAAACGCGAGGTCTCGAACGCAAGCTTCGCCTCCACGCCGGGCGGCAAGGTCTTGCGGATTTCTTCCAGCTGCTTGCGTATGCCGTCCACGATCACCAGCGGATTGCCGGACGGCGTGGCCGCCAGCCCTACGTGGATGGCCGGCACGCCGTCCATGGTGGCGCTGCTCTCGGTCGCGGCCGCGCCCAGCTCCACGGTGCCCACGTCGCGCAGCCGCACCAGCCCGTTGGCATCGCTGCGTATCACCATGTCGCGGAATTCCTCGACGCTGACCAGGTCGGTGTTGACGCGCACGTTGGCGATCACGTACATGCCTTTCACCTTGCCGGGCGCCGCCTGGTAGTTGTTGCGCCGCACGGCCTCGGCCACGTCGGCGGCGGTCAGGCCCCTCCCCGCCAGCCGGTCGGGATCCAGCCACAACCGCATCGCCAGGCGCTGCCCGCCGTAGACTGATACCTTGGCGACGCCCTCGATGGTGGAAAACTTGGGCTCGACCACCCGGCGCACGTAATCGCTCAGGGCCGGCATCGACAGCGTATCGCTGGCAAAACCCACATAGGCCACGTCGGTGGATTCGCCCGCCGACCGCTCGATCACCGGATCGTAGGCCTGCTCGGGAAGGCGATAGCGCACCTGGTTGACCTTGGCCATGACCTCTGCCAGCGCCTGGGTGGAATCGCGGTTCAGCTCCATGCGCAGCGTCACCACGCTGCGGCCCTGCACCGATGACGACGCCAGGTAGTCCAGTCCTTCCACCGAGGACACCGCCTGGGCGATCGGCTGGGTGACGAAGCCTTGCATCAACTCGGCGGAAGCGCCGGGATACTCGGTGGTCACGGTAATGGTGGAACTCTCCAGCAGCGGATACTGGCGGATCGGCAGGCGCGTCAGCGACAGCAGCCCCAGGAGCAGGATCAGCGCGCTCACCACCAAGGCCAGCACGGGCCGGCGGACGAAAATGTCTGTGAACTTCATGAGGGCACCCGTGGAGGTTCAGACGCCGGGCGCCGCTGCGGCCGCGGGAATACGCAGCGAATCGCCGGCCATGGCCTGGACCGGCATGCCGTCGCCGAGCCGCAACTGACCCGAGGTCACGACGCGGTCGTTCTCGCGCAGGCCCTCTTCGATTTCCACCAGGCCGTTGTGGCGGACGCCGACCTTCACCGCCACCCGCTTGACCACCAGCCCCTTGCCGTCCTCCTCGCGCGCGACGAACACGGTATCGCCATAGGCCGTGTACGTGACCGCGGTTTCGGGAATGGCCAGCACCGCGGGCGGCGTGTCCTGCCGTTCCACCCGCACGCTGGCGTACATGCCGGCCTGGAGCACGCCGTCCGGATTGGGCAGGCTGGCCTGGACCCGCACGGTACGGGACCGGGTAATCATCGGGTCCACCGCAGTGATGGCCGCCCGGAAGCGCCGGCCCGGGTAAGCGTCCACCTGCACCTCCACCGGCTGGCCGGGGCGCAGCCTGGGACTGGCCTGCTCGTCCAGCGAGAAATTGGCGCGCAGGGACGCCGCGTCCACCAGGCTGACGATGGGATCGGCAGGATTCAGGTACTGCCCCTCGTGTACCCGCCGTATGCCCAGCACTCCGCCGAACGGCGCACGCACGGTCTTCTGCGCGATGACGGCGCGGATGCG
The DNA here is from genome assembly GCF_002188465.1 of Pigmentiphaga sp. NML080357. GTDB lineage: Bacteria > Pseudomonadota > Gammaproteobacteria > Burkholderiales > Burkholderiaceae_B > Pigmentiphaga. The sequence goes on along the minus strand of NZ_NINW01000029.1, from coordinate 114,370 downwards.
CTGCAGCTCGCCCTGCGCCATGTCGAGGCTGGCGCGCGCATTGTCCAGTTGCTCCTGGGTCGCGGCGTCTTCCGCGACCAGCTTGCGCACGCGGGCATGCAGGATTTCGGCATTGCGCCACTGCGCCTCCAGGCGCCGGGCCTCGGCCTGTTCGGGCGCGTCGTTGAGCTGCAGCAAGACTTGTCCCGCCTTGACCCGCTGCCCCGATTCGAACGCGATGCGGGTCACCCGTCCGCCAACCTCGGCCGCCACCATGACCTGCCGCGCCGCCTCGAGTTCTCCGACGCCGATATAGGCCCGGGGCAAGTGCACCCGCTGGACGGAGGCGAGAGCCACCTTGGGAGGGGGATAGGATGCGGAGGCCGCGGGAGCGTCGCTGTCGGAAGCGACGACACGAAGGCCGACGGCAAGGGCCGCCGCGGCAACTATCGCCGAGCCGACCATTATTCTTTTGCGCATGATGGGACCTTGAAGGGGGCGTCGGCCGCGCCTGGTATCCGGGTGATTGCATACGTCGGACATTGACTTTCTCGACACCGGGACCGGCAAGGCCTATTATCAAAGCAATTTCTTGCATATTAGAGAGCCACTTTTATTTATGCAAGAAAGGCCTTGGAAAATAGAATGGTATTTCCCACCGCCGACCGCATCCTCTTCTTCATCAAGACCCACGGGCCGGTCTCCACCGCCACGCTCGCGCGCAAGCTGGAACTGACCACCGAAGCCGCGCGCCAGCAGGTGCAGAAGCTGGTGGCCGCGGGCCTGGTGGAAGGCCGCCAGCAACCGGCCAGCGGCGCCGGCCGCCCGCGCCAGGACTGGGTGCTGACAGAAGCCGGAAACCGTCGCTTTCCCGACACACACGCCCAGCTCACGGCGCAATTGATCGATTCGATCCGGCAGCTGTTCGGCGAAGAAGGACTGGATCGCCTGATCTCGAAGCGGGAGGAGGAAGCCCGCACCGCCTACCTGGCCACGTGCACCGGAGCAAGCCTGCCCGAGCGCCTGGAGCAACTGGCCCGGGTCCGCTCCGTCGAGGGCTACATGGCGCGCGTGGAACGCGACGGCGCCGACTGGCTGTTCGTGGAAGACCACTGCCCCATCTGCGCGGCGGCCCAGGCCTGCCAGGGTTTCTGCCGCTCCGAACTGCAGCTGTTCCAGGAAATCACGGGCGACGGCACGCGCGTCGAACGCGAACAACACCTGCTCGCCGGCGCGGGCCGATGCGTCTATAGAATCCGCCCCGTAAGCTGAAGCGCCTTCCCGCTGAGGGCGCGACCATACGCCTTGCCGCAGGCGCCATGCGCGCCTCGACAAACAAAAAGGCCCCGCTTCACAAGAAAGCGGGGCCTCGCGGCAGAACGGATAGCGAGCGTTACTGCGCCGTCTTGACCTCCGCCGCACGCAGGCGGATGTGCAGCTCGCGCAGCTGCTTCTCGTCCACCTCCGACGGCGCCCCCGTCAGCAGGCACTGCGCGCGCTGCGTCTTGGGGAAGGCAATCACGTCGCGGATCGATTCCGCCCCGGCCATCATCGTCACGATCCGATCCAGGCCGAAGGCGATCCCGCCATGCGGCGGCGCGCCGTATTGCAGCGCGTCCAGCAGGAAGCCGAACTTGGCCTGCGCCTCCTCGGCACCGATCTTCAGCGCCCGGAACACCTTGCTCTGTACTTCCTCGCGATGGATACGAACCGAGCCGCCGCCGATCTCCCAGCCATTCAGCACCATGTCATAGGCCTTAGCGAGGCAGGCGCCGGGATCCGACTCCAGCAGGTCCTCGTGGCCATCCTTGGGCGAAGTGAACGGATGGTGGGCCGCGGTGTAGCGCTGCTCCTCCTCGTCGTACTCGAACATCGGGAAGTCCACCACCCACAGCGGCTTCCAATCCCCCTCGACCAGGCCCTGCTTGCGGCCGAACTCGCTATGGCCGATCTTCACCCGCAGCGCGCCGATCGAATCGTTGACGATGCGCGCCTTGTCCGCGCCGAAGAACAGGATGTCGCCGTCCTGCGCACCGCTGCGGCGCAGCAGCTCCTGCAATGCGGCATCGTGGATGTTCTTGACGATGGGCGATTGCAACCCGTCGCGTCCCTTGGCCAGCTCGTTGACCTTGATCCACGCCAGGCCCCGCGCGCCATAGATGCCGACGAACTGGGTGAAGGCGTCGATCTCGCTGCGGCTGAGCTCGGCGCCGCCGGGCACGCGCAGCGCCACCACACGGCCGCCCGCGCTGTTGGCCGCGCTCGCGAACACCTTGAAGTCCACGTCTTTCATGACGTCGGTCAGCTCGGTGAACTCGAGCTTGACACGCAGGTCCGGCTTGTCGGAGCCGAAGCGGCCCATGGCCTCGCTCCACGGCATCACGGGGAACGGGTCGGCCAGTTCCACTCCCTTCACCGCCTTGAAGACGTGGCGGATCATGTTCTCGAAGATATCGCGGATCTCGTGCTCATTCAGGAACGAAGTCTCGCAATCGATCTGCGTGAATTCGGGCTGGCGATCGGCGCGCAGGTCTTCGTCGCGGAAGCACTTGACGATCTGGTAGTAGCGGTCGAAACCCGAGACCATCAGCAGCTGCTTGAACAGCTGCGGCGACTGCGGCAGCGCGAAGAAGTGCCCCGGGTTGACGCGCGAAGGCACGAGATAGTCGCGCGCGCCTTCCGGCGTGCTCTTGGTGAGCATGGGAGTCTCGATATCGATGAAGCCGAGCTCGTCGAGATACTTGCGCGCCTCGATGGCCACGCGGTAGCGCAGCATCAGGTTCTGCTGCATCTGCGGACGGCGCAGGTCCAGCACCCGGTGCGTGAGCCGCGTGGTTTCCGACAGGTTCTCGTCGTCGAGCTGGAACGGCGGCGTGACGGAAGCATTCAGGATCTCGATCTCGTGCGCCAGCACTTCGATCTCGCCCGACTTCAGCGCCGGGTTGGTGGTGCCTTCGGGACGCTTGCGCACCAGGCCCGTCACGCGCACGCAGAACTCGTTGCGCAGGCGCTCGGCAATCTGGAAAGTATCCGCGCGGTCGGGATCGCAGACGACCTGCGCCAGGCCCTCGCGGTCGCGCAGGTCGATGAATATGACGCCGCCGTGGTCGCGGCGACGGTGCACCCAGCCAAACAGGGTCACGATTTGTCCCAGGTACTCGGTCGAGACCTGGCCGGTATAGCAGGTACGCATGGAATCTCCGTCTAAATTGGTGTGTATCGATGCGAGGCCGGGCCGCGCACGCGCGCGCCGGACGTCGTCGGCGACGTCAATTGCCCCGCGCCGGGGAACCCGGCGCCACCACCCCCATCGACACGATGTACTTCAAGGCCGCGTCCACAGTCATGCCGAGCTCGACGATATCGGCGCGCGGCACCATCAAAAAGAAACCCGACGTCGGATTCGGCGTCGTCGGCACGTATACGCTTACGCAATCGGCCGGCAGATGCGCGGCCACTTCGCCGCTCGGCGTGCCAGTCAGGAACGCCAGCGTCCAGGCACCCTGGCGGGGGTACTGGACCAGCACCGCCTTGCGGAAGGCCTGGCCGTTGGGCGCCAGCACAGTGTCGCTGACCTGCTTGACCGAGTTGTAGATGGACCGCACCAGCGGAATGCGCTGGAGCAGTCCCTCCCAAATTTCGAGCAGCTTGCGGCCCAGCAGGTTGGCGGCGCCCATGCCTGTGAGCAGCACCACCACGATCACCACCGCCAGGCCGAATCCGGGAATGTGCCTGCCGAACAACGACTCGGAGGTCAATACCGACGGCACGACCGCTTCGAGCGTGGAAACGACCAGGCTCAGGACCCACACGGTGATGACCAGCGGGACCCAGATCAGCAATCCGGTGACGAAGTAGCGTTTGAACACGAAGGTTCCAGTCAAAAACCGGCGGCGCCACATGGGCGCCGCGCGAAGATCAGGCCGCGGCCGTCGCGCCCGGTGAGGACGAGGCGGCGGTCGACGAGGACGTCGACGACGCGGCGTCGGATCCGGAGCTCGACGATCCGGCGCCCTCGGACGAGCCGGACGACGACGCCGGTGCCCCGGCGGACCTGGATCCGCCGTTGTTGCGGAAGTCCGTTACATACCAACCCGATCCCTTCAACTGGAATCCGGCGGCGGTCAGCTGCTTGGAAAAAGCCGCCTGCCCGCATTGGGGACAGTCGGTCAGGGGGGCATCGGACAGCTTTTGCAACACGTCCTGCTCGTGTCCGCAGGCACTGCATTTATAGGCGTAGATAGGCATCGCCAAGACTCCTCAGGCATACCTCGGCACAAAAATCCTTCCGCACGCCGCGCAAGGCGCCTGGCGGCCGGACTTCTGGAAATTGATCAAAGCCTTGAATTTTAGCGACTTTTTGGGTATTTAGCGCGTTTACCCAGAAAAACCGCTGCGGCCGGCAGGACCGCGCGTGGCCGCCCCGGCGCGGGGCGCGGGCGGCCCCCCCTAGGCCGGCAACAGGAAAAAGACCGCCGCCACGGCGGTCGGCAGCGCCGCGCCCAGCAGCAGGGCCAGCGGCGTGATGGTTCCGCCCGGGAAAGTACCTTTCAGCACGGCGAAGCCGGCGGGATTGGGCGCATTGGCGATCACCGTCAGCCCGCCGCCGGTCACGGCCCCCGCCACGAGCATATAGCGCCAGGTCTCGGACGTTCCGTCCACCAGCGATCCGAGATAGGTCAGCGCGGCATTGTCGGTGACCGCCGTCAGCGCGGTCGCGCCCCAATACAGCACCAGCGGGGACATGTCGGCCAACAGGTCCTGCAGCCACCATTTCTGCAATCCGCCCAGGACCACCAGCCCGGCCAGGAAGAATCCCACCATCAGGCCCTCCTTGATCATGAGCGGCCGCTGGTACTTCTTGTAGGCCTCGGTATAGCCGATGAACAGCAGGAACAAGCCCATGAACACGGCGGGATGGTGGGCGAAGAGCACGACGGCCGCCAGGAACGCCACGTGCACCGCGGTAACGCTGACGGGCACCTCGCGCCTCGTGCCCTCCATGCCCGCAACCGGCCCCGGCCCGGCCAGCAGCCGGCGGAAGCACAGAGTCGCGATCAAGGCGTTCAAGGCCACGGCGCCGGCCGCGCGCCAGCCGAAGTGGGCCAGCATGTAAGAGGTATCCCAGCCGAAGGTGGAAGCCACCATCAGCACCGGAGGCGCCGCGTACGAGGTCAGCACGCCGCCGATCGAGACGTTGACGAACAGCACGCCCAGAGTGAAGTACTTGAAACGGGTGTCCTCGATGCGGTGGAAGCAGGTATCGCGCAGCATGACCGCCGCCAGCGTCATCGCTGCCGGCTCGGTAATGAGCGATCCGAGCAACGGCACCAGCGACAAGGTCAGGAAATAGACCGCGACCTGCCGGTTGACCGGCACCACGGCGGCGATCACGGCCACGAGATGGGTGACGAGATTCAGGATGGGCCGGCTTGCGGCGATCACCATGATGGCGAACACGAACAGCGGCTCGGTGAAGTTGCGCGTGTCCATGTACTCGACGGCCGCTCCGGCGCCGGCCAGGGCGGCCATGGCCAGCAGCAGCACGAAGGCCCAGAACCCGAATACGGCCTCGACCTCCGATAGCATGTGCCACAACCCCGCATGCCTGCCCCCCTTGTGCGCCAGCCTGGCGAACACCGGGACGGAAAAAGTGTGGAGGATGGCGATCGCGAACAGGAGGGTGGCGATCAGTTCGATCGCGCTGACGGAGAAGGCGGTCATCGTGGGCGGGAATCCTGGCGGTGGCAAGGAGGCGGGAGCAGTTTACCCGCCCACGGGCGCCGTGGCAGCCCTGGCGCCGGAGATCGGCCGCCCGGCGCGCCCTGCGGCGGCGCGCCGGCTCCCATGCAATCAGGTGCGCAAGGTCCGGATGGTTTCGTCCAGCACCTGGGCCTGGTTCTGCAGGGATTCGGCCGAAGCGACCGATTGCTGCACCGCCGCCGCGGACTCTTCGGAGTACTGGGCGATCTGCTCGACGCGGCTGGCGATCTGCTCGGACGCCGACTTCTGCTCCATCGCGGCGTTCGAGATATCGGCAATGACCTCGGCCGTGCGGCCGGCGGCTTCGCGGATGCGGACCAGCACTTCGCCGGCCTGGCGCGCCCCCTCGGCCGAACGCTGCATGTCGGCGTTGACCTGGCGCATGGCGTCGGCCGCCAGCGCGGTCTGTTTCTGCACCGCGGCGATGACCTCGGCGATCTGCGAGGTGGACGACTTGGTGCGTTCGGCCAGGCCCCGCACTTCGTCGGCCACCACGGAAAAACCGCGGCCCTCCTCGCCGGCACGGGCCGCCTCGATGGCGGCGTTGAGGGCGAGCAGGTTGGTCTGCTCGGCGATCTCCTGGATGGTCTTGACCACCGCCGAGATCTGGCGCGAGGACGCTTCGAGCTCCTGGACGACCTCGGCCGAGCTGGCGACCTGGGTGGCCATCTTCTCGATTTCAGAGACCGTCTGGGTCACGACCACCGAGCCTTCTTCGGCCGCCGAGCTCGAGGTCCTGGAGAAATTATTGGCTTCGCGCGTATTGTCGGCGATCTGCGAGATGGAGACCGTCAGCTGTTCCACCGCCGCCGCCACGCCGCTGGCGGCCTCGGACTGCACTTCGGTGCCCTTGCCGATCTGGTTCAGGGCCTGGAGCGTCTGCGTGGTGGCCGCGGCGACCTGGGAACCGGTGGAATTCATCTGTTGGGCAAGGTGGGCGATGCGCGCACGCGTGGCGTTGATGCGATCGGCCATGATGTGGATCTCGTTGCGCGAGCCACGGGGGCCGGCGGGGACGTCGCGCGTCAGGTCGCCGTCGCCCAGCCGCGCAATGCCCTCGACCACGTCGCGCACCGGCCGCAGCGCGTTGGACATCTGGTAGTAGGTAAGCAGGCCGGTCAGCACGCCGCCGGCGACCAGCAGGGCCACCATCAGCAGGATCTGCCGGTACTGCGCCGCCATGAACTGGGACTTCGGTCCCGTGGCCACCAGCGTCCACCCCCAGTTCGGCACGGTCTGGAAAGCGACCAGCATCGTCGAATCGTCGGTGGAACGCGTGGCCTCGGCAAAGCCATGGTCCTCGTCGACCAGCTTGTAGTAGAAGGAACGGTCCGCCTCGGGCGTGTCCTCCACCGTCTTGCCCTTGTAGAGCGGATGCACCAGGAACTCGGACGAGCCGTTCACGCGCGGCGTCATCGCGAACATGTTGCCGTAGCCGGCCACCTTGGTCTTCTCGATGAAGTCGAGGACGCCGCCCACGTCGTCGGACAGGTCGACCTGCAGGGTAAGGCCGCCGAATATCTTGCCGTTGTCGTCCTTGAGGGGACGGACGTGGATCGCGTACCAGCGGCTATTGCGGTAGACGATGTCGGTGGCCGCCTGCTGCGTGTCCATGGTGGTGGCGACGAAATCCCCGGCCGGGATGGGCTGGCCGGTGAGCGGCGAGCCGTCCGAACCGCGCAGCAGCGTCGCGGCGCGTATCCAGCGGTCGTTGTGGCGCACGACCAGCTCCGGCTCGGCGCCGGTGTAGCTGCGCATGCGCTGCAGGATCGCGGTGTTGCCGTTCAGGATGGTCTCGCCGGCGCGCACGGTCATGATTTCTCCGGCGACGCCGGTTTCGGTGACGGTGCCGTCGGGCGAAGGCAGCTCGCCCAGCATGCGCTGGAACACAAGCAGCTGGCGCTCGACCCGCCCGCGCGAGGACTCGAACGTGGAGACCAGGCTGGCGTTGATCGACCCGAGCGCGTCCATCATTTCGCGCTCGACCGCGTCCTGGCCGGCGCGCAAGCCCTGCCAGGCCACGACGACGGCGGTCACCAGCGACACGACGGCGCTGACGGAGAGCGCCAGCACCAAGACCTGCTTGGCCAGAGATCGCTGGCCCAAGCCGAGAGACACACCCATTTCTTACCCCAAACCGTTATTGCCGGCTCGTGCCGGTCGTTTCGAGCGCACACATCCCTTCACAGGCAGGCGTGTATGTGTTTACGGCAAGGGTGAACAGGAGTTGAGCGGTTTTTGGAGCGGGTATTTCCGGGGGCAAGGCCCGCCGGCACTAGGGAAATCCCGGTGGCGGGACGCCCTTCGCCGGCGCGGGCATGCTTCCTGCGGCACCGACGCCTCGTTCGTCAAGGAGATCTCCATGTTCGCGCACAACAAACGACTGCAATACACGGTCAGGGTATCGGAATGCAATCCCGGCCTGGCCAACCTGATGCTGGAACAGTTCGGCGGGCCCCAGGGGGAACTGGCGGCCGCTTGTCGCTACTTCACCCAGGGCCTGGCCGAGGACGATCCGGGCCGCAAGGACATGCTGATGGACATCGCCACGGAAGAGCTGAGCCATCTCGAGGTGATCGGTACCATCGTCGCGATGCTCAACAAAGGCGCCAAAGGCAAGCTGGCCGAAGCCACCGAGGAAACGGCGGAGCTCTACCGTTCGATCACCGGCGCCGGCAACGATTCCCACTTGACGCAGGTGCTCTACGGCGGCGGTCCGGCGCTGGTCAATTCGGGCGGCGCGCCGTGGCACGCCGGCTACATCGACTCCATCGGCGACCCGTCGGCGGACCTGCGCTCGAACATTGCCGCCGAGGCCCGGGCCAAGATCATCTATGAACGACTGATCAACCTGACGGACGACCCGGGCGTCAAGAGCGCGCTGCAATTCCTGATGACCAGGGAGGTCGCGCATCAGCAATCGTTCGAGAAGGCGCTATACGCAATGACGCCCAACTTCCCCCCCGGCAAGCTCCCGGGCGACCCCCACTTCACCAATGTGTACTTCAACATGTCGCAGGGCCCCGGGGACATGCGCGGCTCATGGAACAGCGATGCCCATTTCACCTACGTCTCGGACCGCGAAGAGCAGTGCGCGGTGGATGGTGGCGACGGCCTGCCCCAGGTCACCCTGAATCCCGAGGAACAGACCGCGGTGGAAGATCTCTCGATCCGCACCATGTCGGACCCCGAGGTCGACCCCACCACGGGGGCCGAGCTGGGCGCGGGCGAGACGCGCTGAGCCTGTCCCGGCGGCTACCGGACCGCCGCCGGGACGGCCGCCGGACGGCGCACCGAGGAAGACCCGGTGCGCCCGACGCCTTCGTAGCGCAATCCGCATGCCTCCACGTATCCGGGATCGTAGATATTGCGCGCGTCGAACACGGCGCGCGCCCGCAGGGCCTGCGCCAGGCCGCGGAAATCCGGCGACTTGAATTCCCGCCACTCGGTCATGACGACCAGCGCGTCGGCGCCTTCGCAGGCGGAATAGGCATCATCCGCGATCGAAAAGCCATCGTGGCGCAGCGCGCGCAGCGCATTGGCGGCGGCCACGGGATCGTAGCCCCGCACGAGCGCCCCGGCCCGAAGCAGGCGGCCGATCAAGTCGATGGCGGGCGCCTCTCGTATGTCGTCGGTGGCGGGCTTGAAGGCCAGCCCCCAGACCGCGATGGTGCGCCCCGCCAGCCGCCCGTGGAAAAAACGCTCGAGCTTCTCGTAGAGCACGGCCCGCTGCCTCATGTTGACCGCCTGCACGCTGTTCAGTATGTCGGCCGGCGCGCCGTACTCCTCGGCCAGCCGGACCAGTGCGCGCACGTCCTTGGGCAGGCACGAGCCGCCATAGCCCGCGCCGGCGTACAGGAAGTCGTAGCCGATGCGGGGATCCGCGCCCGTTCCGCGCCGCACCGCCTCGATGTCGGCGTCGACACGTTCGGCCAGGCCCGCCAGTTCGTTCATGAGCGATATCCGGGCGGCCAGCATCGCATTGGACGCATATTTGGTGAACTCCGCCGAGCGAACGTCCATGCAGATGAGCCGGTCGCGATTGCGGTTGTAGGGAGCGTACAGCGCGCGCAGCAGCGCGCAGGCGTGTTCGTCTGAGGTGCCGATGACGATGCGGTCCGGCCGCTGGAAGTCGTCGATGGCGTGTCCTTCCTTCAGGAACTCGGGATTGGAGGCGACCAGCAGTTCGTAGGGCGCCCCACGGCGAGCCAGCTCGGCGTCCATCACCTCGCGGACGCGATCGCAGGTGCCCACCGGCACGGTGGACTTGATTACCACCAGCATGTCGCGCGCAGCGACGCGGGCCACCTCCAGGGCCGCCTGCAGCACATGGCCCAAGTCCGCGGCGCCGTCTTCGCGCGGCGGCGTGCCGACCGCGACGAAGGCCGCGTCGGCGTCGGCCACGGCAAGCGCCAGGTCGTCGGTGAACACGAGGCGGCCGGCCGACGTGTTGCGCGCGACCAGCGTGTCGAGACCCGGCTCATAGATAGGCAGGTGGCCGCCGCGCAGCAGGTGCAGCTTGGCAGGGTCGCTGTCTACGCAATACACCTTGTTGCCCACGTCGGCCAGGCAGGCCGCGGTGACCAGGCCTACATAGCCCGCGCCGATGACGGCTAGATTCATGGTCTTGCTCCCGAGAGAAACGCCATGCGCACAGCAAGATCCATTCCCCGGTCGCCGCGCAACATCGTTACACCTGTGCCAGGCGAACAGTGGCAAGGTAAGGGCCCATCGTCCCCATGACCATGTCCGATGAAATCGCTCGATGCCGTAGACCTGCTGACCGTCGTGTCGCCTCACCTGGACGATGGCGTCTTCAGCTGCGGCGCCCTGCTCGACCTTGCGGACCGCGGCCAGGTGGTCACGCTGTTCGCCGGCTGCCCCGACGACATCCCGCTCACCGACTGGGACCGGCGCTGCGGTTTCCTGAGCGCCGACGAAGCCGTGCGCACGCGGCGGGAAGAGGATGCCCGCGCACTGGCCGAACTGGGCGCGGAGCCGATATGGCTGGATCTGATGGATGCCCAGTACGGCGGCAACTACCTGCCGGAAGACGTGGCCGCTCATCTGGCTCCGGTCTTCGGCCGGCTGCGGGGAGGCACGGTCGCGGTCCCACTGGGGTTGTTCCACTCCGACCATCTCCTCGCCCACGCGGCCTGCATGCAGCTGTATCGGGATCATGGCTCGCTCGCCTGGCTGTTCTACGAAGACGCGCTGTACCGGCGCCACGCGGGACTCGTGCAGAAGCGGCTGGCCGCGCTGTTGCAGGCGGGCTTGCTGTTGACTCCGGTCGCCGGGCCGGCCTCGCGCTCGCCGGCCAAGGAACGCGCCGTCCGCTGGTACGCGAGCCAATTGCGTGCCTTCGGCGAGGGAGGCTACGAGGATACCGGGCTGCCCGAGCGATACTGGAAGCTGGAAGCGTATGAACCCCGCTGACGCACGCGTCACCATCGTGGTCCTGACTCACCACAGGTGCGAGGAAGTCCTGCGCACGGTGCGGCAGCTGCGCGAACTGCCCGATCGAGTCCGGCTTTGCGTCGTGGACAACGGCAGTGCGGACGGCACGCCGCATGCCCTGCGCACAGCGTGGCCGGACATTCACGTGATCGCCGCGGGCCGCAACCTCGGCGCCGCCGGCCGCAACCTGGGCGTGAGGTGGGCGCGCACGCCCTACGTCGCGTTCTGCGACGACGATACCTGCTGGCAGCCCCATGCGCTGGATCGCGCGGCCGACATCCTGGACCGCCATCCCGATCTGGCCGCCATTTGCGCGCAGGTCCGGGTGGGCGAGGAAGCGCGGCGCGATCCTGCGTGCGAACGCATGGCCAGCAGCCCTCTTCCCTCGCAGGGCTTGCCGGGCAAGGTGCTGCTCGGATTCCTCGCCGGCGCCACGATCATGCGCGTCTGCGCCTTCCTGGAGACGGGCGGCTATCACCCGGCGTTCTTCATCGGCGCCGAAGAAGCCTTGATGGCGCTGGACCTGGTGACGGCGGGATGGCGCATCGCCTACTGTCCGGAAATCGTGACGCGGCACTATCCGTCGCCCCGGCGCGATGCGCCGGGGCGACGGAGGCTGCTGGCCCGCAACGAGATCTGGACCGCCTGGCTGCGCCTGCCGCTGGCCGAGGCCTGCCGCGAGACCGCGCGCGTCATGCGCGAGGTTCGCGGCAAGGAAAACCCGGGCGCACTGGCGCTCGCGGTACTGCGCGGCCTGCCCTGGATCCTGCTCCAGCGGCGAGTGGTTCCGCCCGACGTGGCGGCCATGCGCCGAATGCTGCGAGAAGGCGCTGCGCCGGGGGCCGGGCCGGCCCCGCTGCCGCGTCACCGGTCCGCGCCCTCCTCGCCCGAACGCTAGGCTCTCGGGACCGGCAACGATCGCCTCCCGGGTACGCATATTGCTGTGGGCCGCGCACCGGCGCCTTCCCCGCGCGCCGAGGAGCTTGCGGCCTATGGCCAGAGACCAGGGCGCCATGCCCATCAGCCGACAACTCGCACGCACGCTGGGCCCGCCCATATGGGAGGCCCGTCGGCGCGTGTTCACGGCCCTGGGGCTGCTCATTCTCGCCAAGCTGGTCATGGTGGCCGTGCCGATGGTGCTGAAGGTCATCGTGGACGAACTGGGCGAGCCAACGAGCGCGCTGGTGGTCCCCGTGTTCCTGCTCCTCGCCTACGCCTTGCTGCGCTTTCTCGGGACGCTGTTCAACGAGCTGCGCGACGTGGTGTTCTCCCCGGTCCTGCACAAGGTCGTGGCGGACTTCAACGAGCGGACGTTCGCGCACCTGCATAAGCTCGGTCCACGCTTCCACGTCACGCGGCAGACCGGTTCGCTGGCGCGCGACGTGGAACGCGGCGCCGCTGGCTTGACTTTCCTGCTCGGCACCACGCTGTTCACCGTGGTTCCCACGATATTCGAGATCGCGGTCGTGGCCGGCGTGCTGGCGGTCGGCTATGACATCTGGTTCACCGTCATCGTCGTGCTGGCGCTGCTCGGCTATGGCATTTTCACCTTCGCCCTGACGGAGCGGCGGGCGGCGCTGCAGCGAGCGATGAACGCCGCCGACTCGGCCACCAGCGGCCGGCTCGTCGACACCCTGCTCAACTACGAAACCGTGAAGTTCTACACCAACGAGCACTACGAGCTGGTGCGGTTCCGCAAGCTGCTGCAGCGATGGCGCGAGGCCGGCGTGGCCAACCAGCAGGCGTTGTCCGTCCTGCACGTGGGGCAAAGCGCCATCATCGCCATGGGCGTCGCGGCGGTCATGCTGCTGGCGGGACGCGAAGTGGTGCTGGGCCAGATGACGGTGGGCAGCCTGGTTCTGGTCAATGCCTACATCATCCAGATCAGCCTGCCGCTCAACACGCTGGGGATGATCTTCCGCCAGTCCAAGGACGCGGTCATCAACGCCGAACGGCTGTTCTCGCTGCTCGACACGCCGCCGGAGATAGACGAAAGGCACACGATGGCGCCGCTGGACCTGTCGCGCGGCGAGGTCCGGTTCGAATCGGTCGATTTCAGCTACGAGCCGGGCCGGCAGATCCTGTGGGACGTGGATTTCCGCATCGCTCCGGGCGCGACGGTCGCCGTCGTCGGCGGCAGCGGCTCGGGCAAATCCACGCTGGCTCGCCTGCTGTTCCGCTTCTACGACCCCGACGACGGCCGCATCACCATCGACGGACAGGCCCTGAGCGCCGTCGACCAGAAAAGCCTGCGGGCGAACATCGGCATGGTGCCCCAGGACACCGCGCTGTTCAACGAAACCGTCGCCTACAACATCGCCTACGGCCGTCCGGGCGCCCCGATGGCGGAGATCATCGAGGCGGCCCGCGCCGCGCGCATCCATGAGTTCATCAACGCCTTGCCCGCCCAATACGAGACGATGGTGGGCGAGCGCGGAGTCAAGCTCTCGGGAGGCGAACGCCAGCGCATCGCCATCGCGCGGGCGATCCTGAAGAACCCGCCCATTCTCATCTTCGACGAAGCCACCTCCGCACTCGACACGCTGGCCGAACGCGCGATCCAGGCCGAGCTGGCGCAACTGTCGCGCGACCGGACCACCCTCATCATTGCGCACCGGCTTTCCACCGTCGTGGACGCCGACGAGATCCTGGTGCTTGACCAGGGCCGCATCGTCGAACGCGGCACCCACGAATCGCTGCTTGCCAGCCAGGGCATGTACGCCCAGATGTGGAACCTGCAGCTCAAGCAGAGCGAGCTGGAGCGCACCAGCCGCAAGCTCAGCAAGCAACCGGTCAACATGGTGGCGCTGGTAGCCGGCGTGCTCGATGGCCTGCGGCCGCTCATCGAAGAGCGCTCCATCGAGCTCTACACCTTCATGGGCTCGCAGGCATACCGGGTCACCGGCGATCCCAGTACCCTGCAACAGGTGGTATCCGAGCTCTGCATGAACGCCATCGCGGTCAGCCCGCCAGGCGGGCGCATGGAACTCCGGCTGGACGCGGTCGAGGGCAACGCGCTGCTGTCCATTACCGACGGACGCGACGACGAAGCCATTGTGGCGATGGAGTACGGCGCCACGCCGGCTCCTCTCTTGGGCGACGGCTCGACGGTCTTCGATCCCATGCACATCAGGGCGCTGGTCGAAGGACAGGGCGGCAAGCTGCTCACCCGCGTGCCGTCCACGGGCAGGGGCGAAACCCGCGTCCTGAGCCTGCCGCTGCGCGCCGTCGCCTCGGAAGTCCCGGCGGGACATGACCGCGCGGGCGGTTCCGCGGTGTCGCTGGCCGGCATACGGGTCATGGTGATCGACGACCAGGCCGATGTTCTGGAGCAGATCGGCGCGGTACTGGAGACCTACCAGGCGCAAGTGCTGCCGATGAACTCGGGCAAGGCCGCCCTCGAATACCTGGACCGCACCCCTTCGGAGCAATGGCCCGACGTGCTGCTGTGCGACCTTTCGCTGGGCGAGGAGGACGGCCACCAGGTGCTGCAGGAAATACGCAGCATGGAATCGCGCCGGTCGACGGCGCTTCCGGATCTCATGCCGGCCGTGGCCCTGACCGGACGGACCCAGCCCATGGACCGCATGCGCGCGCTGCTGGCCGGCTTCCAGGTCCACCTTGGCAAGCCGGTGGAACCCGCCGAGCTGGCCGCCACCGTGGCGACGCTGGCCCGCGATGCCCGCCGGCCCCGGTCCTCCGACCAGCCGCCTACCGCCGGTCCGGCCGCATGATCCCGCGTCATCGATTTTCGAACAGGAGCGCCTATGAACACCAATCCCTTCCTCGCCTCGTCACCGACGATATCCGCGCCGAGCTTCTATGCCGACAGGCAGGCCGCCGCCCAGGCTGTCCGCATGGCCTTGCCACTGATCGAAGCCGCGATGCAGGACAAGGAGCGGGTGGGCGAAAGCGGGTTTCTCTACCTCGTGATCATGGATCCCGCCAGTTCTCCCGCCCGCGACCAGTTCGAAGAAGCCATCCTCTACGAGTACGCCGTGGGCGACCCGCAGCACTGGGATGCCGACTATGCGGCGTTCGCGCGCGGCAAGGCCTACTTGAGCTGGCGCACGGGCCTGGACAGCCACCTCGTCCAGACCGCATACCCGCAACTTCTGCAGAAAAACGACTCGACCCTATGGGGGACGGCGTGCCTCGACGGTTACGTCGTGGCGTCCAGCGGCGCACATCCTTGGTACGACGAGGCTTTCGCGATGACCGTGGCGGCCTGCCTCAAGGCCATCGTCAAAGGACGAGCCCAAACCGAGACCCGCGGCCTGACGCTGTAATGGGGTGGCAAGAAGTTCACGGTTGTGTAAGCGTTACTGGCCAATAGGATGCGCTGCACAACCGAGAAACGGTTCTCGAACCGGGAACAGAAGATGCGGATCGGATCCCAGTTGTTGTGCTGATCAACAAAAGGGATCTCACCATGCGCACCATCGCCCTCGTCAGTGAACACGCGTCTCCGCTCGCCCCGCCTGGCAGCGTGGACAGCGGAGGACAGAACATCTACGTCGCCAACCTGGCGCGGGAACTCGCCGCCCAGGGCCACCGGGTCGACGTCTTCACGCGCCAGGACGACCCTTCGCAACCCAGGACCCTTGCCTGGCAGCCGGGCATACGCGTCATCCACGTGCCGGCCGGTCCCGCACGGCCCATTCCCAAGGAATCGCTGCTGCCCTACATGGGGCAGTTCGGCGAGTTCCTGCTGAACTACTTCCGCAACAACTGGCCGATCTACGACATCGTCCACGCCAATTTCTTCATGTCGGGGCTGGCCTGCCTGCCCGCGACGCGCGAGTTCGGCGTGCCGCTGGTCATGACCTTCCACGCGCTCGACCGCGTGCGGCGCCAGCACCAGGGCAGCGCCGACCGCTTTCCGGCCGAACGCTACGCCATCGAGCTCGAACTGGTGCGCCGTGCCGAGAAACTGATCGCCGAATGCCCCCAGGACCTGGAGGACCTGGTCGAGCACTACGGCGCCGACCCCGCCAAGATCGACATCATTCCGTGCGGCTTCGAAGCGCAGGAATTCACGCCCATGGACAAGACCGCGGCGCGGCTGGCGCTTGGATGGGATCCCGAACGCTTCTCCGTGCTGCAACTGGGCCGCATGGTACCGCGCAAGGGCGTGGACAACGTGATCCAGGCACTCGGCGTCTTGCGCCGCCGCCACGGCGTGGATGCCAAGCTCTACGTCGTGGGCGGCGACGCATCCAAGCCCGACGACCTCTCCACGCCGGAGCTGGGCAGGCTCCGCGATATCGCCGCGCAGGCCGGGGTAGCCGACACGGTCGAATTCTGCGGACGGCGCGACCGCGAGCAGCTCTCGCTGTTCTATGGAGCCTGCGACGTATTCGTGACGACGCCCTGGTACGAGCCGTTCGGCATTACGCCCGTGGAGGCCATGGCCTGCGCGCGTCCCGTCATAGGCGCGGCGGTGGGGGGCATACGCTCGACGGTGGTGGACGGCAAGACCGGCTATCTGGTGCCGCCGCGCGATCCCGAAGCCCTGGCCGACCGCCTGGCCTATCTCGCCACGCACGCACAGACCGCGCAGCGCCTGGGCCGCAATGGCCTGCGCCGCGCGCAGAAGATGTTCACCTGGAGCGGCGTCGCCCGCGACATGTTGCGGGCCTATGCGGGCCTGGCCCAACCGGCGATGGCTTCCCGGCGCAGCCACTACGAGCGCACGGCCGAAGAAGCGCTCGCCGCCAAGTAGCACACAAAGGAGAACCGCATGACATCCAGAGCACCCGCCAGCATGGCAGGCAAGACGATATTGGTTACGGGAGGAGGCCGCGGCCTGGGCGCTGCCATCTGCCAGGAGCTGGCAGCCGATGGCGCGCACGTGCTGGTCGGCGACATCGACGAACAGGCGGCCCATGCCACGGCGCGCCGCATCGGCGCGCACACCGACGCCATAGGCTTTGACGTCGGCAACGAAAGCGACGTGCGGGCCGCGGTGGACCGGGCAATCTCCCGCTTCGGCCATCTCGATGCCGTGGTCAACAACGCGGCCATCGACCTGACCGTCCCCATCGAGGAACTGGGGCTGGCGGACTGGGACCGCATCCTGCGGACCAACCTGACCGGACCGTTCCTGGTCTCCAAGTACGCATGCGCCTACATGAAGGAGCGGGGTCACGGACACATCGTCAACATCGCCTCGACGGCTTCCAAGCGCGCATGGCCCAACGCCGCGGTCTACCACGCCACCAAGTGGGGCCTGCTGGGGCTCTCGCATGCGCTGCATGCCGAACTGAGGCCCCACGGGATCAAGGTCTCCGCGGTCGTCGCAGGCGGCATGCGCACGCCGTTCCTGCTCGATCGCTTCGCCGACATCGACGTAAACACCCTGCAGGACCCCGGCAATGTCGCCCGCACCGTGCGCTTCGTGCTGATGCAGCCCGAAGAGACCGTGATTCCGGAGGTCATGGTGCTGCCGATGCGAGAAACATCATGGCCCTGAAACCTGCCATTTTCCTGGACAAGGACGGCACCCTGCTGGTGAACGAAGCCTATAACGTGGACCCGAAACGCATGCGCTTCGAGGCCGGCGTGGAGGCTGGATTGCGGCGCCTTGCCGGCACCAGGGCGCCGATGTTCGTCATCACCAACCAGCCGGGCGTCGCCCTGGGCCTGTTCGAGGAAGATGCGCTGATCGGCGTGCACCTCCAGCTCGCCCGCATGTTCGAGACAGCCCATGCGCACCTGAACGGCTTCTACTACTGTCCGCACCTGGCCAGGGGCGTACGCCGCGCCTACGCCTTGCCGTGCACCTGCCGCAAGCCGCAGCCGGGACTGTTGCGCCAGGCCGCCCGCGAGCACGACCTGGACCTGGAACGCTCGTGGTTCATCGGCGACATCCTCGACGACGTGGAAGCGGGCAGCCGCGCAGGCTGCCGCACCGTCTTGCTGAACAACGGCCACGAGACCGAATGGGTGCGCGGCCCGCACCGCGAGCCGGACTACATCGTCGACGGCTTCGAGCAGGCCGCCACGCTCGTGGCGGTGGCGCTGCGCGCCAGGGAGGTCGCATGAACGCGCCCGCTCGGCCGCCCGAAGGGCGCGTTCCCTCCCTCGGGGAGAATGCGCAGCGACAGGAGGCAACAGCAGCGAGCGCTCTCGATTGGTCCGGCGCGTCCAATGTTCTTTGCGTGCGGCTGGACAACCTGGGCGACGTGTTGATGACGACTCCCGCCCTGCGTGCGCTGAAGCTGTCGCGGCCAGGGCGGCGCATCACCCTGCTGTGCTCGGGCGCGGGCGCGCTGCTTGCCCCGCATCTGCCCA
The DNA here is from genome assembly GCF_002188465.1 of Pigmentiphaga sp. NML080357. Classification (GTDB taxonomy): domain Bacteria; phylum Pseudomonadota; class Gammaproteobacteria; order Burkholderiales; family Burkholderiaceae_B; genus Pigmentiphaga. The sequence continues at coordinate 95,875 of NZ_NINW01000029.1, read as the reverse complement.
GCGTGGATGAGGTCATCGCCTACGAGGCGCCCTGGGTGAAGAATCATCGCGGGCCCGACCCGGGTCCCGATCTGGCGATGATCGAACGGCTGCGAGCAGGCCGCTACGACGCGGCAGCCATTTTCACGGTCTACAGCCAGAGCGCGCTGCCCGCCGCCCTGATGTGCATGCTGGCGGGCATCCCGCGCATTCTGGCCCACTCCCGCGAGAACCCCTATCGCCTCCTTACCCACTGGATCAAGGACGACGCGCCCATGGACGGCGGCCGCCACGAGGCCCGGCGCCAGCTGGACCTGGTGGCCTCGGTCGGTGCGCGTGCGCCGACCGAGACGCTGGAGTTCGCGGTGCAGCCGCGGGATCGCCGGGCCGTGCAAGAGAAACTGGCTCGGCGGGGCGTCAGGGACCTCGGTTCCTGCATCGTTGTGCATGCCGGCGCCAGCGCGCCATCCCGGCGCTACCCCCCCGAACTGTTCGCGCAGGTCGTCCGGCAGCTGGCCGCCACCGCCCCCGTCGTGCTTACCGGCGGCAGCGGCGAGCGGGCGCTGGTCGAACATGTGGACACACTGTCGGGACACCGGGCGATCAATACCGCGGGCGAACTCTCGCTGGGCGAGCTGGGCGCACTGCTTGCCGAAGCGGCGGTCCTGGTCTCGAACAACAGCGGACCGGTCCACATCGCCGCCGCGGTCGGCACGCCGGTGGCCGATCTCTATGCGCTGACCAATCCCCAGCACGCGCCCTGGGGGATCGAACACCGCCTGCTCAGCCATGACGTGCCGTGCAAGTACTGCTATCGCAGCGTGTGCCCGGAAGGCCACCATGCCTGCCTGGCCGGAGTCGAGCCGGAAAGGGCCGTGCGGGCCGCACAGGAGCTGCTGGACATGCGCCGCCGCATGCCGCTGCCCGCATCCCCCACGAGCCGGCGGGCCGCCGCCTGAGCCCCACATCGAGGAGCTGTCCATGTACACATTGGGAATCAATGCCGTTTACCACGACTGTTCCGCCACCCTCGTACGCGATGGCGTGGTGCTGGCGGCAGCGGAAGAAGAGCGCTTCACCCACGTCAAGCACGGCAAGCGCCCGCTGCCGTTCACGACCTGGCAGTTGCCGTTCCATGCGATCGACTACTGTCTTGCCCATGCGGGAATCGACATCGGCCAGGTCGATCATTTCGCCTATTCCTACGACCCGAGCCTGCTGTTGCAGGAACAAGCTCCGGAAGGCCACATCGTGCTGCCGCTGGAGCCCTCGCGCAGCAGCAGCCCTACCGCCACGTCCTCGCCCTGGGATCCGCTGTTCCTCTCGTATGTGGTGAACGCGCCGCGGCAACTTGCCGACGGCGCGCCCCACCACCTCCAGGAGCGGCTGCGCGGCGCCACCGCGGCCGACATCATCCGGCGCTGGCACTTCGTCGAGCATCACCTCGCCCACGAGGCCAGCGCCTTCCTGGCAGCGCCGTTCGACGAGGCGGCGGTATTGACCATGGACGGACGCGGCGAGAGCGCCACCACCAGCTACGGCCATTACGCGCAGGGGCGATACCGGCGCATCAAGCAGGTCAACCTGCCGCATTCGCTGGGCCTGCTGTACGAGGAGGTCACGCGTTACCTGGGTTTCCTGCATTCCTCTGACGAATACAAGGTCATGGCGCTGGCGTCGTTCGGCCAACCACGCTACGTCGACTTCTTCGAAGAAATCATGCGCGTGGGCGACGACGGCGACTACACGGTTTCCCCGCTTGCGCTCGCCGAACGGTTCGGTCCGCCACGGCGGCGCGGCGGACCGCTCGAGGAACGCCACTACGACCTCGCCCGTTCGCTGCAATTCGCCCTCGAGCAGACAGTCGAGCGCATGGCGCGCTGGCTGCACCGGGAAACCGGATCGCCCAACCTGTGCATGGCCGGCGGCGTGGCGCTCAATTGCGTCATGAACGCGCGGCTGCGCGAAAACGGGCCGTTCAGCCAGGTGTGGGTGCAACCCGCGGCCGGGGACTCCGGCACCTCGCTGGGCGCCGCGCTCTGGGTGGACAGCCAGCAGCGAGCCGGCGAGGGCCGGCGATGGGCCATGGACCACGCTTTCCTTGGTCCGGAATTCGATGACGAGGAGATCGAGGCTTTCCTGCAACGCTCCAAGCTCTCCTATCGCAAGCCGGACGACATTGCCGAGGCCACCGCGGAATTGCTTGCCCAGGACAAGATCGTCGGATGGTTCCAGGGACGCATGGAATTCGGTCCGCGGGCGCTCGGCGCGCGTTCCATCCTGGCCTCTCCCATCGACCCCGGCATGCAGGCCCGCCTCAACGAAATCAAGGACCGGGAAGATTTCCGCCCGGTCGCACCGGTGGTCATGGAGGAACGCGCGCGCGACTGGTTCGCCACCGGCCGGCCCGGCCCCATCGTCGCGCCGTTCATGCTGTTCGTCTTCGACGTGCTGGAGGACAAGGCCGCGCGCATACCTGCCGTCCGCCATACGGACGGCACCGCCCGCGTGCAGACCGTGCGGCGCGCCCAGCATCCGCTCTACTACGACCTGCTGGCGGCGTTCGAACGTCGCACCGGCGTGCCGGTACTGGTGAACACGTCGTTCAACACGCGCGGCGAACCTGTCGTATGCACGCCTCGCGATGCGATCGAATGCTTCTGGACGTCGCCGCTGGACGCGCTCGCCATCGGCTCGTTCCTGCTGGAGAAGTCGGCGTGAGCGCCGCCGGCCTCCTGCGGGTGTCGGTGGTGGTTCCCACTTACCGCCGGCCACGGATGCTGCAGCGCTGCCTGCAGGCGATCGCCTCGCAGGATCTCGACCCGGCGAGCTTCGAGCTGCTGGTGGTGGACGACGGCCCCGATGCGGATACGCGCCGGGTGGTGGAGGCGCTCGCCAAGGAACAGGAGCGGCGCGGACTGGCGGTGCGCTATCTGGAAGCGGTGGGCACCCAGGGGCCTTCGGGCGCGCGCAACCGCGGATGGGAAAGCGCGCGCGCGCCCGTTATTGCCTTTACCGACGACGATACCGTGCCGACGCCCTCCTGGCTGTCGCGAGGACTGGCCGCCATGGCCGACGACGTTGCCGCCGTCGTCGGCCGGATACGCGTGCCGCTGCCCGACAGGCCGCGTGATCACGAACGGGATACCGGCGGCCTGGAACAAGCCGAATTCGCCACCGCCAACTGCCTGGTCCGCAAGAGCGCGCTTCTTGCCGTCGGCGGTTTCGACGAACGCTTCACGCTGGCGTGGCGAGAAGATTCGGACCTGCAGTTCATGCTTCTGGCGCGGGGCTATCGCATCGCCCGGGCGGAAGACGCGGTCGTCCTGCATCCAGTGCGCCCCGCGCCGCCGGGGATCAGCGTCAGGCAGCAGCGCAAGGTCTTCTTCGACGCATTGCTCTACAAGAAGCATCCTTCGCTGTATCGCCAGCGGATACGGCGCCGGCCGCCATGGAACTACTTCGCCATCGTCGCCGGCGCCGCGGTCGCCGTCGCCGGGGCCGTCGCGGGCGTGCCATGGCTGGCCTGGACGGGGCTTGCCGTCTGGGCGGCGCTGACGCTGCAGTTCTGCGCCGCGCGGTTGCGGGGCGCGTCGCACGCCCCTTCGCATGTCGCCGAAATGCTGGTGACTTCCATCCTGATCCCCCCCTTGTCCCTGTTCTGGCGCCTGCGAGGCGCCTGGCACTTCAAGGCGAGGTTCCTATGACCGCCCCCTCCGCGCTCCACCCGCTCTGGCACCCGGAGCCTGCCCGCATCGCCGTGTTCAGGGCGTTGCAACTAGGCGACCTTCTGTGTTCGGTTCCCGCCCTGCGCGCATTGCGCGCACGCTTCCCGCGCGCCCACATCACCTTGATCGGGCTGCCCGGCGCCGCGTCGTTCCAGCAGCGCTTCAGCCGGTACCTCGACGCACTGGCGCCGTTTCCGGGTACGACAGGCATGCCCGAACAGGCCGCTCGCGAGGAAGCGCTGCCGGCGTTCTACGACTGGGCGCGATCCCAGCGCTTCGACGTCGCGCTGCAACTGCATGGCAGCGGCGCCATCACGAACGACATCGTGCGCAGGCTGGGGGCGGCACGCGTCGCCGGTTTCCAGCCAGGACCGGTCACGGGGGCCGAGGCCGACGCCTGGTGGCTGCCATGGCCGGACCATCTGCCCGAAGTCGAACGCTATCTGGCGCTCATGCGATTCCTGGACGTGCCGTGCGGCGACGCCCGGCTCGAATTTCCGCTCGCCGACGGCGACCGCGAGGCCGCATCCGCCCTCGCACGGGAAGCAGGATTGCGCCCCGGCCGCACGGTCCTCGTGCATCCCGGCGCGCGGCTCGCCTCGCGCCGGTGGCCAGCGGAGCGCTATGCCGCGGTGGCGTCCGTCCTCGTCCACGCCGGCTTCGACGTGGCCTTGACCGGCAGCGACGAAGAACGTCCGCTGACGCGCAAGGTGGCCGACCTGGCAAGCGAGCCGCTGTGCGACCTGGCCGGACGCACCGGCCTGGGCGTCCTGGCCGCGCTGCTCGAGCGCAGCCGCCTGCTGGTCTGCAACGACACCGGCGTCTCGCACGTGGCGGCGGCAATGCGCACTCCCAGCGTGGTGATCGCCAGCGGCAGCGACGTGCATCGATGGGCGCCCGCCGACCGCTCGAAGCACGTGGTCCTCTGGCACGACGTCGCCTGCCGGCCTTGCGCCCACCCGGCGTGCCCGATCGGTCATCCCTGCGCGCTGGGAGTCAAGACCTCGGACGTTATCCGCCAAGCCGAACGCATGCTTTGCAAGGAGCCCAGCTATGCCTGAAACCCCCGGACGCCGGTTGCGCATTCTGACCTGGCACGTACACGGCAACTATCTCTACTACCTGACTCACGTTCCGCATGACTTCTACGTCGTCGTGCGGCCGGGCGGCGGTCCCGGCTATGCGCCCCTGGGTCCCGGCCTGCCCTGGGGGCGCAACGTCCGCGAAATTCCCGCCGATCGCGTGCGCGACCAGCGCTTCGACTGCGTGCTGTACCAGTCCAAGCAGGCCTACCTGGAAGACCGCACCGAGCTGCTGTCGGCGGCGCAACGCCAGTTGCCGCAAATCTATCTCGAACACGATCCTCCGCAGCAGCATCCCACCAACACCGTCCACTGGTTCCAGGAGCCGCGAGGCACCCTGGTCCATGTCACGCCGTTCAATGCCCTCATGTGGGACAGCGGCTGCACGCCCACGCGCGTCGTCGAGCATGGCGTGCGGCTGCCGCCCGACGTGGAGTACCAGGGCACGATTCCGCGCGGCATCGTCGTGGTCAACCACCTGCGGCGACGCGGCCGGCGTCTCGGCGCCGATGTTTTCGACGCCCTGCGCACGCGCGTGCCGCTCGATCTGGCCGGGATGGACGCCGAATCGCTGGGCGGCATCGGCGAGGTACCGAATCTGGAGCTGCCCGCGCTCATGGCGCGCTACCGATTCTTCTTCAATCCCATCCGCTACACCAGCCTTGGGTTGGCCGTGATCGAGGCCATGATGGCCGGCGTGCCGGTGGTGGGCCTCGCGACCACGGAAATGAGCACGGTGATCGAAAGCGGCGCGAACGGCTATGTCGACACGCGGATCGACCATCTGGCCGACGTCATGCACGAGCTGCTGGCCGATCCCGAGCTGGCTCGCGCCTGGGGACAGGAAGCCCGCCTGCGCGCCTTGCAGCGCTTCGGCATCGACCGGTTCGTGCGCGACTGGACCGCCGTCCTGGACGAGGCCGTCGGCGCCGCCAGCCCGGCTGCGGCAGAACCCGCGGAGGTGCAATCATGAGTATCCGTCTGCCACGACGCATCGTCGTCACCGGGGGCGCCGGCTTCCTGGGGTCGCACCTGTGCACCCGCTTGATCGAGGCCGGCCACGAGGTGCTGTGCGTCGACAATTTCTACACGGGAACCAAGGCCAACATCGCGCACCTGATCGGTCATCCGGCCTTCGAACTGCTGCGTCACGACATCACCTTTCCCCTCTACGTGGAAGCCGACGAGATCTACAATCTCGCCTGCCCCGCCTCGCCGGTGCATTACCAGCACGATCCGGTGCAGACCACCAAGACCTGCGTGCACGGGTCGATCAACATGCTGGGCCTGGCCAAGCGGCTGGACGCGCGGATCCTGCAGGCGTCCACGAGCGAGGTATACGGCGATCCCGACATGCATCCCCAGCGCGAGGATTACTGGGGCCACGTCAATCCCAATGGCGTGCGGGCATGCTACGACGAGGGCAAGCGCTGCGCCGAAACCCTGTTCGCGGACTATCACCGGCAATACGGGCTGAAGGTGAAGATCGCGCGGATCTTCAACACCTATGGCCCTCACATGCGGCCCGACGATGGCCGGGTGGTTTCCAATCTCGCCATGCAAGCCCTCGCGGGCGAACCGCTGACGGTGTATGGGGATGGCAGCCAGACACGCTCTTTCTGCTATGTCGACGACCTGGTGGACGGACTGATCCGGCTGATGAACAGCCCCGACGATTTCACGGGACCGGTGAACCTGGGCAATACGCACGAGACCACCATGCTCGAGATCGCCGAGAAGATCCGGAGTCTGGCCGGCACGGCGCCGGAGATCGTTCATCGCCCCCTGCCCCAGGACGATCCGGTGCGCCGGTGCCCGGACATCGGACTGGCGCAGCGCATGTTGGGCTGGCAGCCGGCCACCTCGCTGGAGGAGGGCCTGGCCCGCACACTCGCCTATTTCAGGCAACGCTACTTCGGGCCGGCCGATCGGCCGGCCTCGCATGTTGTAACCGGTCTTTCTCATCCGGTCGCGAGCCAGGCGTAGGGACTACAATGCGGCGGCGGATCGCGCCAGCGCGAACAGCCTGGCGCATCCCGCCGTCCCGCCTCGCCGGCACGGCTCGTGGCCGATGTCCCGCGAAGCGTCCGCATGGCCGCATACGCCGGAGGGGCTATGAGATTGGCCGATTTCATCGACGCGAATCTGGACTTGCTCATGAGCGACTGGACGAACTTCGCCCGCCAGCTCGATCTCCGGCGCACGGCGGTATCCGAGCAGGCACTGCAGACGTCGGCCCGATCGCTGTTGCGGCAATTGGCCGCCGATCTGCGCGCCGAGGTCGACAACCTGGGTGGCCCGGACGCCTGCACTTCCAACGCGACCGGCGGCACCGCGCGCCAGGCGCGGGTCCATGCCCGCAATCGCCTGCGCGCCGGATTCACCCTGACCGAAATGGTTTCCGAATATTGCGCCCTGCGCGCCAACGTGGTGAGCCGGTGGGGGCGCGAAGTGGATGTCATGGAGGGGGACGCCTGCCAGGACCTGGTGCGGTTCAACGAGGCGCTGGACCAGGCGCTGAAGGAATCCATCGCCCGCTATTCGGCCGGCCTGGAGCGGGCGCGCGACCTTTTCGTCGGCATACTGGCCCATGACCTGCGGACCCCGCTGGGAGCCATCGCCATGTCGGCGCAGTTGCTCCTGCATTCCAAGGAACTTCCGGAGAAATGCCTGAAGGCCGCGGCCCGCATCGAGCACAGCGGCGCGCGGATGCAGCGCATGATCGACGACCTGCTGGACTTCGCCCGCACACGGCTCGGAAGCACTCTGCCCCTGACCGTTGCCCGCACCGATCTGGAAGACGTATGCAATCGGGCGGTGGATGAGATCCGGACGGTTAATCCGAACCAGGAATTCGTGCTCGACTGCGCGGGCGACCTGACCGGCCGCTGGGATGCCAACCGCCTCGCGCAATTGCTGGTGAACTTGCTGAGCAACGCCGTCCAGCACGGCTATCCCGACCGGCCCGTCTCGCTCCGTGTGCGCTGCGTCGAGCAGGGAGTAGTGGCCGAGGTCCACAATGACGGCCCGCCCATCCCGGCCCACATGCGGCACCAGATCTTCGATCCTCTCATGCGCGGCCCCCGGTACGGCGCCGAAAAACGCCGCACCGGCCTCGGGCTGGGGCTGTACATCGCCCGCCAGATCGCGGCCGCCCACCGGGGGACGCTCAGCGTCACCTCATCGGAGTCGGGCACGACGTTCAAGCTGTGGCTGCCGACCGATCCGGCGCCGGGCTGATCAACTGCGATTGTCGGTCTTGGGCGCGTCCGGCGTCTGCCTGCCCGGGTCGGCGGCCGTCTCGCGATCCACCCCCACTGGCAGGCCGATCCGGGCCGGCATGCTGTTGGGATCGACCGGATGATTACCGATCGTGCGTTCGCGCTTGGGCGTCTCCGGCTTGCCGGTGGCTGGCTTGTCGCCAGACGAGGGTTTGGGGGAAGTCTGCTCGCGTGTCATGCGGATCTCCAAAAAGCGTACGGATCATGTGTCGCAAGCTTCGTGCCTCCCGGGTCCGGCTCGTCACCTCCGCGGGCGCCCGCCCGGGCGGTCCGCCGGCTGTCCGCCGGGGCCGCTTCCCCGAGGAGTGCTGGCCGGCGGTTCGGGCGACTGCAATTCGGTGAGCTCGCTGCCCGGATCCTCGTTTCCCGTCTGCTCGACCGAGGCTTCGGGAAGCCCGGCCGGCGCGGGACGCTCCGGCGCCGTACCCGGAGCCGGTTCGTTTCGGTCACGTCTGGAATGGGACGGCATGTCTATCTCCTCTGGGCCGGTGAACGACGCCAGCAATCCCCGTGCCTACCGTGCCGCTTGACTATACTGCGCGCTGGCCCCACGGATTCCACGCAGCATGACAGATCGCCCCGCGCCGTCAACGGACACGACAACCACCATCAAGGTGGGCATCTCGTCCACCAAGGCCGAACCTGCGCTGCGGCCCCACAGGGACGGTATCGGGACGTATACGGCGGCGTTGATCGGCGGCCTTCCCCGCTACGGCTGCATGCCGGTGGGATACGCCTGGCCGGATGCCGGGCGCGCGCGGGCGCCGCTGCGGCATGGCCGGTACCTGCCGCATTCCTACGGAATCACGACTGCGGGCCAGATGTTGGGCATACTGGCCCCGCTCTCCATGCCGGTGGACGTTTTCCACTGCACGGATCACATGGCGCTACGCACGAGTTGCCCCAGCGTCATCACGCTGCACGATGCCGCGCCGCTGAGCCATCCGGAGTGGGCCTCCCCGCGCCTGCGCTGGCTGCGCAACCGGCTGCTGCGGCGCGCGGGCGCGCTGGGCGACGCCTATATCGCCATCTCGCATGCCGCAGTTGAGGAGCTGGTGCGCTACTTCGGCGTGGATGAAAGGAAGATCCACGTCGTGCCGAACGGCATCGAGGCGACCTGGTTTGACGAAGGCGACGCCGGGATACGCTTCCGACGCCTGGCTGAGCGGCTGCACTTGCGCGCCGGCTATTTCCTGTTCGTGGGCACGCTGCAGCCGCGCAAGAACGTGGACCGCCTGCTGGATGCCTACCGGCAATTGCCTTCCCCGCTCCGGCGGGAACATCGGTTGTTGATCGTCGGCCGGCCGGGGTGGCGCAGCGCCGGCACGATCGCCCGCATGCGCGCCATGCGCGACGACGGCGTCCTGTGGCTCGATGACATCGACGACGATGGCGACGTGCGTGCTCTTTACCGGCACGCCGCCGCGCTGGTGTTCCCTTCCCTGCACGAGGGTTTCGGCCTGCCTGTGCTGGAGGCCTTCGCGAGCGGCACGCCGGTGGTCACATCGAACCTGGCTTCGCTGCCGGAGGTTGCGGGCGATGCCGCGTTGCTGGTGGATCCGCTGGATGCGGGGGAAATCGCCGCCGCCATGCGAGACCTGGTCCGCTCACCCGATATCCGGCGCCAGTGCATAGCCAGGGGGGTCGCGCAGGCACGCCTGTTCTCTCTCGAACGAACCGCGGCGGCCACGGCGGCGGTGTACCGAAGCCTGCTCTAAGGCGCCTCTCGAGGCGGAGGTCCTATCCGAGGACGTCCCCGTAGCACCTGACGTAGCCGCGCACCATGGCGTCTTCGGTAAAAAGCTCGAGATAGCGGCGGCGGGCATTCGCGCCCCATTGCCTGGCCTGTTCGGGATCGTTCCAGAATCGGTCCAGGGCCAGCCCCAATGCCTGCGGGTCGCGCGGCGGCACGACAAGGCCGGTTTCTTCATGCAGGTTGACGAAACTCGTGCCGGTGCCGATTTCGCACGAGATCATGGGCAAGCCCTGCTGCGCCGCCTCAGCCAGCGCCAATCCGAATGCCTCGGTGCGGACGTGGGAAGGAAAGACGAAACCACTTGCGGCCGCCAGCACGTCGGTCTTCTCCTCGTCGTCGAGCACGCCGAGGAAATGCACGTTCTTCAGCCCGAGCCGGCGCGCCTGCGCCTCCAGCGCGGCCCGCTCCTCGCCGTCGCCGATCAATGCGAGCGGATAGTCGCGCCCGACCTGTGCCTGCAGCAGGAAGTCGAGCCCCTTGTAGTACCTGGGCACGCCGAGAAAGGCAAAGAAACGCTCGCCCAGGCGCTGGCGCCAGCGCCACAGGGACTCCGGGTCCCTTGGCCCCCTGGCCGCAATGCCGCAGGGAATGACATCGACCTTGTCGCGCCAGCGCTGCAGCACCTCGCTGCTTTTCACGTAGTTGGGCGAGGTGGCGACGATCCGTTTCATCCGCGCCAGATGGCGGTCTCGCAAGGGCTTGTAGAGCTTAAGGAGCTGGTCTTGCTTGATGATGTCCGAATGGTAGGTCAGGACCGCCGGCGTGGCCACGCCCGACAGCAAATACGCCAGGTCGCCGAATGGCCACGGAAAATGGAAATGCAGGAGGTCGGCCCACTCGGCCTCCCTCCGGAAATGCGTGAGAAACTGCAACGACATGCCGGTAGAGGCGACATTCAGATTTCTCGGATAGCGGTGGATGGCATAGCCCGTGGCATCCGTGTCGACTCTCCGGCCCCGGGGCGACAGCGTCAGGACGCGGCTTTCGATGCCATGCGCGGCACCGCCGGCGGCGATACTGTGGATGGCCTGTTCGATCCCCCCGTAGGCATCGGGGAAATAGATCTTGAATATGTGAAGGACGCGCATGGAAAAGCGAATGGGCACGAAGCGGTATGGATTCTACCCCCGGCGAGATACGCCGCTGGTCGTAAAAGGAATGGCGATCCCCGCCAAATCCGGTTATTGAACGGCGCCTTCAGGTCTTGCGCCAATACAGCAAGGTCACCAACCCCACGCAGGCGGCCAGCACCGCCGCCATGGTACCGAAGGCGCCGGTCACGGCGAAGGCCTCGGAAAATGACCCCACCAGCAGGTAGCCGAAGGGCATCGTCCCGTTGTAGGCCATGCCATAGAGGCCGACCAGCGCGCCCCGCACGGATTCCGGGCAGCGGCGCTGGATCGTGGCGTTGGTGGAGGTGGCCGCAAAGGTCAGGCTGAAGCCCAGCAGCACGAAGGCAGCCGCGCTCACGATGCCGCTCCAGGTGGTCGACAGCAGGGCCAGGGCGACGCAGGCAGACCACGGCGCCACCCGAAGCAGGTCGGCGGTGCGCGCGGCGATGGAGGAAGACAGCACCACGGCGGCTGTGAGCGACCCCATGCCGGCGCAGGCGAAGAATATGCCCGTGTACTTGGCCGCGTCGTGGTAGACGTGGTCCGCCAGCAGCGGCACCAGAGTCTGGTAGCTGCCGGCCAGCAGCCCCATGCAGGCCAGGATGGAGAGGTACTTCGCGGTAAAGCGGTCGTCCAGCACGTACACCAGGGCATTGCGCAGCCCGGACCGCTCCGGCATGGAGGCCTGGGCCGGGCCGGCGCGCCGCGGCATGGAGCGCACGCACCACGCCATGAAGAGCAGCGCGCCGGCATAGGTCAGGAAGGCCGCGGACTGCCCGAACAGGGGATAGATGATGGCGGCCAGGCTGGGGCCCACCATTCGGCCGACGTTGTAGACCATGGTGTTCATGGCGATGGCGTTGGGCAGCAGGGCCGGATCCTCCAGCCCCGTGAGCAGCAGCACCTGCCGGGCCGGCGACTCGATCGCGTTCAGGATGCCGGCGCACAGCGCCAGCGCAAGAATGATGGGCAGGACGAGAATGTGCAGCAACGACAGCAGCGCGAGCGAACAGGCGACCGCCATCGACGTGTAGAGGACCGCGAGCGTCGCGCGGCGCGCATTGGCCGAGTTGATCCGAGCGCCGGCCAGGGGCGCCACGACCAGTTGCGGGCCATAGAGGAGGAAGTTGAGCAGGGCCAGCACGGCGGCGGACCCCGACAGATGGTAGACGACGAGGTTGAGCGTGATGTTCTGTGTCCAGCTGCCCAGCACCGACACGCCCTGCCCCATGAGGTAGCGCCGCATCGTGGGCTCGGACAAGGCGGGAAAGACGCGCTGGAGCAGGGACATGCTGGAACGGAAAAGAACCGGGGGATGGGAGATCTTAGCTCACCGCCCATTCCACCCGTGGCCGCGGAGCGGTCAGGAGCCAGCCTCAGGCTCCCATACCGGCCAGCCGGCCCCCCCGAAGCAAGGCATCCCGGCACTGCTTCATCAGCGCCTGCAGCGTCTGCGCGAACGGTTCGATCGATTGGGAAAAACCGGCGGCCGGTCCCAGCGAAAGCATGCCTTCCTCGTGCAGGCCGCGGGCATAGGCGTAGTCGCGCGCGCGATGGCCGCGGATGAGCTCGCCAAAGGCCTCGTAGGTGCGCGCGCCTTCGCTTTCCAACTGCGCCACCCGGCGCGCATTCTCGTTGTCGAGCACGCGCCAGGTATCGCCCAGGCTCGACAGCACCGCGCGCGAACAATGCTCGTCCGCCTCGACCACGCGTTGCTTGTAGGCGGGATGCGCCGGGGTCTCGGCAGCGGTGGTGAAGCGGCTTCCCATGACCACGGCGTCTGCACCCATCGCCAATGCCGCCGCGATCTGCCGGCCATGGCCGATGCCGCCGCCCAGCGCCAGCGGAATGGAGAGCCTGTCGAGCGCGAACGCGCCGTTGACGAAAGTCGGCAACTGGTTTGCGCCGGGGTGTCCGCCTTCCTCCATGCCGACCAGCGCGACGGCATCCACGCCCATGCGTTCGGCCGAGACTGCGTGGCGGATGTGGGCGCATTTGTGGATAACGACCGCTCCGGCCTCGCGCAACGCGGGCAACAGCGGAGCAGGCGGCAGACCGGCGGTTTCGAAATGACGGACGCCTTCGTCCAGGGCGACGCGCAGCATGTCGATCACCCCATCGTTGGCGCCCTGGCGGCGCGACAGCGTCAGGTTGACGCCGTAAGGCCTGCCGCCCGTGAGCGCCCGGCATTTCTGCAATTGATCGCGAAATGCCGCGGCATCGGCCGATGAGCGCGCGGTGATGAATCCCATGGCCCCGGCATTGACGGCCGCGGCAACGAGCGAGGCATCGGACAGCCACATCATGCCGCCGAGCAGCACCGGATAGCGGATGCCGAACAGACGCGTGATGGGCGTATCCAGGGCCGGAGCCGGAGAAGCAAACGAGGAATTCATGCGTAGCGCCTGCCAAGCAAGAAGATGGGCTGGAGCTCGGCGGCGAGCTTGACCAGCTCGGGACCGACCTCATCCAGGATGAACTCTACGGGCAAGGCCGACGCCGGGCCTCCGCAACTGATGACGTAGCGGTCGTTGCCCTGCACGACGATGGCCGTGGCGACCGTGTTGACGTGGTGCTGGGGCCGGCAATGGATGACGAAGCCGCGTTCGTCGTAAAGCTCCATCGCGTCGCGAAACGCCTGCAAGGCCTCGGGGCCGGGCGCCCCCGCCTCCTGCTGCGCTTGGTCGCGGTCGCCGGCCGCGGCCGAGGCCAGGTACGCCCAGCCGATGGCGCTGCGATACAGCGGGATGCGCGAGCCTACCCGCAAATTCATCAATAGCGGCGAATCGCCCTGGCAGCGCAGCAAGTAGACGATGCTGTCGCCGTCGCGGCGGCCCAGCGCAACGGCCGAATGATAGCGATCGGCAAGCTCCTGCATGCGCGGCCGGACGAGGTCGAGCGACTCTTGTCCCGCCAGCGCGGCACCGCCCAGGGCCACCGCCGCCGGCCCGAGCCGCAGTTTCTCGGCACCCGGCACCATGACCAGATAGCCCAGCTTCTGCAGCGTGTGGGACAGCCTCCAGACGGTCGGCTGGGGCAGGCCGGTGCGCGCCGCGATCTCGGTCGTGCCGAGCAGGCGGTGCTCCGCATCGAAGCAGCGCAGGATTTCCAGCCCGCGCGCCAACGCCACGACGAACTGGCGATCTTCGGGTTCAGGACGATCGGGGACCTCTGCCATGCGTTCTCCAGGCATTGACGGCGGCCAGTGCTTGCCGCTAAGCTGAATCCGTTTAGCGAATTATTAATTCGCAGTGCAAATTATAAAGGAGACGCACGTTGAGCGCAAGCGCGCCGCCATCACTTTCCCCGGCTGCACACGGATCGACCATCCTGTGGCCCGGCCATTGCGGGCACGGTCCTGGCGTGTGGTCTTTCGTCGCGCACGTGCTGCGCGGGACGCGGCGCGTCGCGGTCGTCGCCGACCCGTGCGTCTGGCCGCTGGCCGCCGCGCAGCTGGAGCAGGCGGCGGCGCGCGCCGGATGCCGGATCGCCGCGGTCCATGACGGCGTGCGTCCCAACCCCGGTCTGGCCGACGTCCGCGCCGCGGCGGGGGCCATTCGGGCCGGCGCATGCGATGCGCTGGTCGCGGTGGGCGGCGGCAGCGCGATCGACACGGCCAAGGTTGCCTACGCCACCGTGTTCGGCGGCCATGGCGATCCTGTCGAACTGCTCGCACCCGACAATGCCTGGATGGCCGGCCTGCCGTGCCCCACGGATCCCCGCTTCCTGGCTATTCCGACGACTGCCGGTACCGGCAGCGAAAGCAGCACCGCGGCCCTCGTCAAGGACGAACAAGGCCGCAAGCTGATGTTCCGCAGCGCGCGCAGCCGCCCGAGTGCGGTGGCGCTGGTGCCCGAACTCACGCTCGGCCTTCCCCGCCACGCCACGGCGGCAGGCGGTTTCGACGCGGTGCTGCACGCCATGGGTGCGCTGGTCAATACCTGCGAGGCCCCCGTGGGCGAGGCGCTGGCCGCGGCCGCGCTCGCACGCGCCCTGCATGCCTATCCGCGAGTGCTGGCGGCGCCGGACGACCTGGAGGCGCGCGCCGCCATGCTGATGGCCAGCTACCTCGCGGGCATCGCCATAGGGATGAAACGGGTGGACGCGGTCCATGGCCTGTGCACGCCGCTGGAGGATCGGGTGGACCTGGCCCACGCCGAAGTGCTGGCCGCCATCCTGGACCCGATCGCCGAATACACGATGGAAACCGCCCAGGGCCACTATGCGCGGGCCGCGCGCCTGGGCGGACTGGCCGGCCCTGCCGATGGCGATGCCGAGGCCGCTCGCCGGTTGCTCGAAGCGGTCCGCGGCATGCGCTCGCTGGGTGGGCTGCCGGAGCGCCTGCCTCCGGTCGCGCTGGAAGACGCCGACGCGCTCGCCCTGGCCGATCGCGCGCTGCAAAGTCCATCGACGCGGCTCAACCCGCGCCCGCTCGACCGCGACGCGACAGCGCGCCTCTACCTGGCAATCGCCGCGCGCAGCCGCGGTCTTCATGCCCCGACACTTCCCTGAGCTCCTGAGTCATTCATGGAATACATCGACGACCAACCCTATCGCATGCTGATCGACGGCCGCTGGCAGACCGGCGGCGAGGGCGCCCTCTTCCCCACCTACGATCCGGCCACCGGCGAAGTGCTCGCGCAGGTCCACGCCGCCACCGTCCACGATGTCGACGCGGCGGTCCGGGCCGCGCGACGCGCCTATGAAGCGCACTGGCGCGACACGACGCCGCGCGAACGGGCGCGTCTGCTCCGGCGGCTGGCGACGCTGTTCGAGCGCGAGGTCGAGAAGCTGGCCTGGATAGAAACGCGCAACGTCGGCAAGCCCATCACGCACTCGCGCGAATCGCTGTCTGCCATGCCGGCGTCGCTCGAATACTTCGCCGGCATCATCCCCGCGGTGCGCGGCGACACCATTCCGCTGCTCAACAGCGCCAGCGTATTGAATTTCACGCTGCGCGAGCCGCTGGGCGTCTGCGCCCTGGTCATGCCGTGGAACTATCCCATGACCCTGACGCTGCACAAGCTGGCGCCCGCGCTGGCCGCCGGCAACACGGTGGTGATCAAGCCGTCCGAAGTCACGCCGCTGTCCACCTTGGCGCTGGCGGCGCTGTTCGCCGAAGCGGGATTCCCCGAAGGCGTGGTCAACGTCGTCAACGGTCCGGGCGCCACCGTGGGCGAGACGCTGGTCCGCCATCCGGGCGTGGCCCGCGTCTCGTTCACGGGCGGCACGGCCACGGGAGCCGCCATCCAGGCGGCCGCGGCGGCCGACGTCAAGCGCGTCACGCTCGAGCTGGGCGGCAAGTCGCCGCTCATCGTGTTCGACGATGCCGCCGTGGACGCGGCCGTCGGCGTGGCGGCCGCCGACATCGTCAAGAATTCGGGCCAGGTCTGCATCGCCTGCACCCGCCTGCTGGTGCAGGACACTCTACGCGACGCGTTCCAGGAGAAACTCGAGGCCCGCCTGGCCGCGATACGCGTAGGCGATCCGGCCAACCCCGAAACCCAGATGGGCCCGCTGGTCAGCCGCGCCCAGGCCGACCGGGTACGCCGTTACCTGGACATCGCGCACAGCGAAGGCGCAACGCCGCGCGCATGCGTCGATCTCTCGTCCCGTCCGGAAACGGCGCGCGGCTTCTATGTGGCGCCCACCCTGCTGGTCACCGCCGACAACGGCATGCAGACCTCGCAGGAAGAGATCTTCGGCCCGGTCCAGTCGCTGATCGGCTTCAAGGACGAGGACGAGGCGCTGCGCATCGCCAACGATACGCGCTACGGGCTGGCCGCCATCGTGTTCACCCGCGACGGCGGGCGGGCGCTGCGCATGGCGAGGCGCCTCGAATCGGGCAGCGTGGCGATCAATACCGGCGTGAGGACCTCGGTCGATGCGCCGTTCGGCGGCTACAAGCATTCCGGCATCGGCAAGGAGCGCGGACTGGAAGCCATCCTCGAGAACACGCAGCTCAAGAACGTCAAGTACGACACCTCGCTCTGACGGCCGCCCTGGGCGGTCTTCAACCCATTCCTATAAGGAGACAGGCATGACACGCTTTCATCGGACCCTCTTGCTCGGCGCCGCCATGGCGGTGGCCGCCCCGGCCGTGGCCGACTATCCGGCCAAGCCCATACGGGTAGTGATCGGCTTCGCGCCGGGCGGAGCGTCCGACATCGCGTTCCGGATGGTCCAGGACGAATTGTCGAAACGGCTGGGCCAGCCCGTGGTGCCCGAATACAAGCCGGGCGCGAACGGCAACATCGCCAACGACACGGTGGCCGCGGCCGCGCCGGACGGCTACACCATACTGTGGGCCAACGTCGGTCCGCTGGCCGTCAATCAATACCTGTATGCGGGCAACAAGCTCGATCCGGCCAAGGCCTTCACTCCCGTCACGCAATTGACTGACTCGCCGCTGGTCGTGGTGGTGCCCAAGGACTCGCCCTACAAGACCATGGGCGACCTGATCGCCGCCGCCAAACGCGGCACGCCGCTGAACTACGGCTCGGCGGGCAACGGCAGCTCCATGCACATTGCCGGAGCCTCGCTGTCCATCGCGCTGGGCGCGTCGATGACGCACGTGCCTTACAAGGGCAGCGGGCCGGCGATCCAGGACCTGCTGGCCGGCAGGCTGGATTTCATGGCCGATAGCCGCTCGACCACCAATCCTCACATCAAGAGCGGCACCTTGCGCGCGCTGGCCCTGACCGGCCCCAAGCGGGTGGAAGACCTGCCCAACGTGCCGACCGTGGCCGAAGCGGGAGTACCCGGCTTCTCGGTCACCACGTGGCAGGCCGTGGTCGCGCCGGCGGGGACGCCGCGCCCCATCATCGACAAGCTGGCCGCCGCCTTCCGCGACACGCTCAAGGACCCGGTCGTGCAGGAGCGCTTCGCCTCCATCAACACGCCGCTGGTCGGCAGCTCGCCCGACGACTTCGCCGTCTTCCTCGAGAAGGAACGCAAGGCCGCCAAGGAATTGATCGAGCGGGCGAAGATCCGCATCGACTGACCATCGCCCCCGCCTGGGACACTCTTCATCTACTCACACCACGAATCATGGATCTCGGAATCAAGGACCGCACTGCCTTCATCACCGGCGGTGCCGGCACGCTGGGGCTGGCCATAGCCCAGCGCCTGGCCCAGGAACAGGCCAACATCGTCATCTGCGACGCCAACGAGGAAGCCATCTCCCAGGCGGTGGCACTGCTCGAGGGAGCGGGCGCCCGCGTGCAGGGCTGCCGCGCCGACGTCACGTCGCGCGAGGAAGTCGGCGCCGCGGTAGGCGAGGCGCAGGCCCGGTTCGGCCGCATCGACATCCTGGTCAACAACGCCGGCTTCGCGCGTGACGCCTACCTGACCAAAATGAAGGAAGAAGACTGGCATGCCGTCCTCGACGTTACGTTGCAGGGTGCGTTCCACTGCTCGCGCGCGGTGCTGCCCGGCATGATGCAAGGCAGATTCGGCCGCATCATCAACATCGCCTCGCGGGCGCATCGCGGCAACCCCGGCCAGACCAACTACTCGGCGGCCAAGGCCGGCCTGATCGGGTTCACCCGGTCGCTGGCGCTGGAATCGGGCAAATTCGGCATTACCGCCAATGCCGTGGCGCCGGGCGTGATCTCGACGCCGCGCATGCGGCAACGCGCCGACTACGACACGCTGACCGAACGCGCCAGACAGAATACGCCGGTGGCCCGCCTGGGCGATCCGGAAGACGTGGCGGCCGCCGTCGCCTTCCTGGCTTCGTCCCTGGCCGGCTTCATCACCGGCGAGACGCTCCACGTCACCGGTGGCCGTTCCTGAGGAACCATCCATGGACATCGAACAATACCTGCAAGCCGCGCTCTATTACGAAGACCTGGAGCCGGGCGCGCAATGGCTCAGCCCGCGCCGTACCGTCACCGAGGCCGACGTGGTCAATTTCGCCGGGCTCTCGGGCGACTACAACGCCCTGCACACCGACGCCGTCCATGCCGCGCAGCATCCTTTCGGCCAACGCGCCGCGCACGGCCTGCTGACGCTGGCCATCGCCTCCGGCCTGACGACGCGCATGCCGGTGTACCGGCTGATGGACAAGTCCCGCCTGGCGCTGACCGAACTGTCGTGCCGCTGGCGCAAGCCGGTGCTGATCGGCGACACCATCCACGTGGCCCTGTCCGTGGGCGACAAACGATTGTCGCGGAGCCGTCCCGGCACCGGAAGGGTGACCCTCGACCGCACGGTGCTGAACCAGCGCGGGGAGACCGTCATGGAAAGCGCCTGGGTCACGCTGATGAAGCTGCGCGAGGGCCAGGCATGACAATGGCCGCCTCCCCTTCCTTCCTCCGATTCGCCGATCTCGACCGCCTGATGGCGCCACGCTCCATCATGATCGTCGGCGCGTCCGCCACGCCGGGCTCCCTGGGTCATACGACCGTGGAGAACGTCCTCGAGCATTCCGATTTCCAAGGCACCGTTTACCTGGTGAATCCGCGCGGCGGGGAGCTCAAGGGCCATCCGCTCTACCTCGACATCGACAGCGTGCCCGCGAACGCCATCGACGTCGCCCTGCTGCTGGTGCCCGCCGATGGCACCATGGAGGCGCTGCAACGCTGCGCGGCGCGCGGCGTCGGCACGGCGGTGGTCTTCACCGGGGGGTTCGCCGAGGCCGGCGAGCAAGGCAAGGCGACGGAGCAGGCGATGCGCGAACTCGCCCGCGCCTCGGGCATGCGCATCTACGGCCCCAACTGCGCGGGGCTGACTTCTCTCGCCCCGCGCCTGGGCCTGACCTTCTCGACGGAGTTCCGCAACGACGGCCGGGGCGGCCCCCTGGCGCTGGTGACGCAAGGCGGCGGCCTGGGCCGCTCGCTCATGCAGGGCAGCGACCGCGGCGTGCATTTCGGCCGATGGTTTTCCACGGGCAACGAGGTCGATCTCGACAGCGCCGACTTCATTGCCTGGCTGGCCGGCCAGGAGGACGTGCGCGCGATCTGCGTGGTCATGGAAGGCATCAAGGACGGCACGCGCTTCATCGCCGCGGTCCAGGCGGCGCACCGGGCCGGCAAGCCGGTGGCGGTGCTCAAGGTCGGCCGCTCCGCCTTCGGCGCGCAAGCGGCGCAATCCCATACGGCATCGCTGGCCGGCGAAGACGCCGTCAACGAGGCCGTCTTCAGGCAATACGGCGTAATCCGCGTCAACGACCTGGATGAAATGCTGGATGTCGCCGGCCTGCTCGCGCGCGCCGGCGGCAAACCGTTCCGGCGCATCTGCGTCTATTCGTCGTCCGGCGGCGCCGGCGTGCTGGCGGCCGACATGATCGGCGCCGCCGGCCTGGAAATGGCCGAGCTGTCCGCCGCCACCATCGAGACCATGGCCCGGCATGCGCCGTCGTACGCGGCACTGACCAACCCCGTGGACCTGACCACCAAGGCCCTGACCGACACCGCGCTGGCGCGCCGCTGCCTGGAACCGCTGTTCGCCGACCCGGGCATCGACGCGGTCGTCTATCCGATCACGTCCAACTACGCGGCCACCACCGAAATCTCGGTCCGCAACCTGATGGATATCGCGCGCCACGCGCCCATTCCGTTCGTGCCGGTCTGGATGAGCAGTCGCCGCGGCCCGGCTCACGATCTGCTGATCGAGCAAGGGTTCCCGCCGATCTACAGCCTGCGCAACGCCATGCAAGCCATGGCCCGCTGCGACGCGTACCTGCGCGCGCCGCACGCGGAACTCGCTCGCCTGCCCGTGGCGGCGCCGTCCGTGCCGCCGGTATCCGGCCCCTGGAACGAGGCACAGGCCAAGGCGCTGTTCGCGCGGCACGGCCTGCGCATCCCGCGGGAGGCCGTCGCAGCCACCGCGCGTGAAGCCGCGATCGCCGCGCGCGAAATAGGCTTTCCGGTCGCGCTGAAGCTGATCGCCGACGGGGTGCAGCACAAGAGCGACGTCGGCGGCGTGGTACTGGACCTTGCCGACGAGACAGCTGTCGAGCGGGCCTTCGAGGCCATCATGACGGCCGCCGTCGCGCACGGCGTCGGCGCCTCCGTGCTGCGCGGCGTGCTCGTCGCCGAGATGGTGCGCGGCGGTATCGAAACCCTGGTGGGCGTGCACCGCGATGCCGTGTTCGGTCCCATGCTGTCCTTCGGCGCGGGGGGCGTGGCGGTAGAGATCATGGCCGACGTCGCGCGATGCCGTCTGCCGGCCGACCGCCGCGCCATCGAGGCCATGGTGGACGAGACCCGGGTAGCCAGGCTGCTCGCCGCGCACCGCGGCCGACCGGCCTTGGACCGGGCGGCACTGATCGATGCGATCGAGAAGACGGCCGCACTATTCCTGTCGCTCGGCGACGGCGCCCAGGCGCTGGAAATCAATCCCTTGCTGGTGCTCGAGCAAGGCCAAGGCGCCGTCGCGCTCGACGGCGTCATCCATTGAGGAAAGAATCCGACATGACACGCAGCGAAATCGGCGGCGGCGACGCCCACCGCATTACCGTCCGGGGCTACGACCTCGTGCACGACCTGTTCGACCAGCGCGACTTCATCGATGTGATGGCGCTGGAGCTGCTGGGCAAATTTCCCGACGCCCGGCTCAAGCGCATGCTCAACCTGTTCCTGGTCAGCGCCACCGACCACGGACTCACGCCCAGTGCGCTGTCCGCACGGCTGACGCTGCACGGCGCGCCAGAGGCCATGCAGGGCGCGCTGGCCGCCGGCCTGCTGGGCGCGGGCAGCCGCTTCCTCGGCGTCATCGAGTACAGCGCGCGCTTTCTGCGCGACGCGCTGCCGGCGCAGGAGCACTGGACCGACGCGCAACTGCGGGAAGCCGCCGAACGCTGCGTGCACGAGACCCGTGCGGCCAAGCGCAAGATTCCCGGCGTCGGCCACCCCGTCCACGTGGACGGCGACCCCCGGTGCGAAAAAATGTTCGAGATCGCGCGCGACTGCGGCTACTACGGCACCTATTGCCGCTTCGCGGTGGAACTGGCGGCCGCGGCCAGCCGTGCCACGGGTCGCAAGATCCCACTCAACGCCACGGGCGCCAAAGGCGCGATCACGCTGGACATGGGCCTGACGCCCGAGCAAGGCAAGGCGCTGACCCTGATCGGCCGCACCGCGGGACTGATGGCGCACATCATCGAGGAACAGCGCCATCCCCTCGGCCAGCAGGTCTGGGACATGGCGGCGGAGAAGCTGCAGGCCTGACCGCCAGGCGCCTGCGCCCGTGACGGCCTCAGGCCACGGCCGGCACGCTATCCGTGGCGGCCCCCCCGGCGGGCAGGCGGCCGCGATGCTCGCGCACCCATGCCTGGAGCTGCTCGATGGGCATGGGCTTGGCATACAGGAAGCCCTGCGCGTAGTGCACGCCCTTGGCGGCAAGATAGTCGAGCTGCTCGCGCGTCTCCACGCCTTCCGCGGTCAGTTCCACGTCCAGCCGCGCAGCCAGCCCGATGATCATTTCGAGGACCGAGGCATTGACCGCGTCCGTGCCGATGGCGGATACGAAGCCGCGGTCTATCTTCAGGTAATCGACGGGAAACTTCTCGAGATAGGCAAGCGAGCTGTGGCCGGTGCCGAAGTCGTCGATCGCCAGCTTGACGCCGCTGGCATTGAGCACGCCCATGTTCTCGTAGACCTGGTCGATGGGAGGCAAGGGCTCCCGCTCGGTAATCTCGAGCACGAAATCGGCGGCGCCCGACCCGACGACCTGCCGCAGGCGGGCCACGTCGTCGACGATGTCGGGACGCGCAAAATGGCCCGCGGTAATGTTCAGGCCCAGGCGGAACTGCGGTCCCATCGGACAATGGCGCAGATCGCGCCCCACCAGCTTGAACAGATGCCGCGTCAAGGGAATGGAAAGCCCGTTGGCCTCGGCCACGGCGAAGAAGATGTCGGGCCGCACTGGCCCCTGGCCCGGCCGGAACCACCGCATCAGCGCCTCGGCGCCCGCGCACGATCCATCGCGCAGGTCGATGACCGGCTGGTAGTGGACCTGGAACTCGCCCCGGCGCATGCCGCGCCGGATACCTGCCGCCAGCGAAAACTGGTACTTCAGGAAATGGCGGCACAGATAACCGAACAAGAGGGCAAGCAGGACGACGAAGGGCGCGTAGCTGCCCGCCAGGCGCTTCCTGTACTCGGCGAGCAAGGCGGCGTCCGCCTGGGACCGCACCCGGAACGGATAGTCGGCCGAAACCACTTCCTGCACGAAGGACGCCCGGGGGACGGGACGCCCGTCTTCCGGCCTGCGAGGCCGTGCCTGCCGTCGATCGACTCGATCCCGATCCGGTAGCGGCCGCTGCCGCCTACCGAATCCAGCAGATCCCTCAGGTAGCGGCCGTCCACGGTGACGATGGCGCCGTTGCCGGCCTCGTCCAGGCGTATCGCCATCACGGCGGGACGCCTGGGCACCATGGGCGTGCCCGCGGCGAAACGAAAGGACCGTCCCGCCGGGACCGGGTCCCCCGGCAGCAATTGTTCGAGCGGCAACGCGAATGCGCCCGTGACGGAGGAACAGTAGAGGACTTTGTCGCGCACCAGCACGACGGCCCGGAAATACGGCTGGAAAGCCGCTTCGTGCAGCACGGCGCCGGCGTCGGCGCAGGACTTGCCGGCCTGGGAGGCCATTTCGGCGGCCAGCCGGTCGGCCTCGGCGAACATGGCATCGGCCTGGCGCATTACTACCTCGGCGGCCCCACGGGCGTCGTGGCGCGCCAGGCTCTTCGCCTGCATATAGACGAAAGGCACCGCCACCAATACCGGCAACGCCGCGGCCGCCAATACCGGCAGCCGCCTCAACCACCGCCTCGTATCGTGACGCCGCCCCCGGTTAGCCACGCGCTGCCTCTCCACCAATGGCCGATGGTGCGCATGCTACCGCGAGGCAGGCGGCAAGGCTACTGGAACGCGGTCTCCAGGAAGCTGCGCAGCTTCCTGGAATGCAGCCGCTCGGGCGGCATCTTGCTGAGTATCTCGAGCGCCCGCAGCCCGATGTCCAGGTGCTGCCCGACCTGCCGGCGATAGAACGCGCTGGCCATGCCGGGCAGTTTCAGCTCGCCGTGCAGCGGTTTGTCGGACACGCACAAGAGGGTCCCGTATGGCACCCGGAACCGGAAACCGTTGGCGGCAATGGTGGCCGATTCCATGTCGAGGGCGATGGCGCGCGACTGCGAGAACCGCTGCACCGGCTCCAGGTGTTCGCGCAGCTCCCAGTTGCGGTTATCGATGGTGGCCACCGTGCCGGTGCGCATGATGCGCTTGAGGTCCCAGCCGGACAGCCCCGCCACTTCCTCGACCGCATGCTCCAGCGCGACCTGCACTTCGGCCAGCGGCGGGATGGGCACCCAGGTCGGCAGGTCGCCGTCGAGCACGTGGTCTTCGCGCACGTAGCCATGCGCCAGCACGTAGTCGCCCAGCCGCTGCGAGGCGCGCAGGCCAGCGCAGTGGCCCAGCATGAGCCAGGCATGCGGGCGCAGCACGGCGATATGGTCGGTAATGGTCTTGGCGTTGGACGGGCCGACGCCGATGTTGACCAGCGTGATGCCCGAATGCCCCTCGCGGATCAGGTGATAGGCGGGCATCTGCGGCAGCCGCGATACCGGCGCGGCGGGCGTCGGCCCGGCTTCCCCGGCCCGCGTCACGCGATTGCCGGGTTCGACCAGCGCGTCGTAGAGGCCTTTGGCCACCAGCGAGCGTGCCCGCAGGCAGAACTCGTCCACGTAGAACTGGTAATTGGTGAAAAGCACGAAATTCTGGAAGTACGCCGGGGCGGTGGCGGTGTAGTGCTGCAGGCGATGGAGCGAATAGTCGATGCGCGGAGCGGTGAAGGGAGCCAGCGGCTGCGGCTCGCCGGGCTGGTGCGGCCGCGTGCCGTTGACGATGGCGTCATCGGTGACCGCCAGGTCCGGCGTGTCGAACAAATCGCGCAATGGCCGTTTCAGCGCTTCGATGTCCTGGCCCTCGACATAGGTGCCATCGGGGAACGCGAAGTGCAGCGCGATGGGCACGTCGGATTCGCCGATCTCGACGGCGACGCCGTGGTTCTTGAGCAGCTGGCCGATCTGTTCGGTCAGGTACGAGCGGAACAGCTCCGGCTGGGTCACGGTGGTCTGATATACGCCCGGCTCGGCCACGTGGCCGTACGACAGGCGGGTATCGACCTCGTCGTAGGTATCCACGCGTATGCGTATGAACGGATAGCAGGCGCGGATGCGGCCCGGAGCCGTGGCCTGCGTCGCGACCACTTCCCGGAAGCTGTCGCAAAGGAAAGCCGTGTTGCGCGCATAGATGTCGACCAGCCGCTGGACGGCGGCCTGCGGGTCGCGAAAGGATTCGGCGGGCCACGGCGGTGGCTGGCGGAGATGGGCGCGGGCGGGGGCGTTCATGTCGGGATGTCGATGAGAGGCGTCGGCAAACGGTAGGAGGAAAGATGCGCTGGCGCGCCGTCGCGCAAGACCGGCGTACGATGCGCGCCAGACATAGCTTAGCGCCGAATGGCGCGCTCCATGGCGGGCTTTGCCTGCGCGATGCCATCGTATAAACTTTTCGCCGGAGATGGCATTCCTCCCCGAACCGCCGCGCTCGCGGCTGATGATGCCTACGGATCCCGGCCGCGGGGGCTGTAGGCACGCGCCCTCCACCTTGCCGACCGGGCCACTTTCCTGAAACAAGACCGCCGCCGTCCGGCAAGGAGTGCCGCATGCTGCTCGTGATCATCGCCATTGCCGTGGGGGCCGCCATCGGCGCGCTCTGCCGCTGGGGCTTGGCGATCGCGTTCAACGCCGTTTTTCCAGCGCTGCCGCCCGGCACCCTCGCCGCGAACCTCATCGGCGCCTACGTGATCGGCCTCGCGCTTGCCTACTTCTCCGGCAATCCCGCCCTCCCGCCGCACTGGCGGCTGCTGATCATCACCGGCTTCTGCGGCGGACTGACCACGTTCTCGACGTTCTCGGCGGAATTGGTCGCCCTGATCCAGCAGCAGCGGCTGGGCTGGCTGGCGGCTTCCATACTCGCCCACGTCGGCGGTTCGGTCGCAATGACGCTGCTCGGCATCGTGACCTACACCGGCCTGCGGCAATCCTGACGATCAGCGCCAGCCTTCCAGCACCACTTTCCCCCGCGCCGTGCCCGACTCGATCAGCGCATGCGCGCGCCTGAGATTGGCGGCGTCGATGGCGCCGAAGCGCTCGTTCAGCGTCGTTCGTATCAATCCGGCATCGACCAGGTCCGCCACTTCATTGAGCAGCCGGTGCTGGCCGATCATGTCGCCGGTGCCATAGAGCGAGCGCGTGAACATCGACTCCCAATGCACCGACACCGCCTTGCGCTTGAACCGCGTCGCGTCGAGCGAGGCGGGATCGTCGATCAGGCCGAAACGGCCTTGCGGAGCAACGACGTCGACGATCTGGTCCAGGTGCGCGTCGGTATGGGTCAGGCTCGCGACGTAGTCGACGTGGGCGAACCCGATGCGCTTCATCTCTTCGCCCAGGGGCTTGCCATGGTCGATGACATGATGCGCTCCCAGCCCGCGCACCCAGGCCTGGGTCTCGGCACGCGAGGCCGTGCCGATGACGGTGAGCGGCGTCAGGCGGGCAGCCAGCTGGGTCATGATCGACCCCACGCCGCCCGCCGCCCCGATGATGAGCAGCGACCGCTCCGTCGGCGCCTTGCCCGGGACGATGCCCAGGCGATCGAACAGCATCTCCCAGGCCGTGATGGTGGTCAGCGGCAGCGCGGCGGCCTGCGCAAAATCGAGCGATTGCGGCGCGCGGCCGACAATGCGTTCATCCACGAGATGCAGCTCGCTGTTGGTCCCGGCGCGGGCGATCGAACCGGCATACCAGACGCGATCGCCCGGCTTGAACAGCGTGACATCGGGGCCAACGGCCCGGACCACGCCGCTCGCATCCCAGCCGAGCACCTTGTAACGCTCGCCGTCCGCGGGCGCGGCGCTCTTGCGCACTTTCGTGTCGACCGGATTGACGGAGACCGCCTTGACCTCCACCAGCAGGTCGCGGCCGGTGGCCGTCGGCTCGGGCAGGGTGATGTCGAGCAGCGCTTCGGCATGGTCGATGGGCAAGGGGCGTTCGTAGCCAACGGCTTTCATGATGATCGTTTCCTGGGTTGAAGAAGGGGACGCTACCGGACCGCTCATCGTGGCGAACCCGCCGACGGTGGCGGAACCGGCGAAACGGAAGCTATCTTCCCCTCGCACGGGAATTTGATAAACACCCTGGCCTTTGAACTGACTTTCAAAAAATATTTGATAATGGCGCAGTAACGGCAAAGGGACAACCGGGATGAAATCCCTCCAGGACCTCGACATCTTCGTACGCACGGCGGACAGCGGCAGCCTATCGGCGACGGCGCGGGCGCTGGACCTGACCCCCGCCGCGGCCAGCGCCGCGCTCAAGCGCCTCGAAACGGAACTCGGGGCCCAGTTGTTCGTGCGGTCCACCCGCAGCCTGCGGCTGACGCCCGACGGCGAAGCGTTCCTCGCCCAATGCCGGCCGGCACTGGCCGCGCTGCAGCAGGCCAGCCAGCAACTGGCGACGGGCCGGCCGGCATCGCGCGGCACGCTGAAGCTGGCCGCGCCCTCGGATTTCGGGCGCAACGTGCTGTTGCCCTGGCTGGACGATTTCCAGGAACGCCACCCCCAGGTCCACGTCAGGCTGCACCTGTCGGACCGCGTCGCGAACGTCTACAGCGAGCCCGTCGACGCGGCATTCCGCTTCGGCAAGCCGCCGGACTCCGACCTGGTCGCCCTGCCCCTGGCGGCATCCAATCACCGGGTGCTGTGCGCCGCGCCCGACTACCTGGAAAGACGCGGCATGCCGGAAACGCCGCGCGATCTCGTGCGGCACGATTGCCTGTGCTTCATGCTCGGCGACGACGTGCACGACCACTGGCGCTTCTGGCGCAAGGGCGGGCAAGCGATCAGCGTACGGGTGCGCGCCAGCAACGTCTCGAACGACGGCGACGTGGTGCGGCGCTGGGCCCTCTCCGGCCGGGGCATTGCCTACAAGGCCGGTTTCGACGTGATGGCCGATCTGCGCGCCGGCAGGCTACGCGCGCTCTGCACCGACTGGACAACCCAGAACTCGCCGCTGTACCTGGTCGTGCCGGGCCGGCGGCAGATCACGCCGCTGCTGCGCGATCTGCGGGATTTCGTCGCGGAGCGCGTGCGGCAACTGAATGCGTGAAGGCGAGCGACGCGACACGGACGCTAATGCGTGGCGTGAGGCTGCAAGGCCTGCATGCGCGGCCACACCTGGGACGCCGAATCCATGAAAGCCTGGATGAGCGGATCGTTCCGCCGGCTCTCCCTGTGCGCGATGAGCAGCTGCAGCTCGCAATGCACCAGCGGAGACACGGCAAGCGTCCCGTCCTGCAGGCCATGGGAGACGTGCTCCTCGCGCATCAGCATCAGGCCCACGCCCGCCTGCAGCATGGCCCGCCCCAGCGTGGCATTGTCGAACCGGGCGACGGTATTGAGCTCCAGCCCCCGCTCTCCGAACACCCGCTCCAGGACCGGCGAATAGGCCATCGCGGCGTCCGCCGGGGAAATCCACGGCATGCCCGCCAGTTCCGCCCATCCGGCCCGTTCGATCTGGGCCTGCCAGGCCACGGGCCCGGCCACCCTGAAAGCGATGCGGGCAATCTCGTAATAGCAGAAGCCGGGGTCCAATGGACGCCCGAGCAGCAGTCCGACGTCGAGCTCCCCGGTCTTGAGCCCCTGCCGCGCGCCGGAAGAAGGCCGCGCATACAGGTCGACGCTGATCAGCGGATGGCGCTGGCGCAATACGCCGACGATCTCGCCGATGCGGCTGGACGCCGATTCGCTGCCCGCGCCGACGATCAGGTGCCCTTCGGTCTTGCCGTGAATCTCGCGAGCGAACGATGCGAAGAGGACGGCTTCGTTGAGCAGGGCCTTGGCCTTCTCCAGCAGCAGCTGGCCCGCGCGCGTCAG
This sequence comes from Pigmentiphaga sp. NML080357, assembly GCF_002188465.1. Taxonomy (GTDB): domain Bacteria; phylum Pseudomonadota; class Gammaproteobacteria; order Burkholderiales; family Burkholderiaceae_B; genus Pigmentiphaga. The sequence goes on along the minus strand of NZ_NINW01000029.1, from coordinate 67,000 downwards.
CTCCAGGCTGCGATTGGTGCGCACGAAAAGCTGGGTGCCCAGGACTTCCTCGACGGTGCGGACGTGGGCGCTGGCCGCGGACTGGCTGATGTGCAGCCGCTCGGCGGCGCGGGTGAGGTGCTGCTCCTCGGCAACCGCGACGAACGTCCGCAGCTGGACTAGATCGATCAACATGGTCCCGGCTTTCCTCCTGCGTCGGCGAGGATGGGGCGGATCGTTCGGAAAACGAGCACACCGTGTCCCGAAAAAACCCATGGACCGGGCGTCGGGCCGCTTCCTACACTGCATCCACAACGATGAACGAGCGGTAACGACGCGCCGGAGACAAGCATGGAGCATTCCAACGACAGGGCCGCGGACGGCAGTCGGAACACCGCGGGCGGGCGGGCATCGTGCTCTGCCGAAATTATAGGATGGCCCCGCATCGCGCGGACGCGCATCCCTCTTCCCCATCGGGTCTAGGAACGGCCATGGGCTTGGCAACCGGACCGGCAACCGCGGCGCGCCCCATGGACGAGGACTATTCCGCCGTCCTCGCCCGCTTCGCCTGCACGCTGTCCGCCTCCCGTCTTCCCGCCGAAGCCGTCGCGGCGGTCCAAGCCAATATCTTCGACACCCTGGCCTGCGCCGCCGCCGGCTCGAGCGCGCAAGGCGTGGCCGAAGTGCGCGCCCTCGCCACGGAATGGGGCGGCGCGCCGCAGGCGGCCATCCTCGTTTTCGGCGACCGCGTTCCCGCCCACCAGGCGGCATGGGTCAACGGCATGATGGCCCATGCCCGCGACTACGACGACACGCACGACGCCGCCGTGCTGCATGCCGGCGTGTCGGTCGTCCCCGCCGCGCTGGCCGCCGCCGCATTGCGCGGCACGACCCCCGGCGAGGACTTCCTCGCCGCCGTCGCGGCGGGCCTGGAGACGATATGCCGGCTGGGCGTGGCCACCCAGGCCAGCATCATCGAGACCGGCTTCATCTACACCCCGTTGTTCGGCTACTTCGCCGCCACCGTCGCGGCCTCGCGGATACTGGGGCTCGACCCGGAACAGACGGCGAACGCCCTGGGCATTGCCTATTCGCAAGTCGCGGGCAACCACCAGGTCACGCGCGACGGCGCGCTCACCAAACGCATGCAGCCGGGATTCGCGGCCCAGGCCGCGCTGGTGTCGGTCCAGCTGGCGCGGCGCGGCATACGGGGCGCGCGCAGGACCTTCGAGGGCGAGGATGGCTTCCTGCGCGTCTATCTGCGCGACCGCTGCGACCGGGAGGCCTTGCGCAGCGGCCTCGGGAAGGACTACGAGTTCGTCCGGTTGAGCTACAAGCCCTATCCCTGCTGCCGCCTGAATCACAGCGCGATCGACGCGGCGCTGGCGCTGCGGCGAGAGGGACTGGCCCCGCACCGCATCCGGCGCCTGCGCGTGGGGGTGAACCGGCAGGCCTACGAGGCGGTGTGTACGCCGGTGGACGTCCGCAAGGCGCCGCAGAGCGTGGTGCAGAGCCAGTTCAGCCTGCCCTATACCGTGGCGGCGGCGCTCGTCGATGGCCACGTCGGTCTCGGGCATTTCGAGACGAGTGCCCTCGCCCGCCCCGATATCCTCGCGCTGGCCCGGCTCGTCGATGCCTATGTCGACGACGACATCGAGCGCCGGCAGGGCCGCAACGTAACGCCGGCGGTGATGCGCGCCGAACTGGTCGACGGGACCGTCCGCGATGCCAGGATCGACGTCCCGCTGGGACATCCCTCCCGGCCCATGCCACCCGTCGCCGCCGACGCCAAGGCGCACGACTGCTTCGCCCACGCCGCCCTTGCGCTTTCCCGGGACGCCGTCCCGCGCTTGCGCGGGATGGTCGACCGGCTGGAGGACATGGGCGATGCCCGCGTCCTGGCCGACGTCCTTGCCCCCCCTTCCTGACGGAAACGCCTCTCGCAGTGATCATGCAAGCAAACCCGCCCCCAGGGCCGCCGATACGTCCCGGGGACACAAGGAGGAGACAAGCCATGCGTTCTCTTACCCGTATCGCGGCAGGGGCCGTCTGGGCAGCCGGCGCGCTGCTGTGCCTGCATTCCCTTCCAGCGGCCGCGGACTGGCCGGACCGGCCCATCAAGCTCATCGTCCCGTTCGCGCCCGGTGGCAGCAACGACAATCTCTCCCGCATCATCGCCAGCAAGCTCGGCGCGCGCCTGGGCCAGGCCGTCGTGGTGGACAACCGCGGCGGCGCCGGCGGAACGATAGGCACCGACATGGTCGCCAAGGCGCCCCCCGACGGATACACGCTGCTGTTCGCCTCCACCTCCATCATCACGAACAGCGTCATCGGCAAGTCGCTCCCCTATGACGTGACGAAGGACCTCGCTCCGGTCGGCGAAATCGGCGCGGGCCCCTTCGTCGTGGTCGTGGCCAACAGCGTGAAGGCCGCTACTCTGCACGAACTGATCGACCTTGCCCGTGCGGCACCGAAGAAGATCTTCTACGGTTCGGCCGGAGTCGGCGGCATCAATCACCTGGGCACGGAGCTGTTGGCGTCAGCCGCCGGCATACAGCTGGTGCACGTCCCCTACAAGGGGATCTCCCTCGCCTTCACGGACCTGATGGCGAACAACCTGCAGATGCTGCTGCCCAGCCTGTCCTCGGCCGTGCCTTACATCCGCGAGGGCAGGATGCGCGCGCTCGCCATCACCAGCGACCAGCGGTCGCCGCTCGCGCCCGAGATTCCCACCGCGTCGGAGGCGGGATTGCCGGGATTCCGGCTCGACGTGTGGTGGGGTCTGATGGCGCCTGCGCGCACGCCGCCGGCCGTGGTCAAGAGGCTGAACGAGGAGCTGAATGCCATCATCGGCCTGCCCGAGGTCCGCGACATTCTTGCCCGGGAAGGCGCGGCGGCGCGGCCCGGCACGCCCGACCAGTTCGGCGGCCTGATCAAGGCGGAGCTCGAGCGCTGGGCGGCGCTGGTCAAGAGCAGGCAGTTCCAGACCGAGTAGGCCCGGCATGAACCGCATCAGCCTGCACGACCTCCGCTTCGCGGAGCACCTGCGCCCGAACGAGGTGATCGCCTGGCCGCAAGGTCCCGGCGAACCGCTCGCGCTGACTGAAAGGCTGGTGGCGCAACGCGGCGAGCTCCCGCCTGCAAGCTTGCTGTTCGGCCTGTCGTCGTCGGACACCTTGCGCCCCGAGCTGGCCAAGCACTTCACGCTGCAGGCCCTGAACGGAGCGGGCAACAGCCGCCGCGTCACCGCGCTGGCCGACATCCTGCCCTGCCACGTCGGCTCGATTCCCTCCCTGCTGGAACTCGGGCTGCTGCGCGCCGACGTGGCGCTGATCCAGGTGGCGCCCCTGGGCCGCGATGCCTATAGCCTGGGCGTGATCGCGGATTTCACGCATGCGCTGATCCGGCGGGCGCGGTTCGTCGTCGCGCTGCTCAATCCCGCCCTGCCCGCGCTCGGCGGCGATGCCGTCGTCGATGCGGCGGACATCGACCTGCTCGTGGAGAGCGACGATCGCATCGCCGAGATGCCGGACCCGCAACCCTCGGAAGCCGATGCGGCGGTGGCGCGCGAAGTGGCGGCGCTGATTCCCGATCGGGCAACGATACAGCTGGGCGTCGGCACCTTGCCGGTGGCGGTCGCCCATGCGCTGCGCGGCCACCGGCAATTGGGCGTCCACAGCGGCGTCGTGTCCGATGCGCTGGTCGATCTGGTCGAGGCCGGAGCGGTCACCAACGAACACAAGGGGCGCGATCGCGGGCTGACCGTGACCGGCGGTCTGTTCGGCACGCGCCGCCTGCGCGATTTCGCCCTGGATAGCGGACAGATCGAACTGCGCAACGTCGACTACACGCACCACCTCGCCATCACCTCCACCCTGCCGGCCTTCCACACGGTCAATTCGGCCATCGAGATCGACCTGTCCGGCCAGGTCAACGCCGAGGTCGCGGGAGAGCGCTACCTCGGCGCGGTGGGCGGCCAGGTCGATTTCGTGCGAGCCGGAATCGCCTCCCCCGGCGGGCGCTCCATCATTGCCTTGCCGTCCGCCACGCCGGACGGCAGGCATTCGCGCATCGTCCCCTCGCTGGACGGGCGCCCGGTCACCACGGCCCGCAGCGATATCGACGTCGTCGTCACCGAATACGGCGCGGCGCAATTGCGCGGCTGCTCCTTGCGGGAACGGGCGCGACGGCTGACCGCCATCGCCCACCCACGACATCGTGAACATCTGGAGCGCGCCCTGCGCCAACGAGAAAAGCCATGATCCAAGACGTGCATTGCGACGAGCCGGACGAGGGCATCCACCGGATCCGGCTGGACCGACCCGAACGAATGAACGCGCTCGGCGTCGGCACGGTCGCGGCCCTGAAGGCGGCGGTGGACGCGGCGTGCGCCCGCCGCGCGCGGGTCCTTCTGATATGCGGCAGCGGACGCGCCTTCTGCGCCGGCGCCGATCTCAAGGAACGGCAGGGCATGGATACGGCCGCCCGCATGGCCCACAACGCCGGCATCAACGCGGCCATCGACACGATCGCCGCCGCACGCTGCGTCACCGTGGCGGTCCTGAACGGCCTGGCCTTCGGGGGCGGGCTGGAGCTGGCGCTGGCCTGCGACCTGCGCATCGCCGCGGCCGGCATCCGGCTCGGCCTGACGGAAAGCCGCATCGGCGCCTTTCCCGGCGCGGGCGGCACGCAGCGCCTGCCGCGCACGATAGGCGCCAGCCGCGCATTGCAGATGATGCTGACCGCCGAGCCGGTCACGAGCGAATACGCACTGGGCATCGGCCTCGTCAACGAAGTCGTGCCCGCCGAGGACCTACCGGATCGCGCACAAGCCCTGGCCAGGCTGCTCGCCAGCCGGTCCGCCCCCGCGCTATCGGCCATCAAGCGCCTGGTGCGCGACGGCATGGACCGCTCCCTGGCCGAGGGCCTGGCGCTGGAGCGGGCCGCCCTGCCGGCGATCCTCGGCTCGGCCGACTACGCCGAGGGCCTGGCGGCCTTCTCCGAAGGCCGTCCGCCGCGCTTTACCCAATTGTCGAACTGATTTCGCACATCGTCCTGGAGGACACCCGGCATGAGCAATATGAGCGTCCATCTCACTCCCGAACAGCGCGCGCTGGTCGGTACCGTCCGCGAACTGGCGCGCGAGAAATTCCGCGACCGCGCGCTGAAGTACATGGACGGCACCTTTCCCTGGGAGAACGTGCGCGACCTGGCGGCGATCGGCGTGCTGGGCATGGCGGTCCCCGAGGAGTACGGCGGATCGGGACTCCCCGTCTTCGATACCGCGCTGGTGGTCGAGGAGGTTTCCAAGGTCTGCTATACGACCGCCATGGCCCTGATGGGCGAGGTCGGCGTGCAGACCCGCATCATCTCCACCTATGCGCCCGAGCACATGAAGCGGGACATCCTGCCCAAGGTCTGCACGGGCGATTCCATGCTGGCGGTCTGCATGACCGAGCCGCACGCGGGAACGGACGTCGCCAACTACCGCACCAATGCCACGGTGGCCGGCGACCGGGTCCGGCTGAACGGCGTGAAGACCCTGATCAGCCGCGTCGACGAAGCGCAGTGGTTCGTGGTCTTCAGCCGCATCGACGGACGGCCGGGCCGCGAAGGCATAGGATGCGTACTGGTCAACCGGGACGCGCCGGGCTTCATGGTCACCAGCCGCTATCACACCATGGGCGGCGAGAATCTTGCCGAGATCCGCTTCGAGAACTGCGAACTGCCTCTGGAGCACGTCATCATCCGCGAAGACGGCTTCCGCAAGCTGCTCTCGGCATTCAACACCCAGCGCTGTCTCAACCCCAGCGTCTCCCTCGGCCTGGCGGAGGGCGCCTTCGAGGAGGCCATCAAGTATGCGCGGGACCGGACCGCCTTCGGCCGCGCCATCGGAGATTTCCAGGGCATGCGCTGGAAACTGGCGGAGATGTACCGCGACATCGAGGCGGGGCGCAGCCTGCTCTACCGCGCCTGCCTGACGGCCAGTCCTTTTCCCGATCCCCACGAGGCCGCCATCGCCAAGATGTTCGTCAACGAAATGGCCATACGCGTCACCAGCGAAGCCATCCAGGTCCACGGCGGGTACGGCTTCACCGACGAATATCCGGTTTCGCGCTTCTACCGCGGAGCGCGCTACGGCACGCTGGGCGGCGGCACCACCGAGACCCTGAAGGACCTGGTCGGCAAGAAACTGCTCGGCGATTTCGACGCGGTGGACGGGTTCCTTTCGATGGGGACTTTCTAGGATGGAGCCATATCCGCTTTCCGGCGTTACCGTGATCGACCTCTCCCACGTGTACAACGGCCCCTATGCCACCTTCCTGATGGCCATGGCCGGCGCCCAGGTCGTCAAGGTCGAGCCGTTCCAGGGCGAACACCTGCGCAGCCGCGGCGACATGGGCGGCGCCGCCCTGCCCTTCGCCATGCTGAACTCCAACAAGAAGCCGGTCACCTTGAACCTCAAATCGGAAAAGGGCCGCGAGCTGCTGCTCGAGATGGCCACGCGCGCCGATGTCCTGGTCGAGAACTTCGCCCCGGGGGTCATGGATCGCCTGGGCGTGGGCGCCGAGGAACTCCTTGCCCGCAACCCGCGGCTGATATACGGCTCCAGTTCGGGCTACGGCAAGACCGGCCCCTACCGCGACTATCCGGCCATGGACCTGGTGATGCAGGCCATGTGCGGGGTCATCAATTCGACGGGATTCCCCGACCAGCCCCCGGTCAAGGCCGGCGCCGCGATCTGCGATTTCATGGCCGGCATCCACCTCTACGGTGCCATCGTGACCGCCCTCTACGGACGCGAGAGAACCGGCAAGGGGCGCGTGGTGGAAGTCTCCATGCAGGATGCAACCTATGCCTCGCTGGCGTCCAACCTGGGCATGTTGCACGCGCGGGGGGCCGCCGCGCCGGCGCGCACGGGCAACCGCCATGGCGGGCTGGGCATCTCGCCGTACAACGTCTATCCGGCGCGGGACGGATACCTGGTGCTCAATGCGCCGGGCGACCACCACTTCCGGGCCATTCTGGAAGTCATGGGCCGTGAGGAGCTGAAGGACGACCCGCGCTTTGCAACGCGCTCCGCGCGCGTGGAGAACTTCGGCGCCGTAGACGAGCTGATCGAAGCCTGGACCCGGACCCAGGGCAAGGACGAAGCGGCAAGGCGCATGCTGGCGGCGAAAGTGCCGTGCGCGCCGGTGAGGGACCTGTCGGAAGTCATGCACGACGCCAACATGCACGCGCGCGGCAGCCTGCAATGGGTCGAGCATCCCGAACTGGGCAAGGTCGTGCTACCGCATTCCCCGCTCGTGTTCGAGGACACGCCGCGGCGGCCCATCGAACCGAGCCTGCCGCTCGGGGCGTGCAACGAGGAGATTTTCGGCAAATGGCTCGGCCATTCCAGCGAAGAACTCGATGCCTGGGCATCGGAAGGCGTGATCGGGACACGATGAACGGCCGCCGCGCAGCGGCATGGCTGTGCGGCCGAGCCTTCTCATTGCGCCCCGAGCGCGGGCCGGTCCGCTGGTTGCGACACGGCCGCGGCCGATTTGCGGTCAGAACGGAATATCGTCGTCCATATCCGCGAAATTGGGCGCCGCGCCGCCCGACTGCGAAGCCGGGCGCTGCTGCCCGCCACCGGCCGGCCGGCTGGCCTGGCGCGGAGCCGGCGAATCGCCATAGCCGCCCTCGCCACCGCCGCCGCCGCCTTCGCGTCCGCCCAGCATCTGCATCTGGTCCGCCACGATCTCGGTGGTGAACTTATCGGCGCCGGTATCCTTGTCCTGCCATTTGCGGGTCTTCAGGCGGCCCTCCACGTACACGGAGCGGCCCTTCTTCAGGTATTCCCCGGCGATCTCGGCCAGGCGGTTGTAGAACACGACGCGGTGCCACTCGGTTTCCTCGCGCCGTTCGCCGGTGTTCTTGTCCTTCCATTGGGACGTGGTGGCGATGGACACGTTGCAGATCGCGGCGCCGTCGGGCGTGTAGCGAACTTCAGGGTCGCGCCCCAGGTTGCCGACCAGGATGACTTTGTTGACGGATGCCATTACCACACTCCTATTGACTGTATTCACCGGCCCGCAGCGAAGCGAGGGGATTGTAGCCACCCCCGCCCGGCGCAGCTACGGGCCATAAAAGAAAAAAACATCATTGGTTGAAAATGCGCCGACCGCAATACGGTGTCGTGCGTAGATGGGACAAGATGGGCTCAGGTCGCGGAGCGGGAGGCCTGGCCCGGCTGCCCGGCCTTGCGGACCGGCAGGGGCTTCATCCCCCAGGCCGCCAGCAGCCATATTACCGCCAGCATGGCCGCCGCCTGGAACACCGAGGCGGGCCCGAGGTGGGAAACCAGCCATCCGCCCAGCGCTCCGCCCGCGAAAAGCCCGATCGCCTGGCTCGTATTATAGAAACCGAGGGCCAGGCCTTTGAGCGCAGGCGGCGCCACCCGCGACACCAGCGAGGGCTGCATGGCTTCCAGGACGTTGAAAACCGAGAAAAAGGCGATCATGGCCCCCACCAGCCAGGCGAAATGGGCCTGCGCCCAGGGCAGGAACACGCACACCAGGATGAGTCCGGCGATCGCGCCCAGCAAGGTCCCGCGGTGGGTGGAAAAACGTTCGGTCACGCCGATCACGGGCACCATGACCACGAACGAAGCCAGCACCACCGGCAGGTAGACCTTCCAGAGCGTGGCGGCATCGAGGCCACCGGCATGGACCAGCGCCGCCGGCACCACGACGAACAGCGCGACCTGGATCAGGTGCAGCGTGAAGACGCCGAGGTTCAGGCGCAGCAGGTCGGGATGGGTCAGCACGCTCGACATCGACGCCGGCTGCGTGCGCGGCGCCGGCGGCGCCGCGGGCACCACCCAGGCCGCCACCCCGAGCGCGGCCAGGCCCAGCGCCGCGATGGTCCAGAACAGGCCGGTCAGCCCGCCCCAGCCTACCAGGACCGGCGCCAGCACCAGCGACAGGGCAAAGGTCAGGCCGATGGAGGCGCCGATCATCGCCATGGCCTTGGTGCGGACTTCGTCGCGCGTGGCGTCGGCCAGCCAGGCCGTCACCGCCGCGGAAATCGCCCCCGACCCCTGGATGGCCCGACCGACCGTGATCCAGAACAAATCGTCGCTGATGGCGCACACCACGCTGCCGGTCACGAACAGCACCAGCCCGAACACCACCACCGGGCGGCGCCCCCAGCGATCCGACGCCAGGCCGAACGGAATCTGCATGAACGCCTGGGTCAAGCCGTACATCCCCAGCGCCAGCCCCACCCGGGCCGGATCGTTCCCCCCCGGCAACCCCTTGGCCGCCACCGCAAACACCGGCAGCAGCAGGAACAGCCCGAGCATACGGCACATGAACAACGCCGCCAGCGAAAGACTGGCCCGGCGTTCGAACGAGGTCATGCTAAACATTTGCCCCCCCTACGCGCTTACGCGCGCCCGGCATGGGGAGCCCCCAGCCGCTACGCGGCGGCCCCCCGAGGGGGCCTGGGCCCGCCTTGGTGCGGCCCGGCGCCGGGCCCAGGGGGCGATGCAGGCGGACCGGAAGGAAAGCCCACCCCAAGCGGCCCGCTGGCCGCTCCCCTCAAGGGGCGGCACTGGCGGACCGGCAAAGCCGGATCCGCCGTGCCCTGGATCTAGTACGAGTCTTTTTGTCATGTCACCCATCGCTATCGCCGGCAGCCAGCGACAGCACCAGCGCCACACCCCAAGAATCCCGCACTAGACCCAGGGCGCCGCGGATCCGGCTCCGCCGGTCCGCCAGCGCCGCCCCCCTGGGGGGGGACGCGCGTAAGCGCGCACGGGGGGGTTATATTACCAAGTTGGCTTTCAGCCGGACCGGCTCGGGAAAGGTTTGATGGATGTAATTCGGATCAGGGGTGCGCGCACCCATAATCTCAAGAACGTATCGCTGGAATTGCCCCGCCACCAGCTCGTCGTGATCACGGGGTTGTCCGGCTCGGGCAAATCGTCGCTGGCGTTCGATACCCTCTATGCCGAGGGGCAGCGCCGCTATGTGGAAAGCCTGTCGGCCTATGCCCGGCAATTCCTGCAGTTGATGGACAAGCCCGAGGTGGACCTGATCGAGGGATTGTCGCCGGCGATTTCCATCGAGCAAAAGGCCGCCAGCCACAATCCGCGCTCGACCGTCGGGACGGTCACCGAGATCCACGACTACCTGCGGCTCCTGTTCGCCCGCGTGGGCACGCCCTACTGCCCGGATCACGACCTGCCGCTGCAGGCCCAGAGCGTGAGCCAGATGGTCGACATCACGCTGGGCCTGCCGGCCGAAAGCCGGCTGGCCATCCTCGCGCCGCTGGTGCGCGACCGCAAGGGCAGCTTCGAGGACGAGCTGGCCAACCTCCAGGCCCAGGGATTCGTGCGCGTGCGCGTGGACGGCGAGGTGCTGGACATCGACAGCGTGCCGCCGCTCAAGAAAAACGAGAAGCACAGCATCGACGTCGTGATCGATCGCCTGCGGGTGCGGCCCGACGCCCAGCAGCGGCTGGCCGAGAGCTTCGAGACCGCCATCGGCCTGGCCGAGGGCCGGGCCATCGTGCTGGAACTGGACGGCGACGCCGACGGGCACGGCCACGAGCACCTGTTCTCCAGCCGCTACGCCTGCCCGGTGTGCGGGCACAGCCTGCCCGAACTCGAGCCGCGGCTGTTCAGCTTCAACAATCCCATCGGCGCCTGCCCCAGCTGCGACGGCATCGGGCACGTTGGCTTCTTCGACCCCAAGCGGGTCGTGGCCTTCCCCGAACTGAGCCTGGCCGGCGGCGCGATCCGCGGCTGGGACCGCCGCAACCCGTTCTACCACCAGTTGCTGACCAGCCTGGCCGCCTTCTACGGGTTCGACGTCGAGACGCCGTTCGAGGAGCTGCCCGAGGAGATCCAGCAGCGCGTGCTGTACGGATCGGGCGAGCAGGAAATCGCCTTTACCTACGTCAACGAAAAGGGCCGCACCACCATCCGCTCCCATCCCTTCGAGGGAGTCATTCCCAATCTCGAACGGCGCTGGAAGGAAACCGAGTCCGCCACCGTGCGCGAGGAACTGGGCAAATACCGCAACGTCAAGACCTGTCCCGACTGCGGCGGCTCGCGCCTGCGCGCCGAGGCGCGCCACGTCAGGGTGGGCGAAGGGGAAGACGGGCGCGCCATCTATCAGCTGGAAGCCTTGCCGCTGGCCGACTGCCTGCGCTGGTTCGAGAACCTGGCGCTGACCGGCGCCAAGCGCGAGATCGCCGACCGCATCGTGCGCGAAATATCGGCACGGCTGACCTTCCTGAACAACGTGGGGCTGAGTTATCTCTCGCTGGACCGCAGCGCCGACACCATCTCGGGCGGCGAAGCCCAGCGCATTCGCCTGGCGAGCCAGATCGGCTCGGGCCTGACGGGGGTCATGTACGTGCTGGACGAGCCTTCCATCGGCCTGCACCAGCGCGACAACGACCGGCTGATCGACACGCTGCGGCACCTGCGCAACCTGGGCAACAGCGTGATCGTGGTCGAGCACGACGAGGACATGATCCGCGAGGCGGACTGGGTCGTGGACATGGGGCCGGGCGCCGGCGAGCACGGCGGGGAGGTCGTCTCGCAGGGGTCTCCCGCGCATATCGTGACCGACCCGAACTCGCTGACGGGGCTGTACCTCAGCGGCAAGAAAGCCATTCCCATTCCCGTCCGGCGGCCGGTGCGAGGCCAGGAGGAGCTGCCGTGGCTGGAGCTCAAGGGCTGTACCGGCAACAACCTGAAGGGCGTGGACCTGCGCATTCCCGCCGGCCGGCTGGTGTGCGTCACCGGCGTGTCCGGATCGGGCAAGTCCACGCTGATCAACGACACGCTGGTCAATGTCGTGTCGCGGCACCTCTACAACAGCCAGACCGAACCGGCGCCGTACGAATCGATCGAGGGGCTGGAGCATTTCGACAAGATCATCAGCGTGGACCAGAGCCCCATCGGCCGCACCCCGCGCAGCAACCCGGCGACCTACACGGGACTCTTCACGCCGATACGCGAGCTCTTCGCTGGCGTGCCAGAGGCGCGGGCGCGCGGCTACGACCCCGGCCGCTTCAGCTTCAACGTCAAGGGCGGCCGCTGCGAGGCCTGCCAGGGCGACGGCGTCGTCAAGGTGGAAATGCACTTCCTGCCCGACATCTACGTGCCCTGCGACGTCTGCCACGGCAGCCGCTACAACCGCGAGACGCTGGAGATCCGCTACCGCGGCCGCAACATCAGCGAGGTGCTGGACCTGACGGTCGAGCAGGCGCTGGACTACTTCGAGGCGGTGCCCGCCATCGCGCGCAGGCTGCAGACCTTGATCGACGTCGGCCTGGGCTACATCCGGCTGGGGCAAAGCGCCACCACCCTGTCGGGCGGCGAGGCGCAGCGGGTCAAGCTGTCGCAGGAACTGTCCAAGCGCGGCACCGGACGTACCCTTTACATCCTGGACGAACCCACCACCGGCCTGCACTTCCACGACATTTCCCTGTTGCTGGAAGTCATCGGACACCTGGTGGACGCCGGCAACACGGTCGTCGTGATCGAGCACAACCTCGATGTGATCAAGACCGCCGACTGGATCGTCGACATGGGTCCCGAGGGGGGCGACGGCGGCGGGCGGATCGTGGCGGAGGGCACGCCGGAGGAAATCGCCGAGGTGGCGCAAAGCCACACCGGCGGCTACCTGAAGAAGTTCCTTGCGCCTCGGGCGTCGGCCGAGCCTCCCAGGCCTGCCCGCGCGCGCCGGCAGAAAGCGGGCTGAGCGCCGGCCGCGGCGCAGGCATCCCGCCCGCCCTGGGCGCTCGCCGCCCTACTCGTCGAATTCGCAGACGGTATAGAGGTTCAGCCCGGAATTGCGTATGGCCTGCGACCCGCCCAGCCTGGGCAGGTCGATGACCGCGGCGGCCTCGACCACGTTGGCGCCCAGCCGCTGCAGCAGTTTCATGCCGGCCAGCATGGTGCCGCCGGTGGCCACCAGATCGTCGACCAGCACCACCCGCTGGCCGGGACGCACGGCATCGGCGTGCATCTCCACCGAGGAACTGCCGTATTCCAGGGAATACTGTTCGGCGATGGTGTCGTAGGGCAGCTTGCCCTTCTTGCGCACCGGCACGAAACCCAGGTTCAGCTCGTGGGCGATGACGCTGCCGACGATGAACCCGCGGGCATCGATGCCCGCCACCAGGTCCAGCCGCTGGTTCATGTAGCGGTAGACGAACAGCTCGATCAGCACGCGGAAGCTGCGTGGGTCTTGCAGCAGGGGCGTGATGTCCCGGAACAGCACACCGGGTTCGGGCCAGTCGGGCACCGTGCGGATGCGGTCGCGGATGTAGTTCGGATCCAGGAACATGGCGGGCTCGGCGGGAAAAGTCGGGGAGGAACCGGGGTGCGGACACCCTGGCGACGCAGGACGCCACTGTAACCCAAAGAACGTGAAGCAAGGATCGTGCCCTTGCTACTATACTGGTAGATCATCGCAATTGAATGACCGCTGCCGCATCTGGCCGGCGCGGGGCGCTTTTTTCGCCGCCCGCCACCCGTGGCGGCGGCCCGGACTCATCATGAACACCTCAGACAACGGCACGTCCAACGTATACGTCCCCGGCGCCTCCGGCCCCGTCGACGTCATCGGCTCGGCCCGCAGCACCCTGGCGGTGGAAATCCAAGCGCTCAAGGCCCTGTCGGACCGCCTCGACCGCACTTTCGTGCGCGCGGTCGACATCCTGCTCGGCTGCCCGGGCCGCGTCGTGGTCAGCGGCATCGGCAAGTCGGGCCACATCGCCCGCAAGATCGCCGCCACCTTCGCCTCCACCGGCACGCCGTCCTTCTTCGTGCACGCGGCCGAGGCGGTGCACGGCGACCTCGGCATGATCACCGCCAACGACGTCCTGGTCACGATCTCCTATTCCGGCACGACGGCCGAACTGCTCACCATCGTTCCCGCCGTGAAGCGGCTGGGCTCGTCCCTGATCGCCATCACCGGCAACCCCGAGTCCGAGCTGGCGCAGCTGGCCGACGTGCACCTGGACGCCAGCGTACCGCAGGAAGCGTGCCCCCTGAACCTGGCGCCCACGGCCAGCACCACGACAGCGCTGGCGCTGGGCGACGCCCTGGCGGTCGCCTGCCTCGAGGCGCGCGGCTTCGGTCCGGAGGATTTCGCCCGCTCGCATCCCGGCGGCGCGCTGGGGCGGCGCCTGCTGACCCACGTCAGCGACGTCATGCGCACCGGCCGGGACCTGCCCACGGTGCCGGTCACCGCCTCGGTCACCGACGCCCTGGTCGAGATCACCCGCAAGAGCATGGGCATGACGGCGGTGCTCGACGGCGAGCGCGTGGTCGGCATCTTCACCGACGGCGACCTGCGCCGCCTGATCGAACGCGAAGGCGACATCCGCAACCTGACCGTGGTGGCCGGCATGACGCGCAATCCCCTTTTCATCGGCCCGGATGCGCTCGCCACCGAGGCGGCGGCGCTGATGGACGAAAACCGCAAGAACCAGCTGCTGGTGCTCGATGCCACCGGCAAGCTGGTCGGCGCCCTCCATACCCACGACCTGATGGCAGCAAAGGTGCTCTGACGTTCCCATGGCGATTCCCCTCACCCCCCATCCGGCAGAAGCCCTGATCCTGGCCCGCGTGCCGCAGGACGTGCGCGAACGTGCGTCGCGGCTGCGCCTGATGATCTTCGACGTCGACGGCGTGCTGACCGACGGCCGGCTCTACTACGGCGAACACGGCGAAACCGTCAAGCGCTTCCATGCGCTCGACGGCTTCGGCCTGCGCATGCTGCACGAGAGCGGCGTGGAGGTGGCCTTCATGACCGGCCGCGACTCGCCCACCGTGTCGCGGCGCGCGGCCGAACTGGGCATCTCGGAAGTCCAGCAGGGGGTACGCGACAAGAGCGCCGCCGTCACCGTGCTCGCGCAGCGCCACAACCTCGAGCTGGACGACATCGGCTTCATGGGCGACGACATCATCGACCTGGCCGTGATGCACCGCGTCGGCTTCGCCGCCAGCGTGGCCGAGGCTCCGGTCTACATTGCCCAGGCGGCGCACTGGGTAGCCACCCGGCCCGCCGGCAGCGGCGCGGCGCGCGAATGCTGCGACCTGATCCTCGCCGCCCAAGGCCGGCTCGGCGGCTACATCACCAGCCGCGCCCGCACCACGCTTACCTCGGGATCGCCTCAATGAACGTGGCCCCCCCCTACGCGCTGACGCGCGCCCCCCAGGGGGCGATGCGAGCGGACTGGCAGAGCCAGATCCGCCGCATCCTGGATCTGCCCACAGAATCACAGTGCGGAGCGCCCCGTTCTTGCTTTCATCCAGGGCACCGCGGATCCGGCTTTGCCGGTCCGCCAGTGCCGCCCCCTAGGGGGTATCAATGAAAGACCGTCTCGCGTCGGGGGTTTCCATCGCGCTGCTGGCTGCGCTCGTGGCCGGCACGTGGTGGGCGGCCGATTATGCGCGGCGCGCGGTGGTGGAAGATCCGCCGCGCCGCCTGACCCACGAAATCGACTCCTACGTGGAGGAGTTCGTCATGGTGCGCAGCGACGAAAACGGCATGCCGACGACCCGGATGGAAGGCGACCGCCTGGTGCACTATCCGGACGACGACTCGTCCGAGGTCACGCAATTCCGGGCTGTGAGCCAGCGCCCAGAACGCCCCACGATGACGGCTACGTCGCACCAGGCGCGCATGGACCAGGACGGCGCGCGCGTGGTCATGCGCGGCGACGTGCAGCTGCGCCGGCTGCCCGGCCAGGGGCGTCCGGAACTCGATATACGCAGCGAGGAAGTCACTCTGCTGCCCGACGAGGATGTCGCCTTCACCGACCTGCCCGCCACCGTGGTGAACGGGTCCACGCGCATACAGGGCCGCGGCATGCGCTACGACAATGTCTCGCGTGAACTGAAGGTCGACAACCAGACGCGGGTACAGATACTGCCCAACAGTACGCGGCCGGCACCACCGGCCCGTCCGCCATCCAAGGGATAAGAACACCGTGCCACACTATCGATTCTCCCTGATCGCCGCCCAGGCCATGCTCGCCCTGGCGGCTCTCGCCTGCGCCGGCCCGGCCGCCGCGGCGCGCGCCGACAGCGCGCAGCCCACGACGGTCGATGCCGACGCCTTGCGCTACGACGACTTGAAGCAGACCAGCATCTTCACCGGCAATGTCGTGCTCACCAAGGGATCGCTGATCCTGCGCGCCGACCGCCTGGAGCTGCGCGAAGACGCCGAGGGCTACCAGTTCGGCGTCGCCACGGCCAACAGCGGCAAGCTGGTCCACGTGCGCCAGCGCCGCGAAGGCACCGACGAATACATCGAAGGCGAGGGCGAGCGCGTCGAGTACGACGGCCGCAACGAGCTGATCCATTTCATATCGAAGGCCGTGGTCAAGCGGCTGGCGTGCGAGCAGATGGTCGACGAGGTGCGCGGCCAGCGCATCACCTACAACCAGCGCACCGAAACCTATACGGCGACCGGCGGGCCGAAGGCGCCCACGCCCAACCAGCGCGTGCGCACCATCATCCAGCCGCGCGGCCAGGCCGCCGAAGGCGCGCCGGCGTCGGGCTGCCCCGCCACTCCCGCCAAGGCGTCCCAATGAACGCGCCGCAGCACATCGAGGCCGGAAAAACGGCCGAGGTCCGCCGTGCCGAGGAATCCGCCAAGGGCGAAGGCCGCCTGCGCGCCCACGGCCTGCGCAAGTCCTACCAGAGCCGCACGGTCGTCAAGAACGTGTCGCTGCACGTGGACGGCGGCGAGGTGGTGGGATTGCTGGGGCCCAACGGCGCCGGCAAGACCACGTGCTTCTACATGATCGTCGGCCTGGTCCCCGCGGACGCGGGAAGCATCGATATCGACGGCGTGTCGGCCACCAGCCTGCCCATCCACAAGCGGGCGCGGCTGGGCCTGTCCTACCTGCCCCAGGACGCCTCGGTATTCCGGCGGCTGAACGTGGAGCAGAACATCCGCGCCGTGCTCGAACTGCAGCACAACCCGGATGGCTCGTCGCTCAGCTCGCGCCAGGTGGACGAGAACCTGGAGTCGCTGCTGGACGAATTGCAGATCGGCCACATCCGCAGCAACGCCGCCATCTCGCTGTCCGGCGGCGAACGCCGGCGCGTGGAAATCGCGCGGGCGCTCGCCACCAATCCTCGCTTCATCCTGCTGGACGAGCCGTTCGCCGGCGTCGACCCGATCGCCGTCATCGAAATCCAGCGCATCGTGCGCTTCCTCAAGAGCCGCGGCATAGGCGTGCTCATCACCGATCACAACGTGCGCGAGACGCTGGGCATCTGCGACCGGGCCTACATCATCAGCGACGGCACGGTACTGGCCAGCGGACACCCCGAGGAAATCGTCGGTGATCCGGCGGTGCGCCGGGTCTACCTGGGAGAACACTTCCGCATGTAAGCGGTGCCCATGCTCAAACCCGGCCTTCAACTCCGCACCTCCCAACACCTGGCGCTGACGCCGGCCTTGCAGCAGTCGATCAAGCTGCTGCAGCTGTCGACGCTCGAACTCGAACACGAGATCGAACAAATCCTCCAGGAGAACCCGCTGCTCGAACGCGAGGACGAGCACGTGGCCGGCGCCCTGCGCGTCGACGCCGACGGCACCGTCCACGCCCCCGCCCCGAGCGCCACGGCCACGGATGGCGAGCGCGAAAGCACCGGCGACGACGCCGACACATCGTCCGCCGCCGAGGTCCATGAACTGCCCGATGCGCCCGGCATGCCGGAGCTGCATCGCCCGGGCGGCGAACACGACGACGACACCGCGCCGCAACTGGCCGCCCGCTCCGCGTCGCTGCGCGAACACCTGCTCGAGCAACTGTCGTTCACGCAAGCGACGCAACGCGACGCCGCGCTGGTCGCGGCGCTGATCGACGAACTGGACGACAACGGCTATCTCGACACCTCGCTGGAGGAACTGGCCGGACTGTTTCCGCCCGAACTGGAAATCGATGCGGACGAATTGCGTTCGGCGCTGGGCTTGCTGCAGTCCTTCGATCCCGCCGGCGTCGGCGCGCGCAATATCTCCGAATGCCTGTGCCTGCAATTGCGCGATCCGGACCTGAACTGCCTGCCCGAGGCGCGGGATGCCGCGGTGCTGGCGCTGGCGCGCAGCATCGCCGCCCAGCACCTGCCCCTGCTGGGTGCGCGCGACTACGCCAAGCTGCGCAAGGCACTCGGCTGCAGCGACGATCAGTTGCGCGCCGCGCAGAGCCTCATTCGCAGGCTCGATCCGCGACCAGGCGCACGCTATTCGTCGCCGGCGGCCGACTACGTCATTCCCGACGTGATCGTGCGCAAGGTCGGCAACCAATGGCGCGCCACGCTCAACGGCGAAGCGGTGCCGAGGCTGCGCATCAACCAGATGTACGCGCAGATCCTCAAGTCCGAGCGCAGCTCGGCGCATCCGGGACTGTCGTCGCAATTGCAGGAAGCGCGCTGGCTGATCCGCAACGTGCAGCAGCGCTTCGACACCATCCTTCGCGTAGCCCAGGCCATCATCGATCGCCAGCAGGGTTTCCTTAACCATGGCGAGGTGGCCATGCGCCCCCTTGTATTGCGCGAAATAGCAGATACACTAGGATTGCACGAGTCGACGATCTCCCGCGTCACCACCCAGAAATACATGCTCACCCCGCTGGGAACGTTCGAACTCAAGTATTTTTTCGGCAGCCACGTCGCCACGGAAACCGGCGGTGCGGCATCGTCCACGGCGATTCGTGCGCTGATCAAGCAACTCATCGGAGCGGAGGACCCCACTCAGCCACTATCCGACAGCCAACTTGCTCAGATGCTGGGGGAACAGGGCATCGTCGTGGCCCGGCGCACGGTGGCCAAGTACCGCGAAGCACTCAAGATCCCGCCCGTTTCTTTGCGCAAGAACATCTAGTCGGCCAAGCCCGGCGCCCACTGCTGCATATCCATCACGGTGGACTAGGGTTAGGCCGGACTTGAAAGGCCCGGATCAAGGCTCATCTTCATATCAACCGCTGAAATGCATGTGCCCGCCACTTCGATTGCGTGGCAAACGCCGGAAATCCGGTTGCGACGCAAGCAAAGTGGCACGCTCGTGTCACGTGCGCCGGCAACCTGCGGACGCCGGCGCTGGCCCGGGAGCATTCCCGGTACATCGCTTCAAGGAGGGCTTTACATGAATCTGAGCATCAGCGGACATCACCTCATCGTGACCCCGGCCATACGGGAGTATGTGCTGAACAAGCTCACGAGGGTGTTGAGGCATTTCGATCACGTCATCGACATCCAGGTGCTGCTTTCCGTGGAAAAGCTGCGCCACAGCGCCGAAATCACCATGCACCTCAGAGGCAAGGACGTCCATTGCGAGGCCCAGGAAGAAAACCTCTATGCCGCGATCGACGCCCTGGTGGACAAAGTCGACCGACAGGTCATCAAGTACAAGGACAAGGTCCAGCGGCCTCGAACCGACGAGGCACCCAAAAGGCAGCTAGCCGCTGATTTGTGATGTAGCCCGCGCCGAGCGGCCTATGGCCGCTCCGCTCGAGGGGCGGCACTGGCGGACCGGCAAAGCCGGGTCCGCGGTGCCCCGTGGATATCGGGCCGCATTCCGGTCCGAGACGGAAGTGGTGGTTTCACGTCGAGGTATCCATGCGGCATGTTGTTCCGCCGCCTCATTTTCCGGGAACCGAGCACAAGGAGAAAAGCACGCCATTCCTCCGTCAGCCCGGCGTACGCCAGGGCACCGCCGATCCGGTGTTGCCGGTCCGCCGGCGCCGGCCCTCGAGGGAATGGCCGTCAGGCCGCCAGGGGTGGGCTTCCCGTTGCCCCCTGGCCTATAATCGATCTCCATCTTAAAAAGATGTCGCCCGGTCCATCTGTTGTGCGAATTTGTATCGGCAGACCGGCGCATACGTTATGAATCTGATCTCGCGGATACTCCCTCCCTCGAACGTGCTGCTTGATCTGGAAGTCACCAGCAAGAAGCGCGTTTTCGAACAAGTCGGCCTTTTGTTCGAGAACAACCATGGCATCGCCCGGTCGGTGGTCTTCGACAGCCTGTTCGCTCGCGAACGACTCGGGTCGACCGGCCTGGGCCAAGGCGTGGCCGTTCCACATGGGCGCATCAAGGGCCTGACCGACGCCGTGGCCGCCTTCGTCCGCCTGGCGCAGCCCATCAATTTCGACGCCCCCGACGGCAAGCCTGTGCAGTTGCTGGTCTTCCTGCTCGTACCCGAGCAGGCCACGCAGGTGCACCTGGAAATCCTGTCCGAACTGGCGCAGATGCTGTCCAATCGCGCGCTGCGCGAAGCCCTGGCGACCGAACCCTCCGCCAGCGCGATCCACTCGCTGCTGACCCACTGGGAACCGGCCCAGTCCAACGCCGAGGCCTGATCCCGGCCACGTGGTCGGCCGCCTCTTTTCGTGTGCCCCGATGCTTACTATCGAAAAACTGGTCGACGAGAATACCGACAAGATTTCCTTGAGCTGGCTGGCGGGGCACTCCAATGCCAACCGTTCGCCGCTGCCCGACACCTGCCTGGCGGCGGCCGACCTGGTGGGCCACCTCAACCTCATCCACCCGACGCGCATCCAGGTCTTCGGACTCGAGGAACTGGCGTTCTACGTGCGGCTCGAAGCGCGCCGCCGCGCACACCATCTCGACGAACTGCTCGCGGGCGGCGTGCCGGCCATTATCATGGCCGACGGCCTGGCGGCGCCGGCCGATCTGCTCGAACACTGCGAGCGCCACGGCGTGCCGCTGCTCGCGTCGCCGCGCTCGGCGGCGCAGGTCATCGACCTGCTGCGCATCTACCTCGCCAAGAAGCTCGCGCCGGTCACCACCGTGCACGGCGTCTTCATGGACGTGCTCGGCATGGGCGTGCTGATCTCCGGCGAATCGGGCCTGGGCAAGAGCGAGCTGGCGCTGGAGCTGATTTCCCGCGGACACGGCCTGGTGGCCGACGACGCCGTGGAGTTCTCCCGCATCGCGCCCAACATCATCGAAGGCCGCTGCCCGCCGCTGCTGCAGAACATGCTCGAGGTGCGGGGACTCGGCCTGCTCGACATCCGGGCGATCTTCGGCGAAACCTCGGTGCGCCGCAAGATGAAGCTCAAGCTCATCGTCCACCTGGTACGCACCACCTCGCCGGAAGCGAATTTCGAACGCCTGCCCCTGCAAGCCTTGACCCAGGACGTGCTGGCCCTGCCCATACGCAAGGTCGTGCTGCCGGTAGCCGCGGGCCGCAACCTGGCGGTGCTGGTGGAAGCGGCGGTACGCAACGCCATCCTGCAACTCCGGGGCATCGATACGATGACGGAGTTCATGGAGCGGCAGATGGACGCAATTCAGAACGGCGAGTAGGGAAGCCCACCCCCTACGCGCTTCGCACGCCCCCTCAAGGGGGCGATGCGGGTGGACCGGCGGAGCCGGATCCACCGCATCCTGGGTCTAGTACCGCTTTCTTGGAATGTAGCGCCGATGCTTCGCTGGTTGCCAGCGGTAGCAACGGTGTGGCAATTGGAGAAAGCGGTACTAGATCCAGGGCGCCGCGGATCCGGCTTTGCCGGTCCGTCAGCGCCGCCCCCTTGAGGGGGCGCGCGAAGCGCGTAGGGGGTGGGCTTTCCTTGATGGTATCGTTCAGTATCGTTCCTTTTTTCCTCTCCATCTAGACCAGATCAGACTGTGCTACGCGTCGTCTTCATTACCGGCATCTCGGGCTCTGGCAAGTCCGTGGCCCTTCGTACCCTCGAAGACGCCGGCTATAACTGCGTCGACAATCTTCCCGTCCGTTTCCTGCACGAATTCATCGCCGCCGCGCATGACGACGGGCTGCAGCGCGTGGGGGTGTCCATCGACGCCCGTTCCACCGGCGCGATCGCCAGCCTGCCGGGCACCATTACCGCGCTGCGGGCGCTGGGCACCGAGATCCGCGTGGTTTTTCTCGACGCCGATACCGGCACGCTGGTGCAGCGCTATTCGGAATCGCGGCGGCGCCATCCGCTTACCGACAAACTGTTCCGCGAAGGCATCGCGCCGTCGATCGAAGCCTGTATCGCGCACGAGCGCGAACTGCTGGGCCCCTTGCGCGAGCTGGGCCACGTCATCGACACCACCGGACTGACGCCTTCGCAGCTGCGTTCGTGGATACGCAACGTCGTGCAGGCCGACACCGTGCCGCTGGTACTGACCTTCGAATCGTTCGCCTTCAAGGAGGGTGTGCCGCTGGACGCCGACCTGATGTTCGACGTGCGGTGCCTGCCCAACCCCCACTACGACCCCGTGCTGCGGCCGCTGACCGGTCGCGACGCGCCGGTGGCGAGTTTCCTGGCCGCCATTCCCAACGTCGGCCGCATGATCGACGATATCGCGGCCTTCATCCGCACCTGGCTGCCCGAGTACATGCAGGACACGCGCAGCTACCTGACGGTGGCCATAGGCTGTACGGGCGGCACGCATCGCTCGGTGTACGTGGTGGAACAACTGGCGGCCATGTTCGCCGGCCAGGGGCAGGTGCTGGTGCGCCATCGTGCACAAAAGCAGTTCGACCTTTATGATCCTGGCGGCGGCCCGACCGACGCGCCGCCGCTTGCCAGACCCACGCATTCAGGACCCTAGACGATGATGCAACCCGACCGGACCTCCAGCCTTGGCGCCAACTCGACATCCAGCCGCCAGCCTCGCGGGAGTTCCAGTCTGTTATGGGTCGCGGTTTGCGCCACCGTGGCGCTCGCCGCCTGCAGCAGCGCTCCCAAGGCGCCCTCCGGCTCCGCATCGCGCGGAGGCGGCTACTACAAGGACGACGGCCCGCCGGCCAATCCCCCGGCCAACCTCGATCTGGTGCCGGACCCGCTGCCGGCGGTCGAACCGCTGGCCAGCGGCGCCAACCGGCCCTACGTGATCTTCGGCAAGCGCTACGTGCCCGACACGTCCATGCAGCCCTACAAGGTGCGGGGGATCGCCTCGTGGTACGGGCGCAAATTCCACGGCGCCCGCACGTCGAATGGCGAGATCTACGACATGTATGCGATGACGGCCGCCCATACCACGCTGCCGATCCCGAGCTATGCCAGGGTCACCCGGGTCGCCACCGGCAAATCCGTGATCGTCCGCGTCAACGATCGCGGCCCGTTCCACAGCGACCGGATCATCGATCTCTCCTACACCGCGGCGCACAAGCTGGGCCTGCTTGCCCAGGGCAGCGGCGAAGTGGTGGTGGAACTGCTGCAACCGGAGGAAATCGCCAGGATCCGGGCCGAGCGCGGCAACGCGCCCATGCTGGCTTCGGCGCCCGCAGTCACGCAAGCGGCGGCGGACGGGAATGCTCCCGAGGTCGTGGCGCTGCCGGTCACGGTACAGGCGCCCGCCAGCCAGATGCGGGAGCTGCCGCCGCTGGCCCAGGCGAATCCCGCGCCGCCGGCGAATCCCGGCCCGGCCGCGGTCGCCGCGAACCCGCCCCAGCCGTCCGGCGTGCAGGTGCCCGCCTCGGCCGCGGCGCCGGTGGCGGTCTTGCCGCAATCGGGCATCTTCCTCCAGGTGGGCGCATTCAGCGGCCAGCGCAACGCCGAAGACCTGCTGGCGCGGCTCAAGAGCCAGCTGGGGGATTGGGCCGAACCCTTGCGGATCGTCAATACCGACAGCCTGCACCGGGTCCACATCGGCCCCTACCCCACGCGGGAGAGCGCGCAGGCGGCGGCCCAGCGGCTGCAGGCCCGGATGGACATCGCCCCCGTCATCGTCGTGCGCTGACCGGCCGCTTGATCCGCTCGACGGCGGCGTTGCCGTGCCCGCGCCCAGGATGGCCCGGACGACGGGCACGAAGCGGGCTCCGGCCTGACGCCACGCCGCCGCGCGGCGCCTACTCCAGCTCCCCGCCCTTGGTCTCGGGCAGGAAGAAATACACGATGACCGCCGCCAGCGCGAAGAACCCCGCCGTGGCGGCCAATGCGCTGGCCACGCCGTGGCTGGCGGAGAAGAATCCGACCGCCGCGGGAGCGAGCGCGCTGGTTGCCCGCCCGGCGTTATAGATGAAACCCTGGGCGGTGGCACGGATCTGCGTCGGGAACAACTCGGCGAAGGTGGGCGCAAAGCCGCTGTAGAAGCCGGTGCCCACGAACGCCACCAGCGGCCCGAAGGCGAGCAGCAGCAGGCTGGAGTGGATCTGCACGTACACGGGCACGCACACGGCCGACAGCAGGAAGAACAGGATGAAGGCCATGCGGCGGCCGATCCGGTCGGCGATGTAGCCGAAGCAGATGAATCCCAGCGCCGCGCCCACTTGCATGATCACGATCCAGGTGGTGGACTTGGTCAGGTCCAGGCCGGCACCGCCGTCGCTCACCGGCGTCGCCAGGTAGGTGGGAATCCAGGTGAACAGGCCCCAGTAGCCGCACATCGCCGCGGCGGTGAACGCCAGCCCTACGATGGTGCTGCGCAAATGCTGGCCGAACAGAAGGCGCAGCGTCGCCCCGACTCCCAGGCGTTCTTTCTGGCCGGTCCAGATCTCCGGTTCGGAAGCGTGCCGGCGCACCCAGAACGCGAACAGCGCGGGCAGGAGCCCGACGGCGAACACCCAACGCCAGCCGAGCGTGGGCAACACCAATGCCGCGACGATGGCCGCCAGCGCGTAGCCCGCCGCGAATGCGCTCTGCACCCAGGCCATGACCTTGCCACGGTGCTCGGCCGGCCACGTCTCGGTGACCAGCGCGGCGCCCGCCGACCACTCGCCCCCTACGCCGAGCCCCAGCAGGAAGCGGAACACGAGCAGTTGCGTGACGTTCTGCGAGAAGCCGCACAGCGCCGTGCCGATGGAATAGCACGCGATGCTCAGCACCAGTGACCGGGTGCGGCCGAGGCGGTCGGCCAGAAAACCGAAGATCAATCCGCCGAAGGCCGTCGCCAGCAGCGTCATCGAAGCGATGACGCCGGCGGCGCCGCTGTCGAAGTTCAGCTCCGACCGCATGTGCGTGATCACCATGGCGAACAGCATCAAGTCCATGATGTCCAGCATCCAGCCGATGTAGGCCGATCCAAACGCGCGCCATTGTTCCTTGGTGCGCCCTACGTACCACTTTTCCTTCGCGCGAGGCAGCGCCGTCGAAGGGATAGACATGACTGCGTCTCCTTCATGTATCGATAGTCGATACAAACGTATCGATAAATATTCTATCCTAATATTTCCAGATCATGTGATGATGGTTTACGATAAATAATACGCATGTATTGATAATCGATACATCATCATTGAAGCCGGCCCACCAAAGGGCTGGCCATGGATACACAGGAGTTTTTTCCATGCGCACGTTCATGCTTCGGCTTTATGAAGACAGGATTCCCGCGGGCCACGCGCCGGCGTATCTGCCCAAAGCGCCACGCTCGGTCTATGTCGTGGAAGGCGGCATTACGGTCGAATTCCCGCAGGGCAGCCAGCATCAGGGCCGTGACTCGGCCTGGATCGGCCAGGAACAGATCGCCCTCGTGGGCGGCGAGGAAAACGCCGTGCTGTGGCGCTGGGAACTGGTCGCGCCCGATGCCGCCCCCGGGGTAATGCGCAGCGCGCCCGGCGTGGAATCGGTGCTGAAGCTCCAGCAGGAGATCGAGCTCGACGAGCAGTTCGACTGGCTGATGCGCTGCGACCGGGTGGACTTCCCGCCGGGCGGCGTGGCGCTCACCCACGTGCACCAGGGGCCGGGCATCCGGTGCTGCATCAAGGGCGAAATCACCATCGAGACCCAGGGCAAGACTACCGTCCATCCCGCGGGCTCGGCCTGGTTCGAACTCGGCCACGCACCCGTGCTGGCCCCCACGACGCAGGCCTCGGATACCAGCTTCATCCGCTGCTTCATCCTGCCCCAGGGCTGCCGGCTGCGCAGCTCCATCCGCTACGTGCTGCCCGAGGACGCGGGCAAGCCGAAGCGCCAGCATTATCATGTGTACGGCGAGCGCATGCTGAGCCTGCCCTGAGGACGGCCGACGGCCCGGCAACGAGGCCGGGCCGGGCATGCGCACCGAGAAACAGACCCGCAACAGCCAGGACCCGCTTCGATTCCATGCCTTCTCCCGCTCCTCCCGCAACGGACCTAGCCCCGCCCGAGCCGGGACCCGGCTCCTCCTTCGCCGGCGCAAGACCAAACCCTGCGCTGGCCACCGCCGGCGACGAGGCCTCGGTGTCGTCGACCTCGGTCATTTCGCTGCGCATCCTGGAGCTGATGGCGGCCCAGGGCGCCGACTGCGGCATCACCGAACTGGCGGAATTGCTGGGCATGCCCAAGGCGCGCGTGCATCGCCACCTGAGCGCGCTCAAGCAGCAGGGCTACGTCACCCAGAACAAGCGCACCAGCCGCTACCGCATCGGGTGGCGCCTGTTCCTGCTGGGACGCAAGCTGGTGCAGCAGTTCGACGTGGTCTCGCTCGCCAAGCCCATCATGGAGGATTTGCGCAACCGCGTCGGCCAGACCATCGTCATCACCACCTTCGACCCGAACAAGGTCGTCGTGCTGGACCTGGTCCGCGGACGCAATGCGCTGGAGATCCTGCTGAACCCGGGCACCCAGTTCCCGGGCTTCCATACCGTGGCGCAAGGCAAGATCGTGCTGGCATTCGGGCCGCCGTCGCTGCGCGAGGCCGTGCTGTCCCAGCCCCTGGCCGCCAGCACGCCCAAGACCATCACCGATCCCGACCGGTTGCGGGCGGAGATCCAGCTCGTCCAGCAGCGGGGATGGGCCGAGGCCCCGGAGGAAGTCTTCACCGGTATCAATGCGCTGGCGGCGCCGATATTCCAGGCCGACGGCTCGCTGTTCGGCGCGCTCGCCATCGTGGCCTCGATCCACTATCTGCCCGCGCGAGCCCATCCCGATACGGTCCGGGAGCTGATGCAGGCGGCCGCCGGCATCTCGGCCATCCTGGGCGCCGGCGACCCCGGCCTGCCCCCGCGCGTCGAAACCAGGACATCGCGCGCCTAGGCGGCTACACGCCGGATCGCCGCTGCGGCATGCTGGCGCTTGCCTCTTCCCCGGGCCAGCGCCATGCACGATGCCTTGCATTCCCTAGTCGTCTTTTTCCTTGAGCGCCAGTGCGCGCGCGTACAGAGTATCGCGCGGCGCCCCGGTAATGCGGGCCGCCACCTTGGCGCTGTCGCGCACGCTCAAGACCTCCAGCAGCGCCCGCAGCACCTCGTCGGCGTGCGCGTCGAGCTGTGCCGCGGCGGCCGGCGGCGCCTCCTGCACGACCAGCACGAACTCGCCCTGGGCGCGTTGAGGATGCGCCTCCAGCCAGGCACGGGCGTCGCCCAGCGGCAGGGTGGCGATCTCCTCGAACCGCTTGGTCAGTTCGCGCGCGATCGTTATCGGCCGCTCCGGGCCGCACACCTCCAGCAGGTCGGCCAGCGTGGCGGCCAGCCGGTGCGGCGACTCGTACATCGCGACGGGCGCCGGCAACGCGCACCACTGGGCCAGCCAGCGCTGCCGGGCGGCCGACTTGGCCGGCGCGAATCCGGCGAAGACGAAAGCGGGATTCTCGTCCGAGGTCGCGCCGCTGGCCATCAGCGCCGCAATGACCGCGCTCGCGCCGGGCACCGGCACCACTTGGTAGCCGGCCGCCCTGACTTCGCGCACGATGCGCGCCCCCGGGTCGCTCACGCCCGGCGCCCCGGCGTCGGAAACGAGCGCGACCCGCTCGCCCGCGGCCAGGCGGCCGACGATGGCCTGCGCCGCCTGGGCCTCGTTGTGGCGATGCGCCGCCATCAACGGCGTGGCGATGCCCCAGGCTTCCAGCAAAGGGCGGGTCATGCGGGTATCCTCGGCGGCAATCACGTCAGCCAGTTGCAGGCAGGCCTGGGCTCGCAGGCTCAGGTCGCCGAGATTGCCGATGGGCGTCGCCACCACATACAAGGCGGGCGCCGGCCAGTGCTGCGCGGCCACTTTGTCCGCCAAGCGCCCCCAGGCGCCGGCCGAAGGCCCGGTTTGGTCGAATTCCTTTTCCATGACGCGAGGATAACGCGAGGGCGGCCATGACGTCCGGCCGGCAGCGGCGCTCCGCCGCGGTGGCCGCGCCCGCGCCATCCGGCGGGAGCGACGCCGCCTACGTCCTGGCCCACGCGGCCCAGCGGCGCGCGCTGCGCAAGCGGGCGCGAGGCAAGCGGAACAAATCCTCTGCGGAAATACCGGCGCCCCGCCGCTCCCCGGCCCAGCAGGCCGGCGACCGCGCCGAACGGCGCGCGCTGGACTACCTGCTGGCGGCCGGCCTGCGGCCCGTGGCACGCAATTTCGCATGCCGTACCGGTGAAATAGACCTCATCATGCGCGAGGGCAAGGTGCTGGTTTTCGTGGAGGTGCGCGCCCGCTCCGTGAGCCGCTACGGAGACGCGGCAGCCACCGTCGGCCTCGCCAAGCAGCTTCGCCTGGCCCGGGCCGCACGCCATTTCCTCCACACGCGCTGGCGCGGGCCCATGCCCCCTTGCCGTTTCGACGTGCTGGCGTTCGACGCCGACGGCCCGCCCCGCTGGATACGGCACGCCTTCGACGCGCGGGCGCCGTCCCGAGGTTGAGCGCTTGCGGGGGACATGCCAGCCGGGGAAACGCGTCGCCGCGGCCTTTTCGGCCTCCCGGGAACGCGCCAAGGAAACTATCATTGCCGAATCCGCTCGAACCCTGGTCGAGGCGGCCCGCGACGCGGGCGTTGCGCCCGGTTACAGCGGACACACTTGCCGGCAGGGCCGGCAAGCCGGCCGTTTCCCCTGCATGAGATAATCCCGGCATGGACCTGATCGCCCGTATTTCTGCCCATTTCCGCGACGCCGTCGCCCTGTTCGAACATTGCCAGGACACGCTTTCCGCCCCCACCGCCGCCGCGGTGGATGCGCTGGTGTTCTGCCTATCCAACAACGGCAAGATCCTGGCCTGCGGCAATGGCGGATCGGCCGCCGATGCGCAGCACTTCGCCGCCGAGCTGGTCGGCCGCTTCGAGCGCGAACGCCTGCCCCTGGCTGCCATCGCGCTCAATACCGATACGTCGATCCTGACCGCGGTCGGCAACGATTTCGGCTATGACCGCGTCTTCTCCCAGCAAGTCAACGCGCTCGGCCAACCGGGCGACGTGCTGGTGGCCATATCCACCAGCGGCAACTCGGCCAACGTGATCGAAGCCATCGAAGCCGCCCACGCGCGCGAACTGCGCGTGATCGCGCTGACCGGCAAGGGCGGCGGCAAGATCGGCCAGATGCTGACCGAAGACGACGTGCATCTATGCGTTCCGCACGACCGCACCCTGCGCATCCAGGAAGTCCACATTCTGCTGCTGCACGCCATGTGCGACGGCATCGACGCTCAACTGCTGGGAGATCTCTGATGTTTCGCAAACCGGCCATTTCGGTACGCCCGCTGGTTCTGGCGGTAATGGTGGCAAGCTCCGCGTGGGCCGTGTCGGCCTGCGCCCCCATCGTGCTGGGCGGCGCCTACGTGGGCACGATGGCCGCGACCGACCGGCGCACCGTCGGCATCCAGGTCGAGGACAAGAACATCGAGCTCAAGGCCTCCAACCGGCTCTCTGGCCGCTACGGCGACAAGGGCCACATCAACGTCAACGCGTACAACCGCAAGGTGCTGCTCACCGGCGAGGTCCCCGACGAAGCCGCCAAGCGCGACGCCGAGGAACAGGTGCGTGGCGTCGAGAACGTACGCTCCATCGTCAACGAACTCCAGATCGGCATCCCGACCTCGCTGACCACCCGTTCGAACGACGTCTTCATCGAAGGCAAGATCAAGGCCTCGCTGGTCGACGCCAAGGACCTGTTCGCCAACTCGTTCCGCATCACGGTGGAGAACGGCGTGGCCTACCTGATGGGCCGCGTCACCGAACGCGAAGGCAAGCGAGGCGCCGAGATCGCCGCCGGCGTGAGCGGCGTGAAGAAGGTCGTCAAGGTGTTCGACTACATCACCGAGGAAGAGCTGCAGGACCTTTCGAAAGTGAAGGCCGAGCAGGACGAAGCGGCCGCCAGCCAATCCAGCTCGCGCTGACCCCGGGCCCCGCCGGGCAAGCCCGGCGCCGTCGCCGGGCGGCGCCCCTTCATGCGAGCCGCCGCCCGCGCCGCGCCTATAATTGCCAGCATGGGGCCCAGCCGCATCGGCTTGCCGCGGCAAGCGGGCGCCCCCCTTCGGAAACGGACCGACCGATATGCCTACCTCAGCCCATGTCAACGTAACCGCCGGCGCGCCCGGCGGGCAACGCGGGGCCGCCAAGCTGGCCGCGATCCTGGCGGTCGCGCTGCTGGCCGCGGCCGGCGCCTGGTTCGCGCTGGCTCCTGCAGCCAAGGCGCCCGATACCACCTTCACCTCCATCCAGGGCGAGCAGATCACCACCGAAAGCCTGCGCGGCAAGGTCGTGCTGGTCAACTTCTGGGCCACCAGCTGCGTGACCTGCGTGAAAGAAATGCCGATGATGGTCGAGACCTACAAGAAGTACGCGCCGCGGGGCTACGAGATGATCGCCGTCGCCATGAGCTACGATCCGGCGAACTACGTGCTCAATTTCGCCCAGACGCGCGAGCTGCCCTTCAAGGTCGCGCTCGACCCCATGGGCGAGATCGCCCGCAGCTTCAATGACGTCAAGCTGACGCCGACTTCGTTCCTGATCGACAAGCAAGGCCGTATCGTCAAGCGGTACCTGGGCGAACCCGACGTGGCCGAGTTCCACGCCACCATCGAAAAAGCGCTGGCCAGCTGAGGATCGCTCCGCCATGACCGCCCCCACCCGGATCGTTTCCATCGATCATCGCTCCTGGGAGAACGCTCCCCGAGTGGACGAGGCCGCATCGCCCGTGGCCGAGCTGGAAGAGGGCAAGGTGCTGTTCTTTCCGCACCTGCGCTTCGAGCTGAGCGCGGCCGAAACCGCGCTGCTCGATCCGGCCCTGGTCGATCCCAAGCGCAAGAACATCAGCCTCAACGCGACGACCGGCAAGCTGACCGGCGTGGCGGTCGAAGACGAACGGCGCGACGCGATCGGCGCCCTGGTGCG
The DNA here is from genome assembly GCF_002188465.1 of Pigmentiphaga sp. NML080357. Classification (GTDB taxonomy): domain Bacteria; phylum Pseudomonadota; class Gammaproteobacteria; order Burkholderiales; family Burkholderiaceae_B; genus Pigmentiphaga. Next base: position 36,014 of record NZ_NINW01000029.1, on the reverse strand, counting down.
CCGCTATTACGAGACCACTCGCCGGTTCCTGGACCGGCTGCTGCCCCACTACGCCGCGCATCTCCATACCCCCACCACCAGCCTGCGCCTGCATCGCATCGGCACCTGGAAGATGTCCTGGCGCAAGGACGACACCCGGCTGCATGTGGACGCCTTTCCCTCGCGGCCGGTGGGCGAGCAGCGCATCCTGCGCGTCTTCAACAACATCAATCCGCACGGCGATACCCGGCTGTGGCGTGTCGGCGAAGCCTTCGACACGCTGTCGGCGCGCTACCTGCCGCAGATGCCGCCCTACCGGCCGGGCATGGCCTGGCTGCTGCACAAGCTGCACATCACCAAGAGCCGCAGCGCCTACGATCACTTCATGCTGCAATTGCACGATCGCATGAAGGCGGATGCCGACTACCAGCGCAACGGACAGCAGGAAAGCATCGAATTCCCGCCGGGCAGCACCTGGATCTGCTTTTCGGACCAGACGCCGCACGCGGCCATGACCGGGCAGTTCATGCTGGAACAGACATACCTGCTGCCGGTATCCGCCATGACGCATCCGGAGCTTTCGCCCCAGCGGGTACTGGAGCGGCAGGTGGCTGCAGCGCATTGACCCTCTGCGCGGCCTGCGGCACGCGCATCAGGACGGGGAAAAAACCGGGATACGCCGCCCTTCGGGGGCCGGCCGAAACGAGACTCGCAGGCGCAGGCCTATGCGCAGCGCTTCGCGCTCCATGCCCGCTATGTTAGTCATGAGCAAAGGACCCTCGTCGAGCTGGACATAGGCGACGACCGGCTGCCCCGGGTTCTTCCGGTCGATGCTGTAAGAATACAGGGTCGCAGCCCCTGAAGCGCGAACGCGCCCTACATCGCCGGCACCACAACATGGGCACATGCTCCGGGGAGGCCAATGGCATTGCGTGCATCGGCCGCAGACCGGCAATAGCAGCACCCCCTCTTCGGCAGCTGCCCAGAAGTCCGTCGTCTCGGGAAATGCGTCGACATAGGGATCCCGCAGATAGCCTTGCTTTTCGCCGGCGTTCGTCATGCCATCCGCTCCAGAATCGCCGTGGCATGAGCATGGCCGATGCCGTGGACGCCTCCGGGCCCGGCCGCCACGGCCAGATCGCAGTTCGGCACCTGTACAGCAGGGTGAGCCTCGCCGCGCAATTGCCTGACAGCTTCGATCACCTTGGTCATCCCGCCGCGATTTGCCGGATGATTGCTGCACAGCCCTCCCCCGTCGGTGTTCCAGGGCAATGCGCCGACGCCGGCGATCAGGTTGCCATCCTGCACGAAACGCCCGCCCGCGCCCTTCGGGCAAAAACCCAGGTCTTCCAGCTGCAAGATCACCATGATGGTGAAGTTGTCGTAGATCGAAGCGTACTTGATGTCGCGCGGGCGAACGCCCGCCTCCCCGAATGCGGCTGCGCCCGACCGTGCGGCGCCCGTCACCAGCATATTGGCATGCCCGCCCTCGCCGGTCCGGATCGTCTCGCCGAACCCGGCGATACTCACCAGAGGCCGGCGCAACGTCTTGGCGACCGCCGGGCTCGCCAGGACCAGAGCTCCGCCACCGTCCGTGATCACGCAACAATCCAGGCGATGCAGCGGATCCGCCACCATGGGCGACTCGACGACGTCCCGCACGGTCACCACCCGGCGAAGCAGCGCATGGGAATTGTGCTGGGCATGGTGGGAAGCGGCCACCTTGACCCAGGCCAATTGTTCGCTCGTCGTGCCGTACTCGTACATGTGCCGGCATGCCAGATTGCCGTACAGGGTGCCGATGGTGGCGCCATATCCGGCCTCCCAGGCGGCGTCCGGCCTGTCGGGCGATGCGATGCGCCGCTCGGTGCCGGTGTTCTGCCGGCGGCTGCGTGGCTTTCCCGCGAGCGTGATCAACGCCACCGAACAGTGCCCCGCCGCGATGGCCCGGGCAGCGTGCCCCACATGAGCGAGATAGGAGGCGCCCCCCGCCTCGGTTCCATCGAAACACCCCAACCGCAGATTCATGTATTCCGCCATGAACGCCGGGGAGGCGCCAGGCGCGTCGCCCGCGCAGAAATAGCCGTCCACGTCGCGGAAATCCAGGCCCGCGTCCTCCAGCGCCCCGCGGGCGCATTCCGCGTGCAGTTGCGACACCGATTTGTCGGGCGCGTAGCGGGTGGGATGCTCGAATGCCCCAACGATGAACGCCTTGCCTTTGATGGTCATCGGGCATCCTCTTTCCGCGGCTCATGGAGGCGGAGCATGGCGGCGACGACGTCAGACCAGCCTTTCACGACCGCTCCAGAAATGCCGCCGGATTTCCGCCTTCAAGACCTTGCCTACGGCACTTCGCGGCAGGTTGTCCCAGACCTCGATCGACTTCGGCGTCTTCATCCCGCCGAGGCGCTCGCGGCACATGGCGAGTACTTCGGCGCCATTCCAGTCCGAACCGGGCTTCAATTGCACGACTGCCTTGACCGCCTCCCCCCATACCTCGTCCGGCACGCCGATGACCGCGCAGTCGCTCACGCTCGGGTGGCTCAGCAATACCTGCTCGATTTCGCTGGGAGCCAGGTTGAACCCGCCGGAAATGATCAGGTCCTTGAGCCGGTCCACGACGTAGAAGTAGCCATCTTCGTCCTTGTAGCCGATATCCCCGGTGTGAAGCCATCCGTCGCGGATCGTCGTTCCGGTGGCCTCGGGATTGCGGTAGTAACCCGGCGTCACCAGGTCGCCTTTGACGACGATCTCGCCGCGCTCGTTTGGCGGCAGCAAGTCCCCGGCATCGTTCATGATCTCGACCCGCACGAAGGGCGACTCGCGGCCGCAACTGGCCAGGCGATGCTCGTGGCCGGGGCGACCCGCGGCAAGATGATCGGCGACCGTCAGGCAGGTGCAAACGAAGGGAGCCTCGGTCTGCCCATACAACTGGACCATTACCGGCCCGAATACATCGAGCGCTTCGCGCAGCCGGTGCACGGACATGGGAGCGGCGGAATAGACCAGATACTGCAAGAAACGGTAATCATGGTCTCTGACGTGCGGATGATCCAGCAGGCGATAGATGAGCGTGGGCGTCAGGAACAGCTGGGTGACGCGATAGGCATCGATCAGCCGAAGGATCTCCCCCGCATCGGCCGACCGGGCGATGACATTGGCTCCCCCGTAGATGAAAGTGGGGAAAGTCATGGTACCCGCCGCATGGGTCAGCGGCGCCACGACCAGATGGACGGGAGGCTGATGGACGGGCATCGAGGCGAACCAGTTCGCGAAAAGGCTGGCATACATCCGATGAGTTGCCATCACTCCTTTCGGCAACCCTGTAGTTCCACCCGTACCGCGTATGGCGACGACTTCATCTGGCGCCGCAAAAGGATGAACGGGTCGGTCGTCCTGTTGCAGGCTCCACGCTTCGAGCCCCGGCACGCCATCCAGCGGACCGTCTATGCAGACCATGCCGAGCAACGACAACTCCCGGCGCAGCCGACCGATGTACGGAGCCAGGCTGCTGTGGACGAACAGGAACCGGCAGTCCGCACGGTGGAGGATATTGATGCTTTCGTCGATGGCGTTCCTGGCATTGACGGGCAGCCAGACGCCGCGCGAACGGATGATGCCCAGCACGGCGGGAAACGTGAGCACGTGATTGGGTCCCAGCAAGCCAACGTTGTCGCCCCGGAGGATGCCGGCCGCATGGAGGCCATTGGCCACGCGGTGGGAAATATCGGCTGTTTCCCGATACGTTAGCGTCCGTCCACCGGGCTCGATGAAACACGGGCCGTCGGGTTGCAACCGCAGCCCCCGCTCAAAATAGTCGATCAGGTGCATCGTGGATTCGCCCGCTTCGTTCAATGATCGAAATTGCTGCGGCGGAACGAAAAGTCCACCTCTTCGTTAGTGATGATCTCCAGAAGTGCCGAGCGGCCATTCTGGTTCTGTTCCCATGCCCGCCGGATCGCATCGCCTATTTGCGCCGGATCCTCGACCCGCTCGCTCCATCCGCCGAGATCGCGGGCGATACCGGCGTAGTTCCCGCCAATATCGCGAGTCCGGTAGAGCGAATGCGACAGTTTCATGGCACGCGTTTCCACCGCCATGGACGAGTTGTTCAGCACAACGGTGCATATGGGGGCGTCCGCGCGGACGGAGGTCTCGAAGTCCAGCCCGGTCATGCCGAAGGCGGCGTCACCCATGAAGTTGACGCAGAACCGGTCGGGTGCAGCGAGCTTGGCGCCTATGGTGAGCCCCAGGCCCGTACCCAGCGCGTGGGATTTCCCCCACCCCAGGTAGCCATTGGGCACGGTCGTTTCGTAGAAGGGCAATATCTGATCGCGCGGGCTGCCCGAATCGTGGGTCACGATGGTCTTGTCGCGATCCACCGCGCGGGCGAACTCCGAGATGACGCGATAAGGAGTAATGGGGCTTTGCGAGCTTTCCAGCTTAGGACGCCATTCGGCCAGCCACTCGCGCTTGATGGCGGCGATCTGCGCGGCGGTGCCGTTCACGCGGGCCTTGCCGCCGAGGCGGTCGCGCACCGCGTCGATCAACTGACGCAGCACCAGCTTGGCATCGCCGAGCAGGGCGACATCCATCTCGTAGCCCTTGTAGAAATCGCGGGGATCGTTGCTGGCCTGGATGATGCGGCGCGTAGCCACGGGCAGCACGCGATTGGTGAGGAAATGCCGGGTCAGGCTGGTGCCGATGCCCAACAGCAGGTCGCTCTGCGCCAGGAAATGGTTGCCGGGGCCGGTCAGGACGATACCCGTGGTCCCCAGGGAAAGAGGATGCGTCTCGGGGAACGCGCTTTTGCCCTCGACCGTCGTCACCACTGGAATGGAAGTGAGTTCGGCGAGCTCACGCAGCTCGTCCCAGGCCTCGGCATACAGAACGCCCTGCCCGGCCTGGATGACCGGGCAATCCGCTTCCAGCAACAGCCTGGCGGCGTCGTCGACATCCCGCGGATCGGCTGCCGAGCGTGTCGGACGCACGGGCCGATAGACGATGGGAAAATCCCCGAGCTCATGCTCGACCAGGTCCAGGGGAAGCTCGACCATGACCGGTCCCAGCCGGCCGTTCTTTAAATGATTGAAGGCACGCCGCATGACGTTGCCGATCTCCGCCGGCTCGAGCAGCTCTTCCACCGAGCGGGTTACGCTGGCGTACGTGCGCGATGATCGAAACGTCGGCGCCACCTGGGCCACCTCGCGGCGATGTCCAAGGGGCAGCAGCAGCACAGGCGAGGAATCCGAAAACGCGGTGGCGATGCCCGGAAAGGCGTTCTCGGCGCCGGGACCGTATTGCATGGCGAACACGCTGAACGGCTTCCCGTTCTTGACGCGGGCATAGCCGTTGGCCATATCCACCCCCACCCGCTCCTGCCGGCACAGGATGGGTCGGATGCCCGCCCTGGCTGCCGCCTCGATCACCGGCGTGGTCGGGTAGCAGAACATCAGCGAAATGTTCTCGCGGCGCAGCATCTGCGCGATCACGTCCATCACTTGCATGTCATTTCCTCAAGTCTTGAAAGGTGGCGGCCGCCAAGGTCAGTCGATTTTTGTTCCCAAGGCCTTGAGCATGGCGGCCGTGTCCCGCAGGCTGCGTTCGAAGAACGCGCGAAAGGCGTCCGGCGTACCGGGAACCGGCATGGCGCCCGCCTCCAGAAAGCGCTGGCGCACGTCGGGGCTGGCCAAGGCCCTGCCCAATGAGTCGGCAATACGGGATTGCACGGCGGCAGGCGTGCCTGCGGGCGCACAGAGGCCGAACCAGGCGCTGGCCGTGAAATCGGCCACGCCGGACTCGATCATGGTCGGAACCTGCGGCAGGAAAGGCGATCTCGCGGGCATCGTGGTCGCCAGGACCCGCAGCTTTCCTTCGTCGATGAACGTCCGCGTGGCAGGCAGGCTCATGAACAGGAATTGCGCTTCCCCCGCCACTACCGCGGTGACGGCCGGCGCCGACCCCTTGTAGGGAACGTGAAGCAACGGAACACCGGTTTTCAAAGCCAGCTGCTCGCCCGTCAAGTGCGGCGTGCTGCCTATTCCGGACGAAGCGAACGCGAGTTTGCCGGATGAACGTCGGGCAAGCGCGAGCAATTCGGCCACCGTCGCCGCCGGTTGCCTGGCATTGACCACGAGGAAGTACGGTGTCTCGAAGAAATGCGAGACCGGCGCGAGGTCCCGCTCTGTGTCATAAGGCAGTTTGCCGTGTAGCGCGGCATTGGTGACCGTCGCGGAATTGCACAGCAACAGGGTGTAGCCGTCGGGGACCGATTTCGCGACGTGGTCGGTGCCGATAATGCCGTTGGCCCCCGCGCGGAAATCCAGGATCACGGACTGTCCGAGATCCTCGGCCATTTTCTCGATCACGATGCGCGTCAGTCCGTCCGCCGTGCCGCCCGGACTCGCCGGATTGACGATGCGGATGGGCCGTGCCGGCCAGTCGGACGCGGCAGCGCCTGCCGTGAAGAGGCCAAGGCATAGCGCTATCACCCCCTTGCGCAGGACCCGCGAGCCATGATGGGTGTTCATGCTTGTCTCCGTTCATCTCATGTTCTGCGGTGCGGACTGCGCTTCGATGGCGGCACGCCCGCGCATCCGCCCGGGTTCAGCCCTTCGCCCCCTCCAGGACGATTTTCCCGAGGTAGGAACCCGACCTCATGAATGCCTGAGCCTCGTCCGCCTCGTCGAATGCAAAGACCTTGGCGACCGGCAGGCTGATCCGCCTCGATGCCAGCGCTTCCTCCAGGTCTGCCCTGGCGGCGCTCACGAGCGCCGCGATTTCGTCACTGCTGCGCGTGCGGAACGTCACCCCGATCAGCGCCAGGCGCTTGCGCGCCATAGTGTCGAGATCGATGGTCGCCTGGCCGCCACCCATGCGCCCTACCTGAATCCAGCGCGCTCGTTCGGCGGCCGCGGCGAGCGTCGACGCAGCGGCGGAGGCGCCGACCATGTCGATAATCACGTCGGCCCCGTGGCCGCCGGAGGCCCGCAAGACCTGCGCGACCCCATCTCCGGTCCGGTAGTCGAACCCGTGATCGAGCCCATACTCGGCAAGCTTGGGCAGCTTGCCCCCGCTCGCGCTGCCGGCGATCGATGCGGCCCCCTGCAGCCGCGCGATCTGCATGGCCGCCATGCCGACGCCGGTCGCGGCGCCTTGCACCAAGACATGATCGCCGCGTCTGACCTTCCCTTCGGTCACCATTGCGTTATGCGCGGTCAGGAAGGCCATGGGCAAGGCGGCGGCCTCTATCCACTGCAGGCCGGCGGGAACGGGCAAGGCATGCGCCGCCTGCAGCACGACCTGCTCCGCATAGGCTTGCGCGGGCAACCCCATCACGCGATCACCTACGTGAAAACCCCTAACGCCCTGGCCCAGTGCCACAACTTCACCGGCCATCTCCAGGCCAGGAATGGGAAGGTCGGTGGAAGCAGGCAAACGCTCATAGTGCCCCGTCCTCCGGGCAAGATCCGCGCGATTCACGCCTATGGCTCGCACCCGCACGAGCAGATCGCCGGGCCCCATCCGGGGCGAAGGTACGTCGCTCATGCCGATATGGGCTTCGTCATTACGCCGTTCGATGAGCCACGCTTTCATGGCAGGCTCCTCCTCGAGGGAAATGCGGTTCCTATTTCTCGCGAACTCATTCCTCTTTGTCTCCTTGTCGGTATGGCCGCGCTCCTGCGATACTGGGATGCCTTCACCTGCGCGGCGCCGCGTTGCCAGAGGCAACCTGAACGGCGAGCAGTATTGGGCCTGTACATGCATCAGGCCATCTCTTTCTTGTCATGTTCCAGATGCGTGAAATTAATATCGCCACCGTCGATTGGAATCTGCTGCGCGTATTCGACGCCATCTTCCGGGAACGCAACCTGACCCGCGCGGGCAACTTTCTCTGCCTCACCCAATCGGCCACCAGCCACGCCCTGGGCCGGTTGCGCAACCTCTTCGACGACGAATTGTTCTTGCGCGCGCCGCAGGGGTTGACCCCGACACCGCGCGCCATGGAACTGGCCGGGCCCATTGCCGAAGCCGTGGCTTCGGTCAGGCGCGCCGTCGAAGCCGCCAACGGCTTCGATCCGGGAAGCGCGAACATCCAGCTCCGCATAGGGATGACGGACTACGCGTCATGGGTGCTGCTGCCCAGGCTGGTCCAGCGACTGGAAAACGAAGCGCCAGGCATCGACATCGAAACCGTGCATGCGGGCCTGGAAGATGCCCGCGAGCGGCTCGACGCCGGGCTCCTGGACCTGGCCATTGTCCCGGCCGGCGATCACCCGTCACGGTTCAACATGCAGCATCTTCTTGCCCAGGACTATGTGAGCGTCGCCATGCGCGACCACCCGCTCATTCCGGGCGAGCTGACCATGGAGATCTTCCTGGAAGCACGCCACGTGCTGGTGTCGGCGAGCACCGAACAGCGCAGCATCGTCGACAAGGTACTGGCCAGCCGCGGCGAGAAGCGCCGGGTGGCGGTGAAAGTGCCGTTCCTGGCCGGTATCGCGAATCTGCTGACCGAGAGCAAGATGCTGTGCACGCTTCCCCGCACGCTGGCGGAGGAATTGGCGGCCCGCTGGCCACTGCAGTTGCATGAACTGCCGTTCGAAGGCGCGGTGGCCCACTACCACGCGCTCTGGAACTCACGCGACGAGAACATTCCCGCGCATCGGTGGCTGCGTCAGCTGGTTTTCGACTGTTGCCGGGAACTGGATGGCCCATCCCTCGCCGAACGACGTCCGTCGCCCCGCCAGCAACGCAGCGGGCGCGCCACACCGGCGTAGCGGCCGCCGACAATCCCGGCCCCTATCCGGCATACCCGGATTGCTTGCGCCGGCTCGCCGCCGCGGCACGTATACAGTCGAGCAGGGCTCGCACGGCCTGCGAGGGGACCGCATCGCTACGAAGCGTCAATCCTACCGAAGCCGACGTATGAAGCGTGTCGCAAGCCAGCCGCACCAGCGCTCCCGCCGCCAGATCGCGCTCGACCACTCCGAGCGCGATCATCCACACGGCATCGGTACTGGCCACGTACGAGCGCGCGAACGCATCCGAAAGCGTCTCGATCGCTTCGCGGCCGACGCCGACGCCGTGCCGCACCAGGTAGGAATCGATGGTGTGCCGGATGGCCGTGCCTGGCAAGGGCAGCACCATGCCGCAGGCCGCGATTTCCGCAGGCTCCACGCGCGCCGCGGCCGCCAGCGGGTGGCCCGGGCGCGCCACCACCACGACGGGCTCTTCGTACAGGTGCTCGTACGACAGGCCCAGCATCTCGGAAGGTTCGGCCACCCGGCCCAGCACCAGGTCCAGCTCGCCGCGCTTGAGCAACGCCAGCAGGCCGGCATTCACTCCCGTGTGCACGCTCAGCCGCACCGAGGGCCAGTTGCGCTTGAACAGGCTCGCCGCCTGCGGCCCGATGGTGGGCGCAACGGTGGGCAGCGTCCCCATCGCGATGACCGCCACGTCGTCCCGGATTTCGGACGAGATGTGGTCCAGGCCTTCGCGCAGCGTGCGCAGGCTGCTGCCCGCGTAGCGCAGCAGCACCTGCCCTTTCTCGGTCAGCCAGACGCCGCGCTTGCTGCGGACCACGAGCTGCGCCTGGACCGCGTCTTCGAGTTCGGACAGGGTCTTGGAGATGGCCGGCTGCGAGATGCCCAGCGCGTCCGCGGCCTGCCCCATGTGCCGGTGCGCCGCGATCGCGACCAGACATTGCAGGTGGCGCAGCTTGATGCGCCCCAACCCGGAAGAGACGCCTTGTTCGTGCATGGTGGTCCTGAGATATACGAAAGAATAATAACCAAAAGGAAATCAACTCTTCTTATTTTTCATTTTTCATAACCAAAATAACAAAATACACTCGCTTCAAAACATCAGCATCAGGAGCGAGACCATGCCCGCTTTTCGACCGGCCTTCCTGGCTGCCGCCCTTCTTGCCGCTTTCCCTCTCGCGCATGCCCAGTCGGACTACCCGTCCAAGCCGGTACGCATCCTCGTCGGTTCGCCTCCCGGGGCGCCGTCCGACATGGTGGCCCGCATCATGGCCGAACGCCTGGGGAACCGCTTCAAACAGACCTTCGTGGTGGAAAACCGCGCCGGCGCCAACAACGGCCTGGCCGCCCTGCAGGTGGCCAAGTCCGCACCCGACGGCTACACGCTGCTGGTCACGCCCGACACGGTGGTCACGGTCAACCCGCTGATCTACAAGAAGATGGATTTCGACCCGCGCACCGACCTCGCGCCCGTGTCCCTGCTGGCGAACTTCAACCAGATGATGGTGTGCAATGCCGCGCTCAAGATTACGTCGATGGAGCAACTGATCGGCCGCGCGCGGCAATCGGCCATGACCTACGCTTCCGGCGGCCAAGGCTCGCCGGGCCATCTGGCCGCCGAATTGGTATTGAGCGGCGCCGGCGTCGAGATGACGCACATCCCCTACAAGGGACCGAGCCCGGCAATGACCGACGTGATGGGAGGCCAGGTGGACTGCGGCTTCCTTGCCACGCCCACCGTCCTGCCCAACGTCCAGTCCGGCCGGCTGACGGCGCTGGCCGTATCCTCGGCCCGGCCCTCGCCCATGGCGCCCTCCGTGCCGACCTTGCCGCAAGTCGGCCTGCCCAACATCGACGCCTCGTTCAACCAGTATCTGATGGCGCCCAAGGGCACCCCGGCCGCGGTGGTCCAGGCCCTGCAGCAGGCGGTGACCGCCGCGCTGAAGGAAGAGCCGGTGCGCCAGCGCCTCACCTCGCTCGACCTGACGCCGGTAGGCCTGACGGGAAGCCAGGCGGAAGAAACGCTCAAGCGCGATACGGCCAAGTGGGCCGAGGTCGTGAAGCGCATCGATATCAAGCCTGAGTAGGGGTCCCCCCTACGCGCTTACGCGCGCCCCCCAGGGGGCGGCGCTGGCGGACCGGCAAAGCCGGATCCGCGGCGCCCTGGGTCTAGTGAGGCTTTCTTGGATTGCCACGTCGTTGCTACGGCTGGCAGCCAGCAGTAGCACCGGCAACCAAGACACCCGGTTTAGGCCCAGGGCACGGCGGATCGGCTTTGCGCCAGTGCCGCCCTTCCGGCGGAAGCCACCCCAAGGGGGTAGGCGTCTCCTCTACCGGTACACTGGCACGTGGAGCCGAAGGCACCGAGCCAGTCATGCCTCCGAGACTCCGAGAAGAGCCGCCGGCTTCGGCAGCCCGCACCAGATCCATCCCACGGAGACGCCATGCCTTCCCTTGTCCGCCTGGCCGCCAGCGGCCTCCTCGCCACGCTTGCCTCGACTGCCGCGCTGCCGGTCCATGCCCAGGACTATCCCAGCCGCCCCATCCGGGTCATCGTCCCCTACTCCGCAGGCGGCGGGGCCGACAATGCGGCCCGGGTCATCGCGCAGCGCCTGAGCGCTTCGCTGCGCACCCAGGTCGTCATCGACAACCGGCCGGGCGCGAGCGGCATGATAGGCGCGCAGGCCGTTGTCCAGGCCGCTCCCGATGGCTACACGGTGCTCTACGACGCGTCCACCTACGCGGTCAATCCCGCGCTGCGCAAGATGCCCTTCGACCCCGACACCGACCTGATCCCGGTCTCGCTGGCCATCACGGTGCCGAACATACTCGTGGTGCATCCCGATGCCCCCTACAAGACCTTCAAGGAATTTATCGACTACGCGCGCCAGCACCCCGGCAAGGTGAGCTACGCGTCCTATGGGGCCGGCAGTCCGGCCCATCTGGTCGGCGAATTGCTCAAGAGCCAGGCGCGCATCGACATGCTGCACGTGCCCTACAAAGGCGGCGCGCCGGCGCTTGCCGACGTCATGGGAGGCCAGGTGAACGCGTATTTCGCCAACGCCGCCTCGGGCCTTTCCTATGTGGAATCCGGCCGCCTGAAGGCGCTGGCCGTGACCTCCACCAAACGCCTGGCCGCGCTGCCCGATACGCCCACCATCGCGGAAAGCGGTTTCAAGGACTTCGAGGTGCTGGAGTGGAACGGCTTCTTCGTGCCCAAGGGCACCCCGCCCGCCATCGTCGAGCGCCTCGCCACGGAAGTCAGGCAGGCGGTGAACGACCCCGACACCCGAGCCAAGCTGAACACGCTCGGCCTCGACACCGTCGGCAGCTCGCCCGCCGAATTCGCCCGCTTCATCCAGGGCGAAACCCGCCGCTGGACGGCGCTGGCGAAGAGCAACAGGATTGTGGAGTAGCCCCCCTACGCGCTTACGCGCGCGCTTCAGAGGGCGATGGTGGACCGGAAGGAAGGCCCACCCCCCTACGCCCTTCGGGCGCCCCCTCAAGGGGGCGATGCGGGTGGACCGGCAGAGCCGGATCCACCGCATCCTGGATCTAGTACCGCTTTCTTGGGAATGTGGCGCCGGTGCTTCGCTGGCTGCCAGCGGCAGCAACGGTGTGACAACTTGAGAAATCCTCGCTAGACCCAGGGCGCCGCGGATCCGGCTTTGCCGGTCCGCCAGCGCCGCCCCCTTGAGGGGGACGCGCGAAGCGCGGAGGGGGTGGGCTTCCCTCGGTGGGCTTCCCTCGGTGGGCTTCCCTCGATTTAGGCGTATCCTAGTCAGCTGATTTTCTTCTCTTGTGTTTAAAGCAGCATGGCTAGCCTGTCTCGCGATGAACAGATCGCGGCACTGCGCCGGGATGGTCTGGTGGTGGTGCGCAATTTCCTCGATGCCGATGCATGCGCGGCACTCCTGCAGATCGCGCGCGCCCAGCTCAACGCGCATATCGAACCTGTCGAATACGAGGCGGACCTGGGTTATCCGGGCGCCCCGGCCTCGCGCGACGCAGAGGGCGGCCGGACCGTGCGGCGGCTGCTGGATGCGTGGTCGCGCGACGAAGCCTTCCGGCAATACGCCACCTGCGGGCCTATCCGCGACTGGATGGCCTCGTATTTCGGCGAGCCGGCCAAGCTCTCCCTGGCCCACCACAACTGCGTCATGACCAAGCACCCGCGGTTCGGCACGCTGACCGGCTGGCACCGCGACTTCCGCTACTGGTCGTTCGAGCGCGACGACATGGTGTCGATCTGGCTGGCGCTGGGGGACGAGTTCGATCGCAACGGCGCACTGCATCTGGTACCCGGCTCGCATCGCGAGCAATTCGACGCGTCCCGCTTCGATGCGCAGAAATTCTTCCGCGACGACCTGCCCGCCAACCGGCCGCTGATCGAACGAGCCATCGTGCCGGAACTGCATGCCGGCGACGTCATGTTCTTTCACTGCAATACGCTGCACGCGGCCGACCGCAATGCCACGGACGAGGTGAAATTCTCCGTCGTCTTTACCTATCATGCCGCCAGCAATCGGCCGCTGCCCGGCACGCGGTCGGCAGCCAAGGGCAGCGTCAGCCTGGAAGGCGCCTAGGGCCTTGCCACGAAGCGTGCCGCCTATCCCGGCGCGCCTCGCGAGCCAGGGCCTACCCGGATAGTCAATCGGCGTTCCATCGATTAGTGTTCTGCCCCGTGCCGGCTCCGCGCTCGTGGAGTCGGCCGAAGCGCGTCGCGGCGCCGGCATCCCCGCCGGCCGTTCAGGGCATTGTTAGACAAGGTATGGCAACCTGAGCCGGTCCCCGGGGATGGCGCATAGCGGTTCGCATCGGCCGCCCGGCACGTTGGCAAGACCGCCCGCGTGGCCGGTTCCGCAACGCTCCCGGGACTCGCAGCAGTCTTGCCGGTGGGAGACACCCACGCTTCGATTGGTTCAGGCGTATCCACGCACTGCGCCTGTCCGAATCTTTCCGCATCCAACTTCATCCATGAACTGCCATGCATAAGATTCGCGTCCTGATCCTGTCGCTCTTTCTCGCCCTGCCGCCCCTTGCCCAGGCCGCCAGCCAGGCGGGCATCTACCTGGTCACCGACTACCCCTCCCTCACTCTGCAGGCCGGCGCCACCACGACCCTGGCATTGAGCCTGCGCAACCAGAACGAACCGCCGGCGCGGGTCGCGCTGCGTGTGGAAGACGTGCCGGAGGGGTGGAAGGTGGCCCTGCTCGGCGGTGGCAAGCCGGTGGCCGCCGCCATGCCGGCCACCGATGCCAGCGTGCCCCTGCAACTGAGGTTCGAGTTGCCGGCCAAGGTGGAAGCACGCAGCTATCGCGTGCGGGTGGTGGCCGAGGCGCCGGGCAAGCGCATCGAGCTTCCGGTCGACGTGACCCTGGCCGACGAGCTGCCGGCCCAGCTCGGCATCGAATCGAAACTGCCCGCCCTGCGCGGCGGCCCGCGCACCACGTTCGACTACCAGTTCACGGTGCGCAACGACAGCGGCCGCGACCTGCTGGTGAACCTCACCGCCGAGACTCCGCAGTTCTTCGAACCCACCTTCACCGAGAACTACGGATCGCAGGAGCTGACCTCGGTGCCGGTCAAGGCCGGGGAGTCCAAGGAGCTCAAGCTCAGCGTCAAGCCGCCGTCCTCGGTCAAGGCGGGCAGCTATCCGGTCATCGTGCACGCCAGCGCCGAAGGCGCATCGGCCAGCGCCAAGCTGGCGCTGGAGATCGTGGGCCATCCCGAACTGCGCATCGCCGGCCGCGACGGCATCATGAGCGCGACGGCGCGCGCCGGGCAGACCGAAACCGTGCCCATCGTCGTGCGCAACGAGGGGTCCGCCCCGGCGCAGGGCATCGAACTGTCCGCCAGCGCGCCTTCGGGCTGGAAGATCGAATTCGAACCCAAGACCCTGGCGCAGATCGAGGCCGGCAAGGAAGCCGAGGCGCAGGCCCGCATCACGCCCTCCGACCGTTCGCTGGTGGGCGATTACATGGCCACCATACGGGCCTCGGGCGGCGGCGAAAACGCCTCCGGCGAGTTCCGCATTACCGTGCAGACCTCGGGCCTGTGGGGCATCGTGGGGGTCATCATCATCGCCATCGCCGTGCTGGTGCTGGTGGGCGCGGTCGCGAGGTTCGGGCGGCGATGAGCACGGACGTCATCCAGGCGCAAGGCCTGACCAAACGCTACCAGGGCCGCACGGCGGTCGACGGCGTCTCGTTCGCCGTGGGACAAGGCGAAGTCTTCGGCCTGCTCGGCCCCAATGGCGCCGGCAAGACCACGACCATCCTCATGCTGCTTGGCCTGACCGACGCCAGCTCGGGCTCGGTCTCGGTACTGGGCCGCGACCCGCGGCGCTCGCCCCTGGCCGTCAAGCGCGAAGTGGGCTACATGCCCGACGCGGTCGGCTTCTACGATTACCTGACGGCGCGCGAGAATCTGGCCTACACGGCCAAGCTGATGGAGATCGAGGCCGGCGAGCGCAATGCGCGCATCGACGCCGCGCTGGAACGCGTGGGCCTGGCCGGCGACGCGGACCGGCGGGTGGCCGCGTTCTCGCGAGGGATGCGCCAGCGCCTGGGCCTGGCCGAGATCGTCCTCAAGCGCGCACGCATCGCCATCCTGGACGAACCCACCTCCGGCCTCGACCCGCAAGCCGCCGAGGATTTCCTGGGCCTGATCGACAGCCTGCGCCGCGACGGCGTCACGGTGCTGCTGTCCTCGCACCTGCTCGACCATATGCAGCGCATCTGCGACCGCGTCGCCCTTTTTCACAGGGGCCGCATCGCGCTCATGGGTTCGGTGCCGGAACTCGCGCGGCAGGTGCTGGGCGGACGCAGCGCGGTGCTGGTCGAAGCGCGCGGCCGCGACCTGCCGGCGCTGCTGCGCGGCATCGCCGGCGTCACGTCGGTCGAGGCCCAGGGCGACCAGCGCTGGCGCCTGCGGGCCGAACGCGACGTGCGGCCGGACATCGCCCGGGCCCTCGTGGCGGCGAACGCCGAACTGCTACGGCTGGACGACGAGCCGCTCAGCCTCGACGCGATCTACAACCGTTTCTTCCACTCCATGGCTCAAGGGGAACGACGTCATGCAGCGTGAAGGATCGCCCGTACAGGGCATGAGCGTGGTCCTGCTCAAGGAACTGGCCGATCACCTGCGCAGCGGCCGCATGCGCGTGCTGGAATGGCTCATCATCCTGACCGCGGCGGCTGCGCTCTACGGCGTGTTCCAGCAGATCCGCAACACCACCGCCAGCGACCCCTATGTCTTCCTGAGGTTGTTCACGGCGGCCCAGGAGCCCATGCCGTCGTTCTCGGCCCTGCTGGGGTTCCTGGTGCCGCTGGTCGCCATCGGGCTGGGCTTTGACGCGGTCAACGGCGAATATTCGCGGCGCACCATGAGCCGGCTGCTCTCGCAACCCATCTACCGCGATGCGCTGCTGATGGGCAAATTCCTGGCCGGCCTCGCGACCCTGGCCATTTCGCTTTTGGCCTTGTGGCTGCTGGTGATCGGCGCGGGACTGATCCTGCTGGGCGTGCCGCCCGGCGGCGAGGAAATCGCGCGTTCCCTGCTGTTCCTGCTGCTCACGCTCGCCTATGCGGGCGTGTGGCTGGCGGTAGCCATGCTGTGCTCCATCGTGTTCCGGTCGGCGGCGACCTCGGCGCTGGTGAGCCTGGGGCTATGGCTGTTCCTGTCGCTGCTGTGGCCCATGCTGGCCGGCGCACTGGCACAGGCGGTCGCGCCGCCCGATCCGGTCGCGCTGATGCTGGGCCAGCCCGGGATGGAGACCCTCCAATGGCAGCAGGCGCTGGAGCGGCTGTCGCCATCGCAGCTTTTCGGGGAGGGCGTACTGGCCTTGCTGGTTCCTTCGACCCGCACGCTGGGGCCGGTCTTCCTGAGCCAGCTGCAGGGCGCGGTCATCGGCTCGCCGCTGCCCCTGTCGCAAAGCCTGGCCATCGTCTGGCCGCAGCTGGTCGGATTGATCGCCGCGGTCATCCTGCTGTTCACGCTGGCCTACATGGTGTTCCAGCGGCGGGAAGTACGGGCGTAGAACGGTACGGCTAGGGGAACGGCGAAGGAAGCGCGCCTCCCGGCGCATGCCTTCGCCGCGCCCGGTTCAGGCCACGCCGGCCGCGTGCGCCTGCTGGTCGGCGTGATACGACGAGCGCACCATCGCGCCCACCGCGGCATGCGTGAAGCCCATCGCATAGGCCTCGCGCTCGAACATCGCGAAGGTGTCCGGATGCACGTAGCGCAGCACCGGCAGGTGGTGCTCGGACGGCTGCAGGTACTGGCCGATGGTGATCATGTCGACGTTGTGCGCGCGCATGTCGCGCATCACCTGCAGGATCTCCTCGTCGGTCTCGCCCAGGCCCAGCATCAGGCCCGACTTGGTGGGCACGTCCGGGTGCCGGGCCTTGAACTCGGCCAGCAGCTTGAGCGAGTGCTCGTAGTTCGATCCGGGGCGCGCCTGCTTGTAGAGCCGGGGCACGGTTTCCAGGTTGTGGTTCATCACGTCCGGAGGACCGGCGTCCAGGATGGCCAGCGCGCGGTCCAGGCGGCCGCGGAAATCGGGCACCAGGATCTCGATGCGGGTGGCGGGCGACAGCTCGCGGGTCTTGGCGATGCACTCGACGAAATGGGCCGCGCCGCCGTCGCGCAGGTCGTCGCGGTCCACCGAGGTGATGACCACGTAGTTCAGCTTCAGCGCGGCGATGGTGCGCGCCAGGTTGACCGGCTCGTCGGGATCCAGCGGGTCGGGGCGGCCGTGCCCCACGTCACAGAACGGACAGCGCCGCGTGCACTTGTCGCCCATGATCATGAACGTGGCGGTGCCCTTGCCGAAGCACTCGCCGATGTTCGGACACGAGGCTTCCTCGCACACGGTGTGGAGATTGTGCTCGCGCAGGATGCGCTTGATGTCGTAGAAGCGGGAGCCGGGCGACGCCGCCTTCACGCGTATCCACTCCGGCTTCTTGAGCCGCTCCGCCTGCACGACCTTGATCGGGATGCGCGAAACCTTGGATTCGGACTTCTGCTTCTGCAGCGGATCGTAGGCCGGCGCCGCCCCGGGGACTTCGGGTTGGCTGCTCAGGGCGGAAGTTTCGGGCACGGAGCTCATCGACAAATTCCTGTTCGGCGTGGCCGGGGTAGAACCGGGGGCCGGGATTAGTAAAGACCCTTATTCTACCGCCGCCGGCGCCGGGTCCGCCAAAGCCCCTGCCGGCGACCCGGCCGCAAGCCCCCGCTCCAGGTAACGCGCCAGCAGGTTGCCGGCCTCCTCCAGCCCGATCTTGCAACCGCAGGAGGCCAGATCGACGGTCCGCAATCCCACGTAGCCGCAAGGGTTGATCCAGCCGAACGGCGACAAGTCCATGGCCACGTTCAGCGCCACGCCATGGTAGGTGCAGCCGCGGTGAACCTTGATGCCCAGCGCCGAGATCTTGGCCAGCTCGGAAACCTCCGGCGACGCCGGGGACCGGGGCCAATCCACGTAGACCCCGGGAGCCCCAGGCTTGCGCCGGGCATCCGGCAGGCCGAGATCGGCCAGCAAGTCGATCACCGCTTGCTCGACCCGGACCACATACTCTTTCACGAAGTACCCGGCCCGCTTCAGGTCCAGCAGCACATAGGCCACCACCTGCCCCGGCCCGTGATAGGTCACCTGCCCGCCCCGGTCGCTCTTGACCACCGGTACGTCGTGCGGCGCCAGCACGTGTTCAGGCTTGCCGGCCTGTCCGAGCGTGAACACGGGACCGTGCTCGACCAGCCAGATCTCGTCCGGCGTGTCGGGACCGCGCGCGGCCGTGAAAGCCTTCATCGCGTCCCAGGTTGCCTGGTATTCGGCCGGGCGCGGCAGCCAGCGGATGAGCATGGCGGGTATCTCTCCGGGACTTGCCTACAGCACGAACTTGACCATGGGATGCGAGGTCAGCTCCCGGTACAGGGCATCGAGCTGTTCGCGCGAAGTCGCCCGCACGATGAACGTGAGGCCCAGGTAGTTTCCTCCGGAGCTGGGCCGCATTTCCACGGTGGCCGGATCGAAATCCGGATCGTGGCGCAGCACCACCTCGGTCAGCACCTGGGCGAAATCGGAGTGATGCGCACCCATCACCTTGATCGGAAAATCCGACGGATACTCGATCAGCGAAGCCCGGCTTTCGGGTGTGTCAGGAACGTCTGCCATGATGAGAATTAAAGCGCTGCGATAGCCTCATCGTACCCCTGGCGCAGCCGGGCATAGACCGGTCCGGGCCGGCCGCTCCCCACGGGCTTGCCGTCCAGCGATACGATGGGCAGGATTTCCTTGGTAGCCGACGACAGCATCAACTCGTCGGCCGCTTCGACCTCTGCCTGGGAGACCGGCCGCATTTCGAGCGGAATCCCCTTGGCCGAGGCCATTTCCTCGATGAATCCGTAGCGGATGCCTTCGAGAATGAGGTGGTTCTTCTGCGGCGCCACCAAGCGTCCGTCCTTGACGACCCAGATGTTGCTGGACGAGCCTTCGGACAGGTAGCCGTCGCGGAACATCACGACTTCCAGCGCGTCGCGATCGGCGGCAAACTGCCGCGCCAGCACGTTGCCCAAGAGCGAAGTCGACTTGATCTCGCAATGCAGCCAGCGCTCGTCCGGCATGGTCACGGCCTTCACGCCCTGCTCGCGCAAGGCCGCTGCGGGCCGCGCGAAGGGACTCGTCATGCCGAACACCGTGGGCACCACCTGCGCCGGAAACGCATGGTCGCGCTTGGCGACCCCTCGCGTCACCTGCAGATAGACGAACTGGTCCTGGGCATCCGAGGTATCGATCAGCTTGCCCACCAGCTCCCGCCATTCGGCCGTGCCATGCGGGTTGGGGATGCGGATCGCCTCCAGGCTGCGGGCCAGCCTCGCCAGATGCTGCGCCATCCGGAAAGGCTTGCGCCCGTAGACGGGCACCACTTCGTAGATGCCGTCCCCGAAGATGAAGCCCCGGTCCAGCACCGATATCTTGGCCTGCGACAACGGCGTGAACTCGCCGTTCAGATAGACCGGTGGATCGCCCGCTATGCCTGGAATCATGACTATTCCTATAGGAAAGCCCACCCCCTAGCGGCCTTCGGCCGCTCCCCTCAAGGGGGCGATGCGGGTGGACCGGCGGAGCCGGATCCACCGCATCCTGGATCTAGTGCTGCTTTCTCGGGTCGTGGCGCTGGCGCCTCGCTGGCTGCCAGCGGCAACAACGGTACTGCAAACGGAGAAAGCTGTACTAGACCCAGGGCGCCGCGGATCCGGCTTTGCCGGTCCGCCAGCGCCGCCCCCTGGGGGGCGCGCGTCAGCGCGTACGGGGGGCTTCAGTTGAACCAGAGCCGCACCGCGTCGAACGCACGGCCGAAAATGCCGGCCACGTCCACGGGCTCGAGCACCGTCAGCGGCACTTCGCGCACCGGCTTGTCGTTGAGGGTAAGTTTAAGCGTACCCACTTGCTGCCCCGCCTGCAACGGCGCCACGAGCGGATCGGTACGCTCGATGGTGGACTTGACGTTGCCCGCCTGGCCGCGCGGCACGGTAACCCAGATGGCCGCCGGCGAACCCAGCTTGGCCTTGCTCTCGCTACCCTTCCAGACCTTGGGCTCGACCACGGCCTGCTTGGCATCGTAGACGCGCACGGTGTCGAAGTTCTGGAAGCTCCAGTTCAACAGCTTCAGGCTTTCCTGGGCGCGGGCATTCTCGCTCGACGCCCCCACCAGCACCGTCAGCACGCGGCGATCGCCCCGCATGGCCGACGCGATCAGGCAGTAGCCCGCCGCATCGGTGTGGCCCGTCTTCATGCCATCCACCGAAGGATCCACCCACAGCAGCCGGTTGCGATTGGGCTGGGTGATCTTGTTGTAGGTGAACTGGCGTTCCTTGTAGTACCCGTAATAGTCGGGATGGTCCTGGATCAGGCGCTTGGCCAGCAAGGCCAGGTCGCGCACGGTGGTCACGTGCTGCGGGTCGGGCAGGCCGGTGGAATTGGTGAAGTGCGTATTCTTCAGTCCCAGGCGCGCGGCCTCCTGGTTCATCAGCGCGGCGAACGCATCCTCGCTGCCGGCGACGGCCTCGGCCAGCGCCACGGTGGCGTCATTGCCCGACTGCGTGATCATGCCGCGTATCAATTCCTCGACAGTCACGGGCTTGCGCGGTTCGATGAACATGCGCGAGCCGCCGGTACGCCACGCCTTCTCCGATACGTTGACGTTCTGCGCGAGCGTCAGGCGCTTTTCCTTGAGCGCGTTGAACACCAGGTAGGCCGTCATGACCTTGGTCAGCGATGCCGGCTCGATGCGTTCGTCGGCGCGGTCTTCGGCCAGGATCTGGTCGCTGGTCACGTCGATGGCGACCCAGGACCGGGCCGCGACGGCCGGCGCCGGCACGGAAGACAGCAGGCCGACCGTCGACATGGGCGGAGCCGAAGGCGTGGCCGAAGACGTGGTGGCCGGCGGCGCGGCCGCGGCCAGGGCGGAAGCAGGCATGGTCGCCGGGAACGCGAGGAAGCAAGCCGAAGCCACGGTGGCCAGAGCGAACCGACGTCCCGGACCAAACGAGAAAAAGCGCAGTTTCATGTGGGAGGATTGTCGTGCAAGAGGGGCGACTCGCCGGCACGGTCGGGACCGCCCGGGGCGCCCCGCGATGCGGGGTGGAAACCGTCAATTATAGGCACCCCCGCCGGCGGGCCGGCGCCGGGCCACGCTCCGGCTGATGCAACGGAATGCTACAGCTGGCCCGAAAGGGGTTCAGGCCAGCACGCGAGCCAGATAAGTCAACACCAGGCGCTTGACCACCACGAGGTTGCCGTGGAAGAAATGGCCCGAGCCGGGGATGACGGTCACGGGCAGGCTCTGCGGACGGGCCCAGTCCATGACAGCGGCGAGCGGCACGGTATCGTCCTGCTCGCCGTGGATCACCAGCGTGTCCTCGGGCACGGTGGCCACGGTGAAACGGCTGGCCGCCGTGCCGAGCAGCACCAGGCCGGCCACGGGCAGCCCCTTTTCGCTCGCGGGCCCGCAGCCCGCGTACACCTGGCTGGCCACCGCGCTGCCGAACGAAAATCCGCCCAGCACGAAGCGCCCCTGGGCCAGCGAAGGATGCCGCGTCCGGAACTGGTCCACCACGCCCAGCATGTCCGCCGCCTCGCCGGCGCCATTGTCGAATTCGCCCGCGGACTGGCCCACCCCGCGAAAATTGGGCCGCAGGGCCGCGAGCCCCTGCTGGACGCAGGCACGCGCAACCGTCGTGACGACCTTGTTGTCCCGGGTTCCGCCGAACAGCGGATGCGGATGGAGCACCAGCGCCCATCCCCGCGCGGCCGCAAGGCCTCCCTCGGGAATGTCGAGCGCGCAATCGACGGGGCCGGCGCCGCCGTCGAGGACGAGATGTTCGGTAGTAACGGCCATGGCGGTCCTCAGATCATGAGGCGTTCGACCGGCTGGCCCTGCACCAGGTGCGAATCGATGATCTCGTCGATGTCGTCCTGGTCCACGTAGGTGTACCAGACGCCCTCGGGATAGACCACCAGGACCGGGCCTTCCTCGCAACGATCCAGGCAGCCGGCCTTGTTGATGCGGATCTCCCCCTTGCCGGCCAGGCCGAGCTGCTTGATGCGCTTCTTGGCGTAGTCCTGCATGGCCTGCGCGCCCTGCCGCGCGCAACAGGGGCGGGGAGCGTCGGCCCCGCGCTCGTTCAGGCAGAAGAAAACGTGGTGTTTGTAGTAGGACTCCATACCAACTCGCAAAGGGGGAAACGTGTTGCCGGGGCGTTCAGGCGAAGCGCCGCCGGGCCAGGGAAAACAGGGCTGCCAGCGGCCAGATCACCGACAGGCCCAATGTGAGCGACTCCAGATGCAGCCAGCCGGTGCGCGCCATCGAAGCCGTCGTATCGAAGTACTGGTCGGACGGGAACAGGTTGACGATACCCAGCTGCACGCACAGCGCCGCGATGCCGAGGCTGCGCTGCCAGGACGGCTTGAGGTAGGCGAACCCGGTCGCCAGGACCAGGCCGCCAGCCACGCCGATGACCGAGCCGACGGTGATCCACGCGCCGGGCGCTTGCGCCGGCACGGCCAGCGGTTGCAAGGCGGCCTTGACCAGTATCGCGCACATGACCAGCGCAGCCGGAAGAATACCCCGCGCCGGGACCGGCCGCGCCACGTGCAGCAGCAGCATGGAAACGGCCACCACGGCAGCCCCGGTGCAGAACTGCTCGGCGATGATGCGCTGGCCCGGCGTAGGCGACCACAGCTCGCCCATGAACTCGGAGGGCAGGGCCGCCCAATCGCCCAGCAGCAGCCATAGCTCGCCGGTTCCGAACAGCATGGGCTGGCGCGGGATCTGCATGAAGATCCACAACGCGGCCAGGATCAGCGCCGAACCGGCCTCCGGCGCGAACCATCGATGCCGCCAGCGCGCCAGGGCCCCGTCGCCGATCAGGCGCGAAGCCGTGGCGGTTCCCACCAGCGCGCCCAGCAGGGCGCCCGCGACGTTGGCCGCCAGATCCACGTTCGACGCGATACGATTGGGCAGGTAGGTCTGCAGGGCCTCCAGCATTCCCGAGAGCGCGGCGCAGAACACGACTGTCGCGGCAACGGCAACCAGCCCCCGGCAGGCCGGATAGAGCGCCCAGACGAACAGGGCGCCGACGGGCAGGTAGGCCGCGACATTGGCGATGATTTCGGAGCCGACCCAATACTGCGGCCAGGGCGCCCGCAGGTAGGCGAAGGCCGGCACGCCGACGTCGACCCAGCCCGTGAACGGATACAGGCTGGCATAGACGACCAGCAGCACGACGATGAACGATGCCAGCCGCGCCAGCGGCGCGCCGTGTCGGACGACCTGCCCAGAAGCGGCGGACGATCCGTCGGGACTCATGGGCGGCAAGGGTAAAACGTAAGCGACATGCCCTAAGTTTATGCGTTTTGCGCGCTCCGGCTGCGAAAACCCCTGGCTCTGCCTACAATTGCCGGTTTGCGCCGCCCGCACCCGGCGGCTTTGACGGATTCCCATGCCTTCATCCCACTCCGCCCTGTCCGACGCCGTCCTTGCCCCGCCAGCGGAGTTCGCCGCCGGGCTCCGGTCCGCGCTGCCGGGCTGGAACGTGTCCTGGCTGGCCTCGACCCCGTCCACCAACGCCGATCTCCAGCAATACCTGCGGCGCGGCGGTGAGGGGCCGGCGCTGATAGGCAGCCACGAGCAGACCTCGGGACGGGGCCGGGCCGGCCGCCCATGGCATACGCGCGCGGGGGACGCGCTGCTGTTCTCTTGCGGCTGGCAGGCGCAGATCGCGCCGGCACGGCTGCCGCCGCTGTCGCTGGTGGCAGGGCTGGCCGCCTGCGAAGCCCTGAGCAGCCTGCTCGGCCCCCATGCCGACGGGGCGCTGGCCCTCAAATGGCCCAACGACGTGCAATGGAACACCGCCAAGCTGGCCGGCATCCTGGTCGAGAGCGTCCCCGTACCTGCGCCGGGCCGCATCGGCCTGGTTCTGGGCATGGGCATCAACCTGCGCGGCGCCGGGGCATTGTCGCGCGCGCTGGGCCGGGAGGTCGCCGACTGGGCGCTCACCGGGAGCGCCGCGGATCCGGCGCGCCTGGTAAGCGCTGTGGCCCAATCCTGGCGCGCCGCCGCCGACGAATATGCCGTCGAAGGCTTCGGCCCCTTCCAGGCGCGTTTCGCCCGCTGGGACGCCTTGTACGGCCAGCCGGTACGGGTCATCGACGCTGGCCGCACCCTGTTCGAGGGCACGGCGCGAGGCGTCGATGCCAGCGGCAAGCTGCAGGTCGAGGAAACCACCGGCCAGTTGCGCGCAGTCACCGTAGGCGACATTTCCGTGCGGGCCGCGCCGCAAGGGGGGTGGGCATGAGCGCTCCCGCGCGGCCGCCCGGAGGGAGCGCTCCCTCCCACGGGGAGGATGTCGCGCAGCGACAGGAGGGCTCGCCGATAAGCGTTCCCGCGCGGCCGCCCGGAGGGGGCGCTCCCCTCTCTCCGACGCTGCTGATCGACGCGGGCAACACCCGCGTGAAACTCGGCTGGCGTACGGGCGGCCCGGCGCTGCGCGAACCGCAGCAGACGGGCTTCAGGCACGAAGAACTGCCCGAGGCCTTGCCGCGATGGCTGGCGGCCAGCGGGCTGCGGCCGCGCGTCGCCCTCGGGTCCAACGTCGCCGGCGCCCGCATCGAACAACTGATCGGCGAACTGCTGGAGCAGGCGGGATGCGACGTGCACTGGATCCGCGCCAGCCGCCGGCTGCTGGGCGTGACCAACGGGTATCGGCACCCCGAGCGCCTGGGGGCCGACCGCTGGCTGAGCCTCGTGGGCATCTGGCAGGGCTGGCGCCGCGCGGCGCCGCCCGAGGCCCCCGCCCCGGTACACGTCCTGGCCCATTTCGGCACCGCCACGACCGTGGACACGCTCGACGCGGCCGGCCGCTTCGCCGGCGGCCTCATCCTGCCCGGCCGTGACCTGATGCGGCAGTCGCTGGCCGCAGGCACCGCCGGCCTGCCCCGCGCCAGCGGACAGATCACGCCGTTCCCGGACAATACCGGCGATGCCATCATGTCGGGCATCGCCGCCGCCCAGGCCGGCGCCGTGGTGCGCCAGTGGCTGGCCGCCCGCGAACGCTACCGGCAGGAACCGCTGCTGGTCGCAAGCGGCGGCGCCTGGACCGCCATCGCCGACGAGGTCGCCCACCTGATGCACGCCGCCGGCTCGACGCGACAGGTGCAGGTCGTCGATAATCCCGTGCTCGACGGCCTGGCCTGCCTGGCCGAGTCGGGCATCGTTCCCGCTTCCTCCTGACTGTCTTCCCGGCTTTTCATGCGCAGCCTGTTCGTCGTAGTGCTCCTGGCCAATGTGGCGCTCTTCGCCCTGGATCGCGGCTGGTTCGGCCAGCCGCTCTCGGAACGGGGGCGCGACCCCGGCCGGCTGCGCACGGAAATCCGCGCCGACACGATCCAGGTCCCGCGGCTGCCAGGCATTAACGCCGCGGCCGGACCGGCGCCGGCACGAGCCTCCGAGCCCCTCGACGGCGCGGCCGGATCCGCGGGCGCCCCCGAGGCCGTGTCGCCGGTCTCCGCTGCCGATCCGGCGCCAGTGAATCCCACGGCCGCTACCGGCGCATCTTTGGACAATCCCGTGGCGCTCGCCTCGGCTGGGCCCGAACAAGCCGCGGCGGCGGCGCCCGCATCTCCGGCTGCGCCGGACTCGCCAGCCCCCTCCCCGCCGGCCGCGGCAGCTCCCACGGCGGCGACTCGCGCGGCCGGCTCCGGCTCCCCCGCTCCCCTCGCCTGCGTGGAATGGGGAGCGTTCAGCGACGCGGACCTGGCCATCGCGAAAAAGTGGTCGACCGAGCACCTGCCCGCGGCGCGCCAGGGCACCCGGCGCGAGCCGGGCAAGCAAGGCTGGATGGTCATCGTGCCGCCGCTGGGAAGCGCGGCCGCCGCGCACGCCGCCGCCGCGCAACTGGGACGGGACGGGATCAAGGACTTTTTCGTGATCCAGGATGGCGGCCCGTTCCAGCACGCCATTTCGCTAGGCGTGTTCAGTACCGAGAATGCCGCCCGCAAGCAGGCGACGGCCTTGCAGGCGCAAGGCGTGCGCAATGCGAAAGTGGTGTCTCGCGCAGCCCAGGGCGGCAAGAGCTGGCTGCGCCTGGAGGGCGTATCGGCCGCCGATCGCCGGGCGCTTGATCGCGCACGTACCCTGTTCACCCGCCCTTCCGTGCGCGACTGCCGGTAGGCGACGCGGCCCTGCTCAGCGGGCGCGGATGCGCTCGACCAGCTTGGTGGTGGAGCGGTCGTGCTCGAAATCGATAGCCACGGCGTCGCCGCCCCAGCTGCGCACCAGGGCGGTCTCGGGCAGCTTGTCCATGTCGTAGTCCCCGCCTTTGACGATGAGATCGGGGCGCAGCTTGCCGATCAGCTCCAGCGGCGTGTCCTCGTCGAACCAGGTTACCGCGTCGACCGAAGCCAGAGCCGCCAGCAGCGCCGCGCGATCATCCTGCCTGTTCAGCGGGCGGTCGGGCCCCTTGCCCAGGCGCCGCGCCGACGCATCGGTATTGATGGCCACGACCAGCATGGCGCCGAGCTGCGCGGCTTCGTCCAGGTAGGTGACGTGGCCGCGGTGCAGGATGTCGAACACGCCGTTGGTGAACACCAGCGGACGCGGCCACGCGGCACGCGCGACCAGGCATTCGTCGGGACTGAGGATCTTGGATTCGAAACGGGCAGACACGGTCGCAGCAGTACACGAGGGGCGGGACGCCCCATTGTAGAGGCGATCGCCCGCGGCGTGCCGGCGTCCCCCGCCGGCGGGGAAGATACACTGTGCAGGTCCATTGCCGGGACTGGTCCCGGGACGAGGAATCGCAATGCGGCTGCTGCTGGTTGAAGACGATCCGATGATAGGAGAAAGCGTGCTCGACGTGCTGCGCGCCGAGCACTACGCGGTGGACTGGGTGAAGAACGCGCAGAGCGCCGATACCGCCTTGCGCACCGAACACTACGATCTGGTGCTGCTGGACCTCGGCCTGCCCGACGGCGACGGCCTGTCCGTGCTGCGCGAACTGCGGGCGCGCAAGACGCAGACCCCGGTCCTCATCGCCACCGCGCGCGACGCCATCGAGCAGCGCATCGCCGGCCTGGACGCCGGCGCGGACGACTACGTGGTCAAGCCCTACGACGTGGACGAGGTCCTCGCCCGCATCCGCGCCCTGATCCGGCGCAGCGCAGGCCGGGCCGAGCCCCTGTACGAACATGGCGGCGTCGTGCTCGATCCGGCCACGCACACGGCAACGGTCAATGGCGAGCCGGTCACGCTCACGGCCAAGGAATGGGCGGTGCTTGAGCCGCTGCTGGCGCGGCCTGGCCTCATCCTCTCCCGCGCCCAGCTCGAGGAAAAACTCTACAGCTGGAAGGACGAGATAAGCAGCAACGCGGTGGAAGTCTATATCCACGGGTTGCGCAAGAAACTGGGCGCGCAGTTCATCCAGACGGTACGCGGCGTCGGGTATGTCATTAGGGTATAGCTCCCAGCCCCCCAAGGGGGCCTGGGCCCGCCTTGGGGCGGCACAGGTGGAGCCGGATCCGCTGTGCCCTGGATACAGTGGCGTTGCGCCGCAGAGAACGGCGCCGTAGAGGACTGAGATGAGGCTCATTGCTGGTCATTCGTTGCGCGGGCGGTTGCTGGCTTTCCTGCTGGCGGCCATTTTCCTGGCGGCGCTGATGCAAGGCGCCATCGCGTATCGCGGCGCACTGGTCCAGACCGACGAGATCTTCGATTATCAGCTGCAGCGCATCGCCCTCTCGCTGAGCAACGGCAATCCGCTGTTCAGCACGGGGCCCGACGGCGGCCTGCTCGACGATCCCGCCGCGCGCGACCTCATCATCCAGATCTGGACGCCGGACGGCGTGCGCCTGTTCCGCTCCACCCCCAAGCTGGTCCTGCCCGATCGCGTGGTGCTGGGCTTCTCCACGGTCGAAGCCGAGGGCGCCACGTATCGCATGTATTCGCTCGAAGCGCCGTTGCAGATCATCCAGGTCGCGCAGGACGTCCGCGTGCGCACGTCCATGGCGCGTTCGCTGGCGCTGCGCACCATATGGCCCATCGCCGCCATGGCGCCGCTGCTGATGCTGGTCGTCTGGTGGGTGGTCAGCCATTCGCTGATGCCGGTGGACCGGGCGCGCCGGCAGGTCGCCGCGCGGCAGGCCGACGATTTGTCTCCGGTCAGCGAATCGGGCCTGCCGGACGAGGTACGCCCCCTCGTCCACGAGCTCAATTTGCTGTTGGACCGGGTACGCCAGGCCTTCGCCGCGCAACAGCAATTCGTGGGCGATGCCGCGCACGAGCTGCGCTCACCGCTGGCTGCGCTGAAACTGCAATTGCAATTCCTGCAGCGATCGGACGACGAGGCCTCGCGCCAGGTCGCCATCGGCCGACTGGGGGCGGGCATCGAGCGCGCCACGCGGTTGGTCGAGCAACTGCTGTCGCTGGCGCGGCAGGAGGCGCCGGGCATGCAGTTCGCCACCGTGGACCTGGCGGACGTCGTGCGCACCGCCCTGACCGACGTGCTGCCGCAGGCCCGCGCACGCGGCATCGACATCGGCATGGAGGGCGCCAGCGGCGCCCGCGTGACGGGACAGGGGGAGGCCCTGGCCCTGCTGGTGCGCAACCTGTTGGACAACGCCGTCAAATACGCCCCCGCGTCGGGCCGGGTAGACATCGGATTGGCGAGCGACGAGCGGGGCGCCACGCTCGACGTGGACGACGACGGACCGGGCATCCCGCCCTCCGAGCGCGGCCGCGTGTTCGATCGCTTCTACCGCTCCCATTCCGCCGACACGCCCGGCAGCGGCCTGGGCCTGGCCATCGTCAAGGCCATAGCGGGACGCCATGGCGCCACGGTCGAGCTGCTCGATTCGCCCCTGGGAGGGCTGCGCGTGCGGGTGCGTTTCCCCCCTCCGCCGACTTAAGGATGGCTTAAGGATACGGTTCCAACATGGCGCCATGTCTCACCACATGGCACAGGAGCCGACCATGAACACCCGCAAATTCTCCGCCTCGCACCTGGCTGTGGCGTTGGTTGCCGCAGGCGTATTCGGCGCTGCCGGCGCCGCCGCGTTCACGCGAGTGGCCGATACCCAAGCACTGCCGGCCGCGGCCGCCAGCACGCAGGCCGCCGCTCCGGTGGGCGCGGTCACCCCGCCTGATTTTTCGCAGATCACCCAGCGCTACGGTCCGGCGGTGGTCAACATCAGCGTTACCGGCACCACCAAGGTCTCCGACGACGAGGACGATCCGTTCGCGCAATTCTTCCGCGGATTTCCCGGTTATCCCGGAGGCGGCACGCACAGCGTTCCGATGCGCGGCCAGGGGTCCGGCTTCATCATCAGCCCCGACGGCGTCATCCTGACCAATGCCCACGTGGTCAAGGGCGCCAAGGAAGTCACCGTCAAGCTCACCGACCGGCGCGAATTCCGCGCCAAGGTCCTCGGCTCGGATCCCCAGACCGACGTGGCGGTACTGAAGATCGACGCCCGCAACCTGCCGGTGGTGGCACTGGGCAACCCCAACGACCTGCGCGTGGGCGAATGGGTGCTCGCCATCGGATCGCCCTATGGCCTGGAAAACACCGTCACGGCCGGTGTCGTGAGCGCCAAGGGCCGGTCGCTGCCCGACGACAGCTCGGTGCCGTTCATCCAGACCGACGTCGCCGTCAACCCCGGCAATTCGGGCGGCCCGCTGTTCAACTCGCGCGGCGAAGTGGTCGGCATCAACTCGCAGATCTATAGTCAGACCGGCGGCTATCAGGGCCTGTCCTTCGCCATTCCGATCGATGTCGCGACCAAGGTCAAGGAACAGATCGTGGCCCATGGCGAAGTCCGCCATGCCCGCCTGGGCGTCACCATCCAGGACGTCAACCAGGCGCTGGCCGACTCGTTCAAACTCGATTCGCCCACCGGCGCGCTGGTCGCCAATGTCGAGAAAGGCAGCCCCGCGGACAAGGCCGGCCTGAAGTCGGGCGACATCATCCGCAAGATCGACGGCAAGCCCGTCGTAGCCTCCGGCGACCTGCCGGCCGTGGTCAGCCTGGCCACGCCGGGCCAGGAGGTGAAGCTGGAGGTGTGGCGCGACGGCAAGCCGCGCGACGTCGTCGCCAAGCTCGGCAGCGCCAAACAGGAAACCTCTGCGCGGGCCGGCGCGCAGGACGGCGCCGCACACGGCCGGCTGGGGCTCGCGCTGCGGCCGCTGACGCCGCAAGAGCAGATGGCCGTGGGCGGCAATACCGGACTGGTCGTGGAGCAGGTGGGCGGCCCGGCCGAACAGGCCGGTATCGAACCCGGCGACCTGCTGCTGTCACTCAATGGGGTGCCCGTGCAGAACGCGGAGCAGGTCCGCGCCCTGCTCGCCAAGTCGGGCAAGACGGTGGCGCTGCTGGTCCAGCGCGGCGACGCCAAGATCTTCGTGCCGGTACGCCTGGGTTGACGGTGCGGACGCAGTAAGGAAGACGGCCGGAGCGGCTTGCTGCTCCGGCCATTTCTTCAAAGAAAGGCCGCCCTTACCCCGCGGCGAGTTCCTTCCGGTAGCGGTTCAGGTCCTGCACCGTGGCGAAGCTGCGGCCGAGCAGGGTCGACATGTTGTGCAGAATGCGGTCGGCGACCTTGCCTTCCCACTCCTTGTCGAACTGGATCTGGTCGTCGAGCCAGCGCTCCAGCCAGCCGGGCTCGGGCAGGCGGGACTGCACCGTATCGTTGGGGAACAGGCTCTTGTTGACGTGCAGGTTGGTCGGATGCAGCGCCTGCGACGTACGCTTGGCCGACGCCATCAGCACGCCTATCTTGGCGAAGGCGGCGCGGGCCTGGTCGGCGAGTTCCTTGCCGCGATCGGTCAGCGCGCGTTTCATGTAGCGCAGGTAGGCGCCCGCGTGGCGTGCCTCGTCCTGGGCAATGAGCTTGTAGATGGCCTTGATGACCGGCTCGGTGTGCCATTGCGCGGCGCGCCGGTACCAGTGGTTCAGGCGGATCTCGCCGCAGAAATGCAGGGTCAGGGTTTCGAGCGCGGGCGCCTCGTCGAACTCGAAGCGCACGTTGTGCAGTTCCTCCTCGGTCGGCACCAGGTCCGGGCGGAAGCGTTGCAGGTACTCCTGCAGCACCAGCGAATGCTTCTGCTCCTCGTAGAACCAGATGGACATGAAGGCGCTGAAATCGCTGTCCTCGCGATTGTCGCGCAGGAACATCTCGGTGGCCGGCAGCGCCGACCACTCGGTGATCGCGTTCATCTTGATGGTATGCGCCTGCTCGTCGGTCAGCAGACTGGCGTCGAACTGATCCCACGGCACGTCCTTCCTCATGTCCCAGCGCACGGACTCGAGGGATTTGAATAGTTCCGGGTACAGCATGATGGAGCCCTTGTATCGAGGCCGGCAGCTTGTGCGTACCAAGGCGCCGGAAGGTCGGCGAACAATATAGGTGGAGTTTTACCCCCTAATGACACGTTCCTTCCATACCTGGCCGGGCGCCGCCACCCGGGGCCGTGTAACAGAGCTTACAGGGCCGGATGCAGCGCGGGCCGGTTGCGGGCCCGCACGACCTGGGGAAGCAGGCTGCCGGCCCAGATGCCGACGAATCCCGCCAGCAATCCGGCCAATTGTGGCGGAAAATCGTCCGCGGCAAAAGCCCTGACCAGCAGCCACGCCGCCACCCCCAGGATCGACGACAGCAGCGCTCCTTGCGTGGTCGCGCGGCGCCAGTACAGCCCCATCAGCAGCGGCACGAAGGCCCCCACCAGGGTGACCGTGTACGCCCCTGCCACCATCTCGTAGATGCTGTCGGAGGTGCTGAGCGCGAACGTCAGCACGCACGCCCCGAACACGACCACGGACAGGCGCATCGCCCGCAGGAAGTGCTTGTCCGACATGCCCGGCAGGAAATGGCGCAGGATGTTCTCGGCGAAGGTGGTGGACGGCGCCAGCAGCGTGGCCGAGGCGGTCGACATGATGGCCGACAGCAGCGCGCCGAAGAAGAACACCTGCGCCACGGCGGGCATGCGTTCCAGGATGAAGGTCGGCAGGATCTTCTGCGGATCGTCCTGCATCAGGGTGGCGACCGTGTCGGGCATGACGCCGAAGGCGGCCACGCCGATGTACATCGGGATGCAGGCGAACATCAGGTAGAGCAGGCCGCCGATGATGGGACCGCGGCGGGCCGTCTTCACGTCCTTGGACGACATGACGCGCTGGTACACGTCCTGCTGCGGTATCGATCCGAGCATCATGGTCACCAGCGCCGCGAAGAAGAAGAGGATGTCGTGCGGCGTGGCGGGCGGCAGGAAATTGAGCAGGTCGCGGCTGGTGGCCTCGTGCACGACCACGCCGACGCCGCCGGCCAGGTCGGTGGCGAAATACGCGATGGTGAACAAGCCGGCGACGATGACGATCATCTGGAAGAAATCGGTCAACGCGACCGACCACATGCCGCCGAACAGCGTATAAGTCATCACGATCAGCGTGCCGATGATCATGCCGCCGGACTGCGAGAACACGCCGGGATCGAGCATGTGGAACACCAGCCCCAGCGCCTTCACCTGGGCCGCGACCCATCCCAGGTAGGAGATGATGATGGCCAGGCTCATGATGACTTCGACGATGGGGCCGTAGCGCTCGCGGTAGTAATCGCCCAGCGTAAGCAGATTGTGCCGGTACAGGCGAGCGGCGAAGAACAGGCCTACCAGCACCAGGCACATCGAGGCGCCGAAGGGGTCTTCCACCACCCCGCCCAGCCCTTCCCGCACGAAAACCGCCGACACGCCCAGGACCGCCTCGGACCCGAACCAGGTGGCAAAGGTCGTGGCCACGACGATGAACAAGGGCAACGACCGGCCGGCCACCGCATAGTCGGTGGAGTTCGACACCCGGCGGGCGGCGACGACGCCGATGGCGATGGAAACCAGCAGGTAGAGCAAGACGAACCAGAACACCATGATGCCGCGGCCACCCGGACGAAAGCCAAAACCGCGGGAGTATCGCACAGGGCGCCTGGAAAGCCCAGGCGGGATCGGCATTTGCGGCTCACCCGCCACGCTTGCGCGAGCAGGAGGGACGAGACGCCCGCCGGCGCAGCGGAGGCCCCTCCAGCCCGGTCAGAAGCAGAGGTACAGGCCGAGCAGTCCCAATCCGGTGAAGAAGCCGCGGCGGAACGCCGCGGGGCTGATACGGCTGCGCAGGTACTGGCCGGCCCACATGCCCGCCATGGCCGGGACCAGGGCAAAGAGCGATGCCGCTATTTCATGGTGGCCAAGCGCGCCGCCACGCGCCAGCGCCGCGGCCAGCGCCAGCGTCGAGGCGGTGAAAGAGATGCCCAGCGCCTGGACCAGTTCGTCCTTGGCCAGCCCCAGCCCTTGGAGGTACGGCACGGCCGGGATGACGAATACTCCCGTGGCCGCGGTGATCACCCCCGTCGTGCAGCCGACGACCGCGCCCAGGGAGCGCTCCCAGCGCACCGGTACCCGCAGCTGGAAGGCAAGGAGTCCCGATATCGCGTAAAGCACCAGCGCCACCCCGAGCGCACGGACGGCCCAGGGCTGCGAGCCCGTGCCCATCAGCGCGGCCGCCGCCCACGTGCCGGCGAACACGCCGGCGAGCAGCGGCCACAATCGCTTCATCAGGTAAAGGAAACGGCCTCCGAGGGCCAGTTGCCAGACGTTGGTCACCATGGAGGGCACCACGAGCAAGGCCGCGGCCTGCACCGGGGCCATGGCCAGCCCGAGCAAACCCATGGCCACGGTGGGCAGGCCCAGGCCGATGACGCCCTTAACCGCGCCGGCCAGGAAGAATGTGCCGAGAACGAGCAGGACCAGGGTCCAGTTGGTCACGGAAAAAATCAAAGGCAAGATGTCCATGGGCCCCATGCTGCCTCATGGGCGGACACTTGAAAATGCGGTTTCCCCACGCATAGCCTTCGGAATTTCCGGAGGCATGAGGACCGGCCGGCGCCCGGCGCTACCGAGACACCGCCCACAGCGCCACGGCCACCCCCACCGCGAGCACACCGGCGATGACCGCCATCAGGCGGTTGGTCTGCTGCTGGGCAACGCGCAGCCGCTGCAACTCGGCCAGCGTCTCGGCCGAGCGGTCGGGCCGCGCCAGCTGGTTGTGCACCAGGCGCGGCAGCTCGGGCAGCATCTGCGCCCATTGCTGCGACTCGCGCCTGATGCCATTGCGCAGCGCCGCCCAGCCCACGCGCTCGTTCATCCAGCGCTCGAGATAGGGTTTGGCGGTCTTCCAGAGATCCAGCGACGGATCCAGCTCGCGTCCCAGTCCTTCGATGTTGAGCAGCGTCTTTTGCAGCAGCACCAGTTGCGGCTGGATCTCGACGTTGAAGCGGCGCGAGGTCTGGAACAGGCGCATCAGTACCTGCCCGAGCGAGATCTCGGCGAGCGGGCGGTCGAAGTACGGCTCGCAGCAAGCCCGGATGGCGCCTTCCAGCTCTTCCTCGCGCGTGCCGGGCGGCACCCATCCGGATTCGATGTGCAGGCGCGCCACCTGCCGGTAATCGCGCCGGAAAAAGGCCAGGAAATTCTGCGCCAGGTAGTTCTTGTCGAACTCGGACAGCGAGCCGACGATGCCGAAGTCGAGCGCGATGTAGCGCCCCAGGGTACGCGGATCGTCCGACACGTAGATGTTGCCGGGGTGCATGTCGGCATGGAAGAAGCCGTCGGCGAACATCTGCGTGAAGCAGATTTCCACGCCGTCGCGCGCCAGCTTCTTCAGGTCCACGCCGGCCTCGACCAGGCGCTCGGCATGGTTGACCGGAATGCCGCGCATGCGCTCCATCGTGAAGATGGAGGACGAGCAGTAATCCCACATCACTTCCGGAACGATCAGCAGGTCGCCGCGCGGACCGCCCGGCGCGAAGTTGCGGCGCAGCTGGCTGCAATTGGCCGCCTCGCGCAGCAGGTCGAGCTCGTCGTGGAGGTACTTGTCGAACTCCGCCACGACTTCCCGCGGCTTGAGGCGCCGGCCGTCGGCGGAGATCTTTTCGATCAGGGTGGCCGCCGCGCGCAGCAGGCGCAGGTCTTTCTCGATGACCGGCGCCATGTTGGGCCGAAGCACCTTGACCGCCACCTCGCGCCCGTCGCGCAGCACGGCGAAGTGCACCTGGGCGATCGAGGCCGAGGCGACCGGCTCGCGTTCGAAACTGGCGAAGAGCTCGTCCGGATGCCGGCCCAGCTCTCTGCGTATGCTCTGGATCGCGACCTCCGAGGGGAACGGCGGCACCCGGTCCTGCAGGCGCGCCAGTTCGTCGGCGATGTCGGCGGGAATCAGGTCGCGCCGGGTCGACAGGACCTGGCCGAACTTGACGAAAATGGGCCCCAGCGTCTCCAGCGCCATGCGCAGCCGTTCGCCGCGCGGTGCATGCAGCTTGCGTCCCAGGCGCAGCACGACGAGCAGGCGCTCGGTCCAGGGATGCTGGATGCCCGACACCACGAGTTCGTCCAGGCCATAGCGAAAGCTGACGAACATGATGCGGATCAGGCGCAGGAAAGTGAACATGGCTCACTCCCCCGTGCGCGGGCGGGCCTCGAAACGGGCCAGCCTGGCATGCAAGTGCTCGACCCGCTTGGCGGCGCGCTCGGCATCGTCGCGCAGGCGGCGCACCTCGGCGCCCCAGGCCCGCAGGGCGGGCGCCGCCGCGACGGCATCGACCTCCTCGGTCAGGTACTCGGCCACGTTCTCGGCCAGCCGCCACGCGCCGGCGCGCACGCCGCGCGCGACGCC
>NZ_NINW01000056.1 GCF_002188465.1 Pigmentiphaga sp. NML080357 | reverse complement strand
GATCCGGCGCTGCACCATAAGGATCAACTGGTCTGTGGTGGTGAACAGGCAATACCGAAGAAAGCATGCGACCTCCACGGTGCGCGCTGGCTCTTTGATCTTGGCTCCGGCTGAGGGCGGCCTGGAGACAAGTCGGCGCGCGTAGCGGCGCAAGATGAGATCGGGGATGTCTGCCAGGTGCTTATGAACGTCCAGCGTGTAAAGCAGGTCGATGCGCTCCAGTACCTCGCTGATTTGGCGGGTTGAGTGTTTCGCCGGTGCAGCCCATAGCCAACTCTGCTGGGTTTGTCCATCTGGGCGCAGCTCTGAAACTGAGGCTCGCCAGCGATCAAGTGTTGCTGGATCAACGCTGGCGGCGATGGCGGTGCCTGTTTCAACTTCAAGCTGGGCAAGTGCCGCCGCAATCAGTGTCCGAATTGCCCGCTCGTGCACGATCACCAGCTTGTTCTTGTACAGCCATTGACGCGCCCGCACGAGTAGCTGATCGCGGTCGGCGCAGCGCGCCACTTCGTCGCGCAGTTCACGTACCAGTGAGCGGCGCTGGTGCTCGCTCATCCACTGGAATCCAAGGACCGTGCAGGCTACTTGTTGGTGATCGAATAGCGTGCGCCCGCGTTCATACATGGCTCTCAGCGAGGCGACTTCTGGTGCTGCAATGCCAAGCTCGTTGCCAAGGTGGCGCCACAAGGCTACTGGAATTACCCGAAAGGCACCGAGCAAACGCCCACTCATGCGCAGGAAACCAATATGGAGCGCCAGACCAAGCTTGTGGGAATCACCTCGGCGTGCATTGATTGCGTCGCGCTCGGCACCATCGAAGGTGAAAAATGCCTTCATCTCGAAGTCGCTGATATCGCGGGGGAGCCCACGCATCCCCAAAAACGTTGTGTGCCAACCCTGCATCGTGAACCTCAAAAGTGGGAGGCCACCATACCCGTTTACAAAGCGAACAGGAAAGTCAATGAAATCAACGGTCTACCCAGACCACCCCCGCGCCAGTGCTAGCTTTGCGTACCGTCACTTATTGCACTGAAAACGAGGAGACCCC
>NZ_NINW01000006.1 GCF_002188465.1 Pigmentiphaga sp. NML080357 | reverse complement strand
CATGAATTCCAGCACAGCCTGGCAGGCCTGGCTCAGACGCCGTTCGTCCCGCGCCCAGCGCATGGCCTGGCGAATGCTGGTGGCAGACAATTGCGGAATCATGCGCGCGCATTCGACCGCAGTCAGACTGGTGCCGTGGGCCATGATGCCGGCATAGACCATCAGCAGCTCGTCGGTAGAGCGCGGCTCACGTCCGAGCATGATCCAGCTAAAGCGCACCTGGGCGTCAACGGCCAGAATCACTTCCGGCAATTGAACCTCACCGATGCGGTGATCCAAAGCCGCGCGCAGCTTGGTCACTTCTGGGTCTTCGTCCTCTGCGGGCAATGGCGACAAATGGAGTTCATCATCCACGCGCAGTACGCCACTGCGGGCTGCAGCGGCCACCGCATCGACACCGGCAGTTACTCTGGCCAGCAAAGGCTTCAAGAAAGTGGCAGCCTTGCTGGGTAACGATAGACGGGCATAGTGTTTCTTGGACTCTGCCTGCCAACGCTCGTCCGTGAAGAACAAGCGCGCACGACCCCGAAAGCTCAGGCTGTGCTCAATCCAGACCGAGCCATTGCACACCGCGCGGCGCAGGGCAAACAGGGTGGCCACCTCCAACGCCTGAAACGCCCGTTCCCGGTCTGGGCTGGAGATCGAAACCTGCCAGATCATTCCCAGACTTGGTGCCACCACTTCAACTGGCAGCTTTCTGGATCCTTTGAGATATAAAGCTTGCAGCTTGGCAAGGTACTCGATGGCAGGATGCTCGCCGGTGGCCTGCCAGGGCAGCTTTGCAATGGCGACGAGCAACGACCGCACGGGGCGAATTCCATCAATCAATCCCTCGCGGACCAGGGAGGCCCTGCTCGGTGGTTTGCGTTTCTGGGTTTCGGTGATCAAGGCTTCAAGACGGGCACGCAACTCAGCATCTGGCACCGCACCTTGCGCGCTCAAGGCAACAAGTTCGCCGAGCAGCGTTTTGTACATTGCGGCCCAATTGACGGTAGCGGGGACATCGGCGGCAGCCTGACGCCACAGATCGGCGATCCGGCGCTGCACCATAAGGATCAACTGGTCTGTGGTGGTGAACAGGCAATACCGAAGAAAGCATGCGACCTCCACGGTGCGCGCTGGCTCTTTGATCTTGGCTCCGGCTGAGGGCGGCCTGGAG
>NZ_NINW01000055.1 GCF_002188465.1 Pigmentiphaga sp. NML080357 | reverse complement strand
GGTAATCCCCCCATTTTTAGCGTTTGCCAGAAGTAGGAACGCTATGCGGCCATGGCGAGCCGCTGTTTCGGGGTAAATCCGCCCAGGGCCATGTTCGGGCGCTCGTGATTGTAGGACCACATCCACTGCGTGGCGACACGCTGAACGTGATCCAGATCGTCCCAATGATATTGGGACAGCCATTCGTAGCGAACGGTCCGGTTGAATCGCTCGACGTAGGCGTTCTGCTGGGGCCGGCCTGGTTGAATATATTCGAGCTTGATGCCCCATGTGCCTGCCCACTGCACAATGGCCGCACTCAGGTACTCCGGACCGTTGTCGCAACGAATCGCCGAGGGTTTTCCTCGCCAGCCAATGATCTGCTTGAGCGTGCGAATCACACGCTCCGAAGGCAGCGAGAAGTCGACCTCGATGCCCAGCGCCTCGCGGTTAAAGTCGTCGATTACGTTCAGCACTCGGATGCTACGTCCGTCGGCAAGTTGGTCGTGCATGAAGTCCATCGACCACACCTGGTTGACCTGGGTCGGTACCGTCAACGGCTCGGGCGCCTGCCGAACCAGCCGTTTGCGCGGTTTGATTCGCAAGTTCAATTCGAGCTCGCGGTAGATCCGGTACACGCGCTTGTGGTTCCACCGGAAGCCGCGGACATTACGCAGGTACAGAAAGCACAACCCAAAGCCCCAGTTGCGGTGGTTGTCCGTCAGGCGAAGCAGCCAGTTTGCGATCTCCTCGTTCTCGGCGTCGGTCTTGGCGACGTACCGATAGCAGGTCTGGCTAATGCTGAACGCCTCGCAAGCCATCCGGATCGATACGCCGCGATCTTGCACGGCACGTCGGGCCATCTCGCGGCGGCGAGATGGCCTCACCACTTTTTTTCGAGCGCCTCCGTCACGATCTCGGCCTTGAGCTTCTCCTCGACGTACATCTTGCGCAGGCGCGCGTTCTCGGCTTCCAGCTCCTTCATCCGCGCCATCAGCGACACGTCCATGCCGCCGTACTTCGACCGCCACTTGTAGAACGTCGCCGAGCTGATGCCCAGTTCCCGGCACAGTTCGGGTACCGCAAGGCCAGCTTCCACCCGTTTGATGGCTTCGATGATCTGGCTGTCCGTGAATCGTGACTTCTTCATGCTGTAGAACTCCTCAACGAGAAAATTCTACTTCTGGATGCAACGCTTTTGCGGGGGGATTACC
>NZ_NINW01000054.1 GCF_002188465.1 Pigmentiphaga sp. NML080357 | reverse complement strand
CTGACCTGCTCTGAGAAATTCGCGCCACACGGTGTTTGAGAAAATAGCTTCCGACGCGAGAAGGAAGCGAGATGAAGAAGGCAAGGTACAGCGAAGAGCAGATTGTGCGGATACTGCGTGAGGCCGACCGGGACCCGGTGGCCGATGTGGCCAAGCGGCACGGGGTGAGCGAGCAGAGCATCTACGGCTGGCGCAAGCGGTTCGGGGAGTTTGGCGTGGACGAAGTGCGCCGGCTCAAGGAAGTCGAGGCCGAGAACGCACGACTGCGCAAGCTGCTAGTCGAGCGGGACCTGGAGATCGAGGTGATGAAGGAGGTCAGCCGCCGAAAGTGGTGAGCGTACAGGTTCGGCAGGAGCAGGCCCGGCTGGCTTGCTCGCTGGGGGTATCCCAGCGCCGAGCCTGTACGCTATATGAAGTATCCCGTTCGGGGTTGCGCTACGAGCCTACCAAGGCACACAAGGACGCGCCGGTGGTGGCGAGGATGAAGGCGCTCTCGGCGCAGTATCCCCGGTATGGGTATCGGCGGATCAGCATATTTCTGGCCCGAGAGGGGCATGCGATGAGCATGTCCCGGGCGTGGCGGTTGTGGAACGTGGCGAGGCTGCAGGTGCCCCGTAAACGGCCTCGACGCCGCGTGGCAGCCTCTCGCCCGCGTCCGCTGACGCCGACTCGGGCCAACCAGGTCTGGTCCTACGATTTTGTCTTTGACGCATGCGCCAACGGCCAGCAGATTAAATGCCTGACGCTAGTCGATGAGTACACGCGGGAGTGCCTGGCCATTGATGTGGCCGGGTCGATCCGTTCGCGCAGAGTGATCGAGATACTGGCCCGCCTGATTAGCGACCGCGGGGCACCGCGCTACCTGCGCTCGGACAATGGCCCGGAATTCGTCTCGCATGCCTTGCTGCAATGGATTGTGGATCAGGGCATCGAGACAGCGTTGATCGACCCAGGCAAGCCCTGGCAGAACGGCACGACAGAGAGTTTTAACGGTAAGCTGCGCGACGAGTGCCTGAACATGGAGTGGTTCCGCAACCGGACCGAGGCACGCATCGTGATTGAGGACTGGCGCCAGCATTACAACACCGTCAGGCCGCACTCCAGTCTAGGCTATTTGACACCGCAGCAGGCCGCCCAGGTCGCTGCATCAAGATTACCAACCGAAGCTAGATTCCAAATCCCAGTGGTGTGAAAAATCCGAGCAGGTCA
>NZ_NINW01000053.1 GCF_002188465.1 Pigmentiphaga sp. NML080357 | reverse complement strand
TCTGACTGCGGTCGAATGCGCGCGCATGATTCCGCAATTGTCTGCCACCAGCATTCGCCAGGCCATGCGCTGGGCGCGGGACGAACGGCGTCTGAGCCAGGCCTGCCAGGCTGTGCTGGAATTCATGCAGCGACACCCGATTGCCGCCACCTGGGGGCGGTCCGATTTGGCATCTTCTGACATGATGAGCATGGAGACCACCAAACGGGTGTGGCAAGCCCGGCTTGATCCTCGGCGCAACACACCTTCCATTGGAATCTACTCCCATGTAAAAGACCGGTGGGGCATCTTCCATGCGCAGCCCTTTGTGCTCAATGAGCGCCAGGCGGGCGTGGCCATTGAAGGTGTCATCCGCCAAGAAAAGCTGGAGACCAGCCAGCTTGCTGTGGATACCCATGGCTACACCGACTTTGCCATGTCACATGCCCGTTTGCTTGGTTTTGATCTTTGCCCGCGGTTGAAGGAACTCAAACAGCGCCACCTCTTTGTGCCACGCGGCACCAAAGTGCCCGCAGAAATCGCTGCGGTGTGCGAAGCCAATGTCGACGTCGCTTTGATCGAAAAGCATTGGGATAGTCTGGTGCACCTGGCAGCCTCGGTCATGAGCGGACATGCCAGTGCGGTGGCAGCTCTTGCGCGGTTCGGTTCTGCCGCCCAGGGCGATCCAATCTATGAGGCTGGCGTGCAATTGGGGCGGTTGCTGCGTACGGCGTTTTTGGCTGACTACTTTGTCAAGGACGCTTTCAGGAACGAGTTGCGCCGGGTGCTCAATCGGGGCGAGGCTGTTAACGCCCTCAAGCGCGCCATTTATACCGGCCGGATCAGCCCGGCGCAGGCCAAACGTGTCGATGAAATGCAGGCTGTGGCCGATGCGTTGAGCCTGATGGCCAACATCGTGATGGCGTGGAATACCTCACAGATGCAGGCGGTCCTGGATCGCTGGTCGAACCGCCGCCAGGTCATTCCACCGGAACTGATCGGGAAGATTGCGCCCACCAGGCTGGAGAGCATCAACTTGCGGGGTGTGTTTCGCTTCCCGGTTGACCGCTATGCTGACCAAATCCTGCCTTCGCGGCCAAATGCATCGATAACTGGCACCAATGGATGAAACCGACCACGGTTTGACGCCACGAATCGCAGATTTGAAAGTGAACAGGAAAGTCAATGAAATCAACGATCTACCAACACCACCTCCGCGCCAGTGCTAGCTTTTCGTACCGTCACTTATTGCACTGAAAACGAGGAGACCCC
>NZ_NINW01000052.1 GCF_002188465.1 Pigmentiphaga sp. NML080357 | reverse complement strand
GGCGGTGCGCGAGCAAGCGCTGGCGCGAGGCCTCATCCTGCTGGTGTGCGGCAGCTACGGCAACGTCATCCGCTTCCTGTTCCCGCTCAATACCCCCATGCCGGTATTCGAAGAGGGGCTGGACATCATCGATGCCGCGCTCACGAGCGCTACCCGGCAGGAGCAGGTGGCATGAGCGCGTCCGCCCGGCCGTCCGCCCGGCCGTCCGAAGGACGCGCCCTCCCTGCCGCCACCAGGCAGACCGGCGCCCAATGGCTGCTGCGCAGCGCCGCCGCCTCGGGCATCGAAGTGTGCTTTGCCAACCCGGGCACGACGGAACTGCCTTTCGTCGGCGCGATGGATGCCGTGCCGCAAGTACGGCCCATCCTGTGCGCGTTCGAAGGCGTGTGCTCCGGCGCCGCGGACGGCTACTACCGCATCCGCGGCGTGCCGGCCATGACGCTTACGCACCTCGGGCCGGGCTTTGCCAATGCCATCGCCAACCTGCACAACGCGCGCCGCGCCGGCTCCGCGGTCTACAACGTGATCGGCGAACACATGTCCTGGCACGTGGAGGCCGACCCGCCGCTCGCCAGCGATATCGAATCCCTGGCCAAGCCGGTGTCCGCCGGCGTCTACCGGGCCGATTCGCCGGCGTCGCTGGTCGCCTCCGTCCGACAGTCGCTGGCCAATGCGCTGGCTCCGCACGGCGGCATACACAGCCTGATCCTGCCCATGGACCTGCAGGCAGCGGCGATGGACGAGCCGGTGTTCACCGCGACCTGGACCGATGCGCCGGCGGCGGTGGAAGCGGCGGCCATCGAGCGGGTAGCGGCGGCGGTCGCCGCGGGCAGGCGGACCTTGCTGTTGCTGGGCGGCGATGCCTTGCACGAGGCGGCGCTGCTGGAGGCGCTGCGCTTGCGCGACCTGGCCAACGTCGAGATCGTGGGCGAGACCTTTCCGGCCCGCAGCGAACACGGTGGCGGTCTGCCGGCCATCCGCCGCTTCAATCCCGCCGCCGAACAGGCCCATGCCTATCTGCTCGGGTTCGAGGTGGTGGCGCTGATCGGCGCCAAGCGGCCGGTGGCATTCTTCGGTGTGGAGGGCTATCCCAGCTACCTGGGCGACCCCGCGCGGATGATCGCGCTTTGCCAGGAGGGACGGGGAGCCGCCGCCACGCTGGCCGCGCTGGCCGACGACCTGAAACTGGCGAGGCAGGGGCTCGAGCCCCGGGAGCGCGTCACCGACCAGGGCCTGGACGAGACCCTGACGCCGGAGACGGCCGCGCGCGTGGTGGCCGCGTGGCTGCCGGAAAACGCCATTATCTCGGCCGAAGGCAAGACGCTGGCCTTTCCCTTCAACGCGATCTCGGCGCATGCGCCGCGGCACGCCAGCATGGTGCTGACCGGCGGCGCGATCGGGCAGGGCATTCCGGCGGCCTTCGGCGCGGCCATCGCCGCCCCGGACCGCAAGGTGGTGGGACTGCAATCGGACGGCAGCGCGCTGTATACCGTCCAGGCGCTCTGGTCGATGGCGCGGGAGAACGCGGATGCGACCATTCTCATCGCTTCCAACCGGCGCTACAACATCCTGATCGACGAGATGCGCCGCAACGGCTACGAGCTCGCGTCGCCGCCGGTACGCGACCTGCTGCAGCTGTCGCGGCCCGATCTCGACTGGCTGGGCATGGCCGCGGGCTTCGGCGTCCATGCCGAACGCGCCTCGACGGTGAGCGAGCTGCGGCGGTCTTTCAAGCGGGCCA
Source organism: Pigmentiphaga sp. NML080357 (assembly GCF_002188465.1). Classification (GTDB taxonomy): domain Bacteria; phylum Pseudomonadota; class Gammaproteobacteria; order Burkholderiales; family Burkholderiaceae_B; genus Pigmentiphaga. Next base: position 206 of record NZ_NINW01000052.1, on the reverse strand, counting down.
TGGCCGAGCGGGGGCCGCGGCTCATCGAGGTCATGCTGCCCTGAGGCGCATTCAATACCGAGGAAGACACGGACGAACCATGCATGCGAACTACATAGCGGGGCAATGGCTGGAAGGCGCGGGCGCCACGCGCAACATCAATCCCTCAGACGTGTCGGACGTGATCGGCGAGTATGCGCATGCCGCGCCCGAGCAGGTGGCGCAGG
>NZ_NINW01000051.1 GCF_002188465.1 Pigmentiphaga sp. NML080357 | reverse complement strand
GTAAGCGGTTAGCGAACAACGCCCTATCGGGGTAGCGTACAAGTGGTCAAGCTTGCGTCCGCAACGACTTTTGCGGACGCAACCATGACGATCGAACAGGTAGACTTTCTCCCGCTGCAACCCATACGAGTACGCTCCAATGGCAAGCGTGACTATGACCCCGTAGCCAAGCAACGACTGGTCCAGATGTGCGTAAGTTCGGGGGCGTCAGTTTCGAGCATGGCGCTGAAGGCGGGTGTCAACGCCAATCAACTGCGCAAATGGATCGGGCAGAGCCGGCAGCCTCACCAAGCTGGCAAGGATGCGTTGGTGCCATTCGTTGCGGTCCAAGCCTGCGCGGTAGTCGACTCGCCGAAGCCGGCAGCACCGGCGACCGGGCGGTCAACTATCCTGAGCGCCAAGCTGCCCAATGGAACGACGCTGGAGGTGTCTTGTGGCGCCAACGATGCCGCGGTGATCAGGGCGATTGTCGATGCGCTTTGGAGCCAGCGCTGATGTTTCGTTTTGACGCGGGGTTGAAGGTATACCTGCATCGCGAGGCAGTGGACTTCCGGCAGTCCATCAACGGCTTGGCGGCGTTGGTCGAGCAGTCGCTGGGGCTGGACCCATTCGCGGCCGCCATGTATGTGTTTCGCAACCGACGTGCTGACCGCATCAAGATCCTGCTCTGGGATTGCAACGGCTTCTGGCTGCTGTTCAAGCGGCTGGAGAAGGACCGCTTCGTGTGGCCACGCGCGGCGGCGGTAGCAATACTGACCGTCGAGCAACTGCATTGGTTGCTCGAAGGAATCGACATCGAGGCGGTGCGCCGGCATCCGCAACGGGCGTATTATCGGGCGGCGTGAACGCCGCATCATCGCGGCGGTCTAATCCGCCATGCCAAACACCGTCACCATCACCGCCGAAGAATACGAAGCGCTCCAGGCGGCGCTGCGCGTGGTGACGGTCGAGCGCGATTTGCTGAAGGAACAACTGAAGGCCTTCCAGCGCAAGCTATTCGCAGCCAAGAGCGAAGCACGCGGATCCGGACAGAAGGATCTCTTCTTCAACGAGGCCGAAGCACTGGCTCCAGGTGAACAGGCATCGCCGGCCCGGGAAGAGGACGGCGCGACGGCGGTGAAGGTGGCGGGCCACACGCGCAAGCAGCGCGGGCGCAAACCGCTGGATCCCGGGCTGCCCCGGGTTGAGGTCCGTCACGAGCTTCCTGTGTCCGAACGCGTGTGCCCGCATGACGGGCAGGCGCTGGTCGAGATCGGCGTGGAGATCAGCGAGCAACTGGATATCGTGCCGCAGCAGATCCGCGTGGTGCAGCATCAGCGTGTGAAGTACGCCTGCCCGTGCTGCGATGCCGGTATCAAGACCACTCCGGCGCCGGCGCGAGTCATCCCCAAGGGGTTGCTCACCGAATCGGCGCTGGCGTGGTGCATCACGGCCAAATACCAGGACGGCCTGCCGCTGTACCGCCAGGCGGGGCTGCTCAATCGCTTCGGCGGAGACCTATCACGCGCCACGCTTGCAGCCAGCGTGGTGCGCGTGGGCAAGGCCGTGCAGCCGTTGATCAACCTGCTACGAGATCATCTGCTGGACGCCGACGTTCTCTACGGCGATGAAACGACTGTGCAGGTGCTCAAAGAGCCTGGGCGAGCGGCGCAGAGCAAAAGCTTCCTGTGGGCGCAGATGAACGGCGCGGGGCCACCCATACGCCTGTTTACGTACAGCCCGACGCGCAACACTGCACAGGCTGCGACGCTGTACGCCGGCAGCCGACGCGATGCGGCGCTGATGACCGACGGGTACGCGCCGTATGATGCCGTTGCCGAGCGTTATGGCCTTGTGCATCTGGGCTGCTGGGCACACGCAAGACGGTACCTGATCGAGGCCCAGGAGGCGTTGCCCAAGGCGCAGCAACAGGGACATCCCGCGGCCGCGTGCATCGAGGGGATTGGCAAGCTGTTTGCCGTCGAGCAACAAGCCAAGGACATGACGCCCGAGCAACGCCAACAACTGCGCGCTGCACAAAGCCGGCCGGTCCTCGCCGAGATCGAGACGCTGCTCACGCAGCACCTGCACAGCGTGTTGCCGCAGAGCCTGTTCGGCAAGGCCTTGCACTACCTGCACGGCCAGTGGCCAAAGCTCATCCGCTACGTTGACAACGGTTCCTGGCCGATCTCGAACAATCCTTGTGAGAACGCGATCCGCCCGTTTGTCGTCGGTCGACGCGGCTGGCTATTCTGCGACACCGTGGCCGGCGCCCACGCCTCGGCCAACCTGTACTCGCTCGTGGAAACCGCAAAGGCCAACGGCATCGACCCCTACCAGTATCTCCAGTCCATGCTCAAGGCGCTGCCATACGCGCAAACCGCCGACGACTACGAGAAGCTGCTGCCTTGGAACATGGCCACTCCGGCACAACCTGCCTAACACCGACAGGCCACCCGCACCAGAACGCTGCTCACTGAGCGCTTAC
>NZ_NINW01000001.1 GCF_002188465.1 Pigmentiphaga sp. NML080357 | reverse complement strand
ATTTCTTCCCAATGGGCGCGGACGTGCTTGATGTTGAGCGTGCCGCCGATCATCGGCTTCAGCGCGTCATAGGCGGCTTCGCCCTTCGGAATGTAGAGCTTGGTGTCGCCCAGGTCGCGGATGCGCGGCGCGAAGCGGAAGCCCAAGAGGTGCATCAGGGCGAAGACGTGATCGGTGAAGCCCGCCGTATCGGTGTAGTGTTCCTCGATACGCAGGTCGGATTCGTGGTACAGCAGGCCGTCGAGCACATAGGTCGAGTCGCGCACGCCGACGTTGACCACCTTGGTGTGAAACGGCGCGTACTGGTCGGAGATGTGGGTGTAGAAAGTCCGCCCAGGGCTGCTGCCGTACTTCGGGTTGATATGCCCGGTGCTCTCGGCCTTGCTCCCGGTTCGGAAGTTCTGGCCGTCCGATGATGATGTAGTGCCGTCACCCCAATGCCCAGCGAAGGGATGCCGTAATTGGGCGTTGACCAGTTCAGCCAGCGCCGTCGAGTAGGTTTCGTCGCGGGTATGCCAGGCTTGCAGCCACGCCAGCTTGGCGTAGGTCGTGCCGGGACAGGACTCGGCCATCTTGGTCAGGCCAAGGTTGATTGCATCGGCAAGGATGGTGGTCAACAGCAGATTCTTGTCCTTGGCCAAGTCGCCGGATTTCAGGTGCGTGAAGTGCCGGGTGAAGCCCGTCCATTCATCGACTTCAAGCAGCAGTTCGGTGATCTTGACGTGCGGCAGGATCATCGCTGTCTGGTCAATCAGTGCCTGCGCGGTGTCGGGCACTGCCGCATCCAGCGGCGTGATCTTCAGGCCCGACTCGGTGATGATGGCATCCGGCAGGTCGTTGGCTGCCGCCATGCGGTTGACCGTGGCAAGCTGTGTTTCCAGTAACGTCAGCCGCTCATTCAGGTACTGGTCGCAATCGGTAGCCACGGCCAGCGGCAATTCGCTGGCCAGCTTGAGGCTGGCGAACTTCGCGGGCGGCACTAGGTAGTCCTCGAAGTCCTTGAACTGGCGCGACCCCTGTACCCAGATGTCGCCCGAGCGCAGCGAGTTCTTGAGTTCTGACAGTGCGCACAGCTCGTAGTAGCGCCGGTCGATACTGGCGTCGGCCATCACCAACTTCTGCCAGCGCGGCTTGATGAAGCCGGTCGGCGCATCAGCGGGCACCTTGCGAGCGTTATCGCTGTTCATGCCGCGCAGCACGTCGATGGCATCGAGCACGTCCTTGGCGGCGGGCGCGGCCCGCAGCTTGAGCACGGCAAGGAATTCTGGCGCGTAGCGGCGCAACGTGGCGTAGCTCTCGCCGATGCGGTGCAGGAAATCGAAGTCCTCGGGCTGCGCGAGCTTCTGAGCTTCGGTGACGCTCTCGGCGAAGGCGTCCCAGGACATGACGGCCTCGATGGCGGCGAACGGATCGCGGCCAGCTTGCTTGGCCTCGATCAGCGCCTGACCGATGCGGCCGAACAATCGCACCTTGGCATTGATCGCCTTGCCGGACGCTTGGAACTGCTGCTGATGCTTGTTCTTGGCGGCGTTGAACAGCTTGCCCAGGATGCGGTCGTGCAGGTCAATGATCTCGTCGGTGACGGTGGCCATGCCCTCGATGGCGAGCGCCACCAGGGTCGCGTAACGACGCTGCGGCTCGAACTTGGCCAGGTCGGCGGGCGTCATCTGGCCACCCTCGCGGGCGATCTTGAGCAGGCGGTTCTGGTGTACTGACCGCTCGATGCCGGAAGGCAGGTCGAGCGCCTGCCACGCCTTGAGCCGCTCAATGTGTTCGAGCATGTGACGGGAGTTCGGTTTGACAGGCGACTGGCGCAGCCAGGCCAGCCAAGTCGTCTTGCCGTTGTCACGACGTTTCAGCAGATCGTCGAGGCGATGCCGGTGCCCGCTCGACAGCAGCTCGGACAGGGCTTCATAGATGCGCCGGTTGGCGCGGGTGATGGCCTCGGCGCAGACGCGCTCGACGACATCCAGCGTCGGCAAGATGATGTGCCGGTGGCGCAGCGCGTCAAGGACGCTGGCAGCCAACACGATGCCCTTATCCGTCTGCAAGGCCAGCTCGGTCGTTGCTTTGACGGCCTGGCGGTAATGGGCCAAACCGAACGGCACCATGCCCAGGTATGCCCGCAGTTCGAGCAGGTGTTCGCGCCGGGTTTCATCGCGCTCGGCGTACAGCGGCCAGCATGCGGGATCAGTGCGCAGTTGCCGTCCGATCCATTGCAGCAAGGACACAGGCACTGTGGCATCGGGAAGCAGTCCCTGACCAGGAAAGCGCAGCAAGCACAACTGCACCCCTACACCGAGCCGGTTCGCGTCGCCGCGCCGCTGGCGAATCAACGACAGGTCGGCCTCGCTGAAGGTGTAGAGCCGGATCAACTCATCTTCGGTATCGGGTAAGGCCAACAGGCTGGCCCGCTCAGCGACGGACAGGATGGAGCGGCGGGGCATGGTCAGTCGTCCGTTCTTAAGTATTGGTACAAGGTCTCGCGGCTGATGCCGAACTCGCGGGCGAGGTGGGCCTTTTTCTCGCCAGCGGCTGCACGCTGCCGCAACTCGGCCACCCTATCCGGCGAAAGCGCCTTTTTGCGGCCTCGGTACGCTCCGCGTTTCTTGGCGAGCGCGATGCCTTCACGCTGACGCTCACGGATCAAGGCGCGTTCGAACTCGGCGAATGCACCCATCACTGACAGCATAAGGTTTGCCATCGGCGAGTCTTCCCCGGTGAAGGTCAAGTGTTCCTTCGCGAACGCGATGCGCACGCCGCGCTGGGTGAGGCCCTGCACCAAGCGGCGCAGATCGTCCAGGTTGCGTGCAAGACGATCCATGCTGTGCACCACTACGGTGTCGCCCTCACGCACGAAGGCGAGCAGACGGTCCAGCTCGGGACGTTGGGTGTCCTTGCCTGACGCCTTGTCGGTGAACACCTTGTCCACCTGGACGTGTTCAAGCTGCCGTTCCGGGTTCTGATCGAAGCTGCTGACGCGGATGTAACCGATGCGTTGACCGTGCAAGGTGTTTTCCTGATTGGATGTGTCAGGAATAACTCTATGACCTTTGCCGGCTTATGTCAAACAATTGGCAAGGCGACTCTATTCTGACGTTTATGGCTTGGATGGGTTGACGCCAAGTT
>NZ_NINW01000004.1 GCF_002188465.1 Pigmentiphaga sp. NML080357 | reverse complement strand
AGGGTATGCCTCAACCGGACGGCATTGGCCAGCGCGTAGGGTGCTTTGCTTTATGTTTCTATTGAAATGAAACGGCCGTTACGTTATAGTTGTTCACATCTAATGCATGAAGATGTTTGAATGAACGCACAAAACTGGTTATTGCTCACCTACAAGGTGCCACCCGAACCGGCCAAGAAGCGCATCGCGCTGTGGCGCAAGCTCAAAGGCATGGGCGCTGTCTATCTACAAAACGGCGTCTGCTTGCTGCCCAAGACCGACGATCACACCCGGCGACTCAAGATCATCGAGAACGAGATCAACGAAATGGCGGGCGATTCCGTCCTGCTGGAAACGGTTGCGCTTGATCGTGCTCAGGAAGACAAAGTCATTGCCCGCTTCAAGGCAGACCGCGACGAGGAATACAAAGAACTCCTTGGCAAGTGCGCCGACTTCGAGGCCGAGATCGCCCACGAAACCGAAGTTCAGCACTTCACCTACGCCGAGTTGGAAGAAAACGATGTCGATCTGAAGAAGCTCCAGTCCTGGCTGGAAAAAATCGCCAAGCTCGACTTCTACGGTGCCACGCTGGCCGCAGAGGCAGCCGAACGGCTCAAAGGCTGCGAAGCCTTGCTGGACGCCTACGCGCAACGGGTGTTCGACGCTCACGATGAAAACCGTTGAAAGAAGAGGACATATTTCATGCGGTTGTCTGCATTTATCACTTTCTTGAAAATGCGCCCGCAAGTGCGCACTGAATTTTTGACTCTGTTCATCAGCCTTGTGTTCACCCTGCTGTGCAATGGCGTGTTTTGGAATGCCCTTCTTGCTGGACGCGACTCCCTAACTTCTGGAACATGGCTAATGCTCCTTTGCACTGGGTTGCTGATCACCGGGCTGCAATGGTTGTTGCTCCTTCTGGTGGCCACGCGCTGGAGTGTCAAGCCACTACTGATTCTGCTTGCTGTCATGACGCCCGCCGCCGTTTATTTCATGCGCAACTACGGGGTTTATCTCGACAAGGCCATGCTGCGGAATCTGATGGAGACGGACGTCAGGGAAGCCAGTGAGCTGTTGCAATGGAGAATGCTGCCCTACTTGTTGGTTGCAGCCGTATCCGTGTGGTGGATTGCGAGAGTCAGGGTTTTACGAACGGGCTGGAAACAAGCGGTAATGATGCGCAGCGCTTGTCTGGCTGGCGCTCTCGCCATGATTTCCATGGGTCTGTGGCCAGTCATGGATGTGCTGATACCCACGCTTCGTGAAAACAAGCCGCTTCGCTATTTGATCACTCCTGCAAACTACGTCATCTCGGGCATTCGGGTTTTGACTGAACAGGCGTCATCGTCAGCAGACGAAGCAAGGGAAGTCGTTGCAGCCGATGCGCATCGAGGGCCTCAAGAACAAGGCCGCCGTCCTCGTGCTCTCGTACTGGTTGTCGGGGAAACCGTCAGGGCGGCTAATTGGGGGTTGAGCGGCTATGAACGACAAACCACCCCTGAGTTGGCCGCACGCGACGTGATCAATTTTTCCGATGTCACCAGTTGCGGGACGGATACGGCTACATCCCTTCCCTGCATGTTTTCCCTCAATGGTCGGCGCGACTACGACGAACGCCAGATTCGTCGGCGCGAGTCCGTGCTGCACGTTTTAAACCGTAGTGACGTCAACATTCTCTGGCGCGATAACCAGTCGGGCTGTAAAGGCGTCTGTGATGGACTGCCCTTTGAAAACCTGTCTTCGGCAGGCCATCCCACACTGTGCCATGGCGAGCGCTGCCTGGATGAAATTCTGCTCGAAGGGTTGGCCGAGAAGATAACAACAAGCCGCAGCGATATGCTGATCGTTCTGCATATGCTGGGCAATCACGGCCCAGCGTATTTCCAGCGCTATCCCGCAAGCTACCGACGCTGGTCGCCAACCTGCGACACCACCGATCTGGCCAGCTGTTCGCATGAAGCCTTGGTGAACACCTACGACAACGCCGTGCTTTACACCGATCATGTGCTTGCCCGTACCATTGACCTGCTGTCCGGCATCCGCTCACACGACACGGCGCTGCTGTACGTTTCCGATCATGGGGAATCGCTCGGCGAGAAAGGCCTGTATCTCCATGGCATACCTTACGTCATCGCGCCGGATGAGCAGATCAAGGTGCCGATGATCTGGTGGCAGTCGAGTCAGGTTTATGCCGACCAAGCCTGTATGCAAACTCATGCCTCTCGGGCACCGGTAAGTCACGATCACCTGTTTCACACCTTGCTCGGGATGTTCGACGTGAAAACCGCTGCCTACACGCCAGAGTTGGACCTTCTGGCAACATGCAGAAAAGGACAACCACAATGACGACGTCAACGGATGATCCGCCGAAACGCTGGCTCAACCGCACCGTCGCAGGTGCGGGGATCACGAGCTCATTGGGGGATTTCTGCTACGAAACCACCACGGTCATCCTGCCTGGCTTTCTGGCCGTACTCGGCATTCCCGCCGCCGTGCTTGGCCTCATCGAAGGCATTGCCGACGCCATCGCCGCATTCACCAAGATGGTGTCTGGCTACATCGCCGACAAGCTGGGACACCGCAAGCTCTTTGTGATGGTCGGCTACGGACTGACCCCGTTGGGGCAGGTGCTGATCGCGCTGGCGGCTGGCTGGCCCCTCCTGCTGCTGGGGCGCATCGTGTCCTGGTTCGGCAAAGGGCTGCGCGGCCCGCTGCGTGATGCCATCGTTATCCAGGCCGTGTCGCCGGAAACGCGTGGCCGCGCCTTCGGCTTTCACCGGGCTGCCGACACCGTGGGTGCGGTGATCGGCCCCTTGCTGGGCGTCGCGCTGCTGGGTTGGGCGCAAGGCATTCATTGGAGCGACGCGGCTGGACCCTTCCGGCTCGTATTATGGCTGTCGGTGATTCCGGGTGTCTTAGCCGTGCTGGCGTTTCTCACGCTGGTCAAAGACCCGGAGCATTCGCCCAACCCGGCCCTGAAGTTCTTCAGCTCGCTGCGTGGCCTGCCCGCCCGGTTCAAACGCTATCTCGGCGCGGTCGGCATCTTTGGCATCGGTGATTTCTCGCACAGCCTGTTGATCCTGGCGGCCACGACCTTGCTGACCCCCTCGCTGGGCGTTATCCAGGCGGCACAGGTGGCTGGCCTTCTCTATGTGTGGCGCAACCTCGTGCAGGTCGCTGTTTCCTACCCAGTGGGCGTGCTGGCGGATCGTGTCGGCCACTTGCCGGTGCTGATTGCCGGTTATGTGCTGGGCACACTGACGGCGGTGCTGACGGCGCTCGCATTCTGGCTGGGCATAGCCAGCGTGCCGCTGCTGGCCGGGGTGTTCTTCATTGCCGGTCTGTACGTGGCGGTCCAGGAAGCGCTGGAGTCCACCGTGACGGCCGAGATGGTGCAGCCGGACACGCTGGCGATGAGCTATGGCGCGCTGGGCACCGTCAATGGCGCTGCCAAGTTCATTTCCAGCGCCTCGGTCGGCGTGGTGTGGACGGCGGTCTCGCCTGTGGTCGGTTTCGGGCTGGCGGCCGTGTTGATGGCTGCCGGTACGCTGACACTGTTGCGCGTCAAGGGCAACTGAGCAATGGGCAGGCACGACCCGCGACCGTAGCGTGCCTGTCCATCACGAGTTTCTTTGCGGTGCTTAGCGTACGATTTTTTCCGTTTTCTGAGACGACCCC
>NZ_NINW01000007.1 GCF_002188465.1 Pigmentiphaga sp. NML080357 | reverse complement strand
GATGCCGGCGCCGCGCGGGCTGGTGTCGGGCGCGACCAGCATGATCCCGTGCCGCTGCGCGAAGCGCTGGGCGCCGGCCTTGATCATGAACGTTTCTTCGGTGCAGGTCAGGCCCGCAAGATAGAACATCACGGGTACGGGCCCCGCGTCCGCATGCGTGGGCAGGAAGACCGAGAAGCGCATCGGCAGTCCGATGGCGGTGGAGTCGTGGCGGTAGAAACGTTGCTGGCCGCCGAAGCACTGGTGCAGGCTGATCAGTTCGAGCATGTGGAGTCCTTGCGGCCGCCCGGCCCGCGGCAGGGCGGCAAAGCGGTGGATCTTTCGCGGTACGCTTGAGACCCTGGGCCCGCGAGGCTAACAGGAATTGCCGCACACCGACAAGCAAGCCATGAGCAAAGCGTTGAACACCCCGACCCCGGCCGCCGAGCGGCAGCTCTCCTCGCAGGCCCGGCGCCTGGGCCTGGACCGCATCCGTTTCGATCTTACGTCCATCCGTCTATTCATCGCCACGGTCGAGCACGGCAGCATCACCCGGGCCGCCGAACAGCAGTGCGTGGCCGTGACCGCCGCCTCGCGACGCATCGCCGAACTGGAGGCCCAGTTCGGCATCGCGCTGTTCCAGCGCCGGCCGCACGGCATGGTTCCCACCGATGCCGGCCGCAGCCTGCTGGCCCATGCGCGCGCGCTGATGCACTCGGTCGAGCGCATGCACAACGACGCAGCCGCGCATGCCGACGGCCACAAGGGGCTGGCCCGGGTGGCGGCCTGTACCTCGGCGGCGCTGCAGTTCCTGCCGGGCGACATACGCGCGCACCAGGCGCTGTTTCCCGACATCGACATCGAAACGCAGGAGGGGACCAGCTACGGCGTGATCAAGGCGGTGGTGCAGGGAACCGCAGAGGTCGGCATCTACGAAGCGGCCGTCAGCACGCCGCCGGCGATGATGCGAACCCGCCCGTATCGCGAGGACAGGCTGGTGCTCGTGACCCACCGGGGCCATCCGCTCGCGCGGCGCAGGCAGGTGGGATTCGCCGACATCCTGCCGTGCGATCTCGTCGGCTTGAACGAGGACTCGGCGTTGTCGATGCTGCTGGTGCGGCTGGCCGCGCGCCACGATGGCAAGCTCAACGTCCGCGTGCGCGCCCGCAGCTTCGACACCATGCTGGCCATGATCCAGGCCGAGCTCGGCGTGGGGCTGGTGCCGCAGGGAGTGGCCCAGTGGCTGGCGGTGAGCAAGACGTTCCGCCACATCGAGATCGCCGAGCCTTGGGCGCGGCGGCAGTTCGTGCTGTGCCACCGGCATGCTCCCGATATCTCCTCCGCCGCGCTGTCGGTTGCCGAATTCCTGGCGCGATCCGGGCCGCGCGACGCACCGCCGGCCTGATGCGCATCCGCATGCGCGAAATGCGAAACCAGCGTGAAAAAAATAGCAATGGCCGCCAGCCGCGGCCTTTGTCAGCATAGCTGCCGGCTGCGCCTGCGCAGCCTCGAGGCTCATCCTGCCTGACGCCGCGATGCGGCGCGGAGGGCCGATTCGTTTCACGCTAGAAGGAAATGCCGGTGAAGATTGCCCGCGTACACGCTACGCCATTGAACGTCCCGCTCGAATATTCAGCCGGCGGTGTGGGCCGCTCGACGTCGCTGTCGGCATGCCATGTCGAGGTCGAAACCGCAGACGGGCTGGTCGGCCATGGCCTGACCGCGATTACGGAAGAAGAGGTCGCGGCAGGCATCATCAACGCCGTGGCCGGTCCCGCGCTGGTCGGCATGGACGCGATGAACCACGAGGCGGCGTGGAACAAACTGTACTGGCTGCTCTGTCCGCGCGGACAGACCGGCTATGGCATGCACGCCGTCGCGGCGCTGGACGTCGCGTTGTGGGACCTCAAGGGCAAGGCCCTCGGTCAACCAGTCTGGCGGCTCCTGGGCGGCGCCCGCTCCAAAGTGCCGGTCTACACCACCTTCGGCTTCAACTTCCTCGATCGCGACGCCCTTGCCGAGGCCGCACGCGCATGCGTGGCGGAAGGCTTCGGGCATCTGAAGATGGTGGTGGGGCACGGCGCGCTGCAGCGGCGCGACGAACCGCGGCCGCTGGGCGAGGTCATCCGCGAGGATGCGTTGCGCGTGCGCGCGGTGCGCGAAGCGGTGGGGGCCCAGCCTTCCCTCTACATCGATGCCAATTGCAGCCTCGACGGCTTCCATGCCGAGAAGCTGGCGCTGTCCGTGCGCGATTGCGACATCGCGTTCTTCGAGGAGCCCGTCACGCAGAACGACGTGCGCCTGATGGCCGACCTGCGGCGCCGCACCGGCATGGCCGTGGCGGCCGGCCAGAACGAGGGCCTCGCCTTCCGCTTCCGCGACATGCTGACCGCAGGGGCGGTGGACTACGTGCAGCCCAACGTGGTCATCAGCGGCGGCTTCACCCAGGCCGCCAAGATCGCTGGCATGGCCGAGGCCTACAACGTGCCGATGGCCAACGGCGGCGCCTTCCCGCTGCACAACATGCACCTGCATGCCGGGCTCGCGCACGGCGGAAGGGTCGAGTGGCACCTGGTGGCCGTGGAAATGATGAGAAAGCTCTACCGCGACATTCCCGAGCCGCGCGACGGTTGGCTGGAGCTGCCGGAGGCGCCGGGACTCGGCTTCGAGCCCGACCGCGCGTCCATCGCCGAGATCGCCAAGCTGCCGTGCTCGGCCGGCAAGGGCAAAGGATAGCGCCCGCCGTCGTCCGGACCCATACCCATAAAGGAGACATTCATGCGCATTGCCCTTCGCCTGCTGGCCGCGATGGCGCTCGCGGTGCCGGCCCTTTCATTCGCCACCGGCGCCTGGCCCGGCAGCCGTCCCGTCCGACTGATCGTGCCCGCCAGCGCCGGCGGTTCGCTCGATACCCTGGCGCGGCCGCTGGCCCAGGCCATGTCGGACTTGTCCGGCGGACGCTTCATCGTCGAGAACGTCGGCGGCGCGGCGGGAATGATAGGCGCGAACAACGTGGCCAAGGCCGCGCCCGACGGCTACACCTTTCTGTTCGGCGCCATCCATCATGTGATCCTGCCCATCGCCTATCCCAAGATGCCCTACGACACGGCCAAGGACCTGGCGCCCATCGGGCTGATCGCCAATGTGCCGAACGTAGTGCTGGTGCGCAGCGATTCGCCGTTCAAGACCCTGGAAGACCTGGTCCGCGCGGGCAAGACGTCGGAGCAGGGCCTGAATTACGGCACGGGCGGCAAGGGCGGCTTGCACCATCTCTCCACCGAGCATTTCAAGCTGCTGACCGGCGCCAAGATGCAGGCCGTGCATTACCGGGGCAGCGCGCCGGCGATCACGGACCTGCTCGGCGGCCAGATCGACCTGATGTTCGAGACCATGCCCATGGCCCTGGGCCAGATACGAAGCGGCGCGCTGCGCGCCCTGGCCGTCACGTCGGCCGCGCGCTCGCCCGCGCTGCCGAGCACGCCCACGCTGGCCGAAGCCGGCGTGCCCGACCTCGCCGTGACGACCTGGTACGGCATCTTCGGCCCCGCCAAGCTTCCGCCCGAGATAGCCGAACGCATGCGCGGGCTCATCGTCCAGGCCCTGGGCACCGACAAGATCAAGGCGCTGTGGAAGGACTACGGCGCTACCGTCGACGGCCCCGGCGCCCGGGACTTTCCCGGCTTCGTCGCCAGCGAATTGCGCCACTGGGCGGACGTCGGCCGGCGCATTGATTTCAAGCCGGGTGAATGAGCGCGCCCGCCCGGCCGCCCGAAGGGGGCGCTCCCTCCCTTGGGGAGGACGTCGCGCAGCGACAGGAGGGTCGTCCGGTGAGCGCGCCCGCCCGGCCGCCCGAAGGGGGCGCTCCCTCCCTTGGGGAGGATGTCGCGCAGCGACAGGAGGG